>CAHJWI010000015.1 GCA_903642225.1 Acidobacteriaceae bacterium | reverse complement strand
CCCCCCACCCGCCCCGCCCTTCCGCACCCACCCCCGGCAGTCACGGCGACCTCATCCAAATCAGCTAAGCAGCATCGGACAAAGTCGTGTTCGACTCAGAAGATGCAGCTCGACCGGACCACCAGAGTGTCTCCGAACCCGATCTCGCGGAAACATCCTCATGCGACCGGAACACGCGCCGCTTCCGCGTGTACAGAGGGCAGACCCTGCTGCCTGGCAACCGTTCCCCTGCATTGGACAGAAAGCCATTCTGTCCAGGCCCTACCCGTCCCTTTCCACCGCGCCACCCGTAACGCTCGCGTCCTTCCCACACCTGCGGCATCTCAACCTCATGGAAGGGAAGTGACCACCATGTTTAAACTCGTCGCCCCGGCAGTCCTCGTTCTAGGTCTCATCGCAATCCCCGTCACCAACGCAGGCGCGCAAGTCACCCAGGTCACGGCACCTCAGACCACCGCCCCCCAGACCACCGGCAGCGAACAGGACCAGCTCAAAAAGGAAGAAAAGGCCAACCAGCAGCAGGCCAAATCCGAAAAGGCCCAGCGTAAGGCGCTCAAGCAGCAGGACAAAGCCGCAAAGGCTGCACGCAAGGCCGGCACCACACCGCCGCCTGCTTCCACCGTGCCGCAGTAAACACATCCCTGCTGCAAGGTCTCTTGAAACATGAAGAAGGCCACCTCCTGTCTACAGAAGGTGGCCTTTTCACGTCACGTACCAGCGATCTACTTGTGTGCCGCCGTCCTCACAACATGCGCTGGAGCCGCACTCGTCTTCGTCGCCGCCTCCAGCACCGGGAACAACTTCTGCGCGTCGCTCGTCCCGTTATCGTTGCCGCTGATCACCTGGTACTTTGTCGGCGTCACCACCACAATCGTCGGCGTCCGCGTCACGTTCAGCCGCTCACCCAGCTTGTAATCGGCCTGCACCTTGGCCGCCAGCGCGCCCGTCGGATCCACCACAAACGGCATGCTTTGCCCATGCCCCTGCATCCAGCGCCGCGTAAAGTTCTGCAAATCATCCTTGCTGCCAATCGAAATCTGTTGCTTGAACAGGTCCGTCCGGTACGTATCGGCTACGGCCGGGTTCACCTTGTCCTGCAGGTATCGCGCAAACACCGCCGCATCCCGGCTCCACACGTGCATCTGCAGCGGAAAGTCGTACCGATCAATCGGCACGTGGTATTGCGCAGCCGCCTGCAACTCTACGGGATGCGACGCCGCACACGCCGGACACTCCATGTCCTCGAACACGATGATGGCTACCTTCTGCCCCGGCAGCGGACGCAGCACAGACGTATCTCGAAAGCTGTTCGTCCCGTCCGGCCCTCCCGCAATTTGCGCCTGCATCGCACCCGCACCCAGCAACATCGCTACTGCCGCTCCAAACTTAGCGGCATTCATCGCCAGCCCAAAAGCCCTACTGCGAGTGTCCATCCTATATCTCTCCTAGTCCTGCCGGAACTCCGCTCCTGCGGACCTCCCTACGCTTCCATTCTAGACGCACCGCCCAGCGTAAGGTCGCTGTCTCACGCCGACTCTTGCTCCATACCCCCACCGCCGCAATACTGCCCTGTGAAGTTTTCGCAACCACCCGTGCGCCGCCTGAATCGAATTACCAATCAGCATGGCAAGGGAACGAGGACAGAAAGCGTTGGGGAACGGTCGTCGCAGAAAGTACAGGACGCCGGCCATATGCCGCGGTGTCACGTTCTCCATCGGGTTCACCGCGATGCTGGCGGTATCGCCGAGCAGGATTCACGCGCAGTCCGCCCAGCAGCCCATCTCGGCAGCACATCTCGTCTCTGCCGAACAACCGACTAGTCCCGATCTTCAGCAGACCAGTCCCGATCTTCAGCAGACCAGTCCCGATCTTCAGCAGACCAGTCTCGGTACCCAGCAGACCAGTCCCGATACCCAGCCTGCTCAGCCCTCTGCCCCACCTCCAGACCCTCGCATCCAAACCGCCGCACACTCCTCGTCACAGCCTCCCGTTGCAGACGGGCCGAACCTGCCCTTTGAACCTGAGCCGCGTCAGCCATCCCTCACAGTCACGGGCCCACTTGGATCCGTCTCGCCACGCCGCCTGCAGAATGGCATAACAACGCCGATCGCAACCGCGCAGCCACTCAAACTCTCGCTGAACGACGCCGTCCAGCTCGGCCTGCAACATAACCTCACCCTCGCCATCGACACGCAAAGTGCCCGACAGGTCAGTGGCCTGCAGCTTGACGCGTTCAACGCACTCATTCCCACCCTCAGCGCCAGCGGCTACTCCTCCACGAAAGAAGTCAATTTAGCCGCCATGGGCTTCAACCCGTCCGTCGTCGCGCCCCTGCTTCCCGCGGGCACTACCTTCTCCACCATCGTCAAATACGACGTGACGAACGCCCAGCTCAACCTCAACCAGCAGCTCTTCAACCTGCCTGCCTACGAAATTTACCGGGCCGCCAAGGTGCAGGCTCGCATCGTCGACCTGCAAACGCTGTCTGACCGTGGAGCTGTCGTCCAGAGCGTCGCCGGCCAATATCTGCGCGTGCTCGCAGATCAAGCCAGCATCCGCAATGGCGAGTCACAGCTGCTCACAGACCGCGAACTGGAACGCCAGGCTCTTGCCCGCAAGGACGCTGGAACCGGCACCAACCTTGACCTGCTGCGCACGACCGTTGACCGCCAGCAGCGCGAGCAGGAGCTTGCGCAGGACCGCAACACCTACGGCAAAGACAAGATCCAGCTCAACCGCGCCATGGGCATCGCCGCAGACCAGCAGCTCGACCTCATTGATCCCGTGCCCTACCACGAACTCGCCGCCCTGCCGCTTGAGACCGCAAAGCAGGTTGCCTACACCCGCCGCAAAGATCTGCTTGGCCTGCAGGCTCAGCTTGAATCCGCCCGTCTCCAGCGCAAGGCCATCACCTACGAGTACCTGCCTGCCGCAACCCTGGGCGGCTACTACGGTGTCATCGGCCAGACCTTCGGCGGCTATCACGGCAACTTTGTCGCACAGGGCGGTATCAATCTTCCTATTTTCGAAGAGGCCCGCTTCAAGGGAGACCGCCAGGTTGCCGATGCACAGCTCAGCCGCCTCCGTTCCCAGCTCACCAGTCTTCACGCCGACATCGAACAGCAGATTCGCTCGTCCATGCTCGACGTGCAAACGGCAAATGACCTCGTGAAGTTCGCCACCAGCAACGTCGACCTGGCAAGCCAGGAAGTCACCGACGCCCTTCTGCGCTACCGCTCCGGCATCGATGACACCCTTCCCGTCGTCCAGGCCCAGTCCACCCTCGCCGGCGCCCAATCCCAACTCGTCCAGGCACTCTTCCAGTTCAACACCGCCAAACTCCAGCTGGCCCGCAACACCGGCGTGCTCGAGTCCCAGTACGACAGCTACCTCAACGAGTAGCCGGCCCTTACCGGATCACGTATCCAGCTCGTAGCACTACCGCACACGGAGAGTTGTCATCGATTGGAGCAGGACAGCTTTATGGGTCCTGCGCAGCGGACACACCGGCTTAGTGCTGTCGCCCGTGAAACGCAGGTCTCGGTTCCATGCCTGAGCCGCGGACTCGTACATTCGCGCTGCTGCCTCCACCATGTACTATCACCCCTGCATGAGCACCGAACCCATCCTCGAAAAAGCCCCCCTTGCGTACGAAAACACAGACTTCCTCACCGGCCCTGATGGCCGCGCCCTCCGCATCCTCGCGGAGTATCAGGAACCCATGTCGCGCTTTCGTCAACAACGCGTAGAGGACACGGTCGTCTTCTTCGGCTCTGCACGCTTCCACCCCCTCAGCGAAGCCAGTAGCGAAGCGCAGCTCGATTCGCCCGTCCAGATCCTCGCAAACACCGGCAGCGCCGAACCCGCCCCCGCCAATGAACAACCCGCCACTGCGCCAGAGGCAACGCCGCTCCAGCGCACCCGTGCCGAAACGGCCACGGAGATGGCGGGCTACTACGAAGACGCCCGCACCCTCGCTCACATGCTCACAAGCTGGGCAAAAGACCTCCCCGGCCCCCGCCACCGCTTCGTCGTCACCTCCGGCGGCGGCCCCGGCATCATGGAAGCCGCAAACCGCGGAGCCCACGAGGCGGGCGGCAAGACCATCGGCCTCAACATCGTCCTTCCCTTCGAGCAGCGCCCCAATCCCTACATCACACCCGCACTGAACTTTGAGTTCCACTACTTCTTCATGCGCAAGTTCTGGTTCGCCTACCTGGCCAAAGCCCTCGTCGTCTTCCCCGGCGGCTTCGGCACTCTCGACGAAATGTTCGAACTTCTCACCCTCGCCCAGACCCACAAGCTCGACAAGCAGATGACCATCGTCATCTACGGCAGCACCTACTGGAAAAACGTCATTAACCTCAACCTGCTCGCCGAAAAAGGCGCCATCGCCGTCGCCGACAAAGACCTCTTCCAGTTCGCCGACACACCACAGCAGGCCTTCGACCTCCTCCGAACCGGCCTCGAACACCTCTGCGACCCGAATACGGCACCCGTGAACGTCCCCGCCGAACCCTCCCCTAACACCCAGCAGCTGCTCGGCCCCGACATCACCAAAACCCTCGGCTAACCGGACCCTATGCCCCTTGAACTCCAAACCGTCGACGTCTTCTGCTCCACCCCGCTTTCCGGCAACCCGCTGGCCGTCATCACAGGCGCAGACGACTTCCCCACGGCAGACATGCTTCGCCTCACACAGTGGTTCAACCTGTCAGAAACCGCCTTCCTCCTTCCGCCCACCAGCCCGCTAGCCGACTACCGCGTACGCATCTTCACCCTCGACCGCGAGCTCCCCTTCGCCGGACACCCCACCCTCGGCACCTGCCACGCATGGCTCAACGCGGGCGGCACCCCAAAGGACCCGGACCACATCGTCCAGCAGTGCATGGCCGGCCTCATTCCCATCCGCCGCACCGAAAACCGCCTCGCCTTCGCCGCGCCACCCCTGCTCCGCTCCGGCCCACCCACCCCGGCAGACCTCGATCAAGCCATCCGCTTCCTCGGCATCGAAAGCAGCGCCGTCCTCGACGCCGCATGGATCGACAACGGCCCCGGCTGGCTAGGTATCCGCCTCGCCTCCGCCCAGCAAGTCCTCGACCTCACCCCTCAGCGCAGCTGGCCCGGTCGAATCGAAGTCGGCGTCGTTGGCCCCCACACTCAAACCGGCCCAGCCTTCGAGCTCCGCGCCTTCTTCACCGATCACAACGGTACAGTCCTTGAAGACCCCGTCACCGGCAGCCTCAACGCCTCGGTCGCGCAGTGGCTCTACGCCACCGGCATCGCCAACGGCCCTTACATCGCCGCCCAGGGCACCCGCCTCGGCCGCCAGGGCCGTATCTATATCAGCCGCGACACCACCGGCCAGGTCTGGGTAGGCGGCAACACCCACACCGTAGTCCAGGGCAGCCTTTACACAACATAGCGGCCCTACCGCCGCTTCAGCGCCTTCGTCTTATCCAGCAGCGCAGCATCCGCAAACCGCCTCGTCCCGAGCGCCACAAGCAACTCCACGCCAAGCGAAAGCCCGCGCCGTCCCTCACGCGAACTCACCCGCTTGAACAGCCCCCACATGCTCAGCGGCTCCTCCGCCTTCTTGTTGCTTGCCGTACTCAGCGCCGCCGCAACACAACTCATCGTCTCCGGATCAATCGCGCCCAGCACCTTGCCCAGGCTGATCACGTTCCGCAGCGCGTCCACACTCTCCTGCAGCTTCGCACCCTCCGCCAGGTGCTCGAACACGGTGTTCTTGTGCTTCACCAGGCCATGCAGCAGGTCCAGAATCCCCTCATCATGCGCCGCCTGAATCACGTCGTACGCCACCAGCAGCGCCTCGGCATGCGCCATCGGTGCAGCTTCCAGCTTCTTCCGTAACCCATCCCGCGGATCGACCGGCCTCGGTGTAAATGCAATCGGATTCGCCATCTAGTTTCCCCTTCAAGCCTTCGCCGTATTGATCTGTACCAATCGATCGCCCTGACCCGTGCCCGGCAAGTAATAACTCGCCTGCGCCCACTTCTTCTCCACTTCAACACCCTCCTGCGGCGTCCGGCTCCCGTTCCGAAAGTTCTCCGGCGTTAAAGGCGACCGCCCCTTCTTCGTCAGCACACGCAGCTTCACCGACAGCTCCTTGTACGCCGGCGTATGCGTTGCCCGGTCCACGTGCGCGCCCGTCAACCGATTCACCGGCTCAGTCGTGCTGTTCATCGGCATGTACATTTGCTTCCCCTGCACCCGATCGGTAATCAGCACCCGCGCCCGAATCACGCCCCACCGGCTCGTCAACTCCACCTTGCTTCCGCTCTCCATGCCGCGCTCCTCCGCCAGCTCCGGCGACACCTCCAGCCAATTACTCGGCGTAATCTCTATGATTCCGGGTACCAGGTCCGTCATCGCCCCCTGCTCAAAATGCTCCAGCACCCGCCCGTTATTCAAATGCAAATCGAAATGCTCATCCTGCTCCTCGCTCGGCGCAATCCACTCCAACGGATAGAACTTCGCCTTCCCATCCGGAAAGGGAAACCCATCCTTGAACAGGTATGGCGAGTCCGTCCCGTCCGCCGCCACCGGCCACTGCAGCGTCTTGTACCCCTCCAGCCGCTCGTACGTCACACCCGCAAACAACGGTGTAAGCGAAGCCACCTCGGCCATCACCTCTCCCGGGTGCGCATACGTCCATCCCGCGCCCATCCGGTTCGCAATGCTCTGGTAAATCTCCCAGTCCGGCAACGAATCTCCCAACGGCTCCAGCGCCTTGTACAGCCGCTGAATCCGCCGTTCCGTATTCACGAATGTGCCATCCTTTTCCAGCGATGGCGACGCCGGCAACACCACGTCCGCATACGCGCACGTCGCCGAAAAGGTAATGTCCTGAACGATCAAAAAATCCACCTCGCTCAACGACTTCTCCACCTCGTTTGCATTCCCATCCGACGTGATCGTGTCCTCGCCCGTGATGTACAGCGACCTGATCTCCTTCTTCTGTATCGCCTCCATCATCTCGTGGTTATCCTTGCCCTTGGTCACCGGCAGGCTCACCTTCCACGCCGCCTCAAACTTCGCGCGCGCCTCAGCATCGTCCACCAGCTGGTATCCCGGCAACAGGTTCGGCATCGACCCAAAGTCGCTCGCACCCTGCACATTATTGTGTCCGCGCAGCGGATACGCACCCGCACCTCGACGCCCATAATTGCCGGTCGCCAGCAGCAGGTTGCTGATCGCCGTCGACGTATCTGACCCGCCACAATGCTGCGTCACGCCCATCGCCCACAGTACACACGTCCCATCCGACTCAACGATGGTCTTTGCCACATCTCGCAGCGTATCCGCGGCTATCCCTGTTACCTCCTCCGCACACTCCATCGTGAACGTCGCCAGGCTTGCAACATATTCTTCCCGCTTGTTCACCAAACGAGTAATAAAGTCCTCGTGCGCCCATCCCATGTCGAAGATGTACTTTGTCACCGCACTCAGCCAAACCATGTCTGTCCCCGGATTCGGCCGCATAAACACGTCCGCGCGCTCTGCCATCTCGTGCTTCCGCAAATCACTCACAATCAGCTTCTGCCCGCGCAACTTGTGGCTCCGCTTTACCCGCGTCGCCAGCACCGGGTGGCTCTCGCTCGTGTTCGATCCCACAATAACCACACACCCGGCCATCTCGATATCCGCAATCGAACCGGCATCCCCGCCCAGCTTCACTGTCCGCTGCAGACCCATCGTCGCCGGCGTCTGGCAGTACCGGCTGCAGTTATCAATATTGTTGGTTCCAACTACCGCACGCGCCAGCTTCTGGATCAGGTAGCTCTCTTCGTTTGTGCACTTACTCGAAGCGATAAAGGCCAGCGCATCCGGCCCGTACTTCTCTTTGATTTCCTTGAACTTACTCGCAATTAAAGTAAGTGCCTCGTCCCATGTCGCTTCTACGTACGTCTCACCCTGTCCCGGCACGTTCTTCCGAATCAGCGGCGTATGCAGCCGCGTCGGCGAGTTCACGAAGTCGTTGCCGAACTTGCCTTTCACGCACGTGCTGATGCCGTTTGCGGCACCGTGCTCCGGCTCGATCTTCAATATGTGCCGATCCCTGGTCCACACATCAAAGCTGCACCCCACGCCGCAATACGTGCACACCGTCTTCGTCCGCTTCGTGCGCGCCTCGCGCATCTGCGACTCCATGTCGCTCAACGCAAGAATCGGCGGGTATCCCAGCTCCGGCTCAATGCCCTTGATCACCTCGATCATGTCGTCCAGCACCTTGCCCGGCAGGTTCGTCAGGTAGCCGGTCTTGCCAAGCATGCTCTTCTCCATCAACGCATTGCATGGACACACGGTTATGCAGTGCCCGCAACTCACGCAACTCGACCCCGCAATCTGCTCCCCACCATCCCACAACACTCGCGGATGCCTGCTCGTCCAGTCGATCGTCAGCGTCTCGTTCACCTGCACGTCCTGGCACGCTTCAACGCACCGCCCGCACAGGATGCACTGGTCCGGGTCATACCTGTAGAACGGATTCGAGTGATCCTGCGGATACGGCTTGTGCTGGTACGGCCGCACCTGGTGCTTCACATTCATCTCGCCAACCGCGTTATGCACCGTGCAGTTGCCATTGCTGTTGTCGCACACCGTGCAGTACAGGTCGTGGTTCTGCAGCACCCGATCCATCGCCTCGCGCCGCGCCATGTCCGCCCGCTGGCTCTCTGACGTCACCCGCATGCCCGGCACCACCTCCGTCGCACACGCCCGCACCAGCTGCCCGTCCACCTCCACCATGCACGTGTCGCACGTCTGGATCGGCCCAAGCTGCTGGTGGTAGCACAACTGCGGCACACTCTCGTAGTGCCCGTTTCCGCTCGCCACCGCGCTGTCCGGCGAGAACGCCGGAAACTCCTCCGGCGACGAGTACTTCGACTTCGTCAAGCTCGAGTCGAACTGCGCCGCGCGTCGCTCCCCCGGAGACATCGCCCGGTCCTCCACGTGGTCACCAGCCTCGCGCAGCGTGCTGTTCGCCTCCGCTGCGGCGCGGTTCATCACCTCGATCAGTAGCTCGCCAGGCGCAGCGGCAACAATCCGCCCATTCACAAGAATCTCAGTCGTCAACGGTTGATCCAGCGGCGTGTTCAGCAATCTCTTCTGCAACATAAGCCTTAGGATGCCGCAACTCCCACCAAAGAAGTGTCACGCAGACACACAGCCGATCCCCGGCCGCGCGTGACCTTAGCAGCAGCTGTACAGCCGCAGAACACAGTTGTGTGTACACGGCAGCGTGTACACAGCAGCGGGCACATGGCCGTGGGTGCCCCATCTTTCGAGCCCACAGCCCTCACAATTCACACCACTGCCAGACGCGAAAGGGTGGGGTCAGCGCAAAGCGCTCCGTCGATCGAAGATCGCCTCCTACGCCGCCTCCGGAGCCCTGTGCCGCCCACCGATCCCCGTCAGCGCCCCAACCACCGACTCCTGCCACCCGCCCAGTTCCTGCTCCGTCAGCGTCCGCTCGCCCGACTGAAATACCATCCGGAACAACAGCGAGTACTCGCCAGCCGCTACACTCTTGCCCTTCGCGTCACGATAAATCTCCACCGGCTCCAGCGAGATCATCTCCGCGATGCCCAGTCCTCGAACGGCCGCCACCACGTCCGCCCATCGAACCGCATCGCTGAACAGGAAAGACAGGTCCCGCTCCACTGCCTGAAATCTGGACGGCTCCACCGCACTCGGCTGTTGCAGCGGACACGCAAACAGCGCTGGCAGGTAGACCTCCGCAAATACGGCATCCTCACGAAGCTTGCGCTCTTCGCGCTCCGCGATACTCAATTCGCCAACCACCGCCAGCACCACTCCACCGGCAGACACCCGCGCTCCGCGTCCAGGCTCCACCCACGCCGGCAGGTCTGCACCGCTCCACAGGAGCGCCGGCGTCACAAACCTCCCCAGCACCTCCTCCACCGCACCCTTCACCTCAAAGAACAGCGCATCCGCGGCAGCGATCGTCCGCGTCTTTACCCCACCGCCAAACGCCGCCAACGCCAGCGAAGGCTCCTCCGCCACCGTCTCCGTCGACCCCGAAAACACATTGCCGACCTCGAACAGCCGCACCTCCCGCACATCGCGCGCACTGTTCTGCTCTACCATCCCCACCACGCCCGGCAAGAGCGATGGCCGCAGCACCCCCGCCTCTGCACTTAGCGGATTGCCCATCGCTACGGCAGCCTTTTGCGCGAACAACGCACTATCCGCCTCGCCCGCAAACGTGCTGCCCAGCGCCTCCGTGTATCCCAGCGCCAGCAGCACCTCCCGCACCTTTGCGTCTGCAGCCGCAAAGGGCAGGGCAGTCACGCCTCCGCTAAAGCTCGGCAGCGTGTCCGCAAACCGGTTGTACCCGTACACCCGCGCGATCTCCTCGACCAGGTCGATTTCGCGCTCCAAATCGAGCCGCCAACTCGGCAAATTGACCTCAAACCTCGCACCATCAACACTTGGGCGCAAATGGCAACCAAGCGCTTCAAGATATTGCTCTATCTTGTCCTCCGGCAACACGTTACCGCTTTCGCCAATCTCGATGGTGGTCCCTAAAAACTCCTGTGTATACCTCACCCGAAGAGTAACCCTGGGCCTCTGCCTCGTCTTCTTTTCCCACGCCGCGACCGTGACATCCGTGAATGCGGCATCCGCTACACCACCGCAGCTGACTTCCAATGCCCGCGTCACTAGTTGGTTCGCCGACGCACAAGCACCCAAATCGGCCCCCCGCTCATACCGGTGCGACGCGTCGGTATGTAGCCCATGGCGCCGGGAACTAGCCCGAATTGCCGTGGGTGAAAACCACGCCGCCTCCACCAGAATGTTCTTTGTCGCCTCTGTTACGCGGGAATCCCATCCGCCCATAATGCCTGCCAAGCCCAGAGCTTTGCGCTCGTCCGCGATAACTAAGTCGTCTATTGTCAACAACTTGGTGCTTCCGTCCAGCAGCCGCAGCATCTCTCCCGCGTGTGCACGTCGCACCACAATGCCACCTTGGAGCGTGTCCAGGTCGAAGACATGCGTCGGGTGTCCCATCGCCATCCAGTTGTAGTTCGTCGCATCCACAGCGTTCGAGATCGACTTCTGGCCAAGGGCCGCGAACCGCTCTGCAACCAGCCCCGTCGAGGCCTCAACAGTGACGCTGCGTACTACCCGCGCCGTAAAGCGACCGCATAAGTCCTCCGCCTCAATCCGGACTGAGTGTCCGGCAGCGTCGGCCTGCGAAGGCGCAACCTTCTTGTTCGCATCCGAAAGTCCGCTCAGCGTATGCCCACGCGGCAGGGAGTATTCCCCTACGCTGAGATCATCATCAGGAACCGGCACCGGACCGGCCTCCACGTTCGCCACCCGCCAATCTTCAAGCGTCAGCAGTGGTAGTCCATATATCGCCGCTGCCTCCCGTGCGACGCCGTAGTGATTCATAGCATCCACGCGATTGGTGGTGATGTCCATCTCGAACAGGTGTCCACCGTCGGGGAGTTCGTGCACACCCTCCACTGCAATCCCGCGCAGCGTCAGGTCCTCGGCTAACTGCCGATCATCCACATCCAGCGCGGGCAAGTACTCGCGCAACCACTTACTCAGAATATTCATAACGAAACAGCGAGTCAGATGGCCGGCGAGTTAGCCAGTCAGCAACAGACTCAAATCTCCCTTGTTAAGCAAACTGCTGTAAGAACCGCATGTCGCCGGAATAGAACTGTCCTATATCGCCGACGCCATACTTCATCATCGCGATTCTCTCGACACCCATGCCGAATGCAAAGCCGCTTATGCCGGATACGTCGTACGCGGGCTCCAACCCATTTTCTACGCGCCGAGCATCCACTGCCGCGAAGACCGCCGGATCGACCATGCCGCACCCAAGCAGTTCGATCCACCCGCTGTGCTTGCACTTGCGGCAGCCCGCGCCGCCGCAAAACGGGCAGCTGATCTGCACGTCCGCGCTCGGCTCTGTAAACGGGAAGAACGACGGGAAAAACCGTGTCTTGACACTCGACCCGAAGAAGGCCTTCATCGCGTGATCCAGCGTGCCTTTCAGGTCGCTGAACGTAATTCCGCGATCCACGCATAGCCCTTCCACCTGGTGAAAGATCGGTGAGTGCGTTGCGTCGCTCTCGTCGTTCCTATGTACCTTGCCTGGAATTACCAACCGCAGTGGGGGCGGCCCTGCAATCATGCTGCGAATCTGCACCGGGGATGTGTGCGTCCGCATCAGCAATCGCTCGCGCGACGGCCTGCTGCTCTGGTCCGCGATGACCAGCGTGTCCTGCGTATCCCGCGCCGGATGGTTCGGCGGAAAATTCAGCGCTTCGAAGTTAAAGAAATCCGTCTCCACCTCTGGCCCAAGGGCGACGGAATACCCCAGCGCTGCGAAGACGGCAACCATCTCGCGCATCGTCCGCGTCAGCGGGTGCTCTACGCCGACCCCGCGCCGCGTTCCCGGCAGTGTCAGGTCGAGTGATGCAGCCATCGTCGCGCTGCTCCTGGCAGCACCTGCAGCCTGAAATTCTTCAGTGAGCCGGACCTTCACCGCATTGAACTTTGCCCCGAATTCGCGCTTCTCCGCAGAGGGGATCGCCTTGATCCAAGCACCCGCACCACGGTTCACCAACCCGGCCTTGTCGCCAAACCAGCGGACACGAAAGTGCTCGCGCGCGTCTGCAGAGTGCGCGGCCTGAACCTCATCGGCAAAAGCGGCCTGCAAATCGGCCAATGCTTTGCTCACGGACTCGGGCGAGGAAAAGTCAATGTTGCTGGGTAGTTCGTAGCTCATGCGTCCTTGTAGTCTACGTTGATCGCTAGAGCGCCCACCACACGATGGCCACGCTGGTGGCGCCAAGCAGCCAGCTTGTTCGGTCTGTAATGGCGTACACTACCGGGTCTTCGTGCAGCAGGCCCCGACTCGCCAGCAGCCATACCCGGCACAGCCACAGAAGCAGCACCGGCACCAAGAGCCATAGCCGCGCATGATGCCGGTAAAGCACCTCGGCCAGACCGCTGATGTACATGGTTAGAATGACGACGCTGGCAAACGCGCTACTTGTTCCAAAGCTGCGCAGTTGCTCCATGTCGTCGGTGCCATAGCCGCGACCGCTCGCTTTGGATCTGCCGCTTTTTACCATTAGCTCCAGTTCGGCGAAGCGTTTTACAAATGCGAGCGACAGGAAGAAGAAGATGGAGAACGCCGCCAGCCAGGCCGATACGGCGATCTCCGTCGCTGCGCTTCCCGCCAGGATCCGCACCGTGTATAGGCCGCTCAGGACCAGAACATCCACCAGCGCACGCCGCTTCAGGTAGAAGGAGTATGCCAGCGTGGTGACCGTATACAGCAGCAACCACTCCAGGAAGCGGTATGGCCGAGCCATTACCTCGTGCACACCGTCCAAACCGCGCATGGACGCAAAAATATGTGGCAACGCGACGGCCAGCCCAATGGCTATGGCAAAAAACAACGCCACCACACCCACACCAGTAATGGGTGACAGATCTCCCGCTGCGAACGGCCGGTGGCGCTTCCTTGGGTGCCGCCGGTCTGCCTCAAGGTCCAGCAGGTCATTGATGATGTAGGTTGCGCTCGCGCAAAACGACAGTGAGAAGAAGGCGACAACCGCCGCCGCAAACACATTGGCTGTTCGCTGGTGTGCCAGCAGCACCGGCAGAAACACGAGGGTATTCTTTGCCCACTGGTGGACACGGATTGCCTTCAGAAACGACCGCAGCGGGCTACGGCGATCCAGGAACTCCCGGTGCGGTACCACCGCATCCTGCCGCATTGCCGCCTTCAGCTTGCCGTGCGGATTGGCCACCATCGGCTCGTGACTTGCCTGCAGCAGGGTCCGGTCGGGAATGGCATTGCCGATGTAGCTGAACCCCTGGGGAAACCGCGCCTGGAAGGCTGCCAGCTTATTTTTCCCGGCGAGGTTGTGCGTGCCGTCGCTGGCCAGCACGCCGGTAAACAGGCCCACATGCGCAGCCACCTGCTTGGCGAACGCAATGTCTGCGGCCGTGGCCAGGTAGATCTCCCGCCCGCGCGCATGCTGCTCGCGCAAATACTCCAGCAGCGGCCGGTTGTAAGGCAGGTGTTCCACGTCCACCACGGCCCGGTCGGTAATCTCCCGCTTAAAGCCTGCCCGGCCCTTGCGCACCCATTCCGGCCAGCGCAACGGCGTCATGGGCTGTTGCCGTGCCAGCAGCAACACTGCGTCAAGCAGAGTGTCGCTCTTCACCAGTGTGCCGTCCAGGTCCACGCATAGCGGAATCGGAGGGCCTTCCACCGGCCCAGCGCTCAGCGTTTCGTTCATCCACAGTTCAGCCATAGTTTCTGTCGCGCGGTGTATGCCCGTCCTTCGGATTATAAGGAGCGCGATGCCACCACAAATCAACCACTACGATTCACCTCGACGAATCCTTTCTCTCCGGGAAACTCTCTGCCGGCTTAAACGTACATCTATTAGTGTTGAAGGTGGCGTGACCCATGAACCGGTTCGCCGCTCAGTCCATTTATTTCCAGAAGGCTTCCTGAAGACATGTCATCGCCAGTAACGAGCGAGCACCACGATCACCCTGCCTCGCACGAGGTCCACGCTCTTCCTGAACATGCTTCACCCGCCTCCACTGGCCTGCCTGACGATGCGTCGCAGCACCCCGGTGGTGCAGTGGCACCCCCGCCTGAAAAGAAGTCCTCCTGGCTTCGTATCGGCCTTGTTCTGCTCGTTTTGCTCCTTGTCGTTGCGTTTGTGGTCTACCGCATTCGCACCAACAAGAAGGAAGACCAGAAGCAGGCACAGGGTGCTGCCGCCGCTGCCAACCGGCCCGTCCCTGTCGCGTTCGATACGGTCCAGCAGCGTGCCGTGCCTATCTTTCTTCAGGCCCTCGGCACGGTTACGGCTTACAACACAGTCACCCTCAAAAGCCGCGTCGATGGCCAGATTGTTGGGGTCAATTTCCGCGAAGGCCAGCGTGTGAGCCAGGGTCAGCTGCTTCTTGAGATTGACCCCCGCCCCTACCAGGCTGCGCTGGCCCAGGCACAGGGCAACCTGACACGCGACCAGGCCAATGCTGCCAACGCCACCGCCCAGCAGCAGCGCTACAACCAGCTCTATTCCGCCGGCGTCGTCAGCCGCGAACAGGCGCAGGCGCAGGAGTCCACAGCCGGTCAGGCTACTGGAACGCTCGAGGCAGACCGCGCAGCCATTCAGGCCGCCCGCGTGAACGTCGCGTATACCCGTATCACCTCGCCCATCAATGGCATTGTTGGTCTACGCCAGGTGGATATAGGTAATGTGGTTCAGGCCAGCAGCACCACCGGGCTCGTCGTCATTACACAGGTAGAGCCCATCGCCGTCATCTTTACCTTGCCAGAGGATCAGCTGCCCGCCGTCTTTGAAAAGATGCGCGGCGGCCATCAGTTGCTGGCCGAGGCATGGGACCGTGCCAATACCCACAAGCTCGCCACGGGTGCCCTGCTCACCGTAGACAACCAGATTGATACGACCACGGGCACAGCCAAGCTCAAGGCTGTATTTAACAACGTAGATGGAGCTCTGTTTCCCAACCAGTTCGTCAATATTCGTTTGGTTCTTGAAAACCGCACCAACGCCGTCACGATCCCTGCTGCAGCCGTCCAGACTGGCTCTTCGGGCTCGTATGTCTACGTTATCGATATGCAGCATCCCATTGCTCCGGCGGCACCTGTCGGGGGCAAGTCAGCTGCTGTAAACAGCCAGGGTAACCCGCCTGTGGCCGACAACACCGGCACGCCGACCGGCAGCACAGGCACTACACCCACAACGGGGACCGGCACGGCCGCGGGTACGACTGCGGGGGGATCCGGCCGCGGTGGTGGTGCAGGCAGTGGCGCCGGTTCACGCCAGACCAGTTACCCGGTACATACGCGACCGATCATGATTGACCTCACCCAGGGCAACGTCGTTGTGATTCATAGCGGTGTTCAGCCGGGCGAGCGTGTGGTGACGGATGGCGAAGAAAAGCTGAAGGACGGCAGCAAGGTTCTGCCCCGTCCAGCGGCCGTTGTAGATAATAGTGCCCCTATCGGCAATGCAGCCGCCGGCACCCCGCCTAATCCTCGGGATACCACCGCCACGCGTAGTACGCGGCACCCCGGTTCCAGCTTCAACAACGGCAAGGATGGGGACCGCGACGGGCCGCCCACACACAAAACGCCACCGGCATCTCAGCAGTGAAGCAGCTACCATGAGCCCATCTCGCCCATTTATTCTTCGCCCGGTCGCTACTGCACTGCTGATGGTGGCGATCCTGCTGGCCGGCACGGTCGCATATTTTCAGCTGCCCGTTTCTGCCTTGCCACAGGTGGATTACCCGACCATCCAGGTCCAGACCTTTTATCCCGGCGCTTCGCCCGATGTGATGAGCTCCGCCGTTACAGGTCCGCTCGAGCGCCAGTTCGGCCAAATTCCTGGACTGACGGAGATGACATCGACCTCCTCCGGAGGCGGCAGCATCATCACGCTGCAGTTCTCGCTTTCTGAGTCCATCGATGTGGCTCAGCAGGATGTGCAGGCAGCCATCAATGCGGCGAACAGCTATCTGCCGAAAGATCTGCCCAACCCGCCCATTTACAACAAGGTCAATCCGGCTGACGCGCCTATCCTGACGCTTGCTCTTACGAGCGACACGCTCGAACTCACCAAGGTTGAGGACCTTGCCGACACTGTGCTTGCGCAGAAGATCTCGCAACTGTCCGGCGTCGGTCTCGTGTCCATTGCAGGTGGCCAGAAACCGGGTGTGCGTATCCAGGCCAACCCAACAGCCCTGGCCGGTTACGGCCTTTCGCTTGAGGATGTCCGCACCGCCCTGGCCTCTGCCAACGTGGATCAGGCGAAAGGCAATCTGAACGGCGCGCACCAGTCCTACACGATTGGTGCCAATGACCAGATCCTGACTGCCGCAGGCTACAACGATGTGATCATTGCTTACAAGAACGGTTCACCTGTCTTTCTGCGCGACATCGCCAACTCCGTTGATGCAGCCGAGAACGAATTTCAGGCCGCCTGGATGGGGCGCGCGCCGGAGAATGGGGATGCCGCGGAAGTTCACCCCGCTGTCATCGTCAATATTCAGCGTCAGCCCGGCGCTAACATCATCGGTGTTGTGGACCGCATTCAGGCGATCCTTCCACGGCTGCAGGCAACGCTGCCAGCATCGGTGAAACTGCAGGTACTTACAGATCGCACCAACACCATTCGTGCTTCCGTCAAAGACGTCGAGTTTGAGCTGCTTCTCACCATCGGCCTCGTCATCCTTGTGATCTTTCTGTTCCTGCGGTCCTGGCGAGCGACCATCATTCCGTCTGTCGCCGTGCCCCTGTCCATTGTCGGGACCTTCGGCGTCATGTACATGCTGGGGTATTCGCTGGATAACTTGTCCCTGATGGCACTTACAATCTCGACCGGCTTTGTGGTGGACGATGCCATCGTTATGGTCGAGAACATCGATCGTTACCTCGAGGAAGGCCATAGCCCGCTTGATGCCGCCCTGATGGGCTCCGAGCAAATCGGCTTTACCATTCTCTCCCTTACGATCTCCCTCATCGCGGTGCTGATTCCGCTGCTCTTCATGGGCGATATCGTCGGCCGTCTTTTTCGCGAGTTCGCGGTCACGCTGTCCGTCACCATTCTTGTTTCCGCTGTGGTCTCGCTTACGCTCACGCCCATGATGGCGGCCAAGCTGCTGAAGCACACCACCGCCGACCAGAAGGGCAAGCTCTACAAGAAGTCTGAAGAGTTCTTCGAGTGGGTCATCGCTCGCTATGCCACCGGAGTCAGATTTGTCCTTCGCCACCAGACGGCGACGCTTCTGGTAACGCTGGCCACCTTCGTACTCACTGTATTTTTGTACATGGTCGTTCCAAAGGGCTTCTTCCCCGTGCAGGACACGGGCGTTCTGCTTGCCATTACCGACACAGCGCAGGACACCAGCTTTGGTGCCATGGCGCAGAAGCAGACCGCACTTGCGGAGAAAATTCTGGAAGACCCCGATGTGGAGTCGCTCAGCTCCTTTATCGGGATCGACGCGACGAATACCACCCTCAACTCCGGTCGTATACAGATCAACCTGAAGGACAAGGAAGAGCGCGAGACCGATGCCGAGGGCGTCATTCGTCGCCTGCAGCCCAAGCTCAATCAGGTGGAAGGCATTCAGGCCTACCTGCAACCGCTGCAGGACCTGACGGTTGAAAACCGGACAGCGCGTACCCAATATCAGTTCTCTGTGGAAGATGCGTCGCAGGCGGAGCTGATTCAGTGGTCCGACACCCTGCTTCGCAAGTTCCGTACCCTGCCCCAGCTCACCGACGTTGCCACTGACCAGACGACAGACGGCCTGCAAGCCTCTTTGGTGATCGACCGGAACACGGCCTCACGGCTCGGCATCACACCGCAGAACATCGACGATACCCTGTACGACGCCTTCGGCCAGCGCCAGGTGTCCACAATGTTCACCCAGCAGAATCAGTACCACGTCATCCTGGAAGTCTCGCCCAAGTTCCAGCGCAACCCTTCTGCACTGGACAATATCTACGTAAAAAGTTCGAACGGCACCCAGGTCCCGCTCAGCACCTTTACGCATTTTGAGCAGAAGGCCACCACCCTGGCCATCTCCCACCAGGGCCAGTTTCCATCGGTTAATCTTTCGTTCAATCTTGCGCCCGGTTCTTCCATTGGTGATGCGGTGAAGGCTGTCAATGCTGCCGTCAAGCAGCTCAACGTTCCCCTGAGTGTGAATGCCCAGTTTGAGGGTACTGCCGCTTCCTTCGAAGCGTCGCTCGACAATCAGGCCATCCTCATCCTCGCTGCCCTCATCACCGTGTACATCGTTTTAGGTGTGCTGTATGAGAGCTACATCCACCCCATCACCATTCTGAGCACCCTGCCGTCCGCAGGCGTCGGTGCCATCCTTGCGTTGATGATTACCGGCAGCAATCTTTCGGTCATCGCGCTTATCGGCATCATCCTGCTGATCGGCATCGTGAAAAAGAACGCCATCATGATGATCGATTTTGCCCTTGAGGCAGAACGAGAGCAGGGCAAATCCCCAGAAGAAGCAATCTACCAGGCCTGCCTGCTGCGTTTTCGGCCCATTATGATGACCACCATGGCCGCCCTGCTCGGTGGAGTTCCGCTGGCGCTCGGCTCCGGCACAGGGTCGGAGCTTCGCCGCCCCCTTGGCATCACAATCGTTGGGGGGCTGATCGTGTCCCAGGTTCTTACCCTGTTCACCACACCCGTTGTCTATCTCTTCTTTGACCGCATCGGCCGCCGGTACTTCGGCACAGAAGAGGCCGACCGCGAGTTTCAGCAACATGCTCACGAACAGCAACCCCACTTCGCTGCCGGCGACTAGAGAGCATGGACCACGAATTCCAACCCGGCGACCGTTCTCCCAGCGATCACGCAAGACCCGGTGACGCCACGAAGCTGAACGCGCTCGCGCACGACAGCGGTCCTGACACCCGCGCCGGCGACTCCGCACCACGCGATCGCGCCTCCGCGTCTGACGAGAGCCGCAACCAGGAGTTGGAGGAAGCGTCCGAGCCGATCGGCAACATCCACTTCTCCGCACCGTTCATCCGCCGTCCTGTCGCCACGTTCCTGCTCTCCATTGCCATTCTTCTTGCCGGTGCAGTCGCTTACAAATTACTTCCCGTCGCCTCCCTTCCAGAGGTTGAGTTTCCTGTCATTTCAGTCGGTGCCTCGTTGCCGGGCGCAGATCCAGAGACCATGGCGAGTTCCGTTGCCACACCGCTGGAGCGCCAGTTCAGCCGCATTGCCGGCATCAACCAGATGACCTCCAGCTCCCAGCAGGGGTCAGTCTCCATCACCATGCAGTTCGACCTCACGCGTGACATCAACGGTGCTGCCCGCGATGTGCAGGCTGCCATCTCCGCTGCCCGCGCACAGCTTCCCGCGAATCTGCCAAGCAACCCCACCTACCGCAAAATCAATCCGGCAGACGCGCCCATTCTGATTTTTGCGCTCACCTCAGACTCCCTCACGGTTCCCCAGATTTACGACGCCGCGGACAGTATTCTGGCCCAGAAGCTCGCCTCTGTCGCCGGCGTTGGGCAGACCTTTGTCGGCGGCAGCAGCAAGCCTGGCGTCCGCATCGAGGCCAATCCCAACCAGCTCACCAGCTACAACCTTTCACTCAACGCCGTCCAGGCCGCCGCTCAGACCTTCAACGTTCTTTCGCCGACAGGCTACCTGAACGGCGAAAAGCGCCGTTGGGCGATCGATACCTCCGACCAGCTTTTTGGCGCAGACGCCTACCGGCCCCTTGTCATTGCTACCAGCCGGGGTCCTGTGTCGAATGCCCAGGCTGCCAATGGCCTGCAATCAAACGTTTCAAGCGCCACCACGGGCACATCTACGGCGACAACCTCGACGTCAACGGCTCTTAGTACCGCCAACCAGAACAGCGGCACCGGCTATCAGTCTGCCGCGCTTAACCCAAACGTCTCCAACGTAGCTACCACCAGCACAAACGCCGCAGGTATCGTTCGCCTGGGTGATGTTGCGTCGGTCATCGACTCGGTCGAAGACATTCACACTTTCGGCATGTTCAACGGCAAGCCATCCATCCTGATCATTGTCTTCAAGTCGCCTGGCTCCAACATTATCGCGACAGTCGACAACGTGCTCAAGCAGCTTCCAACGCTGCAGGCCAGCATCCCACCCAGCATCAAGCTGCAGGTCGCGCTTGACCGCACGGCCACCATCCGCGCCTCTGTCAAAGACATCACGCGTACCCTGCTGATTACTGTCGGCCTTGTCATCCTGGTTGTCTTCTTCTTCCTGCGCGAAGTGCGCTCGACGTTGATCCCCTCCGTCTCGGTTCCGCTTTCCTTGCTTGGCACCTTCGGTGTCATGTACCTGCTCGGCTATACGCTCGACAACCTTTCGCTGATGGCGCTGACCATCAGCACGGGTTTCGTGGTTGACGACGCCATCGTCGTGATCGAGAACATCTCTCGTCATCTGGAAGACGGCCTGACCCCCTACGAAGCGGCCATGGTCGGTTCCCGCGAGATTGGTTTCACGGTGCTGTCGATGTCCATCTCGCTCATCGCGGTTTTCATCCCCATCCTGCTCATGGGTGGTATTGTGGGCCGCCTGTTCCGCGAGTTTGCCATCACACTTTCTGTCGCCATCCTCGTTTCGCTGGTCGTTTCACTGACCACCACGCCCATGCTTTCAGCGCGCTTCCTTGAACCGCACTCAGCCCGGAAGCATGGTCGCGTATACCGCGCCACCGAACGCATGTTCGACTTTATCCTCGGGGAATATGAGCGCGGCCTGCGCTGGGTGCTGCGCCACCAGACAGCGGTCCTGCTGCTTACCATCGCAACTTTTATCCTCAACATCTATCTGTTTATTCTTGTGCCGAAGGGCTTCTTTCCGCAGCAGGACACGGGCCGTTTGGGCGGTCGCATTCAGGGGCAGCAGGATGTGAGCTTTGACGCTATGAAGCTGAAGGTTCAGCAGATGACGGAGATCGTCAAGTCCGATCCCGGCGTGCTCAACGCTCTAAGCTCTGTTGGCGGTGGCGGTCCGGGCGGCGGCGCCAGCAACTCCGGCAACATGTTTATCTTTCTCAAATCGTTAGAGCAGCGCCACGGTGAAACCGCCGACCAGGTCATTGCACGGTTGCGCCCAAAACTGAGTTCCATCCCCGGCGTCATTACTTACCTGCAGTCCTCGCAGGAGCTCAACATCGGCGGTCGTGGCACGGCCACGCAATATCAATACACCCTGACCAGCGACTCGATCACGGACTTGAACCACTACGCCCCGCTGATGCTTGCCGCCATGCAACAGCAACCAGAGTTGCGCGACGTTGCCACCGATCAGCAGGATCAGGGTCTGCGCACTCAACTTGTGATCGACCGCGATACCGCCTCACGCCTCGGTGTCACGTCGCTCGCTATCGACAACACACTCTCTACTGCTTTCGGCCAGCGACAGGTATCCACCACCTACACCACGCTGAACCAATACCACGTTGTGCTTGAGGTCGCGCCGCAGTTCCAGCAGTCGCCCGATGCGCTGAAAACTGTTTATGTAAAAGCCAGCACCGGCGCGCAGATTCCGCTCTCCGCTATCAGTCACTTTGAGCTCCAGCGCATACCGCTGCAGGTCAACCACCAGGGCCTGTCGCCCGCGGCCACGCTTTCGTTTAATCTGGCACCCGCAATCTCGCTTTCGGAGGCCACCGCTGCTATCGACCGCGCCCGCAACCAGGTTGGCCTGCCCGCTTCCATCGCCGGCGGCTTTCAGGGAACCGCGGCTGCCTTCAAAGATTCGCTTTCAAGCGAGCCCATCCTCATCGTCCTCGCCCTTACTGCCGTTTACATCGTTCTCGGCATCCTGTACGAGAGTTTCATCCATCCACTCACCATCCTAAGCACGCTGCCGTCCGCGGGAGTGGGTGCTATTCTCGCTTTGCTCGTCACACAGACTGATCTTTCGGTCATCGCGATGATCGGCATTCTGCTGCTGATCGGTATTGTGAAGAAGAACGCCATCATGATGATCGACTTTGCCCTTGTCGCCGAACGCGAACACGGTAAGGCTCCTGTCGACGCCATCTATGAGGCGTGCGTTCTCCGCTTCCGTCCCATCACCATGACCACGATGGCTGCACTGCTTGGTGCCGTTCCCCTCGCCTTTGGCACCGGCACTGGATCGGAGCTCCGCAAACCTCTCGGTATCACGATCGTCGGCGGCCTGCTCGTCTCGCAAGCACTTACTCTCTTCACCACACCGGTCGTTTATCTTACCTTCGACCGCATCCGCGCTTTCATTGAGCGTCGCGGACGCCGTAGCGCGCCGACCCGTTCCCGCTTTGCTCCAGCGCCGGCGCCGGGGGACTGACGGCAGTACATGCCTGGATCCAAAGTGGTACTCCGGCCCACGTGCCAGCCAACCACATTCTGCAACTCTGCCTGCGTGGGTCTCATCCCATCTTTCATGAGTCACGTCCTGGCAGTTGCTGCCGTTCTCTGCTTCGCGCATGGCGTTTCGGCGCAGCAGACGTCGGTTGCGCCTTCACCCACACCCGCAGGAAAGACGAGCGCCACACCCGCGGTTGCCGTGCCAGCCAGCGCGCCAGGTGCGCGTACCCGAAGATCCTCAACGCCCGCAGGCTCGCGCCAACGTGTGACGGCTGCGCCCGCTTCCACCGCACCTCTCGCGAACAGCAAGATCGAGGTCACCGGTAATCCGCAGCATCCCGGCCAGCCATCGGACGACAAACCAATGTTGCCCATCGCTACTGTTCCGAATCCGCTTGGTCTGCGCTCCGGTACACCCATCTGCGTTCAGCTAAAGGCCACCGCAGACAGCGGTCACCTTCGCAATGGGGACATGGTCGACGCAGTCCTTTCCGGGCCGCTCGGGGGACTGCCGAAAGGCACGCCGGTAAAGCTGACGGTGGTGCAGTCCGCCCGCGCCGGCATCCTGGTCAGCTATGGAGAACTCTCGCTTCAGGTCACGCGCATCGGCAACTACGCTGTTCTGTCCGACATCGTGACCGCGCTCGGTAAAGAAGGCAAGAAGGACATTGCCGACTCTGCTCCTGCCACCGGCACAGAGGCTGTATTTTCTGCCGGCCAGGATTTCACCTTTCCAACTGCTTAGCCCGCGCAACTCCCTATGCATGGTCACGAGGGGTAGCATCTCGCCGTTAGGCTGCGGCACTGCCACGGGTTCATTTGCGACGTACCATTCCCGCAGGTACAGGGGAACGCCGGTAAGTGTCAATCACATCTCCGCGCGCAAAATCCTGCCTGTCTGCTCTGGCTTCGCAGTACCGCAGCATTGCTGTTCCCAATCCTGCCGCGCCCGCAGGACGCACAAAGATCGCTCGAATTTTGCAGCGTCGTTTGTGGGGCCAGCAGCGCTGGTTCTCGGCCCGGACCGGCATCACTGCCGAAG
Source organism: Acidobacteriaceae bacterium (assembly GCA_903642225.1). Classification (GTDB taxonomy): domain Bacteria; phylum Acidobacteriota; class Terriglobia; order Terriglobales; family Acidobacteriaceae; genus Terriglobus. The sequence goes on along the minus strand of CAHJWI010000015.1, from coordinate 58,477 downwards.
AGCGTTGCGCGGTAACTCCAACCACCGCTGGCCACAACCGCGTCGGGGTCGCCTGCCGCCGTCGCAAGAAGGTATGTGCCGTCATTTACAAGCTGCGTGTCCAGGCCCAGGGCGTGCCCCAGAGCACCTTCGCGCTGCGCCTCTGTGTACTGCCTAGTTTGCAGGCTCAGCACGACGCAGCGGTCTAGACATCCGGGGACGGGCACATCCACCCAGACCGCGTGCGCAGACAACTCCGTCGGCTTACGCCACACCCTTCACCAAAGCGAGCATCTCTGCCGCATGTCCCTCCGGCTTGACACCGCGGAACTCTGCCTCCAGTTTGCCGTCCTTGTCGAAAACAAATGTCGATCGCTCGACCTTGGTGACGGGCTTGCCGTACATGCTGGCTTCCTTCACCACGTCGAACTGTTTGGCCACCACCAAATCAGAGTCGGCCAGCAGTGGGTACGTCAAACCGAACTTGTCCGCGAACTTCTTCTGCTTGCCGGGTGTGTCGCGGCTGATGCCCAGCAGCACCGCACCGGCTGCTTCCAACTGCCCATAGAGCGACTGAAACTCGCAGGCTTCGACGGTGCATCCCGGCGTATCTGCGCGCGGATAAAAGAACAGCACCACCGGCTTGCCCCGGTACTGCTTCAACGAGATCGCCTTGCCACTTTGGTCCGGCAACGAAAACTCAATTACATCCCCAATCTTCATGCCAACAGAGTAACCCCACAGCTCCACTGCGATAATCAAGCTGTGCCTGTCCTCGACATTCAAACGGCGACTGCTACCTACCCCGTTCACATCGGTCCGGGTGCGCTTGCACATCTTCTTCCAGTACTCAACACGCTCTCCGGCCCAAACTCCATGGCGGTTATCGTGACTTCGCCTGAGATCGATCGCCTGTGGGGAAGCGCTGTTCGCGACATGCTTCCGCATCCGACGCATACCCTTCTGATCCCTGCCGGCGAGCAGCACAAGCGGCTCGCCACCCTTGAAACACTCTGCGAGCAGCTTGCCACCCTTGGCGCGGACCGCGACGCCCTCCTGATCGCTCTGGGCGGCGGCGTGGTTGGCGACATCACCGGCTTTCTTGCCGCAATCTATATGCGTGGCCTTCGCTTCCTGCAGATTCCCACCACGCTGCTCGCCCAGGTGGACTCGTCGGTTGGCGGCAAGACTGGCGTGAACCTGGGGGCAGGCAAGAACCTTGTCGGCAGCTTCCATCAGCCGGTTGCCGTTCTTGCCGACACTAACACCCTCAGCACCCTGCCACGGAGAGAGCTCCGCGCCGGCCTGCAGGAGAGCGTCAAATCAGCCATCCTCGGCGATGCAGATCTCTTCAAGTACATGGAAGGCAACATTGATGTCATCCTTGCTGGCGACCCCGTGGCACTGGCCCATGTTGTTGAGGCAAGTATCCGCGTCAAGGCCGCGATCGTTGCAGAGGACGAGTTCGAAACCGGCGTCCGCGCCACCCTCAATCTTGGTCACACTCTGGGCCATGCCGTTGAAGCCGCGACCGGCTACACAACACTTCTCCACGGCGAAGCTATCGGCTGGGGTATGATCGCCGCTCTGCATCTGGCGCAGACCCGCAGTGCAATTCCCACAGAAGATGCAGTGCGCATTGCGCAACTCATTCAGCGCACCACCAGCCTGCCGCCTTTTAACGCAACGGCGGACCAACTTGTAGCCCTTACCGCACGCGACAAGAAAAAGCGTAGCGGGGTACTCAAGTTCATTCTGCCCACCGGCATCGGCTCTACGGAGATCGTCCGCGACGTGACCGAAGGCGAGCTTCACGCCGCCGCGGCATTTATGCTCGCGGCAATGCTCCAAACCCTGCCGCATGCGACGGCGGTGCCGGCATGACTTTTCCTGAACAGCCTGTTGGCGCGCGCCCGCATGGCACGTCTGCCCCCGCCAGCGCGGGCAGGGCAGTCCAGGCGATGTTTAACACTATTGCCCCCCGTTACGACCGCCTCAATCACGTGCTCAGCTTCGGCATGGACCGCGTCTGGTGGCACCGCGCTGCAAAGCATTTTGACACCATCCTGCGCCGTCCCGAAGCCAACGTGCTCGACCTCTGCTGCGGCACCGCCGATATGACCGCCGCCCTGCTCGCCCGCCGGCCGCAAGGGCAGGGAAGCGCATCCATCATCGCAATCGACTTTTCCCACGAGATGATCGAACGCGGACGCACCAAGCTGGCGGGGAAACCCGTTACCTTCATCGAAGCCGACGCCCTCGCCCTGCCCTTTGCCGACGCGTCGCAGGACCTGGTTACCTCCGCCTTCGGCTTCCGCAATCTGGCGGACTACAACGCCGGCTTGCGTGAGATTCGCCGTGTTCTCCGTCCAGGCGCCCGCATCGGCATCCTCGATTTCAGCGAACCGCCCGGCCTGCTCGGAACGGCGTACCGCCTCTACTTCCGCCACGTCCTCCCCCGCATAGGCGGCTTTCTTTCCGGTAGTGGCGAAAGCTACAAATACCTTCCCGTCAGCGTTGAACGCTTCCCACCGCCGCAGGAGATGTGCGCGATGATGCTCCGCGCCGGCTTCACCGACGCAACCTGGAAACCTTACCTCTTTGGAGTGGCCGGTCTCTGGTCCGCGACCGCCGTATGATGGCTGCACAGATGTCCTTTCCGCTCCACGCCCATCGCGTGTAGCCTGAAACTTTGCATGCCCGAGCTTCCGCAATCTCGCCCGGCCTCCTTACCCGTGCTCCGGCCCGGCGTTCCCGCTGCACCTTCGCGCGATATCATTCAGATCAAGCGCGAAATTGCCTTGCGCTCCGTCCTTGCAGCTTCCGCCATTACTCTGCTGAAAATAATTACCGGCATCGCCACAGGATCGCTCGGCATGTTGTCTGAGGCCGCGCACTCGGCCATCGATCTTATCGCCAGTACCATGACTCTGCTGAGCCTGCGTGTCGCGGACATGCCGCCGGACGAAGATCACAGCTACGGCCACGGTCGCGTGGAAAGCCTTTCCGCCTTCGCGGAGACCCTTTTTATGCTCGCCTCGTCCGGCTGGATCATCTTTGAGGCCGTTAAGCGTGTGCAGCATTACCGTCACGGCCAGTCGCTCCAGCTGCCGTTCTCTCTGTGGCCCATCCTCGTCCTGCTGCTTTCCATAGCGGTGGATTACACTCGCTCGCGCCAGCTCGCCGCCGTTGCGCAGCAGGCCCACTCCCAGGCGCTGGAGGCAGAGGCGCTCCACTTCGGCACCGACATCTGGTCGTCCTTCGCCGTTCTGCTCGGCCTCGCTGCGGTCTACCTCGGCCAGCACTTCGGCATCCGCCAGCTCCAGCTCGCAGACCCGCTGGCCGCCCTTATCGTTTCAATCATCATCCTTACCGTCACCTACCGCCTCTTCCGAGAGACGGTGGATGCACTTCTCGACAAGACTCCGCCAGAGACCCGCCGCGGCATGATTGACGCTGTGCGCCGCATTCCCGGCGTTGTGTCGGTCAATCAGCTGCGCATGCGTCGCGCCGGTCCGGCTTACTTTGCGGACGTCACGCTTGGCATGGCTCGCACTATTTCGTTCCAGCGTTCAGAGCAGATTGTCTCTGCCGTGACCGAGGCCATTCAGAGCATCACCCCAGGCACTGATGTCGTTGTTCACACCGTGCCCACCGCAGATGTCCACGAGTCTGTCTTTGATCGTGTGCGCGCCGTAGCCTCCCGCGCTGACCTTTCCATTCACGACGTCAGCATTCAGCAGCTCGAAGACGGTCTCTACCTTGAGCAGCATCTTGAGCTTCCCGCCGCTACCCACCTTCGCGACGCGCACGAAACCGTCTCCCGCATTGAGGCCGACATGCGCCGCGAAGTTCCTGACATCCACCGCATTCTTACCCACATTGAAAGCGAGGTCGACGCTATCGAGCATCCGGTTCCAGTGGAGCGCGACCGCTTGCTGATCGCCGATCTCCGTGTCGCGGTCAAAGACTTTCCCGAAATTGAAGACATTCACGACATCACGGCAATGCAACACGGGGACCGCGTCGATATGAGCTGCCACTGCACTCTGCCCGACGACTGGTCCATGGACCGTGTCCACCGCAGCATCTCCGGCCTGGAAGCCGCGTTTCTCCGACAACATCCGGAAGTGGATCGGCTGCTGATCCACCCAGAACCCGCTACCGACAACGCCCGCTGACGCCCGCCGGCTCTACTCCGGCACTGGCATGTCATGCGCGTTGAGCAGCGTATTCACCAGCTGGTAGCACCCGATCGGGTATGCAAGTTCCGCAAAGCCAGCCCTGCCGAAACCTTCCGTCGCGTGCGCATGCAGCGTATCGCCGACCTGATCGCCGCCGCTCAGGACGCCTGCCACGCCGTACGCCACACCTTCAGCGTCCGACAGGTCCGCAGGCCGTTGTCCCGCACTGATAGGCGCAATTTTGCGGCGCTCAGTCCCTTGCACGCGCAACCCTCTCGTGCGTGTAGAACTGGTAGCGCGAGTACAGCTTCGCTCCCATCGTCAAAATCGCGATCTCGTGCAGCCTTTGGCAGGGTGGAGTCCTCTGCAAGTGCTTCGAACGCTGCCAACGTCGGTTTACCGAACTGGGAAGTGGAGCAGCGGGAGAATGGCCCGACCAGCGCACATCCTGCTCGCTCACAAATCGCGGTGTTCTTTACGTTTTTGCGATCGTCACATCCAGCGGCTTTTGAAGTCGTTCAATTCGTCCGTTTCAGCGGTTCTAGTCGCATTCTTCTCCTTGCAGGTGTTTTTGGCGTGTCCGTCATGGGATGCTCCATCGCGCATCGGTCGCGTCCGCCATTCCATGTCTTGCACCTGCGTTCTACACTTCAATTGCGATGAAAATCCGCGTCCGCTACCGGAACAATACCGGCGAAGTAAAACATGGCATTACCCGCGCTTTCTCCATTGGCCTTACCTTGCTGGCCATGTCCACTGCTGCGCTTCTCGGCGCGCTGCTCACCATGCGTGTCGCCATTCATGCATCAGAAGTCACTGTACCCAACCTGAGCGGTCAAACGCTTGACGATGCCGCCGACCTGACCCACGACGCAAAGCTCAACCTCACCGTGGAAAACCGCTTCTACTCCACCACCGTCCCTGCAGGCCGCGTCCTCAGTCAGTTCCCGGCAGCAGGGGTCAGCGTCCGCAAGGGCTGGCACATGCGCATTACAGAGAGCATTGGTCCCCAGCGCATACCGATTCCGGACACTCTCGGCATGGACCAGCGCGACGCCGCGACCGCCATCCGCCGAGCCTCGCTCGACCTTGGTACCCTCGGCCACATTCCCGCGCCTGGCCCTGCCGACGCCGTACTCGCGCAGACGCCCCCGCCCAACGCTGAGGGTGTTGACAAGCCGGAAGTCAGCCTACTGCTCAGCCAGCCCATGGAATCCGCGCCGCGCGCTTGGGTCATGCCTAACCTTGTCGGACTCAGCTACAGCGCTGCCAAAGCCCGCATGAAGGACATAAATCTGCCGCTCTACGCCATCGTTCCGCAAGCCGCCGCACCTGCCGCGGCCCCGGTAAACCCTGACGGCACCACGGGCGAAGCGCCACCTGTGCCGACAGCGATCGGCGGCCCCATCGCCTCGCAGTCACCCCAGGCAGGAGCGCGCGTCACCGCCGCAGACAATCCTCATGTCGTCATGGCCCACGCCGTTTACGCGGCTCCAGCGGTGACCACCACACCTGCTGTCGGCCCTCCCGCTTCCACGCCACCTGCTGCCGCACCCATCGTCCGCATGCCGCCCGCAAAACTGTAATCGCTCAGTTACACAACTCGTCAACGCGACCGCTTCACCTCGTTCGCTGAACGATTTCGTCAGATCGTGGATGGAGTTTCGCGAAACACCGGCTTCACGCTTTTCGCAAGACCACCGCAAAAAATCCGTCGCACGCATGCACTCCCGGCACGGTCCGTAAACTGCCATCCGCGGTCACGGCTGTCTGACGCAGGTGTATCGACACCTCTTCACTCAGTCCCGGCAGGTTTTCCAGAAGCAGCGGTTCCGGAAAGACCTCACCGGCTGAGATCAACGGCTGGATGACTGCTTCGTTCTCTTCCGCCTCCATGCTGCAGGTGGAGTACACCAGCCGCCCACCCGCCGCGAGCCGCTTCAGCGCCGCCCGCAGGATGGCTTTCTGGCGTTCCGCCTGCCGCGGCAAATCGCTCTCCCGCAACCGGTGCCGAATCTCCGGGTTCCGCGCCAGCGTCCCCGTCCCGCTGCATGGTGCATCCACAAGGATCAGGTCGAACTCACCCTCCAGCGGATTCGGCGTATCGCCGTCTGTCTTCACATGCGACGCCGTCATATCCGCCACGACCGTCCTGATCGCGGCCGCAGCCGGCTCTTTCTGCAGCCTCGCTCGCATGGCGTCCAGGCGCTTTTCGCTGAGGTCCGCCGCCACAATCTCTGCTCCGGGGTGCCGCAGCGCCAGCAGCCGCGTCTTTCCACCCGGGGCCGCACACGCATCTAAGATCCTCCCGGGCGCTGCAACCGAAGCTGCTGCAATCTCCGCCACCAGCCTGGATCCATCATCAATGGACGGCAGCGCATAGCCGCGGAATGAATTTACCGGCTCGTCCGAAGCCTCCTCGAACAGGCCGCCACTCGGCGGCTCCGCCTGGTCATATCCGGCCATCAGCCGCGCCGCCCGCCCGCCGTATGTCGCGCGCCAGCGCTGCATCAACCACGCCGGATGCGCTACCTCTGCCGGCGACACGGAAGCCAGCGTCTGCCGCACGGGCCCGGCCGTAGCACGCTCCCGCTGCCACCGTCGCAGAAGCGCATTCACCATCGCCGACGCATGGAACGCCCCATTCGCCTTGGCCAGCTCCACACTTTCGTGAATCGCCGCGTGCGCTGGTATGCGCGACATGTGCTCCATCTGGAAGATGGCCAGCCGCAGCGCGAGCAACGCTGCGGGATGCAGCTCCGCATCCGGCCTCTGCAGCATCGGCTTGATCTGCGCATCCAGCTGCAATTGCCAACGCAGCACACCCAGCACCAACGCCATTGTCAGGTTGCGGTCTTCTGCACTTAGAGCGTCCACTGCCGGCGCATGCAGCAGGTCGTCGCTGTGCCCAGCCGTTGTTGCAACCTTTGTCAAGATCGCAAACGCCGCAGCTCGCGCTGCACTCACTGCCTTGACCGGTGCCGGCTCAGCATTACCCGCCAGCATGTCCGGCTTAGCCACTGCCTTGGTTACGGCAGGGGGCAGGGAAGTACCACTGCGATTCGGTCTCTTCAAATTCACGAAGCCGGGTGCTTCCTGTCCAGCCTTTTGTGCAGCGTTTCCGGGCCCACCTTTGCGCGGGGAGCCCTTCTCGCGAAACCTGTCGTCTTTCAAACTCGCGCAACCCGTACACGTTGCGCGGGCGGCGTCAGCCAAATCCGCCCGTCGCGCACGTAGAGAATCCGGTCAGCCACCGCCGCTGCCTCCGGGTTATGCGTAATCATCATCACCGTCTGCCCCATCTTTTTGGACGCATGCCGCAGCATTTCCAGCACGGCGTCGCTGTTCTCCGTGTCCAGGTTCCCGGTTGGCTCATCCGCCAGGATCAGCGCCGGCCGGCTGATCAATGCACGTGCAATCGCCACACGCTGCTGCTCGCCGCCGCTCAACTCATTGGGCCGCTTGTCCATGCGGCCATCCAGTTGCAACTCGCGCGCCAGCTCGTCAAGCAGGGCTGTATCGAACGGCTTCCCGCTCGCTGCAATTTCGTGTGCCAGCTCCACATTGCCCCGCGCTGTCAAGGTCGGCAGCAGGTTAAAGCGTTGGAACACAAAGCCGATTTTCGCCCCGCGCTGCTTCGTGCGCTCGGCGTCGCTGAGTGCGGCAAAGTCCACGCCATCGATCGTGACCATGCCGCCGCTGGCGTTTGTCAGACCGCCCAGCAGGTAAAACAGGGTGCTCTTGCCAGACCCGGACGGCCCCACTATCGCCACAAACTCACCGCGTTCCACGGTGAACGTGGCGTCCTTCAACGCCTGCGTCTCCACCTTGCCTGACCGGTAGGTCTTGCTCAACTGTTGCGCAACAATCATGCCCATAAGCAACCCCAAGTGTACCGGAACCTGTTCCGACAAGGGCCGGGTGGCCATCCTGATCGGCAAATCCTGCTGGCCACAAAGGTGGGTTCAGCGATCCATCTGCGAAGATTGACACATGCCCCGTGTCGCCCACCTCGCCATCGTCGCTATCGCTTGCCTGACGGGCTGTGGGTACCACGTCGCCGGCACCGCCACGCACGTCCCCGGCAGCGTCCGCACGCTCGCGGTTCCCGTTTTCGTCACCCGCGCCCAGCAGTACCGCACAGAAAACGTCTTCACCGAGGCCGTGATCCGCGAGCTCAACACCCGCACCCGCTACAAAATCATCAACAGCACCGAAGGCAGCGATGCCACGCTTCAGGGCACCATCCTGTCGGAGTCCGTGGCCCCCCTGACCTACGACAGCTCCAGCGGGGCCACCAGCAGCTATCTGATCACCGTGCAGGCAAGGATCACCCTCACCGCCCGCGACGGCAAGCTCCTGTACACCAACGACCGCTTCCTCTTCCGCGACCAGTTCCAGTCTACGCAAGATCTAAGCGCGTTCATCCAGGAAGATGGCCCCGCTGTGAAACGCCTGGCTCGCGACTTCGCGCAGGCCATGGTCAGCGACTTATTGAACTCGTTTTAGCGCCACCCCGCGCCACCCCTTTGCCACATAGCTGATCTGCGGTGCCCTGTGTGCATTCAGCGCAACTTCTCTTGAACTCGGTTGCCGTACACCGCCCGGAATCAATCGAAGCAGAGAAGGCGTATTGACAGGGTGGCTTTAGATTGGCAGAGATGGCAGATATCCCGGTACAGATTGTCCTGCGACCCTATGCCAGTTCCATTCCCCTGGCATCGTTTGCTTTTGGCGTGGGCAATGTGTTGTACAGCGCGCTTCTGCTGCACTGGATTCCCGCTGCGGAATCGCGGCAGGTCGGACTCATGCTGCTGGCGTTTGTGGCACCGCTGGAACTTGGGCCAAGCCTCATGGCATTCCTGGCCAGGGATGCGGGTGGTGCCACGACATTCGCCATTTTTGGCGCGGCATGGGTGATACAGGGCATGACGTTGCTGGGTGGGCCGCAAACACCGGTCAGCCCGGCGTCTGGTGCCTTCCTGCTTTGCCTGGCTCTTTGCCTCGCCATGCTGTCGGCTGTGACCTTCAGGGGTAAACCATTGCTGGGTGCCGTGCTGGTGATTGCCATGCTGCGCACATCGGTCGGCGCCACTGCCGCTCTGGGTGGCCCGGTGTGGGCGACTAAGGCCACGGCTTGGTGCGGCCTGTTGCTGGCTCTGCTGGCCTTCTACTCCGCAGTCGCTTTTCTGGAGGAGGATGTCACGCAACGCCTTTCTCCGCTCACCTTCCGTACCGGTGAAGCACGGTCCGCCTTGGAAGGCGAACTCAAAGACCAGATCTCGAAAATCGAGAAAGAGGCAGGCGTCCGGAAGCAGCTGTGACCGGCCTCCTGGCGCAAACCTGCAACAATACACCGTGGCTTCCTCCCTTAAATCCTTTGCCGCCGTCGACCGCTTTCTTGCGGAGATCGCTACCCCGGCCATCCGCCCCGGCTATGTACTGCTCGGCTCCGAAACCTTTTTGTACGACCGCGCACGCAAGGGTGTTCTCCAGGCCCTCGTCCCCCCAGATCTTCGCGACTTCAGCCTCCACGATCTCGAGTTGTCGGCCGACACCACCATCTTCGACGCGCTGGATCTCGCCCAGACCCCGTCCCTCATGGCACCGTTCCAGGTTATCTTCCTCCGTGGCCTTAAGACCCTGTATGGCCGCGGCGCAAAGAAAGAAGAGTTCGCCGCCGTCGACCGCTACTTTCGCTCACCCAATCCTCAGGCCTTGCTGGTTTTCGTCGCGGACCACCTCCTGCTGCCGACCGATCTTCGTCGCATGGATCGCGAAGACAAAGACCGCTACGACCGTATCCGCGAAACCCTCGGCGAGCACTGCGGCACCGTAGAACTGCAGACCATCTCTGACGAAGACGCCCAACGCTGGGCCATCGACACGGCCGCCGCCCGCGGCACCACTCTGCAGCCTGAAGCCGCGCGCGAACTCACCGATGCCCTCGCCGGCAACATGCTTCAGATCAGCTCCGAATTGGAAAAGCTGATCCTTTACGTCACGCCCTCCAACCGGCCCACAACTCCGCTCGGACACCCAGATACCATCACGCTTGAAGATGTGGAGACCATGGTCCTCGCTGCCAAGCAGCGCTCCCTCTACGAACTCACGGACGCCATCAGCCGCCGCGACAGGCCCCGTGCCGTCCTTCTGCTACGCGGGCTGCTCAACAGCTCCGACGGCGGTGAAGACTCCGCCATCGGACAGCTCTACATGCTTGCCCGCACGTTTCGGCAGATGCTCATTCTCCACGAGAAGAACGTCCGCGAGTCCCGCCAGGTATGGATGCATCTTTGGCCCGGCTTTCGCATGCCGCAGTACGCCGTAGACGACTTGCTCGCCCAGACACGCCGCTACAAGCAGCGCTCCCACCTTACCGCTGCGCTCAAGCTCATCGCCCGCGCCGATCTCGCCATTCGCAGCAGCCCTGTCGATAAATCCCTCGTGCTCGAGCGCCTCGTGCTTGACCTCGCCGCTGACCCGGCCACGCATTTCAGGATGGCACCGGTAGACACTGCTGCCTGACCTCGAAAGCGGCAAATCCCGCCTCACCCGCATCTATTCTTCTAAAGAGAGATTCCAAACGATGGCGATGTATTGGGTTTATGACCTGCCCAACTGGCTTTTCGGCCTGCTCTGCATTGCCGCCTTCATGGTTTTGGGCGTCGTCGGCCTCTTTCTCACACGCAGCTTCGTTCGTCGCGTCCACCGCGAAGACCACTCACATAACGACATCGTCAGTTACTACCTCGCCGCCGTAACCATCTTCTACGGCATTACCCTCGGCCTCGTCTCCGTCGGCACCTGGAACAACTACTCCGCCATCCAGGACAAGGTCGACCGCGAAGCACAGGACCTTGCCTCCCTGTACCGCGATAGCAATAGCTACCCCGAGCCCCTGCGCACACAACTCACCGCAGACCTTCGCAAATACGCTCACGAAGTCGTCGAACGCTCCTGGCCCGAGCAGCGACGCGGCATCATCCCCCGTGGTTCCGCCCAGTTCCTCGACGACTACCAGGTCCACCTCCTGCAGTTCCAGCCTGCCACCATGGGTCAGTCCGTCGTGTACCAGGAGACTTACCGCCAGTTCAACGACCTGGTCGAATCCCGTCGCGCCCGCCTGGACTCCGTCCTCACCAGCGTTCCGCGCTCGCTGTGGTGGATGGTTCTTCTTGGTGCCCTGGTCTGCATCCTTACCTCACTTTTCTTCGACACTCGCAGCTTCACGATGCATGTCTGGATGACCCTCCTGATGAGCGGTCTGCTCGGTCTCATGGTTTTTCTGGTCGCTACACTCGATAATCCATTCCGCGGCAAGATCAGCATCAGCGCCGACCCTATCCAGCGCGTCCTTACACAGTGGGAACACCACTGATCATTCCTGCGTCTATCGCCATCTCGTACTCCCAGACAGGGTTATTTCGCCCGGATCAGGGAAGCTTCATCGTCCTGCGTAGCCGAAAAACTTCCTCTTCGAACTCGCTCCGAGCCTGCTCCAACCTGGCCAGCGCGCAACGCTCATCGCAGCAAGCTGGACCTGACTCCCCACGGCAAGCCACCACGGAAACCCATCATGACCCTCTACTGGATTTACGATCTCCCACCCTGGCTCTTCGGTATCGTCTGCATCGGTGCTTTTATCGCCTTCGGCCTTGTCGGCACCTATCTCACCCGCGTCTTCGTCCGCCGCGTGCATGAAGAGGACCACTCACACAACGACATCGTCGGCTACTACCTTTCCGCCGTCACTGTCTTCTACGGCATCACGCTTGGCCTCGTCGCCATTGGCACGTGGAACAATTACGCGGCAATACAGGATAAGGTGGACCGCGAAGCCCAGGTCATCGCCTCCCTCTACCGCGACGTCAACGTCTATCCCGAACCCTCACGCGCACTGCTTACAAACGACCTGCGCCGCTACACCCTCGAAGTCATCGATCATAGCTGGCCCCAGATGCGCCAGGGCATCGTCCCTAACGGGTCAGCCCCCATGCTGGATGACTTCCAGGGCCATCTCCTCCAGTTTCAACCCGCCGACATGGGCCAGCAGGTCCTCTACTCCGAGGCCTACCGCCAGTTCAACAATCTCGTCGAAGTTCGCCGTTCCCGGCTCGACTCCATTCAGACAAGCCTGCCTCGCTCGCTCTGGTGGATGGTCCTGCTCGGCGCGCTCACCTGCATCGCCGCCACGTGGTTCTTTCACATGCGCTCCACCCTCATGCATCGCTGGATGACGGTCCTGATGTCGGGACTTCTCGGCCTCATGATCTTTCTTGTCGCCACCCTCGACAACCCGTTTCGAGGCAAAGTCTCCGTCGGTCCTGATTCTCTCAAGCGCGTCTACACGCAACTTGTCCTGCTCTCGAAGAAGCAGCCACCAGCAATCGTCGCTCCTTCCCCGCCTGTCCAGTAGCCCGCTGCAACACGCGGGTTCGAAGCCCGTGCTGGATTCAGGCCATGAGCTTTGTACTGCCGTGCCTATGTGCTACTTGTGCCCGAACAGGCTTTGCAGCATGCTGAGCGAGCCTGCACTCGGCGGTGCCACAGCCGCTGCCGCCTTCTCTGCCTCAATCCTCTCGCCTTGCAGGTAAGCGCGGCTGTTCAACAAATTTCTCTCCATACTCCGTGAGTACTCTGTCACCTCGTCGGCACCCTTGCCGTTTTCCGCTGCCTTCTGGAACTCCGCACGCATGTTCTGCATTTTCGCTTCCAGGTCGTCGAGTGCGCTGAACACTATGGCCTCCGGCGTCATCGGCAGCTTTGGCGACCCGTACTCGTACCGGCCATGGTGCGACAGGATCAGGTGCTCCACCAGCACGCGCAGCCGGTCTGGAAAGCCGGGAAGCCCGGCGATCTTCTCCCGGATCAATCCAATCACGATTGTGATGTGACCCAGCAGTTGGCCTTCAGTGGTGTACTTGAAAGCGCTTTTCCACGCCAGCTCCCGCACTTTTCCAAAGTCATGCAGAATAGCTCCTGCGATCAGTAAATCCGAATCCACCTCATCCGAATACTGCGGCGCTACCCGCCCGCACAGCCTGCACAGGAAGACCACATGCTCCAGCAACCCGCCGAGCCATGCATGGTGCAGCATCTTCGCCGCCGGCGCAGACTTGAACGCCGGCCCCAACTCCGGGTCGTCGAGAAACGCCCGCACCAGTCGCCTTAGATCTTCGTTTCTAAACGCCTCCACATACCCATTCAACTCGTTCCAAAGCGCGTCGATGTCATACTTCGTCACTGCCTGGAAGTCGGCAACATCGATCTCGCTTTCCGCCGCATGCCGCAACTTTTGCAATGTCATCTGGAAACGACCCTGGTACTTCTCGACGCGGCCCTGCGCTTTTACGTAACAGCCGCCGCTGCACGTTTCCAGCACGCCTGCGAACTCCTCCCACATGCGCGCGTCGAAGCTGCCTGTCTTGTCCGTCAGTGTCAGCGCCAGGTACTGGCCGCCGCCCTTCTTATCCCGTGCGCTAATCGCCGATAACAGGAAATAACTGACAACAGCCGTGTTCTCGTGCCGTGCCGCTTCGCCAACGTAAAAGTCTTTCATCAGCTCCCAGCATAAAACGCTATCCTTGAGTGAATGGCCACCACCCCCGAATCTCCGGTACTGCAGCACCGCACATCTCCGTCCCGGCATGACATTGACGACCAGTTTGAGGGTCCAGTCCCCTTTGAATCCTGGGGCCGCTACCCCCTCTATGGCTCTACCCTGGTCCCGCTCTCCTGGCAAACCGATTACCCCAAAGTTCTGCAGGACCATAACGGCATGCCTACCGGCGCCCTTGCCGTCGGTATGGGCCGCAGCTATGGCGACTCCTGCCTTCTAAAGGACGGCAACCTCCTCGTCGCCACCGGCATGAACCGCCTGCTCAGCTTCGATAAAGAGCAGGGCATCCTCACCGCCGAAGCCGGCCTGACTCTCGCTCAACTGCTCGACTTCGCTGTACCCCACGGCTGGTTCCTGCCCGTCAGTCCGGGCACGAAGTACGTGACGCTGGGCGGCGCAGTCGCCAACGACATCCATGGCAAGAACCACCACCTCGCCGGCACCTTTGGTTCCCACGTCACCCAGTTTGAGCTCGTGCGCTCCGACGGCCAGCGCCTGCACTGCTCGCCCACCGACAACCCCGACTGGTTCGCTGCCACCATTGGCGGCCTCGGTCTTACCGGCGTCCTTACCTGGATTCAGCTCCGCCTCAAGCCCATCGTCAGTCGCCTTATCGATTACGAAGGCATCCAGTTCCACGGGGTCGACGAGTTTCTCGCCCTCACCGAGCAGTACAAGCACGTCGAGTACACGGTCAGCTGGGTTGACGTCACCTCCACTGGCAAGAACTTTGCCCGCGGCATTTTTATGCTGGGCGATCACAGCAAGATTCCGGACCCGCTCCCCACCTCACCCAAGCCGAAACTCGTGTTCCCCTTCGACGCTCCCGGCTTTGCGCTAAATTCCGCGACGGTCAGCCTCTTCAACACTGCTTTCTTCCACAAGCAGGTCAAGCCTTGCGTCCGCGCCCTGCAGGACTACGAGCCTTTCTTCTATCCGCTCGACAAGGTCCTCCACTGGAACCGCATGTACGGCAAATCCGGCCTGCTGCAGTTTCAGTACGCCATTCCCTGGGCGAATGCGCGCGAAGGCACCATCGCTATCCTCAACGAGGTCGCAAAGTCCGGTCTCGCCAGCTTTCTTGCTGTCCTCAAAGCCTTCGGCGACGTGCCCTCCCCCGGCATGATGAGCTTCCCTCAACCCGGCATCACCCTTGCACTCGACTTCCCCATCAAACCCGAGAAATCCTTCGCCCTCTTCGACCGCCTCGCCAGCATGACTCTCGAGTTCGGCGGCAAGCTTTACCCCGCCAAAGACGCCCGCATGACCGCGCAGCAGTTCCAAACCAGCTATCCCCAGTGGCAACAGTTCGCTCGTTACAAAGACCCCCTGCTTACCAGCAGCTTCTGGGAGCGCGTCACCGCAGTAGGATAGATTCAGCTTTTCTCACAAGGAGGCACCGTGCAGCCCATATTGAGTATGTTCTTGCATGAGCCATCCAGCAGTAGTCCGACGGGTTTTTTACTAGCTGCTGTCGGAGGTCTAGCTGTCCTTTTAGGCGCTGTCCGTGGCGATGTTAAATTGCCCTGGCCCGGATGCAAGGCTGGGGCGGAAAATGCATCCACTCTGTCCCAGAGAGTCGTGACGAGTTCTCTTGCAGCTGTTGTGATCGTCGCAGCGATATGGAAGGCGACTCACCTCCAATAGCGTTCTATCAAAACGCAGTACCGCCTGCCTCACCTCGATCTGCCACCCGGATGCGTCACCAGGCGGGTTCGGAGTAGCACAAACTTTTTAGAGGAATAATGCCCGACACTGAACCCACCCTTCCCCGCCGCGATCTCACTCACACCCCACGCAAGATCATTATTTTCGGCGCCACCTCCGGCATTGCAGAAGCTACGGCCCGCATCTGGGCCCGCGAAGGCGCATCCCTCTTTCTTGTTGCCCGCAATTCCGACCGCCTCGCCGCCGTCGCCGCCGACCTCAAAGTCCGCGGAGCCGCTCTGGTGGACACCGCCGTCGCCAATCTCGACAACGTCGAGGAGCACCCGGTACTCTGTGCCCGCGCCGTGGAAGCCCTCAACGGCCTCGACGTCGCCTACCTTGCCGTCGGCATCCTCGGCGACCAGCCCACCGCCGAGCAGGACACCAACCACGCCCTCCAAATACTGCACACCAACTACACCGTCCCCGTCTCGCTCCTCACCTGGCTCGCCAACTTTATGGTCAAGCAGGGACACGGCACCCTTGCCGTCCTCAGCAGCGTCGCCGGCGAGCGCGGTCGCAAGTCCAACTACGTCTACGGCTCCTCCAAAGCCGGCCTCACCGCCTTCCTCGGCGGCCTCCGCAACCGGGTTGATCGCGAAGGTGTTCACGTTCTCACCGTCAAACCCGGCCCCGTTAAAACCAGCATGACTGCCGGCATGAAGGGCAGCGAGAAATTTGCCGATCCCGACAAGGTTGCCGCGGAAATCGCCAAGGCCGTCGATAAGCGGACTGACACTCTCTACACCCCTGTCATTTGGGCACCCATAATGGCCATCATTCGCGCTGTGCCTGAGCGAATCTTTAAGGGGCTTAACCTCTAATCGCACTTCCACGCAAGCGTGAGCCAGCTCGCCCCTGTTCCCCTCATGCGACAAACGGAGGCCCCTTGCGCCTGCACACTCTCGCCGCCATAGGTGCCGTTCTTAGCGCCGGATCCGTTATGGCCCAATCGCAGAACGGCCGGGTCACAGGCACGGTCACAGACGCGACCGGAGCATTGATCTCCGGCGCAACCGTGAGAATTACAAGCGTCACAACCGGCAGCAGCCGCACCACCGCGACCGATACATCCGGCACCTACGGCGTGGAAGGTCTTGCACCACAGCAGTACGACCTACGTGTCTCTGCCTTAGACTTTGCGACCTCTCAGGCCGCCCTCATTGTCTCCGTCGGCTCCTCTAACAAGGTCGATATCAGGCTCTCTGTCGGCACTTCGGAAACGGTTCAGGTTGCGGCCAACGCCCTCTCCGGCATTAACCTGCAAAATGCAGAAAATTCCCAGGTGGTCGACACGCAGCAGCTGCTGGAGCTGCCCTCGCAAACCCGCAATCCCTACGACTTTGTCGCGCTCTCCGGCTCGGTCACCGCAGACCCCAGCGCCACCAGCCGCGGCGTCGGCTTCAACATCAATGGTGCCCGCTCCGCCTCCACGGAAATCCTTCTGGATGGCATTGAAAACACCAATCTCTTTGCCGTCAACGTTGCCACCGTAGTTCCCGTCGACTCCGTGCAGGAGTACCGCGTCATCACAGGGAACTACGGCCCGGAATACGGCCGCGCCTCCGGTGGCGTCGTCAACGTCGTGACACGCTCCGGCACCGGCACCTTCCACGGCACTGCGTACGAGTTCTATCGCCCGTCCACCTTCGCCGCCAACACCTACTACAACAACAGCAACGGCATTCCCCTGGGCCGCTTTGTTCGCAACGCCTTTGGCTACTCCATCGGCGGTCCGGTCCCTGCCACCAGAAGCAAGCTCTTCTTTTTCCAGAACACAGAGTGGACCCGCGTCCGCAGCAGCGGCACCAACCAGTATTACGTTCCCACCGCGCAATTCATCGCTGCGTCCAACTCCAATACACAGGCTTTTTTCGGCAAGTTTGGCGCCATTAGCGGCAGCGCTACAGGCCAGGTCCTCACCCTCGGCCAGATCGGCGGCGCACCCGGAGCCATCAGCACAGCCTTCGCTCCCGACCGCAACACCCTTGAGAGTGCCCAACCTAGCGTCTTCACCGACAACTTTCCCGTCCTGCAGCAGGTGAACGTCACCGTCCCGGTCGACACCGGCGGCGGCATTCCGCAGAACACGTACAACGTCTTTGGTCGGCTTGACCTGAATGCAACCAGCCGCACACAAATGTATGGCCGCTACGTGTTGTACAACTTGGCCTACTTCTCCGGCGCGGTCAACGACAGCCCATACGCCGGCTACGACACTGGCCAGACTATCCGTAGCCAGAACCTCGTTTACGGTCTGACCCACACCTTCTCTGACCGGCTTACAGCCCAACTCCAGATCGGCCTGCTCCGCTACAACAGCAACCAGCCGCTTGGTGCGAACCCCGCCGGCCCCAGCCTTTTCGTTAATTCCGACCGCACACCAATCGTCGGCAGCAATCAGATCGTCTTCCCCGGCTACAACGAGAAGAATGCCGGAAGCGCCCTTCCCGCTGGCGGTCCCCAGAACAACAGCACCGTTAGCCCCATACTTACCGCGCTTCACGGTCGACACACCCTGACCTTCGGAGGCCAATATACCCTCATCCACGACAACCACACATACGCTCTTTACAACAATTCGCAGGCCTCGCTCGTGCAGTCCGGTACCGCTGGAGCCCTCGTCAACTTCGTTGGCGGCGGCGTAAACTTTTTCCAGGCCAACATCGACCCACAAGGCAAGTTCCCCTGTGTCAAAGACCTGGTCACCGGCCGCACCGTCCAAACCCCTGCCTGTACTGTCACGACTCCCATCGCTCAGCCCAATTTCTCGCGCTCCAACCGCTACAACGAAGGCGCGGCTTTCTTCAACGACAGCTTTCGCGCCACATCTCGCCTCACCCTGGCGGCTGGTCTCCGCTACGAAATTTATGGCACCCAGCACAACAAGAACTCCGCGTTAGACTCCAACTTCTACTTCGGAACTGCCGGCTCACTGCAGGACCGCATCCGCGCCGGCAGGATCCTTAACGTGAACACCGCTGCTCCCGCCGGCGTGCAAAACCCCGGCGGCAAACTCTGGAATACCAATTACCGCCAGTTCGCCCCCCACGTTTCCTTCGCATACGACCTGTTTGGCGATGGCAAAACCAGCCTTCGCGGTGGTTACGGCATCAGCTACGAGCGCAACTTCGGCAACGTCACCTTCAACGTGGCCCTCAACCCGCCCGGCCAGCTCGCCATCAGCTTTACCAATGCAGACGTGGGTGCACCCATCCCCATCAGCACTGGCGTCCTTGGTACCTTCAGCAGCGGCACCGGCACTACCAAGGCCATTCCTCCGGCTACCGTTCGCGCCGTCGACCCGCGCATCAAGCCTGCATACGCGCAGTTCTACACGCTTGCACTCGAACACCAGCTTGCCGGTAACCTCACCGTCGGCGCGGCCTTCTCCGGTTCAAGGGGCATCCACAACTACTCCATTGCTAACTACAATCGCAGTTACTACGGCCGGGTGTACGAGGGTGACGCTGCCAGGTACGTCCCTTCCGGGGCTACCAGCACCAACCGCCTCAACCCGCAGTACTCCTCCATCAACGTCCGCGGTGCCGACGGTGACAGCTACTACAGCGGCCTGAACACCTTTGCCCGTGCGAGCAACCTGTTTGCCAGCGGTCTAACCTTCACCGCCAACTACACGTACTCCCATTCCACCGACAACACCAGCTCCACCTTCACCGACGGCCAGTCCAACGCGGATGTCGGCGGCGTGGCCTACTTCGACCCGTTCAATCATGCTGTCGATCACGGCAACTCCGACTTCGATGCCAAACACCGCATCTCCACCTCGGTCGTCTACGAGCTGCCCTTCCGTGGCTCGTCTTTTAAGAATCAGGCCCTGTGGCAACGCCTTGCTGGCGGATGGGAGTTCGGCGGCATCTTCCAGGCCTCCACCGGCACGCCCTTCACCGTCTACGACTGCGGTCTCACCTACAGTACCGCCTGCCCCCGGGCCCGCTTCGTGCACGCACCCAGCTACCAGCGAACCGCTGACTCCGCGCCCATCGCCGGGGTGGCAGACAAATTTGCCTATATCAACTTTCCCGCCTACTACACCTCTGCCACCACAACCATCCGCAACACCGCAGCCTACGGCAGCTATGCCGACCCGGTCGCCGGTCAAGCTGACTTGCCCACAATCGTCAACGGCACCGATACTTTCCCCGGCGGTATGACCGCGCGCAACGCTTTTCGCGGACCGGGGCAGTTTAGCTTCAATGCCGATCTAAACAAGCGTATTGCCCTCACCGAACGCTTCTCCCTCCAGCTTCGCGCAGAGGTGTACAACGTCCTGAACCACTCCAACAGCTATCTGAACCTGGCCGGCGCAAACGACGTGTCCCAGTCCCCCTATGTCTCGCTGTACAAGAACCAGGCCTTTGCCACCACTCAGGGTGCACGCCAGCTCCAGCTCGCCGCCAAGCTTCTCTTTTGACAAGCAAAACAGCAAAGCCGGGACACCGTCCCGGCTTTGCTGTTGACCCACGTCGAAGAACTAGGCTGTCGCTTCCACCGGTTGTTCTGCTTCTGCTTCGGCCTTGGCTGCGGCGGCTGCGGCCTGTTTTGCTGCCGCTGCCTTCATGTCGGCTACGTTACCGCCAAGTTCGTCTGCCAACTTTTCCGTGGCAAACGCTTCGATCAGGTCGCCCGCACGGATGTCGCGCTGACCCAGATCGATACCGCACTCCATGCCGGCGCGCACTTCGCTGGCATCGTCCTTGTTGCGCTTCAGGTTCTGGATCTTGCCCTTCCAGACTTCGACCCCATCGCGCATCAGGCGAACCTGTGCGTTGCGCTTGATTTCGCCATCGCGCACCGCGCAACCGGCAATCTGGCCAACCTTGGTGATCTTGAACACCTGCAGAACCTCTGCACGGCCAAGATAGTTCTCTCGGAAGACCGGCTCCAGCAGCCCAAGCATCGCCTTGGTCATCTCGTCCTGCAACTCGTAAATGATCGAGTGCAGACGGATTTCCACGTTGTCCTGGTCCGCCAGATCCTGCGCCTTGCGCTCCGGCCGCACGTTGAAACCGATGATGATCGCGTTCGACGCCGCCGCCAGCAGCACATCGCTCTCGGTAATGGCACCCACGCCCGAATGGAGAACGCGAAGGCGAACCTTCTCGGTCGACATGCGGTGCAGGCTGTCTTCCAGCACCTGGACTGAACCCTGCACATCGCCCTTGAGGATGATGTTGAGGTCCTTGACGCCTGCCGTACGAATCTGCTCGGCAAGGCCTTCCAGGGAAACGCGGCTCGACTTGGCAAGAGCGGCTTCGCGCTCCTTAAGCTTGCGGTACTGCGCGATCCCCTTTGCCTTGTCGCGGTCGGCCATCACGATAAACGTGTCGCCTGCATCTGGAATCGACTCCAGACCCAGGATCTCAACGGGTGTCGACGGTCCGGCAGACTCGATGGGACGCCCACGGTCGTCGAACATGGCGCGGATCTTACCGAAGGTATTGCCAACGATGTAGCTGTCGCCCGTGCGCAACGTCCCGTTCTGCACCAGAATCGATGCAACTGCTCCACGGCCGCGGTCGAGCTTGGCTTCGATAACGGTACCAACCGCCGGACGCTCCGGAATTGCCTTCTGCGCGTTGGTGTCGGCGACAAGGCAGATCATCTCCTCGAGACCGTCAAGGTTGATACGCTGCTTCGCCGATACCTCAACGAACTCAACATCACCACCCCAGCCCACAAGCTGCAAGCCACGCTCGGCAAGCTGCTGCTTCACCTTGCTGCTGTCCGCGCCGGGCTTGTCGATCTTGTTGATTGCAACAATGATCGGTACCTTGGCCGCCTTCGCATGGTCGATAGCCTCGATCGTCTGCGGCATCACGCCGTCATCTGCCGCAACCACGATCACAACAATGTCCGTGACCTTGGCACCGCGTGCACGCATGCGGGTAAACGCCTCGTGACCGGGGGTGTCCAGGAAGACGATCTCGCGACCGAATGCCGGGGAATCCGGCTTCGTGACGTGAACCTTGTATGCACCGATGTGCTGCGTGATTCCACCGGCTTCGCCACTTGCGACGTCGGTCGAACGAATCGCGTCGAGCAGGGAAGTCTTGCCGTGGTCCACGTGACCCATGACGGTAACGACCGGCGGCCGGATGACCTCGACCATACCGGTCGTGTCTTCCAACAGGCCCTCGATTGCCTCGTTTTCCAACTGCTCTTCGACGGTCTGGATTTGAGCGTCTGCGCCAAAGCTGGCAGCGACGGCCTTGACTAGTTCGTTGTCGAGCGACTGATTCACGGTGACAAAGACGCCGCGCATCAGCAACGTTGCAATCAGATCCTTGCCGCGTAGATCCAGCTTCTCCGCCAGATCTTTTACTGAAATTCCTTCCGTGATCGTGATGACGCGCGTGATGGGAACTTCACCCATCGGGACCTGCGCTCCGCCAAACCGCGACGGTGGCGCAAAGCCCTTCATCGGGCCTTCTTTGGTCTTCTCGTAGCGCTTCTTGTTGGCCGCGCCCTTGCGTGCAGCCGGACGCATGCCAGGTTTGGCCGTGCCGGGTGCGCCTTCCGTAACCATGCCACCTGGCGCGCCGGGACGTGCACCAAAGCCGGGTCGTGTACCCATACCGGGCCGAGGAGCGAAGCCAGGTCGGGCCCCAGGTGCACCGCCTGCCGGTGGTCCACCCGGGTACGTCCGCGTGGGATGCATTGGACGGCGAATGCCGCCAGGGCCCACTGGACCTCCAGGTGCTGCCGCTCCCTGGTAGCCTCCACCGGGACGGGGACCACTGCTGTTGTACGGTGGCCGGCTTCCGGGGACGGAACCGGGGCCCGTAGGCGGCCGCTGGAAAATGGGCCGGCGAGGTGCCTGGCCGGGCGCCGGTGAGGGCGCAGCGTACGTCGGCCGCGGACCAGTCTGAGGCATAATCACGCGGCGAACCGGTGCTGCCGGAGCTTCTGGAACCGGAGCTGCCTCAATGACCGGAGGTGGCGGCGGAGGCGGAGGTGCTGCAGCCACAGGAGGCGCAGCACTGACGGGCGGACGAGCAACGACCACGCCCTGCGGCGGAGGCGTGCTACTTGCAATTGCGGGACGCTCACCTGCAGGCTGGCCGGGACGCGCAGCGCCGAGCGGAGGACGTGCAACAACGGGACGTTGAGCCGGGGTCACGATGGACGGAGCCTGCCGCGCTTGAGGAACAATGCTGCGACGCGGTGCATCTGCCGCCACATCGTCGGTCCTTGGCTGCGCTATGCGCAGAGTGGGCATCAACGGCGTTGCTCGCGGATTGCGAGTTGGAAGCGGCGTCGGTGCCAGCGGCACCTGTCGCACAGGGGCCGCAGCGACGACCGGCACGGTTGGCGGCAGCGGGCGCATGGTGACGACCGCTGGTGGAGGTGCAGCTGCGGCAACGGATGCCGGTGTGACCATGCGCGGTGGCGGAGGTGCAGGGGTGGCTGCACGAACTTCGGCCGGAGCAGGAGTCGGTTGCGCTGACAAGGCAGGCTGCGCTGACGGAACGGGCGGAGCCGCAACAGCCGGCCGAGCCGCTACAACTGCGGGCGGTGTGACGACTGCCACAGCAGCACGCGGTGGAACCGCAACGGCGGGCCGGCTGTCCTGCCCCGTCTGCTGTGCCTGTCGCCGTTCAAGAATGGCGCGGGCTATGTCGCCTGGCTTGGACGCGCGCGAGAAGTCGACCTTTTGCCGTGCATCCGCCTGTTGCGATGCGCTGCGCGACGAGCCGCGACCGCCTGTGATGTGTCCACGCACCTTTGCTGCCTCGTCCTCTTCAATGGATGAGCTGTGCGTCTTCTTTTCCGTTACTCCGACTGCGGTGAGCGCGTCAAGAATGCTCTTGCTCTTGACTTCCAGCTCACGTGCCAGATCATTGATCCGTACTTTACTCAATCCGCCCTCGTCCCCACATCGAGCCCCTAGCTGTACATAAAAACCCCAATGGAAGTTTCCGGTGCAGAGGCTGCTTGACCTGCTTGTTGATTATCGCCTGAAAACACGTTGTTTGTGCGTTCAAACACATCCAGTTCCGTCGGTAGAAAACCCTGGTTAACCAAGGTTCTCGTCCGGATCGATCGTTTCCGTAGACGTTTCGCCAGCCTGTGCGGCCAAGTCTTCCATTGTTTGGTTGTCCATCTCGATGCCGGCCTCGCGAATATCGGCATCACTGCCGAAACCGTCGACCTGGCTTTCCGCGTCTTCGCGTGCAATCAAGTCATCGGCGGACTCGTCCACTTCGACGGCCTCCTGCCCCATACCTGCCTGCTCCGACAAAATCTGTTCAGTCGTTTTGCTCATGGAACTCCTCTCAGTCAGATCGCTCTCATCCGCGTCCGTTAACTCGTTTGCATCTGCTGCCAGCAGCAGAACGTCGCCTTCCATCGGTTCTTCAGCAGCTTCGCCCTCATACGCCTTGCCGTCCGCTTCGGTAGGCTCGTCGTGCGCCACTGAAGTGTCAGATGCGGTATTGTCATCCAGCGTCGCAGCCAGCTCGCTTACAGGTTGCGCAGGCCGCGCTTCGCCTTCTTCGTACTGGCCGAAGTAGTGACGGACGGCAGTGGAGATCTTCTCCACAGACTTCTCACCAATTCCCGGAACCTCGCCCAGCTCTTCCGCAGTCATATCGGCCAGGTGCTCGACCGTAGTGATGCCTGCAGCGATCAGCTTCTCCAGCACAGACTCGCCGAGCTCCGTTACCTGCTCGATCGGCGTTGTCGGCCCACCAGACAGCGCCTGCATCGCATTCTCGACCTCCTGGCGCTTCTCTTCCTCGCTCTTGATGTCGATCTTCCAGCCCAGCAGCTTGGCCGCAAGCCGCACGTTCTGGCCCTTTTTGCCAATCGCAAGCGAAAGCTGAGTGTCGTCGACGATCACCTCAAGCTGCTTTTCGCCCAGGTCAGTAATGGACACGCGGGAAACCTTGGCCGGCTGCAGTGCCTTCTCCGCAAAGGTCGTGATCTCTTCCGAGTATTCGATGATGTCGATCTTCTCGCCGCGCAGTTCGCGAATGATGTTCTGCACCCGCATCCCCTTCATGCCGACGCATGCACCTACCGGGTCGACATCCTTGTCGCGGGAGATGACAGCAATTTTGGTACGTTCGCCGGCTTCGCGCGCAATGGCGCGGATGGAAACCGTTCCGTCGTAGATCTCCGGGACCTCACTTTGGAACAGCGTCTGCACCAGCGACGGCGCGGCGCGACTGACAATGACCTGTGGTCCCTTCGCCGCACGGTCTACCCGCACCAGCGCCACACGGATGCGCTCACCGACGGAGAACTGCTCCAGCCGGCTCTGCTCGCGCTTGGGCATGCGCGCTTCCGCCTTGCCCAGGTCAAAAATCACGTCCATCGGCTCAATGCGCTTGACCGTGGCATTGATAATTTCGCCGACACGGTGGGCATATTCGTTGAACACGGTATCGCGCTCGGCCTCGCGCACCTTCTGAAAGATGACCTGCTTGGCCATCTGTGCGGCAATCCGGCCAAGGGGTGACGTGTCCTTGTAAAAGCGCAGTTCCGAGCCGATCTCAACCTCGCCGGCCATTTCTTTGGCTTCATCCAGGGTCAGGTGATTCTCCGGGTCCAGCGGCTCTTCTTCCGTTGGCTCCACCACAGTCTTGTACTCATAGGCACGGATCTCGCCGGTCTCCTTGTCGAACTCGCCGCGCATGTTGGTTGCCGTCTTGTAGTACTTGCGCGTCGCCAGCGCGATGGCATCTTCAACAGCGCCAACCACGATCTCCGGGTCGATGCCCTTGTCGCGGCTCATGGTTTCAATTGCCTGGTACAGTGCGCTTGCCATTCTGTTCTGCTCCTGCATGCGGGTTTTTGCCGCGAATGTTGCTGTGTTTTCGGTGTTCCGCAAAGTTCCGCTTAGATTTCTGCGACCAGGTGAGCCTTTTCGATATCCTTCAGCGGTACGGTCATGGTGTCTGCAGGCGTCTCTGCACCCTTCTTCTTTCGGCCTTTCGGCTTCACCGCAGCCAGATCCAGGCTCACCTGCCCATCGGCAAAGGTCATGCGCCCAATGTTCTTCTTGGACCCGTGGAAGGGCTGAAATGTCTTCAACTCCACAAGGAAGCCGGTAAAACGCTCATAGTCCGCCGCCTTGAACAGGCTGCGTTCGATGCCCGGCGAAGATACCTCAAGCGTGTATTCCGCCGTGCCGGGAATCAACTCCTCCACGTCGATCACTGTGCTGAAGTCGACAGCAAACGTGGCGCAGTCTTCATGGGTTACGCCGCTCAGCGCCTCCACAGGAACGCCCGTAGGCAGGCCGGTACTATCGTCGGCGGCACGCTTTTTAAGATCTTCTCGCCCGGCTGCGTCTTTTTCCAAAAACACGCGCAATGCCCGGGTCTTGCCTGCACCAGTGAACTCCACGTCGACAACGTCGAGCCCCTGGCGCGCAGCGATCCGGTCAGCCACTGCACGGATTGCGTCGATTGCTACTGCCATGGTGCCGAGCCCTGCCTTCTGAAGGTGGAAATGACGCAAAGAAAAGGCGGGCTCTCGC
This sequence comes from Acidobacteriaceae bacterium, assembly GCA_903642225.1. Classification (GTDB taxonomy): domain Bacteria; phylum Acidobacteriota; class Terriglobia; order Terriglobales; family Acidobacteriaceae; genus Terriglobus. The sequence continues at coordinate 32,475 of CAHJWI010000015.1, read as the reverse complement.
CCACCCAGTTGCTTCGACCCGCTGCATGGTGCACAGCACGGGGAAGAACTTTGCTCACAGCCGAAGTGTACGCCTAGCAGGCGGGGCAGGCAAGGGTTTGGCAGCGCGCGACTTGTTCCCCGCTGCCCAGCCCACTACACTGTGAAAAGACTTTTCCGGATCGGTCTCGTCCCACACACAGACCCCGAACAGACCGTAGCCGGTGCCCCACGTGGCCCACGCTGCGGGGAGGATTTTCTTGCGTCGCATCTTCACCCTAGTCGCTCTTCTATTTTGTGCAGTCCCCTTCGGCATCAGTCTTGTGGGTTGTGGCGGGTCGTCTTCTGCGGCCGGTACCTATTGCAGCGGGTCCAGCGGTCCACGCCTCGGCCAAGTAGCCACGGTCACACTTCAGCCGCAAACCGGCGACATTAGCCTCAGCTACACACAAACTGCCACGCTGAATTCGCCCACCGCGACGGACTGCAAAGGCAGCGCTGTCGCCATCTCCAGGATTGTCTACTCCGCTGGGGACGCCGCGACCAACGGCATTCTAGATATAAATCCTTCAGGAGGCCTGTGCGCCGGTTTGTGGAACCGCAACTCGCCGGGAAACATAGCGGATTACACCACGTGCAATGCCACCGGGAAGTCCGGCGTCGCCACGGTCACTGCAACCGCAAATGGCGTAGGCAGTAACCAGGTGCTTGTCTATGTGCACCCCATTGTCACGGACATCGAGATCGGTGCCGCCTCCACCGATTGCGCGAACGATCCGGCAACGAATTGCCCGCAATACGCCAGCATCGCTGTTCCCATTGCGACTTCCACGCCGGCCTACTCCCCCAATGACTGCCTGTCGTTCGGGCAGAGCGCCCGCCTGGTTGCGCGCTTTTACGATGGTCCGGCCACCGTCGCCGGTAACAACATTACTTACGTCGCGGGTCACGCCCGCTTTACTGCGCAAACTGGCGGCCTGGTCACCATCAATACAGATGGCAGCGGCATCGTCACTGCATCCGCTCCTGGTTCAACTGTTGTGACTGCCGCTCTTGGTGGCGTGGATAGCTCCACCCCGACGACTACATCGAATGCCGGCATCGTGTCAGTGTGCCCGCCCAAGTCGATCACCATCAACACACTCAATGCGGTGAACGGCGCCGTAAGCGTCAACGTCGGCAGCACCGAGAACATTACAGCGACCGTGGTCGACACCAAGAACGTGACCATCACAGGTCTGGCCCTGACGTATAACTCCACAAATCCTGTGACGACGATTGCGAGTTCCGGTGGCATCATCCCGGTATTTGCCGGAGGCGCGGGTGTGAACGCGCTGTGCCTGCCGCCTTCCTGCAATCCAGCGCCCATCGCTTCCATCGGTCGTTACCCGAATGGGTCGCCGTCAGGCAACGGAAAACCTGTAAGCTCCAACAACATCGCCGTCACCACACCAGGAACAAGCAGCTCCCTGATATGGGTAGCCAGTACGGATTCTCTCTACCTGCTGCCGATCGATCTTACGGCGGGTACGATTCCCACACCGACCCGGCTGCCCTTCGTGCCGAACAGCATGGTGCTTACGCAAAACGGGACGTCGATCTTTTTGGGATCGGCAAACGGGCTTATGACCTTTTCTACGGCGGGGAACAGCGTCACCAGCACCAACATTGCTCTGCAAGGACAGGTACTTGCCGCGTCGCCGAGCAGCACGCAGGTGATCGTTACCGATCCTCTGCGGAATACGGTATCGCTGGTGACAGCATCCACTGGTGTTGTTAATACCTCTTTTGCTGGTGTCGGGACTCGCGCGGCGTTTACCCCGGACGGGACGGCGGTGTACGTCATCACCTCAGATAATCACCTGCTCGTGTACTCCACGCTGACAAGCTGGCACCAGTACGATCTTTCCGCGGCGGGCGCCATTGATGATGTGGTCGCGGCGATCCCTGCGGTGGGTGCGTTCGTGGGAACGACGACGTCTGTCAACGGTCGCAGCTACTGCCCGAACACAGTTATGGCAACAACGGACTACTATCCGCAGGCGTCGAATACGACGTTGTCCGCAGCAGTTGTAGACCGCTTGGCCGCAACCAACGACGGCAAGCACCTGCTGGACGTGCGGCTGGCAAACGTCAATGGGACACCAGTTATTAACGATCTGCTGCTGGGTGGCGGTGCGGGTCTGCCCGTACAGGAATGTCCGGAGGATGGGTCGACGCCGGCATTTACAACTGCGGTCAATACCACCGCTGCAACCGGTCTGACCGCCGGCACCGTAACTGGCCTATACCCTGCGTCCGATTCGTCGCTTGCCGTAATCACAAACACCGCTGCGACCGGCCAATCGAACACAACAGCAACGGTGGCACTGTACCGGCCGACCGCAACCGGCGCAGGAACCGTGAGCACAATTCCCCTGGCAAGTGGCGCGACGGCTGCCGTGGCCGGCGCCCTGTCGAGCGACAGCCGCTTCTTTTATGCGGGGACCAGTGGCGACAACCTCTTGCACTACCTGACGCTTGCCACACTCACGGACACAAAGCAGATCAATCCGCAACTGCCGAGCGTGAGTGCATCCGGTACAGCGGTGCCGAACCTGATCGTGCTTCGCCCACGTACTGCATTGGTTGCCGGCCAGTGAGACGTGCTGTGAACAAGTAAGCGGCGCAGACCTGTTGGTCTGCGCCGGTCATGTTTGAGCTTCGTCCGCACTATTTCAGGCGCTCTGCCAATACAGCACGGCCTACCGCATCGAGCACACCGTTCAGAAACGTGATGCTTTCAGGCGCGGCGTAACGACGGGCAATCTCCAGCGCTTCGTTAATCACGATGGGGTGGGGAGTCGCTTTGAAGCCCAGCATCTCTGCTACGGCCATACGCAGGAGATTGCGGTCAACAGCGGCCATGCGCGCAATACGCCAGTTTTGGGCGTGTTTTTCGATTAGGTCGTCGACTTCGTCAGACCGCTCGGTGGCGACGCGAAAAAGATCTTCGGCGAACTCGCGGGTGTCGGCTTCCACGTTGGGTTTGCCGTCGTCATCTTCGCGACTCTTCCAGAAGAGTCGGCGTACCTCGAGCGGTTGTTGCTTGCCCAGATCGGCCTGGTAGAGCATTTGCATTGCGAGTTCACGAGATTTTCTGCGTTCCCCCACTTAGAGGCCTGCCTGTTCTACGAGGGCGTCGGCCAATTCTGCTTCGGGAGTGGTGGCCGCGGCTGGTTGTTGCAGTGCGCCTTCAGCGATAAGCTGGTCGGTGACGGCTTTGGCGGCGGTGACGGCGCTGCCGGCATGGCCTTCTGCTACGCCGAGTTTGCGGGCGATGCTGACCATTTCCACAGCGGCTATGGCGGCTTCAAATCCTTTGTTCCCAGCCTTTACGCCGGCACGGTCCAACGCCTGCTCGAGGGTTTCGCACGTAAGTACGCCAAATGCGTGGGGTATGCCCGTTTCCTGCTGACTTTGGCCGATGCCGCGAGCCGCCTCGTTGTAGATGGCTTCGTAGTGGGCAGTTTCACCGCGCAGAAGGCAGCCGAGGGTGATGATGGCGTCGAACTTTCGCAGGCCGTCGTCGCGACGAAGGTCGGCGAGCATGCGAGCGGCGTTGGGGATCTCCCAGGCGCCGGAGACGCGGACGATTTGAATGTCGTCACGCTTGCCGCCGGAGCGCAGGATGCCGTCGAGTGAGCCTTGCAGCAGGCGGTCGGTGATGACGGCGTTCCAGCGGGCGACGACGATGCCGAAGCGCATGCCAGCAGCGGAGAGGTCGCCCTCGATGGCGGCGGGCCGGCCTGCGAGAACATCGTCGCGTTCCCAGAAGCCGAAGCTTTCGCCGGCAATCTCAGCGGTAAACATGCGGGACTTCCAATGGGTTGCGGAAATCGGAGCTGCCGTTGCTGCCTCCGGGCCGGAAGCCAGCCATTTTTCTACAATGGCGTGCACTGTGTCGAGTTGTGTGACCTCAATCAGCGTTGCCGGCACTGCTGGAAGGCGGCCGGTGACGAACTCAAGATTTGCGAGCGGTGCGAGGAAGGCTGCGCCTGTGCCTTCGCCGTCGTTCCAGCCCTTGCCGGGCTCGAAGCCGAGGTCGCGGAAGAGCGTTCCGGCTCGCTCCCACTCCGCAGCTGATGCGACCGGCCTTACTGTTGTTACTCCCTTGATCATGAGTCAATTCTACTGTTGCGGGGAATCTGCGCGGTTTACCTGCAGATTCCATGCGACCGATGGCGGGCGCTTGGTATTCTTGCGGATGTGCGTATGTTCGGTTTATCTCCCCTTCTTTTAGCTGTTCCTGTTCTGCTTTGCGGTTGCAAGGAAGCGCCGGCTGACAGTGCTGCCGTGCGCCTGGAGCATGCGCAGCAGATTGATTCTGCACGCCAGGATCTTCAAAAGATTCCTCCGCCCAGCAAGCACTTGTACCTGAACGTGCAGCGGATGGAGGACTGGCAGAACCCGTGGCTGACGGTGCAGGAAAAAATGATCAGCGTGCATGTGCTGATGGCCGATGCCAACCCGAGCGACCTGGGCAAGGGAACGATGCTGCGTCCGCAGGCGGCGCGGGTGCAGGTGTTGAACGTGGATCCGAAGAACATTGCAGAGGCACTGAATGCGATTCCGCGGGATGCGTGGCCCTATGGGCGCGTGGTTGCGATTGAAGAAGCGCATGACGCACCGGCAGCGGCCCGGCCGGCGTTGCGACGGAATATTGAGGGCGCGATCGATACGTTGAGCAACATTGGGGTGGTGGCGGACGAGTGGGCGGACAATCGGCCGGTGGGGAACCGCTAGGCGTTCCAGTGACGATGGCCTGTGTGCGGAACTATTGAGCTTCGCGCCGCTTGATGTTGCAGCCGAGGCATGGTGTTTGAGTAGTCAGGGGTGGCTTGCCGGCGAGCATGTTGGTGATTGCGTGGCGGAGGTCTGCGCCGTGGGCAGGCTGGTGGATGCGGTCGTCCTTGATGATGCCGGCGGACTGGTCGCTGGCGCGGTAAGGGCGGGTCTCGTCGAACTGGCCGTGGTAGACGAGACTTAGGTCTCGGTCGAAGAGGTAGATGTCCGGGGTGCAGGCGGCATGGAACTCGCGGGCTGTCTCCTGGGCCTCGTCCTGCAGGTAAGGGAAGGTCCAGCTGAGGCGAGCGGCCTGGTCGCGCATTGCGTCTGGACCGTCTTCTGGAAAGGCGGCGATGTCGTTGGACATGATGGCGACAGTGGCGATGGTGTCGGCGAACTGCGATGTGAGCTGGCCGAAGGCGGATTCCATGTGCTGGACGAAGGGGCAGTGGACGCTGAGGAAGGCGACGAGGAGACCGCCGCGACCGTCCGGGTCGTCGGTAGCGGCGAAGATGTCGTCGCGGCCCGTGGCTTTGCCGGTGCGGATGTCGAGTAGTTCAAAGGGTGGGCAGGTGGAGCCGAGTGGCAGATCGATGTTGGATTCGGTGCGGGCCATGATGATTCGTTGCAAGAGGAGAGAGTGGGGTTGGCGGTGGCCGGGGCCGCTCTTCGAGCGATTGAGCGCTTTGCGCTGGACCCCACCTTTTCGCCGTGGGGTCCTGTGCAAGGTTGAGGAGTGTTGCGGGGCGAAAGAATGGGGCACCCAGGAGTTGAGACGGCTAGACGGTCTTGATGTTGCCGTTGACACCGGAGGGAAAGAAACCTCCGCTGGTGGTGCCGGCGGTGACGGAGCCGTAGACGATGGTGAGGACTTGCGATGAGGTGCGGCGGAAGGCGAAGCCGCTGAAGGTGTTGGTTTGGCCGGTAGTGCCGGGGGCCTGGGTGGCGAAGAAGCCGCCTGTGGCCTGGGTGGGGCCGGCGAGCGAGAGGGCAACAGTTCCGGGGTCGGCGGGGATGATGTCGTAGCCGTCTGGCGGGACGTAGCCGGCGAGGGTTGCGGGGTAGGTGGCGTTCTGCTGGATAGCGAGGAGGCGGAGTGCGCCGGAGTGGAAGCCTTCAACCGCGAGAATCTGGGCGGCGGCGGTGACGTTGTTGTTCGTGAGATAGGCGGCAGCGCCGGCATATGCGGTGACGCCCACGTCTTCGAAGAGGCGGGCGTGCTGGATGTAGTTGGTGGGGCCGATGGCTGCGAGGGCAGAGAAGTTGATTTGGGGGCGTGCGACGGCGAGCGTGCCGAGGGCGCTGCGCAGGGCGGCGACATGGGAGATTTCGTCGAAGGCGATCTCTGCAAAGAGGTCGGCGCTTTGCTGATTGGCGAAGGTGATCATTGGTGGCGGATTTTGTGGGGCAGGGCCGCCGCCGGTAAGGCTGGAGTCGATGTCTTTGCCCTGGACGATGTAGGAGTAGAAGGTGGCTTCGAGGTATTCGAGGTTGAGGGCAAAGTTGAGGACATCTGATTCGCTTTGCCCCTGCGCGTCGACGTAAACGGTGTTATTGCCGCAGCCGAGGACCGCTGCGCCCGCGGCAACCGCACCGGCGATGCCGACCCCTGCGCCCGCCAGGAAATGCCTGCGGTTGACCCGCGAAGTCTGTTGCTGCTTGAGTGATACCGATTGCTCTTCCATGCCCTGCTCCTTTTAGCCAGCCCTGCCGTTGTTCGTTTGACGCCCTGGGTTTGGTGTTTAGAACCCGAATCGCGGTGCAGTGTTGTTCCCGGTGGCCGCTTTTGGATGCAGATGGGAGGGCGCGTATCCTACGGGTTGAGGTCAAGTTGCGAACACGCAGAAAGACCGTTCTCCATCGATCGGCGTAGTTGTTCGCTCGCTGCATCCACTACTCTTGATCCGGAAGTTTTGTACAGGAAGGACTTGACGGATGGCCAACGTGAACGATGAGGCGCTTGACCGGTTGAAGCAGGGCATACGCCGCTTTCAGACGGAGATTTATCCTGAGCACAGTGCGGAGTACCAGGTTGCCGCGACGACGCCGCAAAAGCCACACACGCTGATCGTTACGTGTGCCGATTCGCGGATCGATGTGGAGACGATTACGAGCAGCAAACCTGGCGAGATTTTTGCGGCGCGCAATGTGGGCAACCTTGTGCCTGCGTATGGCGAGATGATGGGCGGTGTGAGTGCCGTGATTGAGTATGCGGTGGACGCACTGAAGGTGAAGCATGCGGTGGTCTGCGGGCACATGGACTGCGGCGCGATGAAGGCTTTGAAGGCTGACGAGAGTAACCTGGACGGCATGCCGACGGTGAAGAGCTGGCTTCGAAATGCGGCGGCGGCAAAGAGTGTGGCGGCATCGTTGCAGGGCGATGGCGAGATTCCGCTGCGGTCGTTGACGGAGCAGAATGTGCTGCTGCAGCTGGCGCATTTGCAGACGCATCCGTCGGTGCGCGGAGCGATGGCGCGGGGTGAGCTGACGATCTCCGGCTGGGTGTATGACATCGCGTCGGGGGATGTGCTGATTCATGACGTGGAGACGCGGCAGTTTCACTCGACGCTGAGCAAGGATGCTGCGGTCGGCACCGATGGGGCTGTGAGCGCCGATGGGGAGACAGGTCAGGGATGATCGTTCCTCGCGGCCCAAGTTATAGCCGGTTGCTGGCGTATGTGGGGATGCCGCTGCTGCTGTTGTTTCTGTACGACGGTGCGGTTGTGCTGGGGTACAAGGTGCTGCATTGGCAGTGGCTGGCGCTGCCGCACATTCCGGTGGCGCTGTTCGGGTCGGCGATTGGACTTGTGCTGGCGTTTCGGAATAACAGCAGCTACTCGCGCTGGTGGGAGGCGCGGACGCTGTGGGGCGCGATTGTGAACAATTCGCGTTCGTGGGGCCGGCAGGTCGTGACGAATGTGCGCTGGATGAAAGCTGCGGACCGGGAGACGGTGATTGCGGTGCAGGGGCGGCTGGTGTATCTGCAGATTGCGTATGTAAATGCGCTGAAGCAGGCGCTACGCGGGCTGCCGCCACTGGACGAGTTGCACGGGCTGCTGTCGGAAGACGACCTGGTGGCGCTGGCCGGCGAGAAGAACGTGTCGTACGCGCTGCAGGTTCAGCAGGGGCACTTGCTGCGGGAGTGCCTGGAGCGGGACTGGCTGGACAGCCTGCAGTGGGCTGCGATGGACAGCACGCTGAATGACCTGGCGGACGCACAGGGTGGGTCGGAGCGGATCAAGAACACGCCGATGCCGAAGCAGTACAACTTCTATCCACAGATGTTTATCCAGATGTATTGCCTGCTGCTGCCGCTGGCGCTGGTTCAGAATATGGGGTGGTTTACGCCGTTGGGGTCGACGCTGGTGGGGTTTATCTTTCTGGCGTTGGACCAGGTGGGGCGGGACTTGGAAGATCCGTTCGACAACACAATTTATGACGTACCGCTGAGTGCGATTTCGCGGACGATTGAGATCAATCTGCGGCAGACGCTGGGCGAGAAGCACTTGCCGGAGGCGGTTGCGCCGGTTGCGGGCGTGCTTTGGTAGAGGCCGGTCGGCGAGAGGTTAGAGGATGAGTTCAGGGGATCTTTTTGGGGCTGCACGGGCGGCAGGGCCGGTGCGTTCGGCTGCGTCTGGTGCTGCTGATGTGGTGTATGCGCACTGCGATGGGGGAGCTCGGGGGAACCCGGGGCCGAGTGGATATGGTGCGGTGATTGCGACGGCGGAGGGGAAGACGCTGGCGGAGTTGTCGGAGTTTTTGGGAAATCGAACGAATAATTACGCGGAGTATTCCGGGTTGCTTGGGGTGCTGGCGTGGGCCATTGCGCAGGGCCGGATGCATGTGCGGGTGGTGAGCGACTCCGAGCTGATGGTGAAGCAGATTCAGGGCAAGTACAAGGTGAACAGTCCTGATCTGCGGCCGCTGTTTGAAGAGGCGAAGCGTCGGATTGGGAAGCTGGAGAGCTTTCAGATCAGCCACGCGCTGCGGCACAAGAACAAGGATGCGGACCGGCTGGCGAATGAGGCCATGGATCGTGGGATGGGGCGGAGGAGCGGGGAGGTCGAGACGGGGACGCTGCTCGCTCCGCATGAGCGGAAGGGGGCGCTTGCGCCGGCTCGGCCCGCGGTTGGGGTAGAGGTACCACGTTCTGCGACAGTTGGCCGGCCTGTGTCCGGCGAGCTGCTGCGGGGGTTTGTGAAGGATGGGGCAATCCATCTGCTGGGTGGAAAGACGCTGCCGGATGGTGTGTTTGTGAAGGTGGTGCAGGAGTAGGGCTGCGAGGGTAGGGTATTTGGGATATGCTTACAGATGGCCCGTTGGCCCGAAGGCGAGGTGTTTTTACATTGGCAGAAGTACGCCTCCAGGAGGGCGAGCCCCTTGAGAATGCACTGCGCCGCTTTAAGCGGAAGGTTCAGCAGGAAGACATCATCAAGGAAGTTAAGCGCCACTCCTTTTACCTGAAGCCTGGCGAGAAGAAGCGTGTGAAGGAAGCATTGGCACGCAAGCGGAATCGCAAGAAGGTTCGTAAGGAACAGGATTAGTTGTTTTGTAACGACGAAGAGGGCCACGGCAACTGCCGTGGCCTTTTGCTTTGTGTGGATCTACGATGCACGGATGGGTTCGGTGCAGTTGGCGGGTGGTGCGGAAGAGTTGGTTCGCGGCCGGGCACGGGTTGGCGAGGCGGAGCTGATTGTGTGTACGGACGGGACGGCGCTGTTTGATGGTGGAGCGATGTTCGGCGTGGTGCCGAAGGTGCTTTGGCAGCGCAAGGTGCAGGCGGATGCGCTGAACCGGATTCCGATTGGGCTGAACTGCCTGGTGGTGCGGCTCCATGGGAAGACTGTGCTTGTGGAGACGGGCTTTGGCAACAAGCTGTCGCCGAAACTTCAGGGCATCTATGGGACGCAGCAGGTGTTGCCGCAGTCATTGCATGCTGCGGGTGTGGAGCCAGGGGAGGTGGACCTGGTGATCAACACGCATCTGCACTGGGATCATTGCGGGTGGAATTCGGTGCTGGATGAGGCTGGGGTCGTGCGGCCGTACTTCCCCAACGCGGAGTATGTGGCGCACGCGGGCGAGGTGGAGCATGGACGGCGGCAGTTTGAGCGCGACCGGGTGAGCTATGTGGCGGAGAACTACGAGCCGCTGCTGGCGACCGGGCAGATGCGTGCGGTGAATGTTGCTATTGGTGAGGAATTGGAGTTACTGCCGGGGGTGTCGGTCGAGTGCTTTCCTGGGCATACGGCGCACATGATGGTGGTGCATGTGCGGAGCAGGGGCGAGCATGCGTGCTTTGTGTCGGACCTGGTGCCGACGGCGGCGCACCTGGATTTAACTTGGGGCATGGGGTTTGACCTGGACCCGATGGCGGTCATTTCGGAGCGGAAGCGGTTTTATGCGCGGGCTGTGGCGGAGGGGTGGCTGGTGGTGTTTCCACATGACCATCTGTTGCCGATGGTGAGGCTTACTACCGATGTGCGGGGCGCGGTGGTTGCTGCTATGTCTGCCACCTGAAGCCGCAGTTGCAACAGACGGCTGGCTTTCGCCCTGCAACAAGGGCAAGGAGTCCGAAGGGAAAGAAGAGGATGGAGACGACGATGGCCCAAACGGGAAGCCCGGTCATGGTGTTGAGTGCGTTGCATTTGGACACGACAGCATAGGAGCTCCCGAGCAAGAATGCTTGTGGAAGGTACCACGCTGCTCCGATGCATTTAGACGCGATTCGTGTGGACAGATGGGCCTGACTATTCGATGGTCACTAGCTTTGTTTTCTTACCTAGCTTCACCATAAAAGTTACCGGGAACTCGTACATGTTAAAAGTAGCTTGAGCGGGGGTAAGTGAGTCAGTGCTATTAGGCATTTCTGCATACTTGACGGCATTCTCCGCTCGCTTCCGTCGCGCCTCAGCCATGCTCGGAGCTAATCCTGCTTGGACGAGTAGCTTATCGAACGAGTAAAACCCGGCCCCTCCCGATGCCAGATCGGCCCGCTGGAGGGTGAGGTGCTCGGTGTCTTCGGTGGTGCCGCCTTTTTGGAACTGGGTGGCCCAGTTTTGCTGGGCGCGCTGGGCGGATTCTTCGCCGTGGAAGCCGGCGGTGATGGTGCGGGCGAGGTCTTTTTTGGCCTGCATGGGATGGAGTGAGCCGTCTGCGACGGCGGCCTGCATGGCGTTGATGTCGGCCTGGGTTCGGTCGGTGAGCAGAGTCCAGTAGCGCCACATGAGGTCGTCCGAGACTTGCATAAGCTTGCCGAACATGTCGAAGGGGGGCTCGTTGACGCCGATGGCGTTGTTGAGGGACTTGGACATTTTCTGCACGCCGTCGAGGCCCTCGATAATGGGCATCGTGAGGACGATTTGGGGCTGCTGGCCGAAGTGACGCTGCAGGTCGCGGCCGCGCATGAGATTGAACTTCTGGTCGGTGCCGCCGAGTTCCACATCGGACTGGAGCGCGACGGAGTCGTAGCCCTGGGCGATGGGGTACATGAGCTCGTGCAGGGCGATGGGTTCTTCGTCGTTGAAGCGCTTGTGGAAGTCCTCACGCTCCAGCATCTGGGAGACGGTGAACTGGCTCAGGAGTTTGACGAGGTCGTAGTAGCTCAGCTTGTCGAGCCATTCGGAGTTGTAGCGAACCTCGGTTTTATCGCGGTCGAGGATGCGGAAGACCTGTTCCTGGTAGGTCGCGGCGTTGGCGGTAATCTGCTCGCGGGTGAGGGCCTTGCGGGTTTGCGACTTGCCGGTCGGGTCGCCGATGAGGGCGGTCGAGTCGCCAATGAGGAAGATGACGGTGTGGCCGAGCTGCTGGAAGTGGCGCAGCTTGCGCATGAGCACGGTGTGGCCGAGGTGGAGGTCGGGTGCGGTGGGGTCGAAGCCGGCCTTGATGCGGAGGGGCTTGCCGGTGGCGAGCGATTGCTCGATGCGGCGGGAGAGGTCGTCGAGCGGGATGATTTCCGCAGCGCCTTTGGTGATGAGGTCGAGCTGTGCGGCGGGGGGCGGAAAGGTATGCGGCGTTGCGTTGGACATGCTCATCTGAGTAGAGCAGCGAGAGAGCGAGCGAGCAAGTCAGCGGGTTAGCAGATGCCGGATCGGAAGAAGTCAGTTCGCGAACGAAGTGTGGCCAGTGGGGTGCCGGCCGCGAAGAGCTGCGCTGCCTGTGGGCGCACGATTGAGTGGCGGAAAAAGTGGGAGCGGGACTGGGAGGGTGTGAGATTTTGCAGCGATGCGTGCCGGGGGAAGAAACCGGGACCGGCTGAGGCCGCAATGGAAGCGAAAATCCTGCAGCTGTTGCAGGAGCGAGGGGCGGGGAAGACGATTTGCCCGAGTGAGGCGGCTAGAGCGATGGGAGATGCGGACAAACCGGAGAGCTGGCAGCCACTGATGGAACCGGCTCGGGCGGCGGCGCGCCGGATGGTGGCACGGGGGCTGATTGTGATTACGCAGGCGGGGCAGGTGGTGGAGCCGTCGACTGCGAAGGGTCCGATTCGGCTGCGGTTGAGGTAGGGTCCGTTTGACTGGTATGGATACAGGGCCGTGCTGTGTTGCTGTGGTGAAGAGGTTGGAAGGGGGCAGATAACCAGAGTGCGGCGGTTGCCCTCATAGTGGTGCATGGCTACTGCGAAGAAATCTGCACCTGCAAAGAAGACGGCTGCGAAGAAGGCAGCACCGGCAAAGACAACGGCTGCGAAGACGAGTGCGGCGAAGAAGGCGCCGGCTAAGAAGGCCGAGCCTGCGACGAAGTCGGCGAACACGAAGGCGGCTGCGGGGCGGAACCACATTCAAGGCGCCGATACAAAAAAGACGCCGGGTAAGAAGTCTGCGCAGAAGAAGCCTTCTGGCGAGAAGCCGAGCAGTGCGCAGGCGTGCTGGCCGGGGTTTGAGCCAGTGCCGGGCAAAAAGGCGGGAGAGAAGGGCAGCTGCAAGCCGAAGAAGAACCAGAGTGCGGGCGAAAAGAAGGGCGATCAGAAGGCCGCTGCTGCCTCAAAGCTAAGCGGGCAGAGATAGCGTAGCGAGCACGATCAGGGCGGGACGCAGCTTGAGGCTATGCTTCAGGGTATGCGTCCTGTTTTGCTGTTGTGCTGTTTGGGTTTGGTGAGTGCTTCTGCTCTGTCGCAGGCGGGTGCGACTAGGCCGCCGGTCGTGGCGGAGAAGATATTTGCGGCGGCAACGGATGCGCCGGAAGGTCAGCGTCTGCTGGGTGGAGATGGGCCATACCGGGCCAACAACGACTTGCTGCATTACTCGTTGGATGTGCGCGTAGACCCGGTGGAGAGGTCGATCCGAGGGACGAACGCCATACGGTTCAGGATGCTGGCAGATGGCTCGCGCATACAGCTGGAGCTGGTGCCGGAGTTGTCGATCGACGGCGTGCGGATGGGGCGGCGTGCGCTGACGTTTGAGCGAGAGGGTGCCACGTTTTTTGTGGATACGCCGAAGCGGATGAAGCGCGGCAAGGTGTACAAGATGACGGTTGCCTACCACGGCATGCCGAAAGAGGTTGGGCGTTTCGGTGGGTTTGTGTTTTCAAAAGATCCGGTGGGCAGGCCATGGATCGTGACCAGTTGCGAGGACGAGGGAGCACGGGTGTGGTGGCCCAACAAGGACCAGTGGCGGGATGAGCCGCAGGAGGGAATTGACCTGCACATTGCCGTGCCCGATGGCCTGACCGCGGTGAGCAATGGGCGGCTGCGCGGGTCAAGGGATTTGCATGACGGGTATACGCGGTGGGACTGGAAGGTGACATACCCGATCAATAACTATGATATTGCCCTGAATATCGGGACTTACTCGCATTTTGGTGATCATTTGGGTAAGTTGTCGCTGGACTACTATGTGCTGCCGGAGGATTTGGAGAAGGCGAAGGTACAGTTCGCCCAGGCGAAGCCGATGCTGCAGGTGTACCAGAAATATTTTGGAGAGTACCCCTTTATAAGGGACGGATACAAGGTGGTGCAGGTGCCGTACGCTGGCATGGAGCACCAGACCGCCGTGGCGTATGGCAATGGGTTTCATAACAGTTACCTGCACAACAACCATGACGACTGGACGGGTGTGGGGATCAGTCCGCGGTTCGACTTTATCCTGATTCACGAGAGTGGTCATGAGTGGTTTGGGAATAGCGTAACTGCTGCGGATCCGGCGGATATGTGGATTCATGAGGGGTTCACGACGTATATGGAGGCGGTGTACGTGGAGGCGATGTACGGCCACGCGGATGAGGTGAAGTATGTCAACAGCTTTAAAACCATGGTGTACAACAAGCGGGCTATTCTGCAGCCGCGCGGGATCAATCAGGCGCCGGACCGCGACCAGTATTTCAAGGGCGCGTTGCTGTTGAACACGCTGCGCAACGCTGTGAACGACGACGCGAAATGGTTTGCGACGCTGCATGGCTTTGCGGAGACGTATAAGTACAAGACGATACTTACAGAAGAGGTTATCGGGTATTTTAACGAGCACCTGGGTGGGGATTACACGCCGGTGTTCAATGCTTATTTGAAGTATGTGCACATACCTGTGTTGGAGTTGAGTTTCAACGATGGGGCGGGGACAGTGGAGTACCGATGGAAAACGCCGGAAGCGGACTTTAACCTGCCGGTGCGTGCGGGGGATGCGGCGCACTGGACGGTGCTGCATCCGACGACGACGGCGTGGCAGACGACGAGCGGTACGCGCGAGAGCTTCAAGGTGGATACGGAGAGCGCGTACATCGGTGTAGACGAGGACCCGGACCGGTCAAGTTTGGAGAGGCCCGGGTACACGCTGAGCTGCATGACGAGTTCGATGGGGCGAATGGATCGTTACCGGATGCCGCAAAGTGGACGGCGGAGACAGGTGGAGGAGGCTTTGGGAACAACGAGCTGGAGACCTATACGGCGCGCAAGGAGAATGCGGCTGTTCGAGATGGGGTGCTGGAGATTACGGCTCGGCGGGAGCACCTTGCCGGAAGCGACGGTGTGGCGCGGGAGTACACGTCTGCGAGGCTGGTGACACAGGGCAAGTTTGAGCAGGCGTATGGACGGGTAGAGGCTCGGATGAAGCTGCCGGCGGGTGGGCAGGGGCTGTGGCCCGCGTTCTGGATGCTTGGCGGTAACATCGACCGCACGCCGTGGTCGGGAGCGGGTGAGATTGACGTGATGGAGCAGATTGGGCGGGAGCCGGGGACTGTGCATGGCACGCTTCATGGGCCGGGGTACAGCGGCGCGCATGCGCTTACGGGCGAGACGAAGCTGGCAGATGGGAAGATGCTGCGGGATCGGTTCCATACGTTTGCCGTTGAGTGGGAGCCTGCGACGATTCGGTTCTATGTGGATGACAGGCTATATGAGACGCGCACGCCAGCGGACCTGCCGGCAGGTGCGGCTTGGGTATACGATCATCCGTTTTTTGTGTTGTTGAACCTGGCGGTGGGTGGAGACTGGCCGGGAAATCCGGATGGGACGACGGTACTGCCGTCGACGATGCAGGTGGACTGGGTGCGGGTCTACTCGCGTTCGCGCTGAACGGTGTCGGGCTCCACGCGAATTACTTTGGCACTCCTGTAAAGATGCGTTTGGGCAGAATGGTGTGGACGCCGACGTTGCCGTCGACGAGTTGGGTGATGTCAACGTCGGCGGCGACGCTGGTGAGCATGTAGGCTTCGTCGCGGGAGAGGTGTTTTTCTGTGACGAGGAAGTCGATCATCTCGCGGACTGCGTGCTCGGCGGCCTCGTGCAGGTCTTTGGAAAAGCCCATGGTGATGTAGCTGGTGGGCGTTTCAGCGCGGGGCCAGAGGAGATGGCGGTCCTTGTGGACGATGAGGCGGAAGGTGCCGGTGAGATAGGTTTCAAGCGCGGTGATGTCGACCTCGCCGTTGCCCTGGCCGGCGTGTCCGTCGCCTGCCTGGAAGAGTGCGCCTTTGGCGGCGACGGGGATGTAGAGGGTGGTGCCGGCGACGAGCTCTTTATTGTCGAGATTGCCGGCGTGGGCAAAGGGTGGGGCGCTGTCGATTTTGCCGCCGGCGGGCGCGACGCCCATGCTGCCGAAGAAGGGGTGTAGCGGCAGGTCGATGCCGGGAGCGAAGTGGGCGATGAGCTTTTGGCGGTCGAGCGGGATGATTTTGGAGCGGGAGTAGGGGAACTCCATGGGGAGGAAGCCGCGGCCGAGGCCGAATCCGTTGCAGGCGAAGTCGGCGTCGAGCTCCACCTTGAGGATTTGGACTTCGAGGACGTCGCCGGGCTCCGCTTCTGCGATGGCGACGGGGCCGGTGAGGATGTGGCCGCCGGGACCCTTGTCAGTGACCTGCGCATAGATGGGCGCGGTGTAGGGCGGGATCTGCTCGGGCTTGACGCCTTCCGCGATCATGCGCTCAGGCGAGCCGCAGGTGGAGAGGGTCTGGATGGTGACGGTGTCGCCGCTGTGGACGGTGAGGACGGGTTTGCTTTGGCCGCTGTAGTAGCCCCAGGCGACGGTGGTGGGCGTGGCGAGCAGGGTGAAGTCTGCGGCTGAAGCGGTGGTGCCAACGGCGAGCAGGGTGCCGAGTGAGAGCAGGCTTTTAAGCGAGGGCATGCGTGGACTGTAGCACCCCTCTGCGGTTATCGGTGCTTCACCAAGAGCCCTGCTTTGTGCCCCACCAGTAGACGAGGCCGAGGGTGGCGGTGGTTTGCGCGTGCTTGAGGGAGTTGGGCGTGTCGGAGAGGAAGAACTGCTGGTTGGCCCAGTCGCGGCGGTATTCCGCGCGGGCCAGGAAGCCGGGTGCGAAGGTGTGGTCGAGGATGACTGTGCCTTCTTTGAGAGCCTGTGTGTGACCGCTGAAAAGGCCGCCGCGGTCGTCGACGTACTCGGCGCGTGCGCCGATGTTCCAACTGCGTGGCAGGGCGTACTTGCCGGTGAAGGAGCCGATGACGACGCGGCCTGGTTGCTGCTGCGCGTAGGTGCGGTTGAGGACGTAGTCTGCTTCGCCGATCAGCGTGAGTTTGGGGGTGGGCTGCCAGGTGGCGTAAGTGTCGAGAATGTGTTCGCGGCCGTTGGGGGTGGGGGCGATGTTGGTCGTAGGCAGGCCGGGCTGGGTGGGCGATGTGGGCAGGCCGGGATTGAGGGTGGTTTGCACGTCGCGCGCTTCCTGTCCGAAGTAGTAGTTGATCGTCCAGGCAAGGGTGGAGGCTGGCTTGAGAGTGAACAGGAAGGCCTGCGACTTGAAGCCGTTGAGGTCTTCGGTGTCGTTTGCGCCGTTGACGAGCCAGTAGGCGACGTTAAGTTTGGGGCTGACGTTGTAGTTGGCACGCAGGCCCATGTGGTAGAAGGGCAGGTAGTTGAAGCTGTAGGCGCGGGAGTATGCGACCTGGTCCTTGGTGTAATTGCCTTCGTTGCCGAGGGAACTGGCGAACTTGCCGAAGTCGAGTTGGAGGCCGGAGCCTACAGGCGCGAGATAGGAGCCGTACACCTGGTAGAGGTTGCGCCAGACCTGGGGTCGCTGCTCGTTGCTGCTGGAGCCCTGCAGGGTTTCTGTAGCCTGGCCGAACTGGAGGTCGATGCGGCCGCCGAAACGGCTCAGCGGGGTGGCGAGGTGCTCCAGGATGAGGTTGGCCTGGTTGAGCGAAAAGCTGTTGCTGGTGACGTCGTAGGTGCGCAGAAGGTTGACGCGGCCGACGGGTGCGTTGAAGTTGTAGCCGTAGTAGCCATCGACTGCGATGCTGAGGGTTGTGGAGCGGAAGAAGCCGAGGGTAGGGGCGTCGTCTGCGGTGAGTGCTGGTGGCTCGGCCTGTGTTGGGGCGGATGAGGGCGCCATTGCAGGCGTGTCATTGGTGTTGAGTGGGGAGATGTTTTGAGTGTTGCGGCCGGCGTGAGAGTCACTGGCTGGCTCCCTGGCTGATTCGGCCTCGAGCGCGGTCAGGCGGGCGGAGATGCGGGCGAGCTCCTGATGCAGCTCTTTAAGCTCTGCTGTGTGGTCGGAGGGCGTCGATGTGCTGGATTGGGAGTGCGCGGGGCATGCGGCCGTTGCGGACAGGGCGGCGCAGATGGCAAGTGGGAGGGCTCTCATATATGTCTCAAATCCACAGTACAAGGCTGGGAGCTATGCTATTGGCGAGAAGGGCGAGAGCCTTTGTAAGCCTGGCAGGAGCGTAGGAGATGCAGATGTATATGCTGCAAAGCAGGACTGCCGTCCCCTGGCTAGTGCGGGGGACGGCAGCGAGGAGTGTTGGGGACGGTTACTGCGGCTGGGTGTTGTTGTCAGGCAGGGGCGAGTTGCTGCTGGGAGTGACAGTGCCGTTGGTGCTAGGGGTTTGCGAGGGCAGGGTTGTGCCTGGCGCAGGCTGGTCCCCTGGGGGCAGCGTAGTGGAGTCGGTGCTCTTGCCAGGGACGACTTCCTTGCCGCGGCGTTCGCGTTCCTGCTGCTTGGAGTTTTCTGCGGGCAGGTTGCCGGACTGCGACGAGGCCGAGGGAGTACCGGCGGTTTGCTGAGGGCCATTCTCCTGGTGCAGGCGGTCTGGCAAGCCGTTGTCAACCAAGGCCGGCTTGGCTTCAGGCGTGGTTTCCTGGAGGCGCTGCTTGGCCTCACCCTTGGCGCGCTTCTTCTTTTTGTTGCTGGTGTCGCCGTTCAGACCGTGGGCGGACGCCTGTACGGTCTTTGCCTGCTTTTCGTCGGTGGGTGCGGCGGTAGGTCTGGCATTGATTTTGTCGATCACCTTGTCAGTGACTTTGGTCTGTTTCTTAACCTTGACCTCTGGTTCGTGACCGGCGAAGCGGGTTTTTTTGCGTGGGGGAGCGACCTGTTCCGCAGACTCTGGCTCGTTGGCGGCGATGGTGTTGGCCGAGCCGACGGGCGCGAGCTGTGTGCCGGGGGCGACGTTGTCAGAGGAACTGAGCGCAGGGTTGGACTCGGGGAGGCCGAGCGAATCCTGACCCGAAGCGGAGGCGCGGGTGGTGGGTGAGGCTGCACCGGGGGCGAGGGCGTTCGCCGTAATGACGGTATCGGCGGGTGCATCCGGCAGCGCGGTTGTGGGTGCCTGGCCGAAGCGGACTTTTTCACGGTGGATCTTCTTCGGCTTGCCGTGCTTGTCGAGCTCGGCTGGGGCAAGTTGCTGCACCTTGCCGCCCTGGAGCGTGAGACCGGCTTTTTGCAATTGGGCGCGCTGCTTTTCAGCATCAAGGCGCTTTTTGAGGAGCAATTTCTTTTTTGGTGCCGGTGCGACGTACGAGGCGAAGACGGGCTTGGCCTGCTTGGCGCTGGCACCTGTATCGATGAACCCAGGCTTGATATCGACGTAGCTGTCTTCACGCTGCTTGGTGAGATAGGCGCGGAGTGCCGGCTGGATTTCTTCCTGGTAGAGGGCATTCTGGACGTCGCCTTCGACCTTGGAGAGGGGTTGGAGGCCGGCGTCGACGTGGTCGACTGTTTTAAGGATGACGAAGCCCTGGCGGGTGCGGATGGGGTCGCTGAAGGTGCCTGCGGGTTGCGAGAAGGTTTTGTCTTCAAGAACTTTTGCGAGCTGGCCACGCTTGAAGACGCCAAGATCGCCACCCTGCTGGGCGGTGGGGCCGCCGGAGACAGCCTTTGCGGTGGTGGCGAAGTCTGCGCCGTCCTTCAGCTTTTTGTGGGTGTCGTCGGCTTTTGCCTGGGCGGCGGCGAGTTCCTCGTCGGTGGGGGTAGCCGGCGTGGGAATGAGGATTTCAGAGAGGCGCGCCTGTTCCTGTTGGCTGAACTGGTCCTTGTGGGCGTCGAAGTAGCGCTGCTCGTCCGCGTGGGTCATGCGGATGCTGCGGCCGACCTCGTCGCGAACGACGGAGCGGGTGAGGATGCCGTTGCGGATGTTGGCTTTGAAGTCTTCGAAAGAGACACCCTGCTTGCGGGCGGCGGCTTCAAGTGCCTCCATGCTGGGCAGGTTGTTCTGCTTGCGGATGTCGTCGAGCTGACGGACGACCTCTGCATCGGCGTTGACGCCGAGTTCCTTTGCCTTGCTGATAAGGAGTTGCTGGTCGATGAGGTCGCGCAGCATGTTGCGCTGGCGCTCTGCGGGGTCGCTGGACCCGCCGGGGTTTTGTGCGAGCTCGTTCTGCAGGGTGTCCTCGCCGCGCAGAAGGTCAGACCGGGTGATGATCTGGTCGTTGACGCGGACGATGACTTCTTCTGCGACGACGCCGTTGGCCGAGATGGGCGTGGTGAGCGGGAAGTTGACGATGGGCGTGGGTGCCTGCGGTTGGGCGGCGACGCCGGGCGACTGGTAGCGCGGTGCGGGCATGGCCTGGGGTGCCTGCGCCTGTGCATGAAGGACGATGCCGGTGCCGGCAGCGGTGAAGCAGACGGCGGCGAGCGCGCCGGCGGCCTTGCGGAGATTGCGGGAAACCTGGGTCATGCGCTACCTGCGAAACGGGACTAAGAAGCGTTGGCACCGTGCCATGCCGGTTGGACGAACCGAACCGGCCCACGGGTAGACGCCAGACTGCATTCTACCTGTGGTGCCGCGGTATTGCTGGAGTGCCGGGGCATCCTGCTCGCGGTGCCGGCATGGCGGTGAAACATGCCGTCATGCTACCCAGCCGGTGCTATACTCCGTCTACCTTTCGAGGGAGTTTGCCCCGCTGTTGCATTGGAGAGGGCTTAAACCTTTGCAAGCTCACCTTCGAGGATCTGCACGTATGCCATCGTCTGCTCGCCGCGCTGTTGTTTCGCTGACGTTTTTTCTGGCCACCTGCGCTGTCGGCGGCACCTTTCTGAATGCAAAAGTGAGTGCCCAAAGTGCCGGCGATGAGAGCACGCTGCGTGACAACCTGCACCAGTTTACGGACGTGTATGCGGTGGTGGAGCAGAACTACGCGGACCCGCTGACGAAAGACACAGTCGACAAAGTGATTTACGACGGTGCGATCCCGAGCATGCTGCGTGTGCTGGACCCGCACTCGAACTTTTACGACCCCAAGGCGTATGCGCAGATGCGCGAGGACCAGCGCGGTCACTATTACGGCGTGGGAATGCACATTCAGTCGCAGCCGGACAAGGCCGGCGTTGTGCATGTGATGGTGGTCGACACGTTTGAGGGGTCGCCGGCGCACAAGGCCGGCATCCGGCCGGGCGATGTGCTGGTGTCTATCGATGGCAAAAGCGCAGACGGGATGGACAGTCTGGCGGTATCAAATGTTTTGAAGGGTGCGAAGGGTACTCATGCCAGCGTTGCCGTAAATCGGGAAGGTCACGACAAGCCGATTGTGTTTGACCTGGTGCGCGACGATATTCCGCGGCCTTCGGTGGACCTGGCGTACATGATCAAGCCGGGTGTTGGGTACATCCACGTGACGCAGTTCATGGAGACGACGAGCCATGAGGTGCAGGACGCGCTGACGAAGTTTGGGCCGGACATGCAGGGCCTGCTGATCGACATGCGCGGCAATCCGGGTGGGCTGCTGAACGAAGCGGTCGCGATGAGCGACAAGTTCTTGAAGAAGGGCGACCTTGTGGTGTCGCAGCGGGGACGGGCGTTCCCGGATCAGGTGTATCGCGCCAATCATGGCGAAGCGAGTGGAGAACATTTTCCGATTGTTGTACTGGTGAATCGCAATACGGCGAGCGCGGCGGAGATTGTGAGCGGTGCGCTGCAGGATCATGATCGTGCGCTGATCGTGGGGGAGACGACGTTTGGCAAGGGGCTGGTGCAGACGGTGTTTCAGATTGCGGATAATACCGGGCTGGCGCTGACGACGTATCACTACTACACTCCTTCGGGTCGCTTGATCCAGCGGGACTACGCGGGTGTGTCGCTGTATGACTACTATTACGTTCGGGACGATGCCAAGCCTGCGGACAAGACGAACCTGGAAGTGAAGCTTACGGACGGTGGGCGCACGGTCTATGGCGGCGGTGGAATTACGCCCGATGAGAAGATCGATCAGCAGAAGACCAATGCGTTTGAGATTGCGGTGCTGTCGCACTCGGGATTTTTCGACTTTAGCAAGCATTATCTTGCGAACCGGGACATCGACAAGAATTTTCAGGTGGATGATGCGGTGCTCGCGGACTTTAAGGGCTTTTTGAAGAAGGAAAACGTGACGTACACGGATGCGGACTTTGCCGGAAATCTTCCCTGGGTCAAGATGAACATCAAGTTTTACCTGTTTACGTCGCAGTTCGGAGCGGTCGAGGGTCAGCATGCACGGGCTGATGAGGATCCGCAGATTGCCAAGGCGCTGACGTATATGCCGGAGGCCCAGGCGCTGGAGCAGAACGCGCTGAAGGCAGATCAGCAGAAGACGGCGAGCCTGCGCTGACAGAGCAATAGGCTGCCGTCGGCGCGAGAGAGATAACGGTAGCACTGGCAGCAGTAGCGGGTGTTTTTCTACTTCGACATGGTGTTATGTTGGGTGCAAGGGACGTCTTGTCGCTCCTGAACTGAAGCACTGAAGCAAACGCCTACTGCCGGAGTACACAACGTTTATTATGCCTCTGCTTCGCAGCTCCTTACCCCTTCTTGCTGCTGCCCTGCTGCTTGTACCGACGTCTTCTGCCGTTGGGCAACGCCTGAGCGCTGATGGTGCCGCGCAGACGTTCAGTGCGGTGACCGACCAATACTTTCATGATGTGTACTTCCACTTTGGGCCGACGATTGCTACACAGGTGGGCTTTCATGAATTCGACGGTCAGATGGATGACTACGCGGCTGCGGATATCGCCAGAGAGGCAGCGGCGACGCATGCCGCGCTGGCGAAGGTAGAGGCGATCCCAGCGGACGGACTGGATCGTGAGCAGGCGGCCGATCGAGAGATCCTGATGAACAGCATGCGTTCGAAGCTGCTGAGCATCGAGACGATTCGGATGTGGGAGAAGAATCCGGACAGCTACTCGGGCGGTGTGACGAACTCCATTTTTGTGTTGATGGAGAGGCCTTATGCTTCAGCCGACACGCGTCTGCGCGCGGCGGTTGAGAGGGAGCGCCAGATTCCGCAGGTTTTTGTCGAGGCGCGGAAAAACCTGAAGAACCCGCCGAAGATTTACACGGAGATCGCGCTCGATCAGATCGATGGGCTTGTCGGATTTTTTCAGAATGACGTGCCTGCGGCATTTGCGGACGCGACCGACGCGCGGTTGAAGGCGGAGTTTGCCAAGACGAATGCCGCGGTCATTGACGCGCTGAAGAGTTATGGCGTGTGGATGAAGTCGGATCTGTTGCCGCGGTCGAACGGCGACTTCCGTTTTGGTGCGGAGACGTATCGCAAGAAGCTGCAGTACGACGAAATGGTGGACACGCCGCTGGAGACGCTGCTGGCCATCAATGCCGAGAACATGAAGGCGAACCAGGCGATGTTTGCGGCGGTCGCGAAAGAGATCGATCCGACCAAGACTCCGCAGCAGGAGTTGGCGGAACTGGCGACGATCCATCCTGCCGGAGGTGAATTGTTGCAGGCGTTCCGGGACAGTTTCTCGTCGGAGATCGGGTTCATCCAAGCGCACCACATTATCACGTTGCCGAGCCTGGTTCGGCCTGTGCTGGAGGAGACACCGCCCTTTATGCGGGCGACGACACAGGCCAGCATGGACGCGCCTGGAGCGTATGAGCGCAACAGCACGAAGGCGTACTTTAACGTGACGCTGCCGGAGGCAAGCTGGCCTGCAGCGCGTACGGCGGAGTACCTTGCTGCGTTTAATGTTGGGACGATTGTGAGCACAAGCGTGCACGAGGCGTATCCCGGACACTACGTGCAGTTTTTGTGGCAGGACAAATTTCCTTCGAAGATTCGCAAGCTGCTGGGAGCGACGACGAACATTGAGGGGTGGGCCCATTACTGCGAGCAAATGATGCTGGATGAGGGATACCTGCCGCCAAACACGGATGCGCGTACGGCGAAGCTGATTCGGCTGGGGCAGCTGCAGGACGCGTTACTGCGGAACGCGCGATTTACGGCCGGCATCAAGATGCACACGGAGGGCTGGACCACCGAGCGGGCCGAGCAGTTCTTTGTGACGGAGGGTTACCAATCACCCGCGATTGCAAAGGTTGAGACGCGCCGTGGAACGAGCGATGCGACTTATCTGTACTACACGCTGGGCAAGCTTGAGATTTTGAAGTTGCGGCAGGATGTGCGCGCAAAACAAGGAGCTGCGTTTACTGTTGGTGGATTTCACGACCAGTTTATGGTGCAGGGACCTGTGCCGATTAAAGTGATTCGGCGAGCGATGCTGGGCAATGACACTCCGGTGTTATAGCGTTGCGGGTGGCGTTTGTTAGGATTACGGTCATCCTGCATCCATATCAACAGTTTTTGACAATCGTGAGAAGGTAGAGCCCGACGTGACCAAGCCCATTCGAAAAGCAGTGTTTCCCGCCGCTGGCATGGGCACTCGTTTTCTGCCCGCAACGAAGTCGACGCCCAAGGAGATGTTGCCGCTGGTCGACAAGCCTTTGATCCAGTACGGGGTGGAGGAGGCTGTAGCAGCGGGCTGCACCGAGATCATCATTGTGACGGGTCGCGGCAAGACGACGATGGAGGACCACTTTGACCGGTCGCCGGAGTTGGAGGCGACGCTGGGCCGGCGCGGCAAGACGAAGCTGTTGGAGACAGCGGTTGCGTTGTCGAAACTGGCACGAATAACGTACGTGCGCCAGCCGGAGGCGCTGGGCCTTGGTCATGCTGTGCTGATGGCGAAGGAAATAGTGGGCGATGAGCCGTTTGCCGTCATCTTGCCGGATGACATTGTGGACGCCGTGGTTCCCTGCATGAAGCAGATGGTGGATGTCTTTGCGAAGACGGGCTGCTCCATTCTGGGTAGCGAAGTTGTGGAAGGTGATGCGATCGAGGCGTATGGCTGCCTAGCGTGCAAGCCGATGGGCAACGATCCGCGATTATGCGAGGTGTCTGACCTGGTAGAAAAGCCGAAGCCGCGAGAGGCTCCGAGCCAGAATGCCATCATTGGTCGCTATATCCTGACGCCGGGGATCTTCAAGTGCCTGGAGGAACTGAAGCCTGGCGCGGGCGGAGAGCTGCAGCTGACGGACGCGATCAAGGCTCTGCTGGCAAGTGAAAAGGTTTTTGGATTCACCTATGAGGGCGTGCGGCACGATGCCGGCGACAAGCTGGGCTTCTTAAAGGCGAATGTGGAGTTCGGGTTGAAGCGCGAAGATCTGGGTCCCCCTTTGCGAGCGTGGCTGAAGACCCTGAACCTTTAGCTCTTCCTTTTGCGGTGCACTAACCTTTTCAAGGTTCCCCGGTCTATTGCAGTACGTTGCAAAGATTCTGACTCCGGGGTCAGCACAGGGCATGGGGACTACAGCATTTGGATTTGGTGGGGCGGCGGGTGCGGCGAATGGCGCACTTGGAGCGGGTGTACTCAAGGTAGAATCGCCGGGGATGGCGAAGGCAGCAGCAAGCCGGACAGGACGCGCTGCGCTGACACCGGCGCAGATGGAAGCGCGCGCGCAGCAACGCCTGGAAGACGACGAGCTTATCCGGGAGGCGCAGCGGGGCAGGCGTGAGAGCTTCGACGTGCTGGTGCGGCGGTATGACTCGGCCGTGCTGCGGTTGGCGCTGCACCTGCTGGGCAACGAACAGGATGCGCAGGACGTGCACCAGGAAGCCTTTTTGAAGGCGTACCGGCACCTGTCCAACTTTCGTTTTGAGTGCTCTTTTTATACGTGGCTGTATCGCATTGTGACGAACCTGTGCCTGGACGCGTTGCGCCGTCGCAAGAGCCGACGGGAAGATCCGTCGACGGTGACCGACTCATCCGGGGACGTGATGGACCTGATGACGAACGTCTCCGATGATCGTGCGGGAGCGAATCCCGCGGCTGAGCTGGATCGGCATGTGTTGCATATGCGCATTCAGGAAGCGTTGGACACGCTGACACCGCGCGAGCGGATGGTGTTCGAACTGAAGCACTACCAAGGGTTGAAGCTGCGTGCCATCGGCGAGATGTTGCAGACCACAGAAGAGACAGCTAAAAACACACTGTTTCGCGCGACAAAGAAGCTTCGCGTTCACCTTGCGGATGCGTAGGACTGTGGGCGGGGTTTGCAGGTAGTTCGGACGGCAAGAACGGCACACGGCGAACACAGAGTTGCCGGTGCTGAAAGTAGAGCAGGACCATTCAGGAAGCCAGTAAAGGAATAGACACGCGATGAATTGCGAACAAGCGATACAACAAGTGACGTTGCGAGCGTACTGCGAGTTGAGTGCAGAGGAGCAGGAGACGCTTGAACTGCACATTCACGGTTGTCCGGAGTGCGTTGCGGAGCGGGATGCGTTGGCCGCATTTGGATCGCTGATGGAGGCCGATGTTTTACCGGAGGTGCCGCCGAATTTGTTGGCGGCGAGCCGCATGCGGTTGGACGATGCACTGGACGAGACTCCTTCGCTGAGCCTGGTAGACAAGGTGCGCAACCTTTTGGAGAGTACGTGGCATGCGCTGGCACATGCTCCGGCCCTGGCTGCATTGCTGGTGGGTATCGGATTTTTGTCGGGCAATACGCTGAACCGTTACCAGGTAGCGCACGAGCCGCACCTGCCGACGCCTGTGGTGTTGCAGAACAGCATGCAGGGAGTGGTCGGCACCGTGAGCGGCGTGGTGCAGACGCCGAACAGTGAAGTGGTGGAAGTGAAGTACAACCGGATTGTGCCGGAGACGATGCAGGGATCGCTGGATGATCCGCAGATTCGGCAGTTGCTGATGACTGCGGCGCAGCACGGGACGAATAATGACGTGCGGGAGCAGAGTGTGGGGCTGCTGGCGAGCGAGTGCCGCGCCGGACATCAGTGCGAGTCGCAGACGGAGAATGGCGGGGATGGCCACGGATTTCGGGATGCTCTGCTGGTGAGTTTGCGTTATGACAAGAGTCCGCAGGTGCGCATGAAGGCGCTGGAGGGTCTGCAGTCCTTAGTGCGTGTGGACCAGCGAGTGAGGGATGCCGTTCTAGAGAGCCTGATGCGTGACCCGAGCAGCGCGGTGCGGACACGCGCGATCAATCTCTTGGAGCCGGTTCATGGGGATTCAAGCGTTCGCCAGGTGCTGCATACGGTGAGCACGCAGGATGATAACCCGTATATCCGCACGGCCTCCATGCAGGCTCTTGAGGTTTCCGATGGCATTCAGTAGTGCCTTCCTACTGGGAGCGTTCGCGGGCGCAGCCTTTTCAATGGCAGTAGGTGCACAGCCGATGCTCCTGTCAGCAAGACCCATGCTTACCGCTGCCGCAACCATGCACAGTGCCGGCCAGGGATACTTGGGTGTCGCGACCCGGACGGTGGGCGACCCGGCGCTGGGACAACTGCACCTCAAGGAAGGGCACGGGGCGTGCGTTGTGATGGTGGATCATGACAGCCCGGCATGGAAGGCCGGCATCCGCGAGCACGACGTGGTGGTAAGCCTAGCCGGTACGCCGATTGAAAGTGAAGAGCAGCTTGTGCGGTTGCTGCGGGAGACACAGCCTGGGCGCAACGTTCAGGTTGGGGTAAGCCGTGATGGTGTCGCGCAGGTGATGACTGTGGTGATCGCTGACCGGGACGAAGTAGGAAGGCTTGCGTGGGAGCAGCACTTTGTTGTGCCGGCGCCTGCGGACAGCAATGAAGCTTCGGTTGCACCAGTCCCGAAAGGTAAGAGCAGCAGTATGTTCTCGCATAGCCTGATGGGCAGCCATTTGCTACCTGGCGGGGCTGCGTACACCGGTGCAATGGTGGACGAAGTGGGGCCGCAGCTGGCAGAGTACTTTGGGCTGAAGACCGGCAAGGGATTACTGGTGCAGAGTGTGGATGGCAATAGTCCGGCGGCTGCTGCGGGCCTGCACGCCGGCGATGTGATCTGCAAGGTCAACGGTCAAGCGATGGCTACGCGGAACGATTGGATGCGCGCACTTCGCGACAGCAAAGGCCACCCGGTGAGCGTAAGTGTCATGCGCGAACACCATGAGCAGATACTGACCATTATTCCCGATGGCAAGCGACGGAGCGATGCCGGACAACCGGTGCCGATGAATGAGGAACACCATTGGCTTGCGGTTTTGCTGATGAAGCCGCACGTGCCATGACGCCCACTACGCAACCGGGATAGTTGCCGGCGGCAGGGCGACCGATATACTTGGGATTCATGCCCACCCCTGAAACGTTACAGCCGCTGCTGAAGAACTACCAGCTCGACCAAGCCTACGACGAAATGTTCGAAGGTGCAGGTGACTTGCACGACCACTATGCACCACTGATGGACTTTTTCGGGGGTATGCCGCAGGCGGAGTTACAGCGCAAGAAGCAGGCTGCGGACCTGTCTTTTTTGAATCAGGGCATTACGTTTACGGTGTACGGCAAGGATGAGGGTACGGAGAAGATTTTTCCGTACGATCTGCTTCCACGGCTAATTACTGCTGCGGAGTGGACACGTGTGGAGAATGGCTTGAAGCAGCGGATTACCGCGATCAACCTTTTTCTCAAAGATATATATAACGAAGGCCGGATCCTGACTGACGGCGTGGTTCCGCGGGATCTTGTGTACTCGTGCAAGCAGTTCCGGCGGCACATGATCGGTTTGAACGTGCCGCGGAATGTCTATATCGCGGTGACAGGAACGGATTTGATCCGTTTGGAAAATGGCGAGTTCGCCGTGTTGGAAGATAACCTGCGCGTACCCAGCGGTGTGAGTTACATGCTGACAAATCGAAGGGTGATGAAGCGGATATTTCCGCAGCTGTTTCGCAGTTACAACGTTCGGCCGATTGAGCAGTACACGCAGATATTGCTGGCGACACTTCGGTCGCTTGCGCCGGAGGGCAGGCCTGAGCCAAACATTGTGCTGATGTCGCCAGGTGTTTTTAATTCGGCTTACTACGAGCATGCTTACCTTGCGCGGCAGATGGGCATTGAGTTAGTCGAGGGTCGCGACCTGGTGACACACGACAATCTTGTGTATATGCGCACCACGAATGGGTTGCGGCAGGTTGACGTGATTTACCGGCGCGTGGACGATGACTTTATCGACCCGCTAAGCTTCAGGGCCGACTCCATGCTGGGTGTGAGTGGGTTGTTTAACGCATATCGTGCGGGCAACGTGACGCTGGCGAATGCGTTTGGGACGGGTGTTGCCGATGACAAGGCTGTGTACGCGTATGTTCCAAACATCATCAAGTATTACCTGGGCGAGGACCCCATTCTGCCGAATGTGAAGACGTTCCTGATGTCGATCGAGAAGGATCGGAAACACGTGCTGGCGAATCTGGACAAGATGGTGGTGAAGGCCGTGGGTGAGAGTGGCGGTTACGGCATGTTGATTGGGCCCCAGAGTACAGCCGCACAGCGTGAAGAGTTTGCCGGAAAGATACAGGCCGATCCGCGGAACTACATTGCACAACCGACTATTACATTTAGCCGAGCACCGTGTTTGATGGAGGATGGTTTTCAGGCGCGGCACGTGGATTTGCGGCCATATGTGCTGTACGGGTCGGACAAGGTGTCAATCGTTCCGGGTGGGCTTACGCGCGTGGCGCTGAAGAAGGGTTCGCTGGTGGTGAATAGTTCACAGGGTGGCGGAAGTAAAGATACCTGGATTTTGAACTAGCAGATGGGTGTAAGTCGCTGATCTGCGTGCATGTTTGAAGCGCAACGAGCAGTTTGTAAGTGGAGGGACGGCATGTTATCTCGCGTTGCGGACAGTTTGTATTGGATGAGCCGTTACCTTGAACGCGCGGAAAACACGACACGGCTGTTAGAGGTGAACCTGAACCTGATGCTGGACGAGTCGCCGGACAGCGCGGACCGCAGGTGGCAGCGTGTGCTGCTGTCGTTGGGATCGCCTGCGGATGTGGAGTGGAGTGGGGACGCGTTTGCACTGGCGCGCCAGTTGACGTTTGAGGCGGCTTCTACTGCAAGCGTGTTGGGGTGCATTGTCGCGGCACGAGAAAATGCGCGGCATGTGCGCGAGCAAATTTCGACCGAGATGTGGCAGCGGTTGAACAGTCTGTACCTGCAGGTAACGCGACCAGAGTTGAAGAGCAGCATGCAGGCCGAGACACTGCTGGGCGAGCATGAGGCGCCGACTGAATTCCTGACGCAGGTGATGGAGGCAGTGCACCAGTTTCAGGGTGTGACGGATTCCACCATGAGCCATGGAGAAGGATGGCAATTCATCCAGATAGGTCGTTACATGGAGCGTGCGTCCGCGATGACGAACCTTCTGGAGAGTTACCAGGACGAGTTATGGCGCGAGCACGAGATCATGCGCGATGGCAATGAGTACCTGGAGTGGATGGGTTTGCTGAGGTCGGCCACCGCGTTTGAGGCATATTGCAAGGTGTATACGGCCGACTTGGCACCGGAGTGGATTCTGGAGTTTTTACTGCTGGATGCGGATTTTCCGCACTCACTGCGGTTCTCAATCGAGGCGATGAATCATTCGTTAAAGGCCGTTGGAGCAGTAAGTGGAGGCGGGCCGCGATCGGACAAGTTGAGTCGTATCTCCGGCAGGTTGCGGGCCCAGTTGAGTTACAGCAGTGTGGATGAAATTATGGCAGCGGGTGTGGTGACTTATCTGCGCTCGATCCAGAGTATTGCGCAGGATATTCACCAGGCCATTTACGAACTGTATGTGAATTACAGCATTCAAGCCGCGCTGGCGGGCTAAACGCACCTCTTTCCTGTTCCGGGAGCTTGCCATGTATTACACCGTGCGGCATTTGACAAAGTTCAATTACAGCAAGCCAGTGAGCGAGAGCATTATGGAGACGCGGATGCATCCGCGGTCGGACGAGAACCAGCGGTGCCTGTCGTTCCAGCTTTCCGTGTCGCCGCGCTGCCGTGTGTTCAGTTATCGGGATCACCTGGCGAACCATGTGCACCACTTCGATATTCCAGGCGGACATGATCAGCTGGTGATTGTGGCGGAGAGCCTGGTGGAGATGGAGGACCGTGAGGCTTTGCCGTCGTTTCTTGCACCGGATGCGTGGGCTGAGCTGGATGCAATGATCCTGGCGGGGGATTATTGGGAGTTTTTGTTTCCGAGCGAATTTACGGGTCCGACGGCGAGGCTGGAGGCCCTGGCGAACCAGTTGGACCTGCGACGCCGTGATGACCCGCTGATGATGTTGCACGACCTGAATGAACAGCTTTATCGTGCGTTCGACTATGTGCCAAAGTCGACGCGTGTCGATTCACAGATCGATGTGGCGCTGGAGCAGCGAACTGGTGTTTGTCAGGATTTTGCGCATATTATGCTGGCGCTGGTGCGGTCGCGGTTGAGGATTCCGTGCCGGTATGTGAGTGGGTATCTGCATTCTTTGACGGAGGGGTTTGGCGGCAAGGTAGACCGGAGTATGACGTCTGCGACGCATGCGTGGGTGGAGGCGTTGATCCCGCAGATTGGCTGGGTTGGCTTTGATCCGACGAACTGGCTGATTGCGGGTGAGCGGCACATTCGCACGGCTATCGGCAGGGATTACGCGGATGTGCCGCCGACGCACGGCATTTATCGTGGGCGTGCCAGCAGTGAGCTGACGGTTGCGGTGAGGGTTTCTCCGAGCGAGGGGACGCCGCTGCCGGACCAGGAGTTGCCGATTCCTGAGGACTGGTCGACGCTGGTGGAAAAGGCGCAGCAGCTGCCGCCGCCGTTGCCGGTGGTGCTTTCGACGGTGAAACACATGCAGCAGATGCAGCAGGCGCAGTGAGTGTCGGAAGGACCGGTCGATTGGGCGTGCTTTGGTGTCAGAGGTCGGTGACTTAGCAATGTTGCCAGCGGAGCGCGCGTCGCGATGAGGCTTTGTGCCAGGTGTTTAGCGGACCAGTGTTGGAGACAGACCCTGCTTTGCCGTGATCGCGAGAGGACGATGCGCGGTCCGTTGCAGGGCAGGTGAATGCCGGAGCGCCCTAAAGACGGAGCGCGCCAGCAGGCAGCCCTGCATGAGCCGGCGAAATCTTCTGCGATGCAGATACAGGTGGGACGGGTCATGGACCAGTTCGCCTTCGCCGATTTCGACGATGAGGCCATCGAGGGGGAGGCGAGCTGGCGCGCCATTTGCGGGGGTAACTTTCATTTCTAAATGTAGATGAGTGGCCGAGGAGCGCCGGCGGGCAGGGAGATGCAAAGTGTGTCGCCAGGCCAGCAGGTTCCTGAGTGAACGACGATGGCCATGATACCTGCTTTGCCACGGCGTTTTGGCGGCAAGGAGCGGTCGACAAGTCGGGATTGGAGGCCGGGCTGGAAGGTATCGATCTTTCGGCAGGGGGTGCGAAGGCCGGTAAGTTCGACGATGGCGTGTGCGCCGAGGTGGAGGCGGGTGCCCAGAGGGAGGTTAACTAGGTCGATGCCTTGGGTGGTGATGTTTTCGCCGAGCTGGCCGGGGTGGAGTGTATGGCCTGCGTCAGCGAGCTGCGGGAAGAGTTCGGACTGGAGGAGATGCACCTGCATGCGGTTGGGGGCGTGCGGTGTTTTCTTTTTGAGGTAGAGGTGCTGGACGGTTTCGCCGCAGTGAGCGTCGCCCTGAACGCCGAGGCCGGCGAGGAGGTGGATGGAGGTTTGGGGGAGCTTGCTGAAGGTGTGGAGTGGGTTGAGGCAGGTGGCGAGGATGGTCGACATCGCGATCCTTTGGACCCCATGCCCGAGTATCCGGGCATGGGTACACGGCTGTGGGCGGATGAGCCTAGACGTTGAATTTAAAGAAGAGGAGGTCGCCGTCTTTGACGATGTATTCCTTGCCTTCGGAGCGGAGGAGGCCTTTTTCTTTGACGGCGGCTTC
>CAHJWI010000014.1 GCA_903642225.1 Acidobacteriaceae bacterium | reverse complement strand
GCGGTCACCGACGAGCAGATCGACCGGGTCCGAGATGTGACGATCCAGCTCGAGGACGGAGCCGGGGCCGATTTCAAGCGCCTCGGAGAGCAGCATCTCGCGGCCGCCAAAGTGGAGCCGAACTTCCATCTCGACGTCGAGCCAGGGTTCGGCGGCTGCGGGGCGCGAAGCGGTGACGGAGTCCGTGACGGTGTGAGCGACTACGTCGGCTTCCATGTGCGCGCCGACAGTGGTTTCAGTGTGACTCGTGGTGGTTGTGTCGGCCATGGTGCTCTCCTGTTATCCGGCGAATGGGGCGGCAGCGGCCGAACTGGATTCGGTCGGCATGGAGGTGACACGAGCTGCACGGCGATCGGATGTGCGGACGGCCGTCGCTGTGCAGACAACCGTGTCGGAAAAGCGGAGTTCGGCCGAGGCATGCTGCGAGAGCGGCAGGCGCAGAAGTGACCCGGGGCGAAGCTGCTGCAGTGTGGACGCAGCGATGCGGACAGGTGGAAAGCAGAGACCTGCTTTGACGCGGGCGTTGCCGAGCGCGGCTTCCATGCGATCACGCTCCTCCGGCGGGCGGGGACGCTTGACGTCGCGCACTGCGGCAAAGGCACGCAGGGAGGTGTTGATGGCCGAGACCGGGAAGCAGAGATTGAGTTCGCCGACTGCGCCGGGAATGGCGATCTCGTAGCGCATGCAGAAGGTTTTTTCACTCGCCGCCATCAGGCGGTTC
Source organism: Acidobacteriaceae bacterium (assembly GCA_903642225.1). GTDB lineage: Bacteria > Acidobacteriota > Terriglobia > Terriglobales > Acidobacteriaceae > Terriglobus. The sequence goes on along the minus strand of CAHJWI010000014.1, from coordinate 87,306 downwards.
TGCTGGCCGTCGCGGTCCCGTTCTCCCATGGCAAAGGTGAGACCGATGTGGTGCCAGGCATTGTTGAGTTCGCGGACGACGAGTTCAAGAACGGACAGCAGGACCGTTTCTTCAATCTCCGTGAGATCCCGGCTAAGTTCCGGGACGCCGCCGCTGCCACCGAGCAGGAGGTCGACGACTTCGGGTACCAGGCGCATGCTCCACTGCAATGCACCGCGAACATGGTGCTCCACAAGTTGAAGCGGGACGACGTAATCCGAACCCATGGCTTCTGCAAAGACATGGAAGGTCTTCTGCTCGTTGGGAGTGGATTGCACGGTGAGATTGGTGCGCAGCCATGCGGAGAGAGTGTGCGTCATGGAGCGGGCAAACTGCTCGTCGAGCGAGCGCAGGGTGCGGAGCTGGTCAGCGGAGATGTGGCCGGCCTGGCCGAAGTCGAAGCGTTCGATGGCACTGGGGCTACTATCCACGGGACTTTCTCACCTTCTTTTCAACGGGGGGCAGATTGCGGCTGCGGAGGTCGGCAAGGGCAACGCGCAGGCGAACAACCGCGGCGGAGTGGATCTGCGAGACGCGGGACTCGACGACGCCGAGCGCGAGGCCGATCTCCTTCATGGTGAGCTCTTCGTAGTAGTAAAGGGTGAGCACCATGCGCTCTTTGTCGGGCAAGGCCTCAATGGCGTCGACCAGGTGCTGCTTGAGCTCACCTTTGAGGCAGCGGAAGAGTGGGTCGTCCTCCGGTGCGCCGGGTACATAGGCGAGTTCGTCGTCACCGGAGTCCTCGTTGCGCTCGAGGTTAAGTGAGCCGATCTCGAGACCCTTGAGTTCGCCGAGAAGCTGCTGGTAGTCGTTAAGTGAGAGGTCCATGCCGTTGGCGATCTCGGCTTCCGATGGTGCGCGGCCGAGCTGCTGGGTAAGGGTGCGGACCGTTTCTTCAATGGCGCGGCCCTTGCGGCGGAGTTCGCGGGGGCTCCAGTCAAGCGTGCGCAGCGAGTCTAGGATGGCACCGCGGATCCGAAACTGGGCGTAGCTCTTGAATTGCACCTGCTTGTTGCGGTCGAACTTTGAAAAGGCGTCGATCAGGCCGACGATGCCGGCGGAAACGAGGTCGTCGATCTCGACGTGCTGTGGCAGCCTCTCGTGGATGCGCCGCGCGATGAAGCGGACGGTGGGCAGATGTTCCACAAGAAGACGGTCACGCTCTGCGGCAGAGACAGGTGCGGCGACGCTCATGCCGGCGAGGGTGCCATAGTCAGGCTTGTAGTCCGTGGTGGGTGGGGGCGCGATCTCGGCCAGGCCGAGTAGGGTGGGTGGAAGTGTGTTGAGGGTGCGGTAGGCGTTCGATCCCTGCTCGTTGCTCATATCCTGCTCCTGCGTAGATCGCGTTTGTGATGGCCGCGTCCATGCCGTTCTGGGTCCATACCGTTGCTTCTACTTTGTTGGTGTTCGCTGTGCGTGTCCTGCCACTCGTTGCGTTGCTATTGACCTGCGGTGATGCTGCCCTGCGGTGTTGTTGCCCTATCCGTGCTACTGCCCTACCGATCCAAGGCTGCGGACGCGGATCTCCGGTGGGATTTCCGACGGCGCAAGCACGGTCACCTTGGGTAGGAACGGTTCAAGCCAACGACGCAGGTGGTAGCGCGCCGGTGATGGGCAAAGAAGCACGGGAAGGGCCGAAGCTTCGCCTTCACCGGTTAGCCGCTTCACAGATTCCAGAAGCTGGCGGAGGAAAGTCTGGGCGTTGGCGGGACGGCGCGTCCCTTCCCCCAGCAGGCGGCGCGCGCCCTCCGGGTCGAAGGTGAAGAGGATCTCCTCTTCCAGTGCTCGGTCGAGCGTGAGGACGGGCAGGCTGCCATCGGCATCCAGCAGCGACCGGACGAGGCCGCGGCCCATAGCCTGGCGGACCTGCTCGACCAGGTAGACGACGTTCTTGTTGATCGCAGCGCTTTCGACCAGGGTTTCGAGAACGGTGCCGAGGTCGCGAATGCTGACCTGTTCACGCAGAAGCTGTTGCAGAACTTTCTGGACTTCACCGAGGCTCATCAATTTGGGGACAAGCTCTTCAACGAGCTTGGGGTGCGACTCGTTCATGCTGTCGAGCAGACGCTTGGTTTCAGCGCGGCCCAGCAGCTCGTGCGCGTGGCGGCGGATGAGTTCTGCGAGGTGGGTGCCGATGACGGCGGTCTGGTCGACCACCGAGTAGCCGCTTGCGAGTGCCTGGTCTTCCAGGCCGGGTTGGATCCAGCGGGCAGCCACGTTGAAGGCGGGCTCGCGGGTTTCGATGCCGGGCAGTGGACGTGCGCGGGGGTCAGAGTTGACGGCGAGCAGGCAGTCGCCTTCGGTCTGCCAGCGGCCGATCTCGATGCCGCGAAGCGAGACAACGTACTCGCGTGGTTTGAGGCGGAGGTTGTCGGTGATGTGAACGGAAGGGACGATGAAGCCGAGCTCGGTGGCGAGGTGGCGGCGCAGAGCGCGGACGCGGTTGAGCATCTGGCCGCCCTGCTTTTCATCGACCATGGGAATGAGCTGGAAACCGATTTCAAGGGTGAGGTCGTCGACCTTGAGAAGACCGGCAAGGTTTTCGGCACCGGGAGCGTCTGTGCCTGCGGCGGCGATGGACTTGCCCTCCATCTCGACAATGGCGTCACCGGGGGTTTCCTGCGGCAGTTGTCGCGCGACGAACACAACACCGAGGGCTAGGCCCCAGAAGGCGAGCTTGGGCAGGCCGGGGACGAGGGCAAGCGCGGCAAGGACGCCGGCTGCCATGTAGAGAGTGTTGCGGCGTGCGAAGAGCTGCTGGCCGAGCTCTTCGTCGAGCGTTCCGGCGGATGACGCGCGGGTGAGGACGAGGCCGCCGGCGATGGAGACGAGCAGGCTGGGGATCATGGTGACCAGGCCATCGCCCACGGTGAGAATGGTGTAAGTTTTGACCGCGGTCATCAGGTCGACACCCTGTTGGAGGACGCCGATGAGCAGGCCGGCGACAATGTTGATGGCCGTGATGAGAATAGTTGCGAGCGAGTCGCGTTGATTGAAGCGGGCCGCGCCGTCCATGGCACCGTAGAACTCGGCTTCACGGGCGATGGCTTCGCGACGCTTGCGTGCGCCCTGCTCGTCAATCAAGCCGGCGTTCATGTCGGCGTCGATGGCCATCTGCTTGCCGGGTAGGGCGTCCAGGGTGAAGCGGGCAGTCACCTCTGCCGTGCGTACGGCGCCGTGGGAGACGACGAGGAACTGGATGGCGATGAGGGCGAGGAAAAGGACAAAGCCGACGACGTAGTTGCCACCGACGACAAACTGGCCGAAGGCCTCAATGACGGAGCCGGCGGCGTGGGTGCCTTCGCTGCCGTGAAGCAGGATGCGGCGGCTGCTGGCAAGGTTCAGCGAAAGACGGAACAGCGTGAGCAGCAGAAGAAGGGTAGGAAAGACGCTGAGTTCGGTCGCCTTTCGCACCTGGATGGCGGTCAGAAAGACGATGACGGACGCGGTGATGGACAGCGCGAGAAGCACGTCCATAAGCACAGCGGGCAACGGCACAAGCATGACGAAGACGGTGCTGATGGCGCCCAGCGGCAGCGCCAGTTGGCGGACCAGACCGCTCGATTTGACACGGGGTGCGTCGGCGATGGTGGCGAGTGTGCTCACGGTGTTGCCTCGATGGTTTCTGGTTCCATAACGATGCGATTGGGAAGGTCGAATCTTGGGGCACGGTAGTTTGTGCTGCCGTAGGTGGTCTGTTGCTGGGTGCGCTGTGCGTCTTGCCGGAAGAGAAAGGCGAGGATGGCAGCGACGGCGGCGTACAAGTCAAAGGGGATCGACTGTCCCTCGTCAACAGAGCGATAAAGGGAACGGGCGAGGGGAGGATTTTCGATGAGAGGCACGCCGGCCCAGCGGGCGGCTTCGCGGATCTCGGCGGCGTGCAGATCGCGGCCCTTGCAGAGGACTTTGGGAGCGGCCATGGACTCGTAGCTGAACTCGAGCGCGACGGCGTAGTGAGTGGGGTTGGTAATGACGACGGTGGCCTTGGTCATGTCGGCCTTGACGCGGTGCTTGCGCATGGCGCGCTGGATCTGGCGTATGCGGCCCTTGGTCTGCGGGTTGCCGTTGGATTCCTTGCTCTCGTCCCTGATCTCCTGCTTGGTCATCTTGAGGCGCTGCGACCAGGAGCGCCACTCCACGGCGTAGTCCAGCGCGGACCAGCCTACGGTGATCCACGCGGCGTTGACCGCAAGCTGATAGCTGCCGGCGAGGGTCTGGGGTAGGCGCGCGCCGCTCATGACAGGCATGGACGTGAGCATGTGCGCGAGCATCCGCCAGGCGAGGAAGACGACGGCGGCAGCGGGCAACAGGGACTTCGCAAGGCGCACGGCGGACTTGGCGCTGAAGATGTTCTTGAGGTTCGAAAGCGGGCTGAGCCGGTTGGGTTTGAAGGCGAGGGCCTCTATGCGGAGCTGGACACCGCCGGTTTGCATAAGGCCGCTGCTGAGCGCCCCAGCAACGGCCGCAGCCATAATGAGCGCAACCGGGGCGAGGGTGGGGATGAGCAGCCGGCCCACGGTGTCAAGCATTTGCTCGGGCGAGTCAAAGGTGCGCAGAGATGCGGAGAGAATGCCGTCGAAGCTGCCCCGCCAGAGGAACAGAAAACGCTGACCGGCGACGCCGAGCAGCATGAGGCCGCCGAGCATGGCAACGCCGGAGATGAGATCGCGGCTGTGGACGACGTCACCCTTGTCGCGTGCCTTCTTTTTGCGCTGGTCTGTGGCTTTCTCGCTGCGGTCTGCGCTCATGGGCGGGCTCTGAGGTTCATGGGCGCACCGCTTCCTGGGCCGTGTCGAGCAGAGCGCTGAAGTGGTGGTCGATCCAGCCGGGCCAGAGGGCGAGCGACGCGATGAGCGTGGCGTAGGAGACGAGAGACTTGAGCGGAACGCTGGCGACTTGGGCGGGCAGCGCGGGTGCCATGCGGCTGACGAGGCCGATAGCGACCTCCACCAGCAGGGCCGCTGAGACAACAGGCGCGGCGAGTTGCAGGCCGGCAAGGAAGATGCCGGAAGCCGCGAAGGCAAGACTCTTGCCTGCGACGGCAGAGATGGCCGCGGTACCGAGGGGAACCGTGGCGAACGTGCGGAAGACCGCCGCGAGTACCGTGCGGTGCAGGCCGGCGCCAAGCAAAACCAGAACGCCCATCCACGAGAGAACGGTACCGAGGACCTCGGTTTCTACCTGGGAGTTGGGGTCGAGCAGATTGGCGAGCGAAAAGGAGAACGAGACGCTCATGAGGCTGGCGGCGAAGAGCAGCGCCTCATTCATAAGCATGAGGGTGAGGCCGATGAGGAGTCCCACGGATGCCTCACCGATGAGCGCGGAGGGGCCAAGATCAATGCGAGTATGCGGGAGCGCAGCGGCAACGGGCGCGACCAGGATGGCGATGGCGGCGGTAAAGACAACCTTGGCCTTGACCGGGAAGGCGGGCGAGCTGAAGACAGGCGCGGCAACGATGACACCGCCAACGCGCAGCACGACAAGGACGCCAGCGTTCAGCAGGCGCTCAAGTGCGGGTGTGTTCGGGAGAGCGGCAATGGAGAAGAGATTGGTCATGGATCGCAGGCGACGACCGGTGTGGGTGCACGTCGAAGGCCGAACGGCTCATGGGATTCCTGTGAGCGTTCTTACGATCAGAAGTGGATCGCTTTGCCGGGCGAACGGCGCTTTGCGCTGCGCTTAGCCATTCGCGCGCATGGAAGGCCTGCGACGAGGCCGAGCCGTTCAGCGCGAAGCATGGGGCACCGGGTGCAGGCCGGTCCAGATGCAGGCCGGTCCAGATGCAGGCCGGTCCAGGTGCAGGCCGGTCCAGGATGAGCTAGCCGAGGTAGCGGTGGAAGTCCGACCACAGGTGGACTGTGTAGTTGATGGCGCGGTGCAGGAACCAGGGCATGGTGGCGATGCCGGCAACAAAGACGACGAAGAGGCGCGGAACTGCCGTGAGCGTCTGCTCCTGTACGCCGGTAAGGGTCTGCAGGAGGCTGAGCGCGACCGAGATGAGCAGTCCGGCGATGAGCACGGGTGCACTGAGAAGCATCGCTTCGATCAGCAGATGGCGGGCGAGTTCGGCGGCCTGGTCGGGTCCCATGCGTTCCTTTCTTAGAAGCTTTTCAGTAGCGAGCTGACCAGCAGGTGCCAGCCATCGACCATAACGAAGAGAAGTATTTTGACGGGCGTCGAAATGACCACGGGCGGCAGCTGCACCATGCCGACGGAGGTGGTGACGCTGGCGACGACCAGGTCGATGAGCAGGAAGGGCAGGAAGAGGATGGCGCCAATTTGGAAGCCAGATTTAAGTTCGGAGAGCATGTAGGCAGGCACGACGACGCGCATGGGGGCGTCATCACGCGTTTGCATGCGCTCCGATCCGCTGGCCGCGCTGAAGAGCTCAAGGTCTTTATCGCGGGCGTAGCGGAGCATGAAGTGACGGAGGGGTTCGGCACCTTTGGTGAGGGCAGTCTCGCCATCGATGATGCCAGCGCGGTAGGGCGCGATGGCTTGGTCCTGCACCTGGATGATGACGGGCTGCATGAGGAACCAGGTCATCATGAGGGCGAGGCCCATGAGGATCTGGTTAGAGGGTGCGGTCTGTGTGCCGAGTGCCTGGCGCAGGAAGTGGAAGACGACAAGCAGGCGCACCAGCGGCGTCATGGCGAGGACGATGGCCGGCAGGATGGTGAGCAGGGTGAGGCCGGTGACGACGGCCCAGGGGGAGCTGTTACCGATGGCGAGCGATTCGGAGATGCTGCGCTGGGCGGGAACGGCAGCGCTCTTCTGAGCAGGAGTCTTTGCCGAAGCGGGCCTGGTTGCCGGGGTGGGTGAGAGGGCCGGCAGAGTCTTCGCAGGGTAGATATGTTTCTGCGCGATCGCTGAGGCACGCACCTGGGAAGGCTGACGGTGCACCCAGAACGACTGGTTGGAGGCTGCGCTCATCGGCGGACCAACAATTGCCAGGAGCGCGGGGGCGATGCAGGCGAGGAGCACGCGGCGGTGTCTGCGGCAACGCGTTGAGGACCGTGAGTACGCACACGCGTTTTCGGTGCGCATCGGCATCGTGCATGCAGCGGGGGCATGGCGTGCAGCAGAGGCTTGGCACGCAGCAGGGGTTTGGCACTCAGCAGGGACATGGCAGACGCGGTCCATCACCGATGCTCCTCCTGGTTTGCCGTGGCGGCAGCGACCTGCAGAAGGGTGTGCACGCCATCGGCACCCATGCCCGCCAGAAAGCGTTGGCCATCCAGTTCAAGCAGGGCGACCGAACGCTTGGGGCCGAGGGGCAACGTCTCAAGCAGCCGCATCCGGCGTGGTGTGGGTGCCGTTCGGCAATGCCACCAGCTGAGCAGGGTGCCAGCCAAGCCCCTGCTGCCGGCGGGCGTTGGCGGCAAGCGCGATGCGGTCAGGTGTCCGTCAATGATGTCCCTGGATGTCATGCTCCTGCCTTTCATGCGCCTGTCCTGGGTGCGCCGACCAGACGCGTCATGCGTAGGGCCATGATGCCCTCCATAAACTCAAAGCGGGCCTGGCAGACCGGTGTTCCACCGACTGTGACCAGCAGGTCGTCAGAGGTGGGAACAACACTGGCAAGGATGTGGCCGGGGCGAAGTGCCGTCAGCGCACGAAGCGACATGGGCGGTAAAGGAATGTCGACCGAGAGGCGCACCGGCACTGAGGCAAGAGCATTCCAAGGGGAAGCCGAAGTTAGGGAAGGAACGGACCGTACGGTGGCGAGGAGTTGCTCTGCGGCGCTCATCCGCGCTGCACCAGAAAGTCCGTGACGTAGACATCGAGAACGTGGGTTTCACGGTTTTGGATGGCGTATGTCTGCCGCATTTTCTTCTTCAGGGCATCGAGACCGCCGACCTGAAGGAGCGAATCGGACGTCTGCTCCCCAAGCACGGCAAGGGTGGTATCGCGGAGGGCGGCGGAGACACCCGGATCGGGCTTGTCGTCCTTTTTGCCCTCTTCCTTCTTCTTTTCGCCTTTCGCGAGCAGTTCGTCGGCGATGCGCAGGCTGATGCTGGCGCGCAGATAGCCGCGGCCGCCCGGGTCGGAGAGATTGACGACCATGGGCTCGAGTGCGAGAACGTGGGACGGTGGAAGCTCGCCGGGCATCTGCTCGTTGGAGGCCGCATCCTTCTTCTTTTCAGTCGGGGCGCTGCCGGCTGCGACGGGTGAGAGCTTGCCGGACTTGACCAGGTAGAAGCCGACGCCGCCGACCGCGCCCAGAGCAACAACCGTCGACAGAACAACAGCGATGAGGATGGGAATGAGGCCGACCTTGGCGGCGGGCAATGCGGGTGCGATAGGTTCGGTGGATGCGGTCGACATACCTGCTAGAGGTGCATGTGGGCTGCCAAAGGCTTTCGACCTGCATTAGGGTGCGCTAAGTGGAAGGACCCGTTGCAAACAGCCGCAGACCGCCGTGAAGACGATCTGCGCACCCTGCGGAGACGGCTTTACCGGATCATCTGGATGGTGTCCTGCGTGACGCTGTCGAAGGTGGTCACGGTTTTAGAGTTGGCCTCAAAGGCGCGCTGCGCAACGATGAGGTTGGCAAATTCGGTGGAGATGTCAACGTTGGAGCCTTCGAGCGAACTCGCGTCGATGGTGCCCCGGCCGCCGGTGCCGGAGGTGCCGATGGCGATCTGACCCGAGGCTTCGCTGACGCGGTAGATGTTGCCGCCCTGGCGGGTTAGGCCGTTCTCATTTGCGACCGTGCCGATGGCGATCTGGCCAAGCACGTCCGTTTTGCCGTTGCTGTAGGAGGCGGTGATGACGCCGGAGGAATCCACCGAAAAGTCCTTGTAGGTACCGCTGGCGTAGCCGTCCTGCGATTTGGCGTTGGAGGAGGATGCGGCGTTGGTCTGGGTAAGCGTAGACGCGTTGTTGCTGTCGTAGAGGTTCCACCCAAACGAGAGGTCCGCGGCGTTGTCGTTCAAGCCGGAGAAGGTGATGCCGGAGATGTTTGCCGTGGGCGTGGCAAGCGTGCCATCGGAGTTGAAGGTGAGGCTGCCGGTGGTGTTGCTGGCACCGGTGGCATCGCCGGACGGCAGGGAGAACGAGTAGTTCCAAGTGTTCGCGGCCGTCTTGGTGAAGGTGACGGTCGCCTCGTGCCCGGTTCCAAGCGAGTCATAGACCGTTTCAGAAACCGGTACGGCGGTGCCGACAGTTGCCGTGGAGTTTAGATTTTCTGTAAAAGATACCTGCGTTGTGGAACGTGGAAGCTGGGTTTTGCCGGTTGGGACGGAGAGCGCGACCAAGGACGAGGTGGTGTCGACCGCGCCGTTCTTGACGTTGTATCCCATTACGCTGAGGCCATCGCTGGTTTGCAGATTGCCGTTGTCGTCCAGCTTGAAATTGCCGGCGCGTGTGAGCTCCTGTTCACCGTCGTGCTGAACGACAAAGAAGCCGGAGCCGTTGAGTGCGACATCGGTGTTGGTGCCGGTGGAGTTGGGTGTGCCCTGGGTGAAGTTCGTGTCGATGGAGTCGACACGGGTGCCGGTGCCGACCTGGAGGGCGACGTTGCCGCCGGTGCTGCCGATGGTCTGGTAGTACAGGTCGGCGAAGTTGGTGGTCTGCTCTTTATAGGCGGTTGTGTTCAGGTTGGCGAGATTGTTGCCGATGGTGTTCAGGGCGACGGAATTTGCCTTGAGGCCGGTGAGTGCGATGGAAAAATTGGGCATGGGTGATCTCCTGAATTTTGCGTTTGGCGCGGTCATTCCGCCGCGGTTGTTAGCTGAGCGCGGAAACGCCCTTGTTGATGCCGATGAGCTGTTCCAGGCTGTTGACGCCAACCAACTGCTGCACGTACTGCGTTGGATCGGTCGGCTGCGTGGGGTCCTGGTTTTTCATTTCGGTGACGAGCAGGGTCATGAAGTCGGAAGCGGTGATGGTGCTGGTGGATACGGCAGGGGTGGACGCCGCGGATGTGGCGGTGTTCGCCTGCACAGCCTGGGCTGCTGAGGTCATCGCGGTCAATCCACGGTCTATAGCTACGCTCATCTGTTGTTCTCCTTCGGCGGTGCAGAGTGTGTTTGATTGGTTTTGGGTTTGCAGTCCTATGGTCTAAATGCGAACGCTGAGCACGGACGCCTGCTCCGACGCTGCGTAGGAAAGCCGTTCCGCGCGTTGCGAACGACCGGGCGATACAAAACTCTGTTCCGGCAGCCATGCGGCCTGCTCGGGTTGTTGCCGGGGCGAGCGTTCTCCGCTGCCCTGCCTCTGCCCTGCACCGGCATTGCCGCTGTCCGGCGTTGTAGAGGAGGAGGACGTGTTGCCTCGTGAACTGTCCTGGGCAAAGCCGGCGGCAGCTCCGGAGGGGGATGGCGCTGCGACCGCGCCTGCTACCGTTGCGGAGACGCTGTGAACGGCCACATTCTGGGTTTGCAGGTAGCGGCCGAGCGCGGGCAGCATGGTGTCGACGGCAGCAGTTGCAGCCTGTGTGCGGCCGCTTAGCGCTGCGTGCAGATCACCCGCGCCGTCGGTGCTGGCGCGTACGCTGAGCCAGCCCAGAGTTGCGTCATGGAAGCCGACCTCCAGTGCTGAGGTGCGTGTGACAGGTGTGGGAACTTGCAGGGTATCAACCGAAATGTCCGCCCCACCGAGCTGGGTCAAGGTCGTTGCAGAAGACATTGGTGCATGCGAAGCCGCAGCACTGGCGGGAACGTGCACACTGCCATGCGGCATCGCGAAGGTTGCGGCAGGGATTGCAGTTGCTGCGGAAAGCTCCGGCGGCGAGAAGGCGGTTGCAGCCGATCGCGCGGGATCAGAAGGTGAGGGGACAGAAGCGGCGAAGGCAAGCGTCCCGGCTTGCGACGGCTGAACATCTGACACGCGCGGACTGCGACGGCTGCCCGGTGCTGCTGGAGCAGATTTCGGGCCAGACGTCAGGCCCGCCAAGGGTGCTGGAGAGGAGATCGCGCCTGCTTGCACGGAGACCGGCTCGCTGGCCGCGGGTGCCGACGATGGCAAAGCATCGGAAAGGATCGGCTGCACATCGGGCGGCAGAGTTGCGGCAAGGGACGAGGCCACTGGACCCGGAGTCTGCTCGACCCGTTCAGGGGAGGCCGGCTCACCCCGGCCCAGCTGAATTTGCGGCAATTTCGTCTGCTGCGGCCTTTGCGAGAGCTGCGTCCCGAGGTGCTGGGGGGACGGCTGATGGGGTGGGATCTGCTGGACTGAAGTCTGCTGGACTGGGGTCTGTTGAGCGGGGATCTGCTGAATAGAATCCGGCTGAACCTGCGACGAAGAACTTTCCGAGCTGCTTAAGCTGCTGACCGTTGCAGGCAACGCAGGGCCGGATGCACGGAGTGTCTGCGAAGCCGCGGCGGATAACGGCAGCACAGGCTGTGACGTGGCGGGTGGCTGGACTGGCTGGGGACCGGAGGATGCAGCCGGTGATATCGCGACGACAGGCACATCTGCAGCGGCAAAGCCCGCGGTGATCTGAACCTGGATTTCAGCCGAGTTTGGCGGCCAGCCAGAGCTCTGCTGCGCTTGCGCGGACACGGAATCGGTGTCGGGCGCTGCTCGTTTCTTTGCAGCCATGGATGCATCGTCTGGATTGGCAGCCGGAGCGAGAGAGCTCGGCGGTGCCTGTGCAGTATGCGATGTCCGGGCTTTAGCAAGCAGCAGTCCCTGAGCTACGGCGGGCAGTGGCGTAGTGTTCAGGTCCGCTGGGTTCTGGCCGAGACTGTCCGTTGCTGTGGCTCTGTCCGGCTCGGAGGCTAGAAGGGCCGCTGACACAGCGACCGTTGTGGCGTTGTCGGTTGTGACATCCGTGGCCACGCCGGAAGTCTCGCCCGCTTGGGTGGCAGGATCGGTCTGGCCTGCTCCTGCGGTCGTGGAGACATTTGAGCATGCCCGTATTACGGGGATGGAGGAAGTCTGCGGCATGGTCGTGGGCAGGGGCTGCAGGACAGGAAGGGACACGGGCTGCCGGGCTACCGTGGACAGTGACTGCGAGGTGGCGGTGGGCAGAGCCTGGGGAGCAGCGGTGGGCAGAGCATGTAGAGCAGCAGCGGGCAGGGTCTGGGGAGCAGCGGTGAACGCTGGAAGGGTTGGAGACACAGGCTGCATGGCAGCGGGAGATACGGGCTGAGACTCAAACCTCCGGGTTGCGGGCGTCACGCTGTCGACAACTGCGACTTTTGCCGTGTTCCATACGCCCGCAAAGTCTTCACCCGCCGGACTTGCCGGGGGGTGTGACGCCGACGTTAACGGCGCTGGTGTGGATGTGGAGGCGGTGAGCGGCTCGACCATGCCTGCTGGCCATGCAGGAGAGGGGCCAATACGCCGCCTTACGGATTAGGATTCGCTAGTGCAAGGCGGCGAAGACGTGCAGCGCTGAACATGTCGTCGAGGCGTCCCTGCTCTGTGCGCCCCGCAGCAACCCGTGTTGTTGCCTCAGAGCGGTCGCACAGGTGTTGCATTTGTTCGCGCTGCTGGCTGCACAGTTGTTCCGCGGCAGTTTCTACCTGCAGTTGCGGCAGTCGCTGCTCCATGCTGGAAAGCAGCTGACCGATGCGCAGATGCGCGAGTTCCCTTTCCGCACACGCCAGCAGCCAGTCGGCGTGTGCGGTGCCGATAGGACACTGCAGCGCGACCTGAGACGCGACCAGCTCGCTTTCGTCCTGCTGCTGTTGGGACCGTAGGGCGCGGACACGCGCCGCAGCCAGGTCAGCCTGCAAACAGCGGACTGAAAGTAGCCGGCGTTGTCGGCTCTCACGGTCGGTCATGGCAGGTTGTCGAGCCAGGCGAACGCTTCCAGGCTTTCCGCAGCGGTGAAGCGGGCTGCGGAGGTTTGCTGGAGCAGCTCGCGCAGTCGTGGACGATGCTGAACCGCCTGGTCAAGTTCAGGATCGGATCCCGGCTTGTAGGCACCGACGCGCACGAGATCCTCAGAGCGCGCGTAGGCCGCGAACAGGCGGCGCACGGTGCGGGCGCGCTGCTGGTGAAGCTGCGTGGTGACAGCCGGCATAAGGCGGCTGAGGGAGCGCAGCACGTCAATGGGCGGGTAGACACCTTCGCTGGCAAGGTCACGCGAAAGGACGATGTGGCCGTCGAGGATGGAACGTGCACCATCAACGACCGGGTCCTGCTCGTCATCGCCTTCCATGAGCACGGTGTAAAAGCCGGTAATGCTGCCAGTGTGGAAGTTCCCTGCGCGTTCAAGCAAACGTGCGAGTTTTGCAAAGCAGGAGGGTGGGTAGCCCTTCGTCGCCGGAGGTTCTCCTGCAGCGAGACCTACCTCACGCGCGGCCATGGCAAAGCGGGTCAGCGAGTCGAGCACAAGGAGCACGTGCTTGCCCTGTGCGGCGTAAAATTCTGCCGTGGCTGTGGCAGCCATGGCCGCGCGCATGCGCATCAGGGGCGACTCGTCGGAGGTGGAGACGACGACGACCGAGCGTTTGCGTCCCTCCTCCCCGAGCGAGTCCTCGAGGAATTCGCGCACTTCCCTGCCGCGTTCGCCGACGAGGCCGACCACGGTGACGTCCGCTGTCGTGTTGCGGGTCATCATGCCGATGAGCGTGCTTTTGCCGACACCGGAACCGCCAAAGATTCCGATGCGCTGGCCGCGGCCCACTGTAAGCATCGTGTCGATGGCACGGACGCCCACGGAGAGTGGATCGCGAATGATATTGCGTGCAAACGGAGGTGGGCTGGTGCGGTCGAGGGGAAGACGCGCGTCGATGCGGACGTCGTGGCGACCGTCGAGCGGCTTGCCGTCAGGAGTGAGAACGCGGCCCAGCATGCCGGAGCCGACGGGCATGCTGGCGGAGTTGCCGGTGCGTTGCAGACGGTCGCCAAAGCGGATGCCCGCCGACGTCACGAGCGGCATAGCGAGAACGCGGCCGCCGCGAAAGCCGATCACCTCCGCTGGATGGCGGACACCGTCGCTGCACACGATGTCGCAACATTCACCGAGCGCGCACGCCAGGCCGTCGGCTTCAATGGCATTGCCGTTGGCTTCGACGATGGAGCCAAAGGTGCGGAGTTGCCGCGTCTGCTGCAGGTGGTCGTGGAAGTGTTGAAACATGGCCTAGGTAGCCATGGCGGGCTTGCGGCCGAGGAGTTCGAAGAAGCCGTGCTCAATCTCCTGGAGCTGTGCGCGGACACCAAGCTCTGCCGTGCCGCTCGCGGTCTCTAGCAGGCATTCGCCGCGGGTCAGCGATGGGTCTGCCTTGACCTCAACCTGTCGCCCCTCGCGTTGCATAATGTCGGTCCAGACACCGACGTCGTCCGGCGAAGCCCGCAGAACGGCGTCGCGATCGTCCTTTACATCTTCAAGAGCGACACGCGCGGCGCCTGCAAGGAGCAGCGGGTCCATGCCTGCCTCGCGATGGAGCACGCGCTCCGCGATGGCAAGGGACAGGCGCACGACCTCCTTTTCAAGGCCGGCAAAGTAGCGCTGCTTTTCCCGGACAAACTCTTCCAGGGCGCGGGTGACACCCTGGCGCTCCTGCTGCACCATCTGCTGCAGGCGGGCTTCCGTCTGGCGCAGGCCTTCAAGCATGCCTTGCTCGCGAGCGTCGTCGGCGATAGCTTTGGGATCGATCAAAGCGGCTGCCAGGCTCGGCTGTTCCGCTGGTGTGGCGTCCATGTCCATGCTGCGAAACAGGAGGGGCAATGCCGCTGCGGGAGCAGGCCGGCTCTCATCATCAAGCGGGTACGTCACTGTCCACCTCTACTTTCAACATCATTTTTCCTTCAGCCTCAAGCCGCCGCGCCGTGGCCAGCAACTCCTGCTGTGCCTTGGCAACATCGCTCCCCTTCACCGGCCCCATAGTCTCCATGTCCTCCTGCATCATTTCCACGGCGCGGGAGCTCATAGCGCGAAAGAGATGCGCCCGCAAATTCTCATCGGCATTTTTAAGCGACATCGCGAGGGTTCGTTTGTCGGCCGCACTGACCAGTTCGCGGATGCTGTTGGGTGGCACGGTGAGCAGGTCGTCAAAGGTGAACATAAGGTTACGAATGCCGACGGCAAGCACGGGTTCCCGGGTTTCAATCTGCTCCAGGATGCTTTTGCTGGCGGTCTGATCCAGACGGTTGAGCAGGTCTGCAACTGCCTTGAAGCCGGCGTAGCTCTGTCGTCCGTTTACGCCCAGGGCGTGAATGCGCTTGTACAGAATCATGGCGACCTTTTGGGCCATCTCTGGGGAGAACTGGCGCATCTCCGCAAGCCGGCGCACTGCTTCCACGCGAAGATCTTCACGGAGCAGCATGAGCACCGTTGAACCGCGCTTGGGGTTGAGGTGGGCCAGGACAAGAGCGACGGTCTGGGGGTGCTCGCCTTCAAGGAACTTGGCCAGCTGCGAGGTGTCCATCTTTTGCAATGCCGCAAGGTCGCCGTTGTTGCGGTGCTGCAGCTGTGTCACTTCGCGCAGCAACTCTTCCGCGCGCTGGCGACCGAAGGTATCGGTGAGCAGCTTGGTGGCATAATCCGGGCCGCCATGGAGCACGTACTGCTGCGTGGCTTGCAGGCCGTAGAAGGCCATTAACACTTCGGTCTGCTCTTCCGGCGTGACGCGGGTGACGCGCGAGATCTCTTCCGTCAAGCGCTGGATGTCTGTCTCGCCGAGGTTGCGCAGCAGCGCTTTTTTTGCGTCGTCGCCCAGGGTCATGACAAGGATGGCCGCCTTGCGTACGCCAGGCATGGCGGACACCGCAGCGGCGAGCGCTGCGTTGACCGTGCCGGTACCGCCGCGGCCCTGCTGGGGAACGGTTGCGAGTGCGCCCATCAGTCGTTATCCTCCGATCCGCCGATCCATGCCTGCACAAGACGCGCGCTGGCGATGGGCTCGGTGCGGATATGCTCCGTGACACGGTCAAAGACATTCTGCGCATCCGATGGAGCGGAGGACGCCAGCAGAGGGGATTGCACCGGACCTGCGTCGGTAGCAGTGTTGCCCGTGCCGTTTAGCTGTAGCGGCGCAGTTGCGGAGGCCCCCCCTGCTATGGCAGAGAGCACGGGCGACTCAAGCAATCGGACAGCCTGCTTACCCAAGGGACGCAGAACCATGAAGCCGAGAATGAGCAGGCACACGCCCATGCCGACAGTGCGTAGAAGGGATGGCTGCGAACGGAGCAGATCCTTTGCCTGTGAACCGAAGCGATCCATCAGCGCCGGAGACCGCTCCTCGGCGTTGGTGGAAAAGCTGATGTTTTGCAGAACGACGCTGTCTCCGCGTTTGGTTTCAAAGCCGACCGCGGCCTGAGCAAGCTGCTCCATGCGCTTCATTTCGTCGGCTGACCGCGGTTTCCAGGCAGAGACAGGCTTGCTCCCTGCCTGCGTAATCAGGCGGTCGTTGATGACGATGGCCGCGGCTATGCGGCGGACCCGGCCGGGACCCTCTTCAGTGTGGCTCACATGCCGGGTAACAGCGTAGCTGGTCGATTCCTCGCGGCTGGTCTGCTGTTGCGCAGGAGACTGAGCCGATGCTGAGGGCGTGGCGGGCGCTGCACCCTGTGTGTTGCTTACAGGCACCGCTGCTGGTGTATTGCTGGCTGTTCCAGCGATGCCGGCATTCTTGGTACTCAGGGCACTCTGCTCGGTCTTCTGCGTGGTCACAGGAACGCTCTGCGAGGGGTCATAGACCTCGTCTGTATGTTCTTCAGAACCGGTGAGATAGCTCAGATTCACGGTTGCATGCACGTTGCCGGCACCGGCCAGAGGCTCCAGCACCTGGATCAGCTTTGCCTCCAGGGCGGCTTCATCCTCCCGTTGTACGCCGTGGGCATCGTGCTGCGAAAAGTCTGCGCGGCCGTCCGCATCAATTAGCGTGACTGCACCTGCCTGCAGGCCTTCTACCGCGCCTGCGATCATGGTGCGGATCGATTCGGTTTCTTCCCGCGGCAGGCTGGAACGACGCAGCTTGAGCACGACCGATGCTTTGGCCGGCTGGTCTTCACTGCTGAAAGCGCCCTGTCTGGACAGCACTACGTGGACGCGCGCGGAACGGATAGCCTCCATCGTCTCAATCGTGTGCTCCAGTTCACCCTCAAGGGCCCGCTGAAAGTTGACACGCTCGTCGAACTCCGAGCCCACCCAGTTCGGCTTGTCGAAAAGTTCAAAGCCGAGACGACCGGATTGCGGCATGCCCTTCGCAGCAATGGCGACGCGAGCCTTGTCGAGCTCCTCGGCTGGAACCTGGACGGCGGTTCCGTCCGGCGTGGTCTGGTAAACGATGCCGGCGGCGGAGAGCTGCTGTTGTACCTGGGACGCATCGCGTGCTTCCAGGCCGTTGAACAGGGTGCGCCAGTCTGTTCTGCTGGTCCACCAGGACGCGATGCCGGCAAGACCAGCGAAGCCAAGCACTGTCAACACGAACACGCGACGCTGGGCCCCTTGCAGGGCCGACCAGCGCTGCCGCAGAGCAGCGAGACCTGCCTGCCATTTGCTGGTGTCTGCGCCTTTGCCGAGCTGTGCCTGTTCCGCCATCGTGCCCCGTGATTGTTGTGTGTCTCAGTGCTGCAAGGGAGAGCAGGTCTTGCGCCAAACGCAGGCAGCAGGCATTAGAAAGGCATGGGATTAGAAAGGCATGGGATTAGAACTGCATCTGCATCATCTGCTGGTAAGCGGCGACCGCCTTGTTGCGCACCTGCAACGCAAGTTCGAACGCCAGCTCTGATTTTTGCGTCGCGATCATGGCGTCGTGCACTTCCACACCCTGTCCGCTCAGCAGGCCGGTGACGGCACTCCGTGCGTCGTTGTCCAGTTTGCCGATCTGCTGCGCGGCGGCATGGAAGGTGTCGCCGAACAGGCCAGCTCCGCCGGCGGTGGAAGCTTTTGCGGCGGGTGCGGTTTGACCTGCACCCATGCGGATGCCGTTTGCGATCGCGTCGATGGGGGTCATGGATGTCCTCTGTACATTCAGCGGTTCAGGCGAAGTAACTATTTCAGCAGTTCAAGCGACGCGGTGAGCATGCCTTTTTCTGCTTGCAATGCTCCGGCGTTCAGGCTGTAGGCGCGGCTTGCACCTACAAGATCCACCATCTCGGTGATCGGGTTGATGTCCGGGTAGGCGACATAGCCGTTCGCGTCCGCGTCAGGATGCGACGGGTCAAAGCGGAGGATGGGAGGTGCGGTGCTGTTGGTGACAGCCGCGACGGACGCACCAGGTGCCTGAGAGCCGTGTGCAAGCCCGCTTCGCTGAAGCGCACCGGCAAAGCTCGTGTCTGCCTGCACCAGAACCTGGCGGCGCTGGTATGGCGTGCCGTCTTCGGTGCGGGTCGTCTCCGCATTGGCCATGTTGGCGGCGCTCACTTCAGCACGTTGCCGCTGCACGGCAAGGCCTGAACCGCTGAGACTCATGACGCCAAACAGATTCACCGCCTACCTGCCTTCCGACTTGATGGCATCTGACATGCGGCTGAACTCGTGCTTGAGCAACTCGATGCCGGTGCGGAACTGCAGTTGCGTTTGAGCCATGTTCATGGCCTCCCGGTCCATGGAAACGTTGTTGCCGTCCGGCCGGGAAACCAGGCCTGCTACCTCGCTCAATGCCGCTGGTCCAGCGCTGCCGCCGCTCGTGCTGTCAAGCGCATGCGAGAACTCCGCCGCAAAATCCATGCCCACGGTCTTGTAGTCCGGCGTATCGACGTTGGCCATGTTCGCAGCCGTCACATGCATGCTTTGCGTTTGCAGGTCGAGGTAGCGCGTGAGAGCGTCGGCAACAGGCAGGTTAAGCACGGCTTCATCTCCTGGTAAAGTTCTGCTGCGTTCTGCCAAGGTAAGTGCACGTGCCGTGCCGAAGAAAGGACCGCTTGTGAGAGCGGCTTAACCCATTGCTTTGCAAACCGGCACTCATTGAGTCACCGCTCGCGCAATCGAAGCCGGATATGATCGACCCCAATCTCCGCTGTTTCTCCGGTGAGAATGGCCGCGCGCTCCAGGACGTGCTGCAGTTCACGCACGTTGCCCGGCCACGCGTACGCCTGCAACTTGACCATTGCATCCGCGGAGATATGCCGGGTCGGCATGCGTTCCGCAAGTCGACGAAGCAGGTACGAAATCAGCATGGGCAGGTCGGTGGCCCGCTCCCGAAGGGCCGGAATCTCCACCGGAAAGACAGCGAGCCGATGATAGAGATCGAGCCGGAACAATCCTTCCGATGAACGTTGCTCGAGCGGCTGGTGGGTGGCTGCGACGATACGAACGTCCACGCGTGACATCTCATTTTCGCCAATCTTTTGGATCTCGCCCGTCTCCAAAAAACGAAGCATCTTTGCCTGCAGCGCCAGCGGCATTTCACCAATCTCGTCCAGGAACAAGGTCCCGCCGTGGGCTGCCTCGATGCGACCGGTGCGTGATGTGACGGCACCCGTGAAGGCACCGCGGGTGTGGCCGAAGAGTTCCGCTTCAAGCAGATGTTCCGGGATAGCAGCGCAGTTGAGCACGGCAAAGGGTTTGCCGGCGCGTTCGCTCAAACGGTGAACGGCCTTTGCAACGAGCTCCTTGCCGGTGCCCGTTTCGCCCTCGATGAGCACGGTTGCCGAACGTGGCGCTACCAGGCGAATCATGCGGGCCAGTTCACGCATTGCCGGTGCATCGCCGATGAGTTCAGGCAGGGCAAAGACCGGCTCAACCTGTGTCATGCGCCCAAGATCAGCGATTCCTGCCACTGCTGAGGCAACTGTGGACAAACTATCAAGGCGGCCTTCTTCGCGCTGCGGGTATGAGTATGGGGCGGCACGAGGAACCAGAGCGGGGATGCGATCCGGTGCAGTGGTCCAGGCGGGTCCGTCGCCCGCGGTGTCGTCCTGCACCTCACGCAACGCATGCAACAGCTCATGACGACGTGCGGCCTTCGTCGTGCCGGCAGCAACGGTGCCATCCAGGTGCAGCAGGTCCATGGCTGGAAACTCCGTGCGCAGAATACGTGCAAACTCATTGGCTTCGAGGTCTGGCAGCCAGCCATCCAGCAGAACGGCGGCGGGCGTGTGCGTGTCCAGCAACAGCATGGCTTCGGCACCGCCGCCTGATTCCAGCACCGTCCAGCGCATGGAAGCCAACTGCCGCCGAAGCCGCTCTCGTAAAAAAGTGTCCGGAGAAACCAGCAGAACAGTGCTTGTCCCGCTCGCTGCTCCCACACCGCGACCAACTGCGGTAGCTGCCTGTGCCGTGACCGATGCCATCATCATCCCTCTACCTTTTCCGTTGTTTCTGCCAGTCGCAGCAGGTGTATTGTTTGGGCACGAAGCTCCGTGACGTCGTCAATGGCGCGGGAGCACTCCTTGCGTGCTGCCAACAGCATGGCTTTGCGGGCGTCGACGTCCGGCTCAAGCAGGAGCAGTTCCACGGCAAGTGCGATCGATGTGAGTGGCTGACCGATGTCGTGCAATGCATTCTGCACCAGCAGAATTGCCGGGCGAAACGAGCTGCGCTCGGCTGGCTCTGCGGGTAGGTGCTCCAGCAAGCCCGGCGTCATGCGGCACCTGCCAGCATCGTGTGCTGCACGCGTGCCATGTCTGCAAACGGTGCGGGAGCTGTCTGACGCTTGGGCAAAGCGAGCATTGCCGCGACAGGGCGGATGGTGTATCCCGATCCGCGCACGGTTTCCACGATTTCCGCCTCTCCGGCCACCTGCTGAAGCTTGCGGCGTAGATAGTTGACATACACGTCAACTACGTTGGTTCCTGCCTCTGGCGACATCTTCCACACGTTAGAGAGCAGCTCTGGCCTGCCCACCGCGCGGCCCCGATGTTGGAGCAGATAGTCAAGCAGCGCAAATTCCTTGGTGGTGAGGTCAACCGGCTGACCCGCACGAAGAACGATGCGCGTGACGCGATCCACATGGAGATTGCCGTGGCGCACAACGCTGGCAGCGGTGCCGCCTCTACGGCGTCCTACAGCGCGACAGCGCGCAAGCAACTCAAAGAGCGAAAACGGTTTCAGCAGGTAATCGTCGGCGCCGAGATCAAGGCAGGACACCCGATCTTCGACGGACGCTCGGCCGGTGAGGACCAGGATCGACGTTGCCTGAAGCTGGCCGTGGAGGGACCGAAGCACATCCATACCGTCGCGCCGGGGCAGATTCAGGTCCAGGACGACCAGATCCGGCGGATTGGACATGAAGGCGTGGAACGCTTCCTCGCCGTCATTTGCAACGCGGACGGTGTGGCCGTCAAGCTCAAGACTTTTACGCAAAAACAATTGCAGTGCAGCGTCGTCCTCAACAATTAATACCCGCATGTGACCCTTCCTCTGAATGCAGCGTAGCGAGGCCTGGGGGAGAGAGAAGGTAGATGAGCACAGCAGTGATACAGGGTGTTGCACATATTGCCTTTTCGTTCGGCAACGTGACTTGGTCAGAGCCCTACTTTGCGTCAAAGGAAAGCGAGGGGCAAGAACCATGAGAGGAACGTGCGATCGAATGCTTTCAAAACGGGACAGTGGCTTCCAGTAGTCAAGTTGGTACTCGATTGTGGGCTAAGGTCGAAAGATCGTTTCTCAGTTCGCCTTTTATTCGCTACAATTTCAGGCATGGCCATTACGCGTCGTCAAAAAGAGGTTCTTGACTTTCTTTCCGGCTTTACCCAGCGAAAGGGGTACTCGCCGTCTTATGAAGAGATTGCTGCAGGGCTTGGCCTGAACTCGCTGGCGACGGTGCACAAACACATCACGAACCTACACAACAAGGGCATGCTTCAGCGATCCCACAACCGGTCCAGGTCAATCGACGTGGTGTCGCAGCGGGCTCCGAAAAAGTTCACGGACAGGCTGCCTCTGATGGGCCGCATCGCCGCGGGAAAGCCGGTAGAGGCAATAGAGACTGCGGAGAGTATCTCATTGTCGGAGATCATCGGATCGCGTGAGGTATTTGCCCTGGAAGTGCACGGCGATTCCATGCGCGACGAACACATTGTGAACGGCGACTACGTGCTGGTGGAGCGAACAAGTTCGGCGCGCGAAGGTGAGATCGTTGTGGCCCTGGTGGATGGTGCGGATGCTACCCTGAAGCGTTTTTATAAAGAGGGAGCGGTGGTACGCCTGCAGCCATCGAACAGCGAGATGGCACCCATTTATGCACCGGCGGAACGGGTGATGATTCAGGGTAAGGTGCTGGGCATGCTGCGGAAGTATGCCTAGGGCAAAACGGTCGCATTGGGTCGTCGTGTCAAGTTACTGAGTGTTGCTGTTAGCCTTAGGGGACAGCATAGAACCTATCGTCTGGCAAGGCCTGCTACAGGCAGCTGGAAGACGAGCCCCGCTCCGAAACGCACGTTCTGCTGACGATTGTCACTGCCATTGGGCAGATTGGTTTGCACGTAGTCCACCTGAAACGGCCTGAGCTTGAGCAGATGGGTCAAGGAAAACTGGTAGCCACCGCCCACTGCAAAGGCCAGAGCTGTGGCCGTGTCTACAGCGTTTGTGCCGCGTCGAAAGTCTGCGTCGAAGCCGCGGGCCGCACCGAAAAGGGCCTGCGCGAAGACATCCTGTCGTTTTGTGAGCGCAACCCCATACCGCGGGCCTGCAAGCAGCGTGATAGTGCTCAGGCCACGCGAGGTCCCGGGAACACTGCTCGCGTGCTGTCCGGCGACTTCCACGTCCATAGTCAATCCACGATGGAGTGGTAGCTCAACATCCATGCCTGCCCCGAGCAGAATGAAGCAACCACACGAACCAGGTGGCGAGTTGGCCTCAGTGGCTGAAAGGCGCAAACCGAGTGGCAGTGTGGGAGAGGAGGTTGCAGATCGTGCCTGAGCGAGGAGAGCGTGATAAGACAATGAGAGGAGCAGGACAAGACGCCAGGGACGCACGGGACTCCGTTCATTGAACGGCCAGCGTGACACTGGCTGTGTGAACGAGCGCACTGCCGGTGACGCTGGTCGATGTAGCGGTGAGGGTGACGGGATAATTGTGCAAGGCGGACTGGCCCGTGGCGGCGACACCACTGAGATATCCGCCACCGCAGCCGCTAAGTGCAAGGCAGGCCAGCAATACCGATGCGCAGGCTGCAACAGAAGAGACGGCACCACCAGGATATTTGGGCGGACAACGACCGCGACGGACCCGGACAAGGAAGAGAAGCACGGAGAGCGGTATGAAGAAAGCTGCATGGCTTTTTGTCGCCGCCGCGACGGGCGTGGTGATCGCAAGCTGGACCGTGATCGCATTGCTGCCCAACACAAGCGGAGTAGGCGCGTTGTTTACGGCGGTGGCTCCGGCAGGCAGGCCGTTAAATGCGAGAGTCACGACCTGATTGAGCGTGCCATTGATCGGTTGTAGAACAAAGTTCACGGAGGCCGTCGCGCCTGCCACCACCGACATCTGCGTCGCCGAGGGTGTAACAGTGAAGTCCGGGGCAAGAACGACAGTCTGCTGCACCACTCCAGACGTACTTGCAGCGTAGTGCGTATCGCCATCGTAGGTTGCAGACAGGCTGTGCTGGCCGGCAGTGAGCGCAGTTGTGGTGAAGGCTGCCGATCCATCCGAGGTCAGGGTCGTAGTCGCCAGTTCCACGGTGGCGTCGCGCAGGTGCACTGTACCGCTGGCAGTGGATGTGCCGGTACCGAGAACACGCGCTGCAAGAAGGACCGGCGTACCCACATAGCTTAAGCCACCTCCGCTGGCCAGCAGCGTGCTTGAAGGCAGTAAGGTGCCGCTGGTCAACGCGGTGCCGGCAAGCAACACGCGCTGCGGCAAGTTTGCCGAGTTCACGGCGAGAAGACCACTCTGGTCGCCAACGACGCTTGGTGCAAACGCAAGCACGAGCGCGCATTGCTCGCCTGCTGTTAGGGTGAATGGGGGCGCGGGACAACCCTGCGCTGGCGCCCGCTGAAAACCTAAGGGCACGTCTACGGAGGCCACGGCCAGCGATTGAGTGCCACCATTCTTCAACTGGACCGTCGTGGACGGACTGGTCTGGCCGACGGCGGTCGATGCGAAGCTTAGTTGCGGCAGCGCGAGGTGTTGCACCTGGTGGTTGTCGAGATCGGTAAAGGCGACGCCACCATTCGCGTCCGGTGCCACGCCGGCAGGGGTGCCGAGCGGAGTGGAGGCGTAGTTGGCCGAAGGATTTGGCCTGCCCTGCTCCCCGGAGCCCAGTAGAAGCCCGCTTCCCCTGTTCATCACAGCACGCAACGCGAAGTTGCCCGTATCGGCGATGAGCAGGTCTCCACTGCTATCAATCGCTAAACCTGCTGCACGACGGACGGGTGCAGACGCTGCAGACAGCGATGAAACGATTCCACCCGGGGACACAATGCGAACGCGGCTGTTCAGCCTATCTGCGACGAACAAGGTGCCGTCACTGGGGCGAAAAACAACGCCGGACGGAGCGTCGAGGCCTGCACTGGTCGCCGGCCCGCCGTCTCCCGAGGCCTGCTCCGTTCCGTTGCCTGCAATGGTCGTGATAGTGCCGTCCAGTGCGATACGCCGGATGCGATGATTGCCCGTGTCGGCGATGTAAAGTTCGCCTAGTGAGCCAAGTGCGACCGCCGCCGGACTGCGCAATTGTGCATCGGCAGCTGGGCCGAGATCGCCGCCGTATCCTGCGACACCGGTGCCGGCGATGGTCTGGATGATGCCATCCGGAGTGACGCGACGCAGGCGATGGTTACGGGTGTCGGCAATGTAGAGCGTCTCATCCGCAGAGATCGTCAGGCCCATCGGGCTATCGAGACTTGCGGCCGTTGCCGGTCCGTTGTCACCGCTGAATCCCTGCGTGCCGTTGCCGGCTATGGTCGAGATGCTTCCAGCCGCCGAGATGCGGCGAACACGATGATTACGGGTGTCGCACACGTAGAGGTTGCCAGCCGAGTCGTAGGTGACGGCAGAGGGTGAAGCCAGCTTTGAGGCCAATGCCGCCGTGCTGTCTGCGTTGATGCCATTTTGGCCAGTTCCTGCGATGGTGGTCAAAACGGGAGCAGGAGACAGGAGAAGTACGGTGTCCTGGGCGCGCGTGGACAGGGGCAGAAGCAAAAGAAGCGTAGGTAGGATTATCGCTGCAAAGACGATCCTTGCAGTCCCTAAACCTTGCAACTCCCCACCCCAAAGCGCTAGGAGGTGACGCAGGAGTGCACGTTCCTGTTGTGTTACCAGGCTGCGGCGAAGCTGCTGGGTGTACGCATCCATGGCAAGTGCGCAACACGATGGACAAGGAGAAAAGAAATCCGCGCCAGAACTCTGCGGCCCAATGCGCCTACTGGCCCCCAGTATAGCGAGGCATGCCGACGCGAAAGAAGTAGCCAACGAGGATTATGCGAACAGGAATTCCTTCGTGCGCATTTCTTTGATGGAATCCCGCAGCTTGGCAGCACGCTCAAACTCAAACTTCTTGGCGGCATCGCGCATCTCTGCTTCCATGCCGGCAATGTGCTTATCCAGGTCCTGCTGGGTGATGAACTCTGGCACGCTGTCGTCGGTGGCGATGTCGGCGTAGTCGGCTTCTGCAATGCCGACCAGGCCTTCGCCAATGGCGCGGACCACAGACCTTGGCACGATGCCGTGTTCCAGGTTGTAAGCCTGCTGGATCTCGCGGCGGCGCGACGTTTCATCGAGCGCGCGTTGCATACTGTCAGTCATATTGTCCGCGTAAAGAATGGCGCGGCCTTCGAGGTGGCGCGCCGCGCGGCCAATCGTCTGGATAAGCGAGCCTTGCGACCGGAGAAAGCCTTCCTTGTCTGCGTCCAGGATGGCAACGAGCGAGACCTCTGGCAGGTCGAGGCCCTCACGCAACAGATTGATGCCGATCAGCACGTCGTACTCACCGCGGCGCAGGTCGCGCAGCAGCTTGACGCGCTCAAGGGTCTCGATCTCCGAATGCATGTAGCGGCACTTGACGCCGACCTCAGTGTAGTAGCCGGAGAGATCCTCAGCCATGCGCTTCGTAAGGGTAGTTACGAGGACGCGCTCGTTGCGTGCTGCACGGTCGCGAATTTCCGCGAGCAGGTCGTCAATTTGACCTTTGATGGGCCGTATTTCGACGGGCGGGTCGATAAGGCCGGTGGGCCGGATGATCTGCTCAACGACGACGCCCGCTGCCTTGGTAAGCTCGTATGGACCGGGTGTTGCACTGACATAGACGATCTGGTTGGAGCGCGACTCGAACTCGTCGAACTTGAGCGGACGATTGTCCATCGCCGATGGCAGACGGAACCCGTAATCGACGAGATTGCCTTTGCGGGAGCGGTCGCCGTGCCACATGCCGTGTAACTGCGGTACAGTCACGTGCGACTCGTCAATGAAGATTAGGAAGTCGCGCGGGAAGTAATCAAAAAGCGTTGGAGGAGCCTCACCGGGAAGACGGCCGCTGAAGTGGCGCGAGTAGTTCTCAATGCCGTGGCAATAGCCGACGGACTTGATCATCTCCAGGTCAAAGCGGGTGCGCTGGTGTATGCGCTGCGCTTCGACCATGCGGCCTTCCTTTTCAAGCTGCGCCTCCCATTCGGTGAGTTCGTGCACGATGGAATCGATTGCGCTGCTCTTGCGCTCAGGCTGCACAACGTAGTGGCTCTTGGGGTAGATGGGCAGGCGTGCGTACTTCTGCTTAACAGTGCCGAAGAGCGGGTCGATCTGTGACAGTGAGTCGACTTCGTCGCCAAAGAGCTCAATGCGATAGGCGTTCTCGTCGTAGGTGGGGTACACCTCGACTACATCGCCGCGCACGCGAAACGTGCCACGACGGAAGTCCGAGTCGTTGCGCTCATACAGTATTTCTACCAACCGCCGGGTGATGTCCTCTCGCCTTATCTTCTGGCCCTTTTCAAGCAGCATCAGCATGCCGTAGTAAGCCTCAGGCGAACCCAGGCCGTAAATGCACGAAACGGAGGAGACGATGATGCAGTCGCGACGCTCAAAAAGGGAGCGAGTCGCGGAGAGACGAAGCTTGTCCAGCTCTTCGTTAATCGTCGCCTCTTTCTCGATGTAGAGGTCGCCGGAGGGAATGTAGGCCTCTGGCTGGTAGTAGTCGTAGTAGCTGACGAAATATTCGACGGCGTTGTTTGGAAAGAACTGCTTGAACTCGTGGTAGAGCTGCGCAGCAAGAGTCTTGTTGTGGGCCAGAACCAGGGCCGGCCGATTGCTGGCCTGTATCACCTTCGCCATTGTGAACGTCTTGCCACTGCCGGTCACGCCGAGCAGGACCTGGTGCTGCTCCCCCTGCTGCAGGCCATCGGTCAGCTCTGCAATGGCACGGGGTTGGTCGCCCTGTGGGGTGTAGTCGGTGGCGAGCTGAAAGTCCATCACTCCAGTGTAGCGTGGGCGAAAGAAAAGCGGAAGTTCAGGAACGCGCAGATATCCACTCTACTTCCGTGGGTCCTGTGTCACCGAAACGGACGGCAGACGATAGATCATGCAAAGGAAGGGCGTAAACTGCCATCGCACCTCCCGAAGAGGACATTCAACATGCCGCTGTTTCATCCGGACGAGACATCGGCGCAGTTAGGCACGTTAGCGGGATTGCTCGCTATTTTTCGAGGCGGGCGGGAAGCGGAGCGGAAGCGAGAGAGTTGCTTACAGCAGGCTGAAGCTGCACGCGAGGAGAACCGCTGCAAAGGCTATCACCTGCTGGAGACCAGACCACCGTCCGAGACCTTCTTCGCCTATGAAGCGTCGACCGGGGAGGATGCGACGAAACGCATCTGGAAGCTGCAACAAAGCCGTTGGGCGCAGCAGAGGAGAGACTCCCACCGGAGACACAATTGCCGACAGTCGTTACTCACCTGCTACAACTGTGCAGACAATACGGCAGGGACGCAGATGCCGCGCTCCCTGCCGTATTGCCGAAACCCTAACCTAGAACTGTCCCCACAATAGTTGGTTGTAGACATCGTGGTGGTACTGGATCTCTGGAGTTTTTACAATGGTACCGAGGAGCTTTGCGCACCGGTCTGCGGAGGCCTGCTTCAAATCCGCGTAGCGTGTTTTTACGTCTTCGCCGAGCAGCTTTGACGTCCAGTCTGCTTTGCGAAAGTCTTCGATCGCCGTGTAGATGTTGTCCGGAAGGTAGCGGTCGGCCTGGCGCAGGTTCTCGATGGTCGATGTCTCGCCGTCGAGGCCGGTCTTGAAGACGGAATACAGCACGGCGTAGGGGTTGGCGTCCGGCCCGACGGAGCGGACTTCGACGCGGGCCGACTTCTCGTTTCCGAGCGGGATGCGCACCATGGATCCGCGATCCGTGGCGGACGCCTTGATCTGGTTCGGTGCCTCAAAGTGGGGATCGAGGCGGCGATAGGCGTTGACGCTAGCGTTGAAAAGCAGGCAGAGGTCGTTGCCATGCGTCAGGATACGGTCGATGAAGTCCCAGCCGAACTTCGACATTTTCTCTTCGCCGGCAGCGTCGAACATCAAGTTCTTCTTGTCCTTCGTAATGGACACGTTGGTATGCATGCCGCTGCCGTTGACGCCGGTGACCGGCTTGGGCAGGAAGGTGGCGGTCATGCCCATTTGCGTGGCGACCTGGCGACAGATGAGCTTGTAGAGCTGGATCTGGTCGGCGGCCGCGACCACTTCGCCGTAGGTGTAATTAATTTCGAATTGCGAGGGAGCGACCTCCGGGTGATCTTTTTCGTTCTCAAAACCCATGGCGCGCTGGATTTCAGCGGAGGTGTCGATAAACTCGCGGAGGGGATCACCAGGCAATGAGTGATAGTAGCCGCCGCCGTTGACGTACTCAAAGCTACCGGTTTTGATGAAGCTTTGCTCGGCGTCGACGCCGTCAAAAAGGAAGCCTTCGATTTCGTTCGCGGCGTTCAGGGTATAGCCGTTGCTCTTGAACTGCTCACCGGCATATTGCTTCAAGATGCCGCGGAGGTCTGCGGCGTAGGGGCTACCGTTCTTGTCAATGACTTCGCCGAAGACGATGACCTTGCCAGGGCCGAAGACATCGGCGGGTGTCCAATAGAACGCGCTCCAGTCAACACCAAGACGCAGGTCCGATTCTTTTTGTGCGGTGAAGCCGCGGATCGAGGAGCCGTCAAAAGTGAGGTTGTCGTAGCTGCCGACGAGGAATTTGCGGTCGTAGTCGAGCATGTGCAGGCGGCCTTCCAGGTCGCTGAACAAGACGGTGACGGCCTTGATGCCCTTGGTGTCGGTCAGGTCCTTGAGGCGCGCTTCCTGCAGCTTGCCAATGTCCGTGCGTGCCTTGCGCTCGTCCTTCAGTGCGAGGTTTTTCTCTTCCAGCTCTTCATAGGACATCTCAAGAAAATCGCGGTACATGCCTGACATTCGAACTCCTCTTTTCGGATACGACCCGGCGAAGCCGAGATACCGGGTTTAGATGATCTGTTTGGGAACGGGTAGTCAGCGAACGGCGCGGTCCGCTGCAATAAAAATAGCAGAAGAGTTTTGGCCTGAGGAGCGTAATCGCAGGCGAAAAGCGGTTCTGCGCCACGGTCGGATGCCTGACGTCCGGGTAAAGAGAAGTAAACTGTAAGTGAGCCCGCGAGGCGCTGGCGACCGTCAGCGCCTTTCGTGTGCTACGCGGCCGCGGGCGCCGGAACTTCAGGAAGAGAGCACATGTCGCATTGTTCCACCAGCAACGAGCAGCAGTTTGCCAGCGACAACTATGCGGGCATTTGTCCAGAGGCGCTGGCGGCCATGGTCGAGGCAAACTCCGGCCACGCAACGGCGTATGGCGAAGACCCCTGGACGGCAAAGGCGGCCGATGCATTTCGTGAGTTGTTCGAGATGGACTGCGATGTTTTCTTCGTCTTTAACGGCACGGCCGCAAATTCACTGGCGCTTGCGTCGCTTTGCCAGAGCTACCATTCCGTCATCTGCACGCAGTCAGCGCATGTGGAAACCGATGAGTGCGGCGCACCGGAGTTCTTCTCAAACGGGTCGAAGTTGCTGACCGCACCTTCCGTCGATGGCAAGCTCACGGCCGATGCCATTCGCGCGCTTGCAACCAGTCGCACGGACATTCATTTCCCGCGACCCAAGGTTGCGACCATTACGCAGTCCACTGAAACAGGACGGGTATACACGCCGGCGGAGGTGGCGACACTTGCAGAAACAACTCGACAGCATGGGCTGCACCTGCACATGGATGGCGCACGGTTCTTTAATGCGGTGGCATCGCTGGGCTGCATGCCGGCAGAAATAACATGGAAGAGCGGCGTGGACGTGCTGTGCTGTGGTGGAACGAAGAATGGTATGGCTATCGGCGAGACGGTCGTGTTCTTCGATCGCAAGCTGGCGCTGGACTTCGACTACCGGTGCAAGCAGGCCGGTCAGCTTGCCTCGAAAATGCGATTTCTTAGTTCGCCATGGGTGGGCCTGCTGCAGACAGGAGCGTGGGAGCGCAATGCACGCCATGCAAACGCCTGCGCGCGGCGACTGCGGGACGCAGTGAACGGTGTCACCGGAGCAACGCTGATGTTTCCGGTGGAAGCGAACGCCGTCTTCCTGTTGACGTCGGAGCAGAACTTGGCAGCTCTGCGGGAACGGGGCTGGCGCTTTTACACCTTTATTGGCGGCGGTGCGCGGTTCATGTTTGCTTGGGACAGCGACTTTGAACGCGTCGATCAGCTTGCGGCGGACATCCGAGACATCATGCAGTAACGCTTTGCAGAGACACTAGCGCATCAAGAGGAGTAGGGCATGAGCAACACACGCGTCGCTCTCATACAAATGAGCTGCGAGCCGGATATCGACAGGAATCTTGAGAAGGCATGCGAACGTGTCGCCGAGGCTGCACGAGCCGGCGCAACCCTGATCTGCCTGCCAGAACTGTTTCGCGCGCAGTACTTTTGCCAGCGTGAGGACCACGCGCTGTTTGGACTTGCGGAATCTATCCCCGGACCGACTACGAACCGTCTTTCAGCGGTCGCGCGGGAGCTCAAGGTCGTCGTGATCGTGTCGTTGTTCGAGCGGCGCGCACCAGGGCTGTACCACAACACCGCCGTGACGCTCGAGAAGGACGGCAGCATCGCGGATGTGTATCGCAAGATGCATATTCCGGATGATCCGCTCTACTACGAGAAGTTCTACTTCACGCCGGGAGACCTGGGCTTCAAGGCGCTGCAATCCACGGCCGGCAACATAGGGACGTTGGTGTGCTGGGATCAGTGGTATCCCGAGGGTGCACGCATCACAACGTTGCGCGGTGCGGAGACGTTGTTCTTCCCGACTGCGATCGGCTGGCACCCTAGCGAGAAGGCCGAGTTTGGACAGGCGCAGTACGACGCGTGGCAGATTACGCAGCGGGCGCACGCCATCAGCAACGGTGTGTGGGTGTGTGCGGTAAACCGTGTGGGGCATGAAGAAGGCGATGTTCTGCTGAATGGTGAATTGCTGAAGGGTCCGGAAGGCGCGGGGCTGGAGTTCTGGGGCGGCAGCTTTATTGCGGATCCGTTCGGCCGCATCGTGGCACAGGGATCGCATGACAAGGAAGAGATCCTGTACGCGGAGCTGGATTCGAAGCTGGTCGAAACAACGCGGCAGCACTGGCCGTTTTTAAGGGATCGTCGGGTCGACGCGTACGAGGGTGTGGGTAAGAGGTTTCTCGTCGGATGAGCACAGAGCAGCAGACACCGCGCAGCCTCGGGTACCGCATGCCTGCGGAGTGGGAACAACACAGCGCCACGTGGATTGCATGGCCGCACAACGCGGAGGATTGGCCGGGCAAGTTCCAACCCATTCCGTGGGTGTACTCCGAGATCGTTCGCAATCTTTCGCAGGTTGAGGACGTGAACATCGTGGTGAACGATGCAGATGCGGAGAAGCGCGCACGGCGAATTCTGTTACGAAGTGGCGCAAACATAGCGCGGCTGCACTTTCATCACTGGCGCACGGACCGCATCTGGCTGCGGGATTCCGGGCCAATCTTTGTGCGCAATGCTGAGGGTGACGTCGCCATCACAGACTGGAAATTTAACGCATGGGCCAAGTATTCGAATTGGCATAACGATGACATGCTGCCAAAGCATGTGGCAGAGTTGCAGGCAATGAGATCGTTTCAACCGGAGGCGACGGTGGATGGGGAGCAACACCGTGTTGTGCTTGAGGGTGGATCAATCGACGTGAATGGCAGCGGAGCTCTGTTGACGACGGAGGAGTGCCTGCTGAGCGAGGTGCAACAGCGAAATTCCGGTGTAGATCGCCAGCAGCTGGAGCAGGTATTTAGTGATTACCTCGGCATCGCCCAGGTGCTTTGGTTGAACCGTGGCTGCGCGGGTGACGATACGCACGGGCACGTCGACGACATTGCACGATTTGTGGCGGAAGACACCATCCTGCTGGCGGTGGAGCACAATACAGCGGACGAGAATCACCTGCCATCGGCTGAAAATCTGGATCGGCTTCGAGCGGCGCGGCTGAATGGGAAGCCGTGGAAAGTTGTTGAGCTTCCGATGCCTTCGCCAGTCGTCTTCGACAACCAACGGCTGCCTGCGAGCTATGCCAACTTTTATATCGCGAACGATCTTGTCCTAGTGCCAACCTTTAACGACGCCAACGACAGGATTGCGCTGAATACCATTGCAGATCAGTTCCCTTCCCGCCGTGTTATCGGCATTCACTGCGGGGACTTCATCTGGGGGCTGGGTGCGTTGCACTGCATGACGCAGCAGGAACCAGCATAGAGACACCGGAAGTAAACTAGAGCTGTGAGCGACCCGGAAGCAATGCAGCTCGCCATCGATGAAGCTCAGAGAGCCGCGGCTGGTGGCGAAGTGCCGGTTGGTGCAGTTGTGCTGCTGAACGGAGCGGTCGTTGGTCGCGGCCAGAATCGTGTGATTCGTGATCACGATCCGACGGCGCATGCGGAGATCGTCGCAATGCGACAGGCTGGCGCGGCGCTTGGAAACTACAGGCTTGCCGGATGCGGGTTGTTCGTCACGTTGGAGCCGTGCGCTATGTGTGCCGGCGCCATCCTGCACGCACGTGTCACCCGGCTGGTGTTTGCGGCCGTCGATCCCAAGGCCGGGGCCTGTGGATCGGTGCTGGACGTGATCCGACACCCTCAGCTCAATCACCGTGTGCTGGTCGAATCAGGTCTGATGGCGGAAGAGTGCTGTGGCATGCTGCAGGACTTCTTCCGCGCGCGTCGAATCGCCAGCAAGCAGCTTAGCGAGTAGGCCCGACTATCACGATGCTGCTGTAAACGCGACATGCCTGCGTTGCATCACAAACCGGTATGAGTGATGGAAAGCTGACGGGCAAAGTTGCCATTATTACCGGAGCTTCATCCGGTATCGGCCAGGGTATTGCACTGAAGTACGCTGCAGAGGGTGCGTCGGTTGTCATCGACTATTTTGGCAACGATGCGGGTGCGACAAGTGCTAAGCAGCAGATTGAAGCCGCGGGTGGCAAGGCCATCATCGTTGCAGCCGACGTGAGCAAGCCATCAGAAGTGGGCTCGCTTGTGGATCAGGCGTGGGCCGCCTTCGGTAAAGCCGACATCCTGGTCAACAATGCAGGTGTGGAAAAAGGTGGTGAGTTCGTCGACGTCCTGGAAGCGGATTACGACTTTGTACTCAATGTGAATTTAAAGGGACCCTACTTCACCACCCAGGCCTTTGTGAAACGACTGCTCGCGGCGAATATGCCGGGCCGCGTCATCAACATGAGCTCCGTTCATGAGGACATGGTGTTTCCGCACTTTTCCACGTACTGCGCGGCCAAGGGAGGCCTGCGTATGCTGATGCGCGATCTCGCCGTGGAGCTTGGGCCGAAAAATATCACGGTCAACAACATCGCTCCGGGTGCAATCAGCACCCCCATCAATACGAAAATGATGGCGGACGGCCCACAGCTGCGAGCGTTGCTGGCGAACATCCCGCTGGGTCGTATGGGCACGCTTGACGATGTGGCAAACCTCGCCACATTTCTGGCCAGTGACGACGCGGCCTACATCACCGGCTCAACGTATGTCGTTGATGGTGGCTTGATGCGGAGTTACCACGAACAGTGATGCCGGTGTCGCAGTAGACTTGAGGATATGAGTCTGACCGTTTATACCGCCAACTGGTGCCGTGACTGCCGAGAGGCCAAGCGCTTCCTGGACAAGCACAGGATCGAGTACAACGAAATTGACATAGAAAAGACGCCGGGCGCGGCCGACCAGGTTCTTGAAAACGTAGGCAAGAAGGCAATTCCACAATTCGTGCTGGATGGGAAGTGGATTCAGCCGTACCGGCCAGGACAGGGTTTTCTGCACAAAGAGATGGCTGCTCTGTTCGGCGTCGCTGATTAGATCTAACTTTGTTCGGAGCCTTTCGCCTTGATACCGGCTCGACCGAATGGCCAGCGTACCTGCAGGACTCTTGTGCGCTTGCCCTCACGCTCGGCAGTGTGCATACGGGCCTGCAACAAGTCCGATACGTTCAGAATTCCGGCAAACCTGTCGTCTTCGTCCACAACGGGAAAGGCCGTGTGTCCGGAGTTGCCCATTTGTTCAGCGGCTCCGCGCAATGTGGTTCGCGCAGAAAGCGTGAATGGCTTTGAAACGCCATAGTCACGCAGTGATAATGCAAGTTGTTCGGCATCAACTCCAGCGTCGAGGCCTTCAGCGGCTTGGATCATCTGCCGGCGCGTTAACAAGCCAATGAGTCGGCCTTTGTCATCCAGGAGTGGGAAGATCCGCTGCCAGTGGCTCCACGCATCTGATCCACGCTCGTTCATTTTCACAAGCCAGGTGAGCGCATCGTTCCGCGTTGCGTCTGGAGGCAGAGCGTACACGGAGGTATGCATCGCCTGTTCGACGGACATAATTTCCAATGGATCAACACCGTACTCGCGTGACAGGTGGCGACCGTGCCGAACCAGGCCCGCGGTAAGCAGCGACCGCCGTTGCAGCAGCACGGAAACAGCGTAGCCGGTGGTGCAGGCAAGCAACACCGGTAACAGCAGGCCGCCGTTGTGGGTCAACTCCACCGCCAGCATGGCAGAGGTAAGTGGAGCGCCGATAGCCGACGCAAGCAGGGCTGTCATCCCGACGACGGCCCACCCACCGGGCGGTAGTTGCGGCAGCAGGTGAGAGAAGGCGGCACCAAGGGCGCCACCAATCATCAGCAACGGTGTAAGGATGCCGCCAGCGGTGTTGGACGAGAGCGAAATGATCCATATGAGGACCTTTACGACCAGAACACCCGCAATCAGTTTCCAGGTGAAATCATCGTTCACGAATTGGCGCACCACGTCAGACCCGGTTCCCAATGCATGCGGAAAGACGAGGCCACCAAGACCGACGAAGATGCCGCCGATGGCGGGGTACCACATCCAGTGGATGGGTAGCTTTTCGTACAGCGTTTCAACCCAGTGGATTGCCTGGCTTAGACCAACGGCAACAAAGGCACACAGAAGACCGAGAAAGAGTGCACCGAGCATGCTCTGGTGCCGCATGGCGATGGTGGTATACGGCATGGGGAAGATCGGTCCCGGACCAAGAAGCAGCCGGCGCAACGCACCCGCCGTGGCGCAGGCAAAGGCGACAGGAACAAGCGACCGTGGCCACCACTCAAACAGCAGCAGTTCTACAGCCAGCAACACGGCAGAAAGCGGGCAACTGAATGCAGCGGCCATACCTGCGGCGGCACCACACACCATCAAGACACTGCGCTCTGCCTCAGTCACCGGCAGGAATTGTGCGATGAGAGACCCCGTAGCACCGCCTGTGGCAATCACCGGTCCTTCTGAGCCGAAGGGTCCGCCGGAACCGATGGAGATTGCTGTAGCGATCGGTTTAAGCAAGGCCACTCGAGGCTTGACCTTGGCTCCACCAAACACGACGGCTTCGACAGCTTCAGGCATGCCGTGTCCGCGGATAGCAGGCGAGAGATAGCGCGCGATGATACCGACCATGATGCCGCCCACCGCGGGTGCGAAAATCGCAAACCAGCTGTGGGGGTGATCACCAGGCTCCACCTCAAGAAAGCTCCAGCGATGGAAGTAAAAGAGGTTGGTTGCCAAGCCGATAAGCCGAATGAGGATCCACGCCAAGACGGCGGAAAGGCTGCCGATGACGCAGGCGATTGCCGACACCAGCAGCATGCGGCTGTCGGCCGAGTAGTCGCCGAGCAACCCGGTCTTCGCTGCAAGTGGGACGTCCAGCCTGTCGGCGCGCGTATCGGGGAAAGACTCGGCGGAGCCACCGGCCATGTTTGCCAGCAGGGGGTCCAAGTGTGCCTGTTCCGCCGCTGCATTCACACCTGTGCCGTGTGTCTGTTGCCGATCCATTTAAAGTTGAGTCTACGCCGTCCTTACAGACACCATCAGGAGCAGACCCGCCGTGATTGACCGTTACACCCGTCCTGAAATGCGCCTGCTGTGGTCGGACGAGACCCGTTTCCGCTGCTGGCTGGAAGTGGAGGCAACCGCCAGCGAGGTTCTTGCAGATGCGGGTATCGTGCCGCGGGAGGCTGCGAAGGCCATTCGCGAACGTGGCACCTTTTCCGTGGAGCGCATTCGCGAGATCGAACGGCAGACGCGTCATGACGTGATCGCTTTCACGACGAACGTGGCGGAAAATGTGGGGCCAGAGGCACGCTGGCTGCACTTTGGCCTGACATCAACCGACATCGTCGACACCGCGCAGGCGCTGCAACTGAAGCAGGCATCTGAACGCATCCTGGCAGGTTTGCAGGCCTTGGCCGGCGTGCTTCGACGCCGCGCCGTGGAGTTTGCGCGCACGCCCACCATCGGCCGTACGCACGGTGTACATGCCGAGCCCACGACCTTTGGGATGAAGCTGCTGCTGTGGTACAGCGAGTGCCTGCGAAACATCACGCGATTCACCGCCGCAGCAGAGGACATGCGCGTGGGCAAGCTGTCTGGCGCGGTGGGCAGCTACGGCACAATCACACCCGCGTTGGAAGAAGAGATCTGCCGACGCCTTGGCCTGCAGGTGGCGCCGATCAGCACGCAGGTATTGCAGCGGGACCGCCACGCCGCGTACGTGTCAGCGCTCGCGTTGATCGCGTCCTCGCTGGACAAAATTGCGACGGAGGTTCGCCACCTGCAACGCACTGAGGTGCGCGAGGCCGAGGAGTTCTTCAACCCGCAGCAGAAGGGATCGAGCGCCATGCCGCACAAGCGTAATCCGATCACCGCTGAGAATATCTGTGGCCTGGCAAGGGTGATGCGCGCCAATGCGCAGGTGGCGTTTGAGGATGTGGCGCTGTGGCATGAGCGGGACATATCCCATAGCTCCGCCGAGCGCGTAATCCTGCCGGACCAGACGACGCTGGCGGACTACTTGCTGACAAAGGCGACCGATCTGATCGACCGCCTGCTGGTGTACCCCGCGCGCATGCGGCGCAACCTCGACCTGACCGGCGGCCTGGTTTTCAGCGGTCAACTCTTGCTTGACCTTGCCGAGGCCGGCATGAGCCGCGAAGACGCCTATCGCACTGTACAAACGCTGGCCATGAAGGCGTGGACCGAGGATCTGGTCTTCC
The DNA here is from genome assembly GCA_903642225.1 of Acidobacteriaceae bacterium. Taxonomy (GTDB): domain Bacteria; phylum Acidobacteriota; class Terriglobia; order Terriglobales; family Acidobacteriaceae; genus Terriglobus. The sequence continues at coordinate 49,920 of CAHJWI010000014.1, read as the reverse complement.
GCGACCTGGTGCTTTCCGATCCCGAGATTATGGCACGCCTTTCTTCGGAACGTGTCGCTCGTGCCTTTAATGTGGACCGCCGGCTGGAAAATGTGCCAGCCATCTTCGAGCGAGTGCTTGGCGAGCCGCTGCCTGCTTAGCATCAAGGAGCGTGCCATGAAAGAAGGAGCGCTGCTGGTTTGGACGGATGCCGGCTTTCTGGCAACGGTCGACGAGGCGTTTGCGAGTTCGGCAAGCAGGAGCGGGTCAAACCTGGTCTGCAGGCCGGGATGCAACCAGTGCTGTACAGGAACGTTCGCCATTTCCATGCTGGACGCACAGCGGCTTCGACAGGGGTACCTGGAGCTTGCAGACCGCGACGGAGACGCTTTCCTACGGCTGGAAGGGCGTGCGCTGGCATCGCAGCAAAGGCTGGCGAGCGCCTTTCCAGGGAATCTGACGACCGGCCTGCTGTTCGACGATGAAGCCTCACAGCAGGCATTCGAGGAGTTCGGCAATGACGAGGTGTGTCCTGTGCTGAATCCCCAAACAGGCACCTGCGATCTATATGTGTCGCGGCCCATGACGTGCCGCGTTTTTGGGCCGCCGGTACGCAACGACGAGGGGATCGGCTTGTGCGAACTCTGTTTTACCGGTGCAACTGAGCAGGAGATCGCGGAGGGTGAAATGTTTCTGCCGCCGCCTGAGGTTGAGGCGACCCTGACGGCTCCACTGGGCAGCGCGAGAACCATCGTCGCGTTCGCACTGCCAACAGCAGGGATATCCTGAAGCAGTGGCCGCACCGATCAGATTCGACGAATTTCTGGGAAACAGCGCGCACGTAGAACAGTTGCGCAGAGCTATCGCCGCAGGACGACTACCGCCTTCGCTCATTCTTGCGGGGCCCCGTGGCTCCGGCAAGTACACGCTCTCTCTGCTGCTGACGATGGCGCTGCTGTGCGAGGTGCAGCCACGGGTCAGTTCCGCCCTGGGCGAATTGGCTGACTTCTGCAATCAATGCCATAACTGCACACGCATCGCCGAATCTTTTGACCTGGAGGTGCAGATAGCGGGAGCGGTTGCGGCGCGAGAAGACATGCGCGACACCGACAAGAAGGAGACGCGCATCCTGGTTCAGACACATCCTGCGGTGCTGGTCATTCCACCGGACCCCCCGCAATTGCTGATCAAGCTGGGGCAGGTGCGGTCGCTGATCGGCGGCATCTATCGCGCACCGTTGGAGGCAGAGCGGTCTGTCGCGATCTTTACGGCGGCCACCTTTATGAAGGAAGCTGCAAACAGCCTGCTCAAAGTGCTGGAAGAGCCGCCTGCGCACGCCCATTTGATCCTGCTGGCGGAGCACGTGGGCGAGCTGCTCCCCACCATCCGTTCCCGCTGTGCGACGGTGCGGCTGGGGGCAATTGCGGCACCGGACCTGGCACACCTGCTGGCGGAACGCAGGCCGGAGTGGAGACCACAGCAGAGGGCGTTGGTCGCACGTCTGGCGCAGGGTGCGGCGGCCCGGGCGCTGGGGTTCAATCTGGACGACTACCTGCCCGCGCGCGCGGACGCTCTGGTCCTGCTGCGCTGTGTGATCGACGACATGGAACACACAGACCTGTTCAAGATGACGGAGACCTACCGCGCAGGTGCGGAGGGGCAGGCCAGGACGACGGCTCTGCTGCGTGCGTTCGCGACGCTGCTTGAGGACGTGCTGCTTCTGCATGAGGGCACACCCGAGCTGATACAGAACATTGACCTGCAGACCGAGCTCCAACGCATGAGCGAGCTCGTGAGCTTCGAATGGCTCGAGAATGCCGTGCGTGCGATGGATGGGGTCTACAGCGGCATGCGTAGAAATCTGCTACGGTCGCTGTCACTGGACGCGTTTGCGGAAACGCTCTCCGCACCACGCCCCTAGCGCAGTAAAGGTCTGGCAAAGGAGCTTTTCAGCTTTTTCGAGCCGCTTTCTCCAGCCGGTCATGCAACGCCGCGAACAGACCTCCCCTCTGCAGGGGCAAAGGCACTACAATTTCCATGACGCCGGTGGCATCAAGCGCGCGGAGCCCCCGGTACAGACTCTCGGCAAGCGCGGGTGCGTTGTCGATGTCCGCCCATTGCCGGATGGGTCCAGTATGCCCAGGAACGTACCAGCCCAGCGGCAGAAGCACACCAGCCTGGTGGTGCGAGGGTTCGGCCAGTACCTCTTCCATCTGCGCCCTGGACCTGACCAGCACCACCGTGGCGCGGGTAGCGTAGTGCCGGATACCGACACCGGGCGAGGGCAGACTTTCTGGCGTACCGGGAGTTATATGCGGCACGTACAAGCGGGTTGGTAAGCCAGCAGCTCGTTCGATGTCTGCAACGCTTACGCCTCCGGCGCGGTACACGACAATCTCGTCTGCCCTGCACTCGGCCACGGTGGACTCAACGCCGATAGCACAGGATCCTGCGTCCACGACAGCATCGATACGGCCATCAAGATCCGCGAGCACATGGTCAGCGGTCGTTGGACTGACATGACCAAAGAGGTTTGCAGACGGCGCGGCGAGCGGTGCAGCAGCGGCGCGGAGGATCTGCAGCGCAACCGGGTGTGCCGGCATCCGAACACCTACCAGTTCCCTGTCCGCAGTGAGGACGTGCGGCAAATCTGGACGACGCGGCAGCAATAGCGTGAGCGGCCCCGGCCAGAAAGCATCCATAAGCCTGCCGGACACGGCATCAATCTGCTCCACAACTTCCGCCACCATGGTTGCGTCGGCGGCGTGAACAATGAGCGGATCCCAGTGGGGTCGGCGTTTGGCAACAAAAATACGCTCTACCGCCGTGAAATCCCAGGCGATCGCTGCCAGCCCGTAAACGGTCTCGGTGGGCATTGCGACCAGGCCGCCCGCACGCAGAATGCGGCCGGCGAGTTCTACGGATTCCGATGACGCATCAAGCCGGAGGGTATGAATGTTTTCGGTCACACATTCATCGTATCCGGCACGCAGGTCGGCTTTTATCCGCCATGCCGCGCGAATGCCGCGTCTTCCACTCCACCCTGCCCTATACTCGTGGCCATGACCAAGCCGGAGATCGAGCTCAAATTCTGCGTTCCCCACCTCCAATGGTTTCAGCAGATGGCTCTGCGACAGGGATTCCTACTGGAAACGCCGCGCACGTTGGAACGCAATGCGCTCTTCGATACCCCGGATCGCCACTTGCTGGCGACACGGCAGATTCTCCGCATGCGTGAATATGGCGGTCGATGGGTCGTCACCCACAAGCGCCCGCCAGCGAACAACGATGACTGTTCGCCGTACAAGGAGCGACTGGAAACCGAAACCTACGTTGGAGACGGCGAGGCGATGGGTGCCGTCTTTGTTGAAATGGGCTACTCACCCATTTTTCGCTACGAAAAGTTCCGTACGGAGTTCAGCGATACGGAGGGCGACGGACACCTGGTCCTGGACGAAACGCCTATCGGCAATTTTGCAGAGCTGGAAGGCGAGCGCGAGTGGATCGACAGCGCCCTTACACGTTTGGGCGTGGACCCGGAGCTTTGCTTTACACACAGCTATGGACGCATGTTTCTGGATTGGAAGGCACGTACCGATAGTCCGGCGAATAACATGACTTTCGACGACATTCTTCCGGCGCATGCCGAACTCGCCGCACGCTAAGCTTTACCTGCACAGAAAGGCCGCATCCATGGCGACCCCTTTCATTGCGAATTACACGCCGTGCGGATTACACGCTGTACCTGGTTAGAAGATCTGGAAGTTGACGGCGACGTCCATCAGCACAGGCACGGCATGACCATCCTTCATGGCAGGTTTAAACCGGTACTGGCTGACGGCCTCCTTGGCTTTTTCATCCAGACCCATGCCAATGGGACGGCTCACCTGTACCCGAGTCGGACGCCCGGATGCATCCACAACAAGGTGAACAATCACTTCACCTTGAAACTTTGCCTTGCGCGCTTCTTCCGAAAACTCTGGGTCCACCTGGTAGATCAACTTTGGATAGGACACCCCATTTTGCCCCGGCGCATAGTTACCACCGCCCGTGCCGTGGCCGCTACCCGGCCCCATGCCATTGCCGTCGCCGCTACCCAGGCCGTTTCCACTGCCATTACCCATTGACACGCCCGGATTGTTCGACGCGAGCATCCCAATATTCGGCAGGTTGCTTTTCATCTGGTTGATCTTGTCTACGTCAATGGTGGGCGCGACGGCGAGCTTTGGCGGAATCTTGGGTGGCGCGCTGGGAGGCACAATCTGCACCGGCGAGAACTTCGGCGGTGCACCATGTGACACCGGCGCGATATCGTGCTGGCCACCACCACCGTGCGCTTGCGGGGCAGGCGGGGTGCGTATCAGCGGAGGCGGCGGAGGCGTGTCGAAGCTGACCGTCTTCACCTCCTGCTTTGGCTGCGCAATTGCAATTTTGATGGCACGTGCGCTAATCCAGATGATGAGCAGGAAGACCAGCGCATGGATGCCAACAGCAATGCCGGTCGACACCGGATCGCGCTTGACTGCCATGGGGTCGGCAACCGCGATGGGCGTCGACTCCAGAACCAGCGGCGGCAATTTCTCCGGAAAGAACGCGTCGCGCACATTCTGAATCAACGACTGAAAAGGATTGGTCGACTGCAGCGCAGCCGGCTCCCCAAGGTTCGGCACAACTTCCCTGCGCACATCTGAACCACCGCGGGGATGGACGGTTTGCCGGACATTCTGGACTGCGTCGTTGTCGACTTCGGGCGGTGTGATAAGCGAATTCGCCATGGCCTCAATCTCTGGGTGTTGCACGTGCGTGCGGCACCGCAACTACCACTTTGCTTGTAACGCCGCCTGCGGACTCTGCGGTCCTTGCAGCCGTCTACAGATGGCGCAAGAGCAGTGCAACGTTGTGGACACCGTGTACTGAGTGCAACAAGGCCTGCGTACATTCTATAAACATCGAGCGATGCGTGCCGCTGGCAAACACGGCTCCGCCCGCGAAACGGTTATGGTATTGGACGCAGCAACGCCGATGTTTGTTACATCGCAACTGACGGGCCGCCACGTAAAACGCTTGTCCGCATCCCAGAGCGGCTAAAATAGAGCGTTGAGTAACCCGGCGTGAAGCTGCCGCGGCTAGCCACCCTTGGAGAACGATGAGCGACGCGAACCATCCTGAAAACGGAACCGCTGGCCAACCTGGCCGCAAACCGCTGAAGGACACCCTGAACCTGCCGAAAACGGCCTTTCCAATGAAGGCAGGTCTTCCGGCGAACGAGCCAGCACGACTCGCCCGATGGCAGGCAGACGACCTGTATGCGCAGATCCGTGAGGCCCGCGCCGGAAAGCCCAGATACATCCTGCACGATGGGCCCCCGTACGCGAACGGTGCAATTCATCTTGGCCACGCGCTGAACAAGTGCATCAAGGACTTCATCGTCAAGTCAAAAACTATGGCCGGCTTTGACGCGCCCTACGTTCCGGGGTGGGATTGTCACGGCCTGCCCATCGAAATCAAGGTCGATGAGCAGCTTGGCCGCAAGAAGCTGGAGATGGACGCCATCACCGTCCGCAAGGCCTGCCGCGAGTACGCGCAAGTGTACGTGGACCTGCAGCGCTCGCAGTTCGTGCGCATGGGCGTCCTCGGTCGCTGGAACGACCCATACCTCACCATGAACTTTGAGTACGAGTCGCGGATTCTGGAGCTGTTCTACGATTTTTACGAAAAGGGTTTCGTCTACAAGGGTCTGCGACCGGTGTACTGGTGCATGCACGACAAGACTGCTCTGGCCGAGGCCGAAGTCGAGTACGAAATGCATACCTCGCCCTCGGTCTACGTCCGCTACGCGCTCACCTCTGCTGCTGGTCCAATCCATACGGCGATTGAAGGTCTGCCCGTCTTCGGCCTCATCTGGACCACCACACCGTGGACCTTGCCGGCATCGCTGGCGATTGCATTTCATCCTGAGTTCGACTACGTGGCTCTGCGCAACGTCGATGGGAATGTCTACATCGTTGCTCTTGGCCTCGTGGAAAGCGTGAGGGTCGCCTGCCACCTGCAGGACGCAACCGAGGTCGCCCGCTTCAAGGGTTCCGTCCTGGAGCGTGCCACTTTTCAACATCCCTTCCTCAATCGGGAAGTGCTGGGAGTGATGGCAGAGTACGTGACGACCGATGCCGGCACTGGCGGCGTCCACACCGCGCCCGCACACGGCCCTGACGACTTTGCCACAGGGAAGAAATACGCGCTTAGTCAGGTCTGCGACGTGGACGAAGCCGGACGCCTGCGGAATGGCCTGCCGGAGTACGACAACCTGAACGTGCACAAAGCGAACGCGCCCATCATCGAACTTCTCAAGGAACGTGGCGCGTTACTGGCGCAGGCTGATATTCACCATAGCTACCCACATTGCTGGCGCTGTCACCGGCCCGTCATCTATCGCGCGACGGAGCAATGGTTCATCGGCATGGAGACTCTCGTTCCCGCGCCGGATGGCACGATGACCACCTTTCGCCAGCGCGCGCTGGATGAGATTGCGACCGTTACGTGGGACCCGGGATGGGGTCAGGAACGCATCAGCAACATGATCGCCACGCGGCCCGACTGGTGCATCAGTCGCCAACGCATCTGGGGCGTGCCGATCGCAGTCTTCCTATGCCAGAAATGTCATACGCCGCTCAACGATCAAGCGATAAATCGCAGCATCGTAGGACTGTTTGCACGCGACAGTGCAGATGCCTGGTACCGCGATTCTGCCGAGCAGCTCCTGCCGCGCGGGACTACCTGCGCGCAATGTGGCACGGCCGATGACTTTCGCAAAGAGATGGATATTCTGGACGTGTGGTTCGAAAGCGGAGCAAGCTGGCACGCCGTGCTTGAAGTCGATCCAGAGTTGCAACGCCCCATTAGCGAAACGCCGGCCGATGTGTACACCGAAGGAGGCGACCAGCACCGCGGATGGTTCCACAGTTCCCTGCTCAGCTGCGTGGGCGTGCGTGGCTACGCGCCATACAGGTATGTCGCCACCAGTGGATGGACGCTGGACGAGCAGCGCCGCGCCTTCTCAAAGTCCCTCGGCAACGGCGTCGATCCCGTCCTCGTCATGAACGACCTGGGTGCCGACATCGTTCGCCTCTGGGTCGCCTCTGTCGACTTCCGCGAAGACGTCATCGCGTCCGTACCCCTCATGCGTCGGCTTGCCGAAGAGATCTATCGCAAGCTGCGCAACACCTTTCGCTTCCTGCTGGCAAATCTCGACGGCTTCGTGCCGGCCGACGATGAGGTCGCGTGGGACCAGATGCAGCCGCTCGACCAGTACATGCTGGCCCGCGCGGCAGATTTAGTAGAGCGGTGCCGGAAAGGTTACGAAGACTTCGAATTTCACCGCGTGTACCACGCGCTCAACGAATTTTGTAACTCGGAACTAAGTGCCTTCTATCTCGACGTTCTCAAAGACCGGCTGTACACTCTCGCGCCTAAAGATATCCGTCGCCTGAGCGCACAGACAGCGATCTGGAAGATCACCGAAGCCCTCGTGCGCCTGATTGCTCCCATCCTCAGCTTCACCGCCGACGAAATTTGGACCTATATGCCGGTCGTCGAAGGCCGCGAATCGAGCGTCCACGTCGCTGAATTTCTTGACAGGTCTTCTCTCCTTCCAGTCAGTCACCAAGTGGAGCTTAAGCGATGGCACGGCGACCAAAGCTACTGGTCGGCTTACTCTGCTGCCAAAGATTTGGTTCGCCCGATGGTCTTCAAAGAAATTGAAGCGTTACGACAGAAGGGTGAAGTTGGGAAGAACACAGAGTCGAAAATCGCAATTAGCTTTCCAGCTGACGACCGCTCATTCGATATGCTAAGTGCGTCTGTCCTCAGTGAAGTCTTAGGCGGAGCACAGGTTGAGTTCAGCAGACACGAGACGCCACAAGCGGGTATCACGTTTGATGTCACCAAGGCCTCCGGCACCAAATGCGCCCGTTGCTGGCGTTTCACCGACGACGTAGGCTCCGAGGGCATGTACCCCGACGTCTGCGCCCGCTGTGCCGATGCCCTTGAAAAGATTGGCTACCCGCCTGAAACGGCACCCGACCAAGCAGCGGAACCGGTGACCCGATGAGCACGCAGCCGCAATTACCACCCTACCCTGCCACAACGCCCCGCCGGGACGCTCGTCCGTACCTGCTCGTACTCTCCGCGATGGTCGTATTACTCGACCGGATCACTAAAATCTGGATCGACCATCACCTGCCGATGGGTCAGACCATCACCGTCATTCCCCACATCTTCCGCATCAGCCACGTGCTCAACTTCGGCGCGGCGTTCTCCATGTTTGCGGAATCCGCATCGCCAATCGCAGTGCGCAACTCACTCATCGGCTTCTCCGCCGTCGCAGGCATCATCGTTTTGACGATGCTCTGGAAGATGGGCCGAGCCGCGTCACCCGCGTCGATCGGCTTAGCACTGATCCTCGGTGGGGCTATCGGCAATTTATATGACCGCATCCACTTCCACTATGTTGTGGACTTCCTGGAAGTGACGATCGTGCGATATCACTGGCCTGACTTCAACATTGCGGACAGTTGCATCTCCGTCGGCGCCGTTCTGCTACTGCTGGAACTACTCTGGCCGAAGCCGAAGCAGACCCACCTGGACGACATCACGACAGACACAACCGCAGTGGATGGAGCGCTCTAAGTGGCTTTCGCTGAAGCACCAATCAGCAGTGCGACCCCCCATACGGACGAGCACGTGCCGGTCACCGTATCGCACATAGAAGGCGGCGTCATTCACAGTGAACTTGGCCTAAAAGCAGCCATGCCGGAGTCGCTCAAGCTGTCTGCGAACGACTACATCCTGATTCGTGGTGCACGGACGCACAACCTTAAAAACATTGACGTCGAAATCCCGCACAATGCGATGACGGTGGTCAGCGGCGTGTCCGGCTCCGGCAAGAGTTCCCTTGCCTTTGACACCGTGTATGCCGAAGGTCAGCGCCGCTATGTAGAATCGCTTTCCGCTTATGCGCGGCAATTCCTGGAACGCATCGAAAAGCCCGACGTCGACTTTATGGATGGCCTTGCACCTGCAATCGCCATCAAGCAGAAAAACCAGACTCGCAATCCCCGTTCCACTGTGGCTACGGCCACGGAAATTTACGACTATATGCGCCTGCTGTATGCGCGGTGCGGCACTGTGACCTGCCTGCATTGCGGCGGCATTGTGAAGCGTGACACGGTCGACGAGATCGCCGCAAACATACTCGCCATGAACGAAGGCACGCGCCTGTATGCCCTGTTTCCTATCGAGCCGCGGCCGGTAACGCTGGAACCGATGCAGGAGTTCTTGCCACCTGCCGCGGACACCGCGCCACCACCGCCCGCGAAACCCAAAAAGCTGGCAAACAAAAAAGTAATTAAGGCAATAAGCACACCGGTCCTCGATATTTCAGACCGGCTAAAGGAGCGGCTTACCGAACTGCGTCATCGAGGCTACAACCGCCTGTTCCAGGCCGGCAATATTGTAGAGTTTTCCACACCGGAATCGCTGCTAGAACTCGACTTTACCCAGCCAATCTTTGTTCTTGCAGACCGCCTCGCTGTAAGCGCAGACGTGCGCACCCGCATTGTCGACGCCATTGAGACCGGGTACCGCGAATCGAACGAGATCCTGTTTGAGTCCGCACCTCGCGACAGCACCGCTCCGCTACGCCTTCGCTTCTCCAGTGCGTTTGAATGCACGGCCTGCCGCCGCGCCTACCGCGAACCGGAGCCGCGGCTCTTCAGCTTTAACAACCCCTTCGGTGCCTGCCCACGATGTCAGGGTTTCGGAAACACCATTGACTTCGATCCAAAGCTGATTTTGCCGGACGAGTCTAAGTCGTTGGATGACGGCGCGATCGCGCCCTGGATTGCGCCGAAATATCGTTCACACCATGGGGAAATGAAGCGCTTTGCCCAGGTAAACGACATCCCCACACACAAGCCGTACTACGACCTGACACCGCAACAACAAAGCCTGTTGTGGGACGGCAAGGGCACATTTACTGGTATTCGCGGCTTCTTTCGTTCGCTGGATACCAAGAAATACAAGCTCCACGTACGTGTCTTCTTGTCGAAGTACCGCGGCTATGCTCCGTGCCCCGATTGCCGCGGCCAACGCCTGCGTGCAGAGGCACGTGCTGTTCTGCTGCAGGGTCAGAACATCTGCGAAAGTACCAGCCTGACAATCACCGGTGCGAAACAGTTTTTCGATGCGCTTACACTCTCGCCGGCGCAGATGGAAATTGCCGGAAAAATTCTGGAAGAGGTGCGACAACGCATTGGCTTTCTGGAGCAGGTGGGTCTGGAATACCTCACGCTTGATCGGCTAAGTTCAACGCTCAGTGGTGGGGAGTCGCAGCGCATTCAGTTAGCCACATCGCTTGGTTCCCGGTTAGTCGGCGCACTCTATGTGCTGGATGAGCCGTCTATCGGTCTACACTCCCGTGATACTGCGAAGTTAGTCCGCATCATGCATGACCTACGCGATCTGGGAAACACTATCCTCGTGGTCGAGCATGATCCTGACGTGATTCTTGCTGCCGACCGCCTCATCGACCTGGGTCCTGGTGCGGGCGAACTGGGCGGCAAGCTGCTGGCAAGCGGCACCGTGGAGCAGGTTAAAGCCGACCCAAACTCTATCACTGGCAAGTATCTCTCCGGCCGTGTTCAGATCCCGATACCGAAGCATCGCAGAGAACCCGGCCGTGAACTGCTTCGCTTGAAAGGCGCCCGCATCCACAATTTGCGTGGCGTCGATCTCGAGATACCTTTAGGTATGCTGACTGTTGTTACCGGTGTAAGTGGGTCGGGTAAGTCGACCATCGTGCACCAGGTACTCTACCGGGCCCTGCAGTACGCACTTGGCGTGGAAGGTGCAAGCAGCGATGCAACCAAGTTATACCGGGAACTCACAGGCACCCAGAATCTGCGTGAGGTGGTGTTAGTCGATCAGTCACCTATTGGGAGAACGCCCCGCTCAAACCCAATCACGTATATCAAAGCGTTCGACGCCATCCGCGAACTCTTCGCAGCGCAACCTGACGCGCGGCGCAAGAGCTACACCGCAGGCTCCTTCAGTTTCAACGTACCTGGCGGCCGCTGCGATGTGTGCGAAGGCGATGGAACCGTCACGGTTGAGATGCAGTTCCTTGCAGATATCGAGTTACCGTGCGAGGAATGCAATGCAACGCGATACAAATCCGCAATCCTGGAAGTGAAATACAAGAATCGCAACATTCACGATGTTTTGAATTTGACGGTGAAAGATGCCCTGCACTACTTCGCCGGTCACCCCAAGATCGTGGACAGGTTGCAGGTACTGGATGAAGTCGGCCTTGGATACGTGCGACTCGGCCAGAGCGCGACGACGCTGTCCGGCGGCGAGGCACAGCGCGTAAAGCTGGCCGCGCACCTGGCAAATATCCGCAGCATCGGCAGCGGCAGGGCTGAGGCAAAAAAGGTGGCAAGCCGAGTCCTGTACATCCTGGATGAGCCCACTACAGGCCTGCACTTTGATGACGTGGCGACGCTGCTGCAGGCGTTTCGCAAGCTGATTGAGGGTGGCGGATCGTTGCTGGTCATCGAGCACAACATGGATGTGATCAAGTGCGCGGACTGGGTGATCGACATGGGCCCGGAAGGCGGCTCCGCTGGTGGTCAGGTGGTTGCCGCCGGAACACCGGAGGAGATCGCCGCGGCTCCAGCATCGTACACGGGCCAGTGGTTACGACCCGCACTCGGCCTGCCGACAATCGCGCCCTCATGACAGGCCGCCGTCGTGCGGTCGCCGTCGGTCTGTTCGCTTTGCTTTCAGCAGGCGCCTCGCCGGCCCAGATACAGCAGTTGCCTCCAGGTACAAGCCCACCCTCCGACGAACGCACTCCCGCCCTGCCAACCGCAATGGCGACCTGATCAGTGAACAGGCAGACGGACTGATCCGTGAGAAGCGCAGCGCGGATGCAGAGAGGGTGCTGGAACGTGCTCTCGCCGGCAGCTTCAGTTCACCGGCGGAACGTGCTCATGCGGCCGCGGAGTTAGCGTTTGCCGCGTCAACAACACGTCATCCAGAGACAGTTGTGCGTGCCATCTCAATCCGAAACTCCATTTTGACGATGGATGCGACAAGTGCTTTCCTTTTGGCCGCAGCGCATGATACGTTGCATCATTCCAGAGAAGCGGCTGGATACTACCGCCAGTTCCTGGAACTGGCCAACGGAAAATTCCCCGATGAGGAATGGCAGGCGCAGCAGCGCTTACCCGTTCTAAGTCGCGCAAAGTAGGCCCCCATTGTGGGAGGTGTGCTATGCACGTTGCAGCATCTTTGAGCGCGGTTTCGCGAGTGGTTCGTCTGCATCTGGTTGTCGCCCTTTGCGGCGGCTTCCTGGTCGTTATGCCAATGCACGCGGCTGCCGCCGGCCCCCCACCCGGAACGCTCGATCTGCACATCGTTGCCGACCTTGAAGTAAAGGCAAGCGCCGCCAACCCGCGGGAGCAGGCCTTTCTATACGCCGACCTTGCGGACAAGATGTCACTGCTGGCCAGTCGTCAGATGGCGGATGGGGAACTTGAAAAGGCTGAAGAAACCCTTCAGCAGCTGGAAGCCTGCACTGCCAAAATGGAGAGCAATTTTCGGCAAAGCAAGAGCCTGAAGAAGACCGAGATGTTGCTGCACACAACTAATCGGCGGTTGACCGATATGACCCGCGCAGCCTCGTCCGACATGAAGCCCCACGTTCAGGACGCTTTGAAAAGGTTGAACTTGGCGCAAACATCGTTGCTGGCCACGATTTTCGCAAAGTAAGACAGGTAGACGGTGATGTCGAGAAGACGTTACGTTCACGTTCCTGCTTACGTAAGGGCGATGACGACTGCCCTACTCTGCACTGGTTTGCTGCTCGGCCAACGGGCAGGTCCTGAACTATCTGAAGCTGAGGTTGAAAGCGTTCGAGAGGCTGCAATGTTTCCAGCCGAACGGGTCTTGGCGTACAGCAAAATCGTAGAGACTCGCTTCGACCGAATTCAACGAGTCATCGCCGATGCCCGTGCGCAGGGCCGTGCCGAGGACATCCACCAGAACATGGAAGAAATGACCGGCGTTGTGAGCGAGCTGGAGGACAACCTGGACGACTACCGCAACGGCCACAAGGATTTGAGAAAGGTGCTGCCTAGGCTCGTCACCTCTACTGAGCGGTGGGAGAGCATTCTGCGGCAACCGCCTGACCAGGCCCGGTACAAAGTCACACGACAATTGGCGCTCGAAGCTGTCGCCGATCTTAAGGACGACGCCCAAAAGCTGCTACTGGAACAACAGGCGTACTTTAAGGAACACCCGCCCTCAAAAGAACCGCCGCCGACCCAGTACGAGGTACCCCGTTAGCTTCCCGCCTCCTTTTTCGCTGCCTCCCTGTCGGTAGACTGGAACCGTGGTTGCTCCCCCAGAACTTTGCGACATCTTCAGCGGTGCCTATCGCGATCTCCGTCCCCGCGCACCCATGCCTGCACTCGACGTACGTTTCCGGCGGTTCGTCTCGCTGAACACGACGATCCGCTTGCGTGAAGGTCAGCTCATCGTCAGACTCTCTGACCTGTTACAGGCCGCACCGGAGAGCGTCCACCAGGCCATCGCCCATATCCTGCTCGCCAAGCTGTATCGCAAGCCGATTGAGCGTGGCCATGCCGACCGGTACCGCCGCTACACCAGCAGCGATGCCGTGAGTCGCCAAGCAGAACGCACCCGGCAGGAACGCGGCCGCAAGCAGATTACAACGGCAGTAGGCGACGTTTATGACCTGGATGAGGTCTTTGAAGCCGTAAACACGCGCTTTTTCCACGGACTGCTCGGACGTCCGGTGCTTACCTGGAGCAATCACCAGGCTCGCCGCCTGCTGGGCCACTACGACGCAGCACACAACACCATTATGGTGAGCCGCATCTTCGACCGGCCACAGATCCCCCGCCTCGCCATCGAGTACCTGATGTACCACGAGATGCTGCACTTGAAGCACCCGGTGAAGGTGAAGCCCGGCGGCCGCCGCTGTGTACATTCCCGCGAGTTTCAGGCGGAAGAGCGGCAGTTCCCCGACTTTGAAGAAGCCAAGGCGATGCTGCGGCGTCTCTAGATCGCTGCCGCCGCGCCTGGCTCCGTATAGGTCCGGTCGCGGTGTGTTTGTGCGTAGCCGATCAGAATGCCTCCCACAGCAATCGTCAGCAGCGCAGCCACCTGCGCGTTGCTCATGCCGAAATAAAGCCGCGGATTCCGCCGAATGAACTCGATCAGGAACCGGCCAACGCCGCTCAGAACGAGGTACTCCCCTGTGAGCTGGCCGGTGGACAGGCGCTTTTTCCCGCGCACCCACAGGTAGTACCCGAGTGCGAGGGCGAACAGTAACTCATACACGGGTGTCGGCTCCACCAACAATCCAGGCGGGTTGGGCTGCGGAGGGTCCAGCGCGTCGTCACGCATGTGCACGCCCCAGGGATGGGTGGTGTTCACGCCATAGTCCCCATCGCCTGAAGTCAAACACCCGATCCGCCCCACACCGTAGCCCACGGCAGCCGCAGGCGCAGCAAGGTCCAGCATACGCAGCGCACCGACTTTGAGCGACCTCCCTTGCCACAGCAGGGCGACCACACCGAACAACAGACCACCAAACCACGCAAAGCCGGCGCGAAACCACTGCAGCAGGTTCCCCAGCACGTCCAGCGGATGCTTCCAGCCGGGTTCCGCGATAAACCGCATTTGCCTGCCGAACTGAAAGGGATCCTGCAACTCATGCCATAGCTTGGCACCCAGCACGCCGGCGATCATGGCCGTGGCCACGACAACGACGGCATCTGCGGATACCTGTCCGCGCATAAACGCCCGGTGCAGCAGAAACGTGGCTGCCACTGCCGCCAGCCACATGAAAATGCCGAACGTGCCGAGGGGAAACGAGCCGAGGTGCAGATACGGATACATTGCTCTGGCGAGTATACGTTGCAGGTCGCCGTCTCGCGGTCTGCGGCGCTTCTTCCCGATCCAGCAAAAGTACCGGCTGCACGCAGCTTACGTGTCTGCGTTTAGGCTAGAGTGCATGTCCGCTTCCGTCGCAGAGCCCACGTTCGTTCCCGCCTCGCAGTGCGAGGTCCTGTTTTCTGAGACCCAGATTCGCGAGCGGGTACAGGCAATCGGCGCGCAAATCTCTGCGGACTACGACAGTCAGAGCATTGTGCTCGTTGGTGTCCTCAAGGGAGCGGCCATTTTTCTTGCCGACCTGGCGCGAGCCATCACCATCGATAACACCTTCGATTTCGTGGCCGTCTCCAGCTACGGCAAGGGCCAAACGAGCAGCGGCGCGGTCAAGCTCATCAAGGATCTGGATGTCCCCATCGAGAACAAGCACGTCATCCTCGTAGAAGACATTTTGGATACCGGCCTGACCCTGAGCTATCTCCGCAAGCTCATGCTGCAACACAAGCCCGCGAGCCTGAAGATTGCCACCTGCCTCGACAAGCCGGAGCGGCGACTGGTACCCATCGAGGCAGACTACGTCGGCTTCTCCATTCCCAACCAGTTCGTCATCGGCTATGGCATGGACTTCGCTGAGAAATATCGCAATGTCGTCGATATCCGGCTCTTTCCTGAGTCTGCTGCAGGCGGACACTAGCGCACGGCGCATCACAACAGGAGTGAAGCTGAGGTTTCGCCCGGTCTTCGCTTACACTGGGAATGCATGACTTCGATGACGGTGCAGCAGAAGCTCGAGATCCTTGCCGACGCCGCGAAGTATGACGCGTCATGTGCAAGCTCCGGTGCCAAGCGCAGCGGCAACGGCAAGGGCATCGGTCACTCTGATGGCAATGGCATTTGCCACAGCTACACGCCCGACGGTCGCTGCATTTCCCTGCTCAAACTGCTGCTCACCAACTTCTGCACCTACGACTGTGTCTTCTGCGTCAATCGCGTGTCCAGCGACATTCGCCGCGCGCGATTTACACCCGAAGAAATCGTCACGCTCACGCTCGACTTCTACAAGCGCAACTACATCGAGGGCCTGTTCCTGTCGTCCGGCATTATCCAGTCGCCGGACTACACGATGGAGCAGTTGGTGCAGGTCGCAAAGACGTTGCGGCTGGTGCACCACTTCGGCGGCTACATCCACATCAAGGCAATTCCCGGCTGTGCACCGCGCCTGCTTGAAGAGGCCGGCACGTACGCCGATCGCCTGAGTGCCAACATCGAGTTGCCGACGCAGGCTGACCTGGTGCAGCTTGCACCGGAGAAGAAGGCCACGGTCATTGAAGGCACCATGGCGCACATCCACGACCGCAAAAACGAGCTGGACGAGGACCGAACCCGCTTTAACAGCACACCGAAGTTTGCACCGGCCGGCCAAAGTACCCAGATGGTGATTGGCGCAACTCCATCGACGGACCGCGACATCATTCAGCGCGCCAGCGGTTTGTACCAGAATTTCAAGCTGCGCCGCGTCTACTACACCGGCTTCAGCCCGTACCCCGAGGCGGATACCCGCCTGCCGCTGAAAGCGTCGCCCATGGTGCGAGAGCATCGCCTGTACCAGGCGGACTGGCTGATGCGGCACTATGGCTTTGCAGCAGACGAAATTGCACCGGAAGACCAGCCCGAGCTGGACCTGAGCATTGATCCTAAACTCGCATGGGCGCGCCGGCATCCCGAGTTCTTTCCCGTTGACTTAAACACGGCACCGCGCGAGACGATGCTGCGCGTTCCCGGCCTGGGCTACGCAAACGTGGATCGCATCCTCCGTATCCGTCGCTACCACAAGCTTGTACTCGCGGATCTTCGAAAGCTGCACGTGCGTTTGAAGGATGCAGCTGAGTACGTCATAACCGTCGACCACCTTCCTGGGCAGGCTGACGCGCTTTTTTCACCGACGACCGCGCTTTCACCAGCAGCTGTCGAGATCGCTGCGGGAGGCCTGGAACGGGTGTCGATGAAGTCTTTCGCACACCCTGTACAAGCGGCGCAACTGCCGCTCTTCGCAGAGGCGGCAAAGTCGGCCGTCACGGGGGTGCTGTGAGCAGCAGCACCGTCAACGGCGTCACGCGGGTCATGGTGGCGCCGGACTTCGACGCATGGCGCCAGTTGGCACGCGTCGCCTTCCAGCAGCGACTTGAGCCGGATGCCATTGACTTTGCGGATGAGACCATTCCCGTTGCGGACGACCTCTTCGGCGCGGTGAGCACAAAAACTGCTCTGCTCAACGAGCTCTCTGGAAATGCTGCGCTTGTCCCCTACGTCTCAAAGGCCTTTCTTGAGCGCGCCCAGCTGGCTGCGTTGCACCGCGATCCCTCGCGCTGGAACCTGCTTTATCGTCTGCTCTGGCGGCTACAAAGCAACCGGGAGCTCATGCGCGTGGAAGTGGATGCAGACGTCAGCGCCATGCTGCGGTTGGTGCAGCAGATCAAGCGCGATGAACACAAAATGCACGCATTTGTGCGTTTTCGCAAGCTGACTGACGAGGCTGGCGAGCAGTTCATCGCCTGGTATGAACCCGCACACCGCATCCTGCCTTTGGCTGCACCGTTCTTTGCGGAGCGCTTCGCCATCATGCGATGGTCCATTCTTACTCCCGATGGCTCAGTATTTTGGGATCCTGCCGTCGGTACCTTGCAGTTCGGTCCACCGCTGGACCGCAGTCACGCCCCCAGCGAGGATGAACTGGAGACCCTGTGGAAGAGTTACTACAGCAGCATCTTCAACCCTGCGCGGCTGAATCCGGACGTGATGCGCAGCCACATGCCGGTGAAGTATTGGAGCAATCTGCCAGAGGTCGAGCTGCTGCCCTCCCTGCTGCAAAAAGCTGAAGGACGAGTCGAACTGATGGTGAGCAAGCAAAGCGATAAACCCACTGCGGCACCCTTCGTACCGGCGGAGCACAGCCTCCCTGTCCTCAACCAGGCAATGCCAGGTTGCCGCGGGTGTGAGCTCTATGAGCACGCAACTCAGGTCGTCCCCGGGCGCGGACCCGGCACGGCACAGATCGTGCTCGTGGGTGAGCAGCCCGGTGACCAGGAAGACCGGCGTGGCGAGCCCTTCATCGGCCCCGCAGGTGGCGTCTTGCGCAAGGCACTTGGCGAGGCCGGCCTGCCACCGGAGACGGTCTACATGACCAACGCCGTGAAGCACTTTAAATTCGTCCTGCGCGGCAAGGTGCGTCTCCACCAGAATCCGCGTGTCAGCGAGATCATGGCCTGCCGGCCGTGGCTGCTCGCGGAGCTTGACGCGCTCAAGCCGAAGCTCGTCGTATGCCTTGGCGCGTCTGCGTCCAAGTCACTCCTTGGCGGCACCTTCGCCCTCATGCGCGACCGCGGCAAGCTCATGCCCAGCAGCTTTGCGGACCAGATCATGGCCACAATCCACCCCAGCGCCGTGCTGCGCGGCAAAGACGACGCAACCCGCGAAACCCTCTACCGGCATCTGCGCGACGACCTGCAATTAGCTCGACAGTATATGCAGTCTGCCTAGCTGCCCACTTTTTGTGCGACGCTGAAGGATGGAGAGCCAACGTGATTCGCACCATCAACGACCTGCGCGGACCAGCAGGACGCCTTGAAGCTTTGCTCAATGAAGGCGTCACATCTGCTCGCTACTGCGCTCTGGTCTGCCATCCGCACCCACCCTCTGGCGGCACCATGCACACCAAGGTCGTCTTCCAAGCCATGAAGGCCTTTGCCCATTTCGGCTTGCCTGTGCTCCGGTTCAACTTTAGAGGGGTTGGCCTCAGCGCCGGTGAATACACCAACGGACCGGGAGAGATTGAGGACGTCCGTGCAGCCATCGACTGGCTTTCAACAAATTTTCAGCTCCCGGTGCTGCTGGCAGGCTTTTCCTTTGGGGCAAACATCGGCTTTCGCGCCGGATGTGGCGATCCGCGTATCGCAGCGCTTATAGGCCTGGGCATGCCTCTGGCAGCAGGTGGCCGCCACTACACGTATGAGTTCCTGACTGACTGCACCCAGCCCAAACTTTTCCTCACGGGATCGGACGATCCCTTCGCACCGCGGTCCACCATGGAAGCGCTTTTTCAGCAAACTCCCAAGCCTAAATTTATGCATTGGATTGAAGGCGCGGAGCACTTCTTCATGGGCGTCCCTGCCTCGCCCAAGCCGAAGCTAGCGGAGATGCAACGGACCCTTCGCGACTGGCTGGAAACGGAGCTTCAACTGACCGTAGCTCCGCGCACCTGACAGGTTCCACAACTACTCACAGGTCGCGAACTAGGCGACGGCGACCAGAGTGGTTTCCAGACTTGCCTTGCCCGCGGCCGCACGCTTCAATAGGGGACGTACCACCTCAAGCATCGCGTCCACGTGCTTGCGCTCCAGCAGGAACGACGGCAGAAAGCGCATCACATTTCCCTGTACAAAATTCAGCATCAGGCCCTGTTCCAAAGCCGCCTCGGCGATCGGTCTTCCCGGAACGGACAATTCAAGGCCTTGGATCAATCCGCGTCCGCGAGCTTCCACCGCGACACCACCCTCGCGTGCCAGTGCCTCAAGATGGGTAGACAGATACGCCCCCGTGTCCAGCACACGCGCCAGAAGATTCTCCTCTTCGACGGTAGACAGGAATTCAAGACCGAGACGGCACGCCAGCGGCGAACCACCCAGCGTGCTGCCATGCTTGCCAATCCCCAGGACGTGAAACAGTTCGCCGGACACCAGAAATGCGCTGAGAGGCAAGCCCCCGCCCAGCGGTTTGCCCAGAATCAGCACGTCCGGCTGCACTCCACTCTGCTCAAAGGCAAACCACTGGCCGACACGTCCTAGCCCACACTGAATCTCATCCAGGATCAGCAAAGCGTCGTACTCGTGCGCAAGGCGTCGTGCCTCCTGCAAAAACTCCGCGTCCAAATTGTGAACGCCGCCCTCGCCCAGCACCGTCTCCAGCAAGATCGCGCACGTGTCAACAGAGACAGCAGAGCACAAAGATGCAATGTCATTTTTTCGTGCTAGGTCCACACCGTCCAGCGTTGGTCCAAAACCATCGCGGTACTTGGACTGGCCCGTCACCGACATGGAACCAAAGGTTCGCCCATGGTAGGAGCCCTCGAGCGCGGCAATGCGGAACTTGGATGCGCCGGCATGTTCGATCCCAAAAGCCCGTGCAAGCTTGATCGCGCCTTCCACCGACTCTGAGCCACCGGTGGAGTAAAACACGCCCGCCATCCCCGACAGCAGGCACAGACGCTCCGCAAGTTCACCGGCTGCCGGCGTGCAATACTGCGGGGACAGGTGCACCATGCGCGCTGCCTGCTCTGCCGTTGCCCTCACCATGCGCGGATGCGCGTGGCCAAGTGCATTCACACCCAGACCGCCCATTAAGTCGAGGTAGCGGTTGCCGGACGTGTCAAAAAGGTAGACACCTTCGCCACGCTCCATGGCGACGGGAAAGCGCGCGTACACCGGCAGCAGCCACTCGCTGTCGCGCGCCAGCATGCTGGCCGCCTTGCCGTCCTGATGAAATCTGGTCATTCGTATTAGTTCAACCCAGTTCACCAGTGCGGTCAAGGCAAGTTCACCCTTGCGTTCCCGGATTGAGTCTCACCCTTTCGTGGTACTCCCGTTTCTGGAAGGGCATCTTCCACCTTTGGAAGGGCGACAGTCATTCATTGTAGGCTGAAGGTACAAACACGGCGTTTGTGGCAGAAGTCATGCACCCGACTTTGGCCACAGACGTGCATCTCGTTGAACCAATGGAGTCAACAACCGGCCTCTCTGCCGGACGGAGTACGTTAAGCGCCCATGGAGAAGACCTCGCAAACCCGCGTACTTGCGACCGTCCTCGCCCTTGCGACTCTGCTGCTCTGCGTGCTCGGCGCGCTCAACTTCATCCAGGAGAACAACTACGAGCAGCCGACCGACGGTGTGTGGTGGCTTGAGACCAACGGTAGTCTTCAGGCGGAACGCGTCCCTGTGGACAGCCCGGCCCACCGCGAAGGCGTGCGCACCGGCGACAAGCTTACCGCCGCAAACGGCAGGCCGACCCCGACGGTAGCTCCCTTGGAACGCGAAATGGCGCGAACCGGCACCTGGAACCGCATCCACTATGCACTGGGGCGTGATGGCGCACCGCTTGACATCCAGGTCATCCTGGAACCGACGGACCACACGCGCAACCAGGGGTTGCGTCTTATCGCCCTGGTATACCTTGCCATCGGTCTTTACGTCCTCTTTCGCCGCTGGACCGCACCCAAGGCGACTCATTTCTACTTCTTCTGTCTGGTCTCGGGCATGCTGTACTCCTTTCGGTACACCGGACAGTTCGATACGCTTGACTGGTCGATCTTCTGGGGAAACGTGCTCGCGACGGCACTTCAACCAGCCCTCTTTCTGCACTTTGCAATTACCTTCGGCGAGGCACGACCTTCCCTGCGCCGGCGGCTGCTCAGCATCCTGCTCTATCTGCCTGGTTCTCTCATCATCGCTCTGCAGGTCGTTGCACTCACACGCTGGGTTGCTACTGAGCGTCTGCGTCACCGCCTCGATCAGATCGACGTCGCCTACTCGGCGGGCTTTTACGTCGTCGCAGCCATCGTATTTTGGCTTCGGTACCGCAACACGGGCGAGGTGCTGGAACGCCAGCAACTCAAGTGGCTTACACGCGGAACGCTGTTATCCGTGCTGCCCTTCACCGTCCTTTACGCCATTCCTTATCTGTTCGATCTTCCGGTCTCTCTTACCATCGCCAAGGTGGTCAGCTTCTGCCTGATTTTTCTGCCACTCACATTTGCCTGGGCGATTGTGCGCTACCGGCTGATGGACACCGACCTGATCTTCAAGCGTGGTGTGACTTACACCCTCGCCACGGCTGCTCTCGTGGGTGTGTACTTCATGATCGTGGCCTTCGCTGGCGAGGTCGCACACTCCCGCTTGCCAAGTCTCAAGACGTGGGGGATCCTCGCCGTTATTGTCGCCACTGCCCTGATCTTCGACCCCATCAAAGCTGCAATCCAAAGCCGCGTTGACCGCGTCTTCGACCAAAAGCGCTACGACTATCGGGAGACGCTGATCGAGTTCAGCCGCGGTCTCTCTTCGCAGACCGACCTTCAAACCCTCTCTCGCTCCGTCGTCGATCGGCTCGCACAGGTTCTGCTGGTGGAGCGTGTCGTTCTGTTCGTCTCTCCCGGCGGCATTCGGCGTACAGGCAAAGTCTTTCAACTTGCAGCGTCCCATGGCCTCAGTGACGACATCCTCAGGTCCATGCCGCAGCAAACCTCTGCAGCTTCCTTTCTGCAGTTTGACGCCCCCGATGCACAGGGTCACCTCTTCTTCGAAAAGCCGAGTTCCTTGCCCCACCTGTCCGCGGATGAACAGACCATCTCGCGCGCTTTGGACATGAATTACTACCTGCCTTGCCGTATCGCGGAGGCCAACTACCCCGCCCGGACAATCGCCGTAATAGGCCTGGGCCGCACCCGCGAAGGTGACTTTCTCTCGTCTGAAGATATGGAGCTGCTGGAGTCGTTGGCTGGCTACATCGCCATTGCTATTCAAAATGCACAGCTTTTTGCATCGCTCAATCGGCAACGTTCGGAGTTCGAGCGGCTCAAGGAATTCAACGAGAATATCGTGGAATCCATTAAGGTCGGGATCTTCGCCCTTGACCTGGACGACTGCGTCGAAAGCTGGAACGCTGAAATGGAGGTGATGGTCGCGCTGCCGAGGGTAGAGGCTCTCAGCCGCCACATCTCCGAGATCTTTCCCACTGAGTTTGTCACCGAATTTGAACGCGCCCACGACCAGAGCGGAACACACCACCTGCCCAAAGTCAGAATGCCGCTTCGCAATGGCGAATCACGCACGGTGAACGTTGCCATCTCGCCATTACTCACGCGCGAGTTCGTATCGGTCGGCAGCATCGTTCTGGTTGAGGACATAACGGAGCGCACGCTGCTGGAATCGCAACTTACGCAGGCGGAAAAGCTCTCGTCGATCGGCCTATTGGCCGCGGGTGTAGCCCACGAAGTGAACACCCCTCTGGCGGTCATCAGCAGCTATGCGCAGATGTTGCAGAAGCAGGCGCGCGGGGATGACCCTATGGCTGTCCGTTTGCGTCCGGTTCTGGAAAAGATTACACAGCAGACCTTCCGCGCATCCGAAATCGTGAACGGCCTGCTGAACTTCTCACGTGCCACCGGCAGCGAGTTTGTCACACTGGATGTGAACGCAGTTCTGCGTGAGACGCTGCTGCTGCTCGATCACCAGTTTCGTACCGCTCGCATGCATGTACATACAGAGTATGCGCAGGTTAGCCGCATTCATGGAAGCCATGGCAAGCTGCAGCAGGTGTTCCTCAACATGCTGCTGAACGCGAAAGACGCCATGCTTGAGAGCGGTGGCACCGAACTCTACCTGTCCACAGGGCAGGTCGAAGAGGAAGTCGCGGTCACCTTTCGGGACACCGGTTCCGGCATCGAGGCAGCCCACGTTCACCGCATCTACGACCCGTTCTTCACTACCAAGAACACGCCCAAAGAGGGCCAGCACAAGGGTACCGGCCTGGGTCTGGCTGTCTCCTACGGCATTGTCCAGGAACATGCCGGTCGCATCCAGGTAGATAGCATCGTGGGCGAAGGCACGACCTTTCGGTTGCTCTTCCCCGCACTACCCGCGATGGCCGGCTCACACGTCCAAGCAGAAGCGGCCCATCCATCCGCCGCCGAAACAAGGACTGTAAATGCCTGACGCAACACTCGCAGTGGATCCAGTTTCGCCCATGATTAACACCGGTCGCATCCTCATCATCGACGACGAACCGGGCATTCGCGAATCCCTCGAAGTGCTGCTCACGCTTGAAGGTTTCGACGTCCACATGGCACCGGAAGGAAACACCGGTCTGGACATGCTGGCGGCCGATGAATATGACCTGCTGCTGCTCGACCTCGCTCTCCCCGGGGAGAGCGGCATCGACCTTCTACCGCGCATCAAGCGGCTCCGGCCGCAGCTGCCAGTCATCATGATCACCGCCTACGGAACAGTCGGCAACGTGGTGGATGCGCTGCACGCAGGTGCAGACAACTTCGTCCAGAAACCATGGGATAACGAGAAGCTGCTTGCAGACATGCGGTCGGCAATTGGTCGCTCGCGTTCGGCGGAAGAGGTCGTCCAGCTCAAGAGGACGCTTAAACAGCGATACTCGTTTGAAAACATCATCGGCAAAAGCGATGCGATGACCAAGCTGCTGGAGACAGTGGCTCAGGTCGCGCCATCACGATCCACCATCCTTATTCACGGCGAGAGTGGCACCGGCAAGGAGCTGATTGCCAAGGCCATTCACCTGAACTCGCCGCGCAGGGACAAGCCGTTCGTGGCCATCAACACGGGTGCGGTACCGGTGGACCTATTGGAGTCCACGCTGTTCGGCCACGTCAAGGGAGCATTCACATCCGCCATCGCGGCAAAAAAAGGCCTGTTCGAGGTAGCCAGCGGCGGTACGCTCTTCCTGGATGAAATCGGGACGATGCCGATTGAAACCCAGGCAAAAATTCTGCGTGCGCTGCAGGAACGCCGCTTCATGCAGGTGGGAGGAACCAGCGAAATCGCAGTCGACGTGCGCATCGTGGCCGCCACCAACGTCGATCTCCGGCAGGCCGTCAAAGACGGTCGCTTCCGCGAGGACCTTTATTACCGCCTGTCCGTGATCAACCTGGATCTGCCGCCGCTGCGCACCCGTAAAGAAGATATTCCGCTGCTGGCCTCGCACTTCCTGGTGCGCTACGCGGAAGAAAATGAGGTCGACCCGAGAACGCTGTCGCCTGACGCCTTGCGCGCCATGATGGACTATGAATGGCCCGGCAACGTGCGTGAGTTGGAGAACGCGATGGAGCGGGGTGTCGTGCTTTCCACGTCGCAGAACATCGGCTTGGAACTGTTGCCGGCCCAACTGATTGGCAATCCTTACAGTGCAGCACTGCTGGAGCAGAAGTCGGACGCCTCACTGTTCGACATCATGGAAGAGATCGAGCGCAGAATTCTGGCCGACCGCCTCGAACGCTGCAACTGGAACCAGACGGAAACGGCCGAGTTCTTCAAGATTCCGCTGTCCACCTTGAATCAGAAGCTCAAGCGTCTGAACGTTGAAGTCAAAAAGCGAGGCCGAGATTAAGTCCTGCGGCGGCGTTCCTTTAGGGCTGCAGAACAATCTTCATACTGCCGGGTTGCGGATTGCCGGCCAGATGGATGGCTTCAACGGCCTGAGACAGCGGAAACCGGTGGCTGATGAGGCGGGTCAGGTCGAAGCTGCCATTACGGTAACCCTCAAAGACAAGCTGTATCGCAGCGTCCTGAATGGCGACTGACGAGCTGTAGCTACCCATCAGCGTCTTCTCCTCCATACAGACCTGGCCGGGGTCGAAGGGGGCCTGCTCATGCTGCGTTTGCGCAAAGAGGCAGACCCGCCCTCCCGGGCGAATGCTGTTCATGGCAAGGGTGATGAGGGCGTTGGCACCAACCGCAAGTAAGGCAACGTCCGCTCCCCTGCCGCCCGTTCTTGCTTTGCAGATGGCAGAAACATCTTCCTTCGCATCCAGCGCGTTATGCAGACCGTAGCTGGCCGCAACGCTGTGGCGTTCCGGGTACAAGTCCGAGGTCAAAACCGTGGCACCGGTGCGCTGTGCGAGCACGGCGAGCAGAATGCCGATTGGCCCCTGGCCAATCACAAGGACCGTTTCGTCTGGCTGAAGGTGCAACAGTTCGATGGCTTTGTAGCAGGTGTTTACCGGCTCGATCCAGGCCGCCTGCTCCAAGGGGATGTCGTCGGGAATGCGGATGAGGCCGCGGTCGACGATCCAGTCCATAACGCGTATATATTGCGCGAAGCCGCCACCACTCGGCTCAAAAGCTGCGGTGGTGCCGACTTTTTTGTAGGTCTCGCACTGGGCGAAAGTGTGTTTGCGGCAGTAGTAGCAGGTGCCGCAGGGGATGTGGTGGAAGGCCATCGCACGGTCGCCAGGTTTCCAGCCCGTGACGTTTTGACCGACGGCGGCGACGGTGCCGGCCATCTCATGCCCAAAGATGCGCGGGGCGGAATGAGAGCCGGTGTGGATTTTCTTCAGGTCGGTACCGCAGATGCCGCAGGTGTCAATGCGAAGGAGAACGTCGCCAGGGCCGACACTGGGCACGGCGACGATCTCCATGCGTACGTCGTCGGGCGCGTGGTAAACAGCAGCTTGTTGAGTAAGAGGGATCTCGATTGCTTCGATTGCGGCGATCTGTATTTGGACGGGCATACAGTGTCTATTTTCGTTCAGATGACGGTTTGTCACTTGCGGGTTAACCCGAGTCAAAAAACCCGGATTTGACACACACGAACACCTTGGCTCGGCTGCAGGTTAGAAGCGCAAGGCGACGTCGGCAGTTACCGTGCGCATTGACGTAAAGCGTGCCGGAAAAGGTGGAAGGACGTTGTAGAGGGCGTCCTTGTTGTTGACGTAACCTCGGTAGTTCGGGCGCCGAGGTGGTAGCGGTCGGTGTGGCCCGGTCGACGCGGTTGTCCTCACCGAGCTCCACGTTGAAGAGATCGCGTGGTTGAACGCGCTGCGATTCCGTGGTCGTCTTCGGTGTTGGATGCGGGGATGGTGACCAGCTTGCCGGTGAGCTGTGAGGCGAAGCAGTTCTGGAAGCCGTTGATACAGTGGAACAGGCGACGTGAAACTGCAGGCCTGGGGATGTCGTTGGGAGGGCGGACGACGAATTGCTGCTTGCGAGTTGAACGAAGTTAGCGCGGTTTTTCGATGCCGAGTTCTGCGGCGAGGGTCTCGGCGAGGTTGGTGGCAGCGAGGCTGGAGTTCTTGCCAAAGCGGCTGAGGACGGGCCAGAGTGGTGGCCGCAGGGCTACGTGCGCGATAAAGCGGACCGTGGCGAACTGCCCTTGCGGTGTGATGAAGAGATTCAGGTCGGGAAGAGGCTCGTCCACCTCGTCAGAGATGGCTTTGACGGCGCGGAACGGCAGGTTGTGCGCGGTGGCCAGACGGGCAAGAGTCGCGGCCTCCATGTCGACGGCGCGTGCGGACGGATAGCCTGCGGCGAGACGTGGCTTGTCGGCATGGGTCTCCACACGGCGGCTGGTGAGAAGTGTTCCGCGCGTGGCCCAATTGGATGGCGCGCAGGCGAAGGTTTCGTGAGTGGCGAGGTCGAGCACTGCTTCTGCGCGGAAGGTGCTGCCGGCGGGGGTCTCCGCCCGCAACGAGCCGGCCCAGCCCACAGAGTAGACGGAGGTTGGAACGCAGACCTGGAACGCACGTTGGAATGCACGCGTGACGGGGCCGGCACCCATGCCTGCATGGAAGGCGAAGATGGTGTTGGAGGGGTGCTGAAAGCCATGAACGCCGTTGACCGACTCCAGCGCGGCCCAGGAGCGGGTGAGTGGCTTGAGTTCGCCGGCCAGGGCGGCGATGAGGATGATTGCCGGGTTGGTGGGAGCGTGTTTTGGAGGGTCTTCCAGGGTGACGAAGCCCTTCAGGAGGGCGGCCTTGTTCTCGGGCATGGCCTACTTCCCCGCTTTCAGAACAGCTTGCGGGAAAGGCGGTGCGTAGCCGTTGATGACGAACCATGCCATCGCCGAGCGAAGCGCGCGGTAGACAGGGATCACCTGAAAGCCGAGGTCGCGTTCGGCCCTGGCGGAGGAGGCCCACATCAGCTTGCGGCCCATCTGGACGGCTTCAACGGTGGCGCGGGGCTCCTTGCCGCGAAGCTTGCCGGTGATGGTCTCATCGAAAAAAGCGAAGGCGAGAGCGACGGCGTGGGGGACCTTCATGGTGGGCGACGGCAGGCCGCTGATGGCGGACATTTTGTCGAGGATCTGCTTGAGGGTGAGGTTTTCGCCGCCAAGGATGTAACGCTCGCCGGGTATGCCGCGGGTGAGCGCGGCGAGGTGGGTGCGGGCAATCTCGTCGACGTCGACGAGATTGAGGCCAGTGTCGACGTAGGCGGGAAACTTTCCTTTGAGGAAGTCGACGACGATGCGGCCGGTCGGTGTGGGCTTACGGTCTGCAGGGCCGATGGGCGTGGTGGGATTCAGGACGACTACGTGCTGGCCGGCTTTGGCTGCAGCGATGGCCTCCTGCTCAGCCAGCCATTTGCTGCGCTTGTAGTGGCCGATCATGTCGGCTTCGGAGACGGGGGTCTGCTCGTCGACGATGGTGCCGTCGCGCTTGAAGCCCATGGTGGCAACGGAGGAGGTGTAGACGACGCGGGGAACGCCGGCTTCGCGGGCAAGGCGGAGAAGGTCGCGTGTGCCTTCGACGTTCGACCTGTACATTTCAGCGGGGTCGGGAACCCAGAGGCGGTAGTCTGCGGCGATGTGGAGGACGGCGTCGCAGCCCTGGAGGGCGGCTTTGTAGGAGTCGGGGTGGCGTAGATCACCGGTGACGAGCTCGGCCGCGGGAAGGTCCGCGATGGCAGCGAGGTCGCTGGTGGAGCGGGCGAGCAGGCGAAGGTTGGCGCCCTGCGCGGCTGCCGCATGTGCAACGTGGGAACCGACGAAGCCGGTGGAGCCGGTGAGGAAGAGGTTCATCGGAGTGGACAGGCGGCGAGCGGCGTTGCAGCCTGCGCTTCGGTGTCGAGGGGAGGAGAGATGCGCCTCAGAATCAACGCACCGTCTTTAAGTTCGACTTCAAGTACGGAACCGGGCCCGGCGAGCAGCGCCTCGCTTATGTTGGCGGGGAGCGCGATACAGCCGCAGGGCTGGACCTGGAGGTGTTGCATCAGTCCAGCTTTTCGGGTTCGATCTGGATATTCTTTTCGCCCGCGGCTTTCTTTTCCCAGTACTTGCGGACCCAGGCCTCGAAGGTGCGGCCGGCAGCGGTGTCCCGGCCCGTGAAGGCGAGGGCGGCGATGTCGGTATAGGAGATGCTGCGACGGCTGCGGTCTTCGCCCTTGCTGGGCATAATACGGACCAGGGAGTCGGCGAGGGTGCGGCCGGTCCGGCGGTCGTAAAGGTAGCCCTCCACCTGCTCGCCGGAGCGCAGGGTAAGGGTCACATCGCCTCGATAGTCGAACGCTTTTTCGAGGGCGTCGCGAACTTCGGCGTCGGTGGCGAGGGCGGGAATATAGCCTTCGAGGTTCTCCCGCTCGCGGCCGGCCATGACGTCGAGCTCGTCGGGGTTGTGGCCGGCGAGCTGCTCGGTTTTCAGGTGCTCCTGCTGGTCAGTCGCCATGGTTAGTCTCCGGAGACCAGGGACTCTTCATGGTTGACGACTTCGGCTTCCCTGCTGGCGAAGCCGGAGCCGATCTGCACGAGGTGCTCGTGGTTTGAGGCAGGACGCCAGTCATTCAGAAGCTTGTTGGCCTGCTCGTCCTTGTGGCTGTCGAACAGGATGGCCTTAATGGTCTGCGCCATGCCTTTGAAGGAGCCAAAGGTGTAGTTGACGCCGCTGGCCTCATAGCCGGAGTGGACCATGCAGTTGGCGCAGCGGGGATTGCCGGACTCGGTGCCGTAATTCGACCATTCGACCGATTCCATGAGCTCGGCGAAGGTGTCGGCGTAGCCATCCTGGAGGAGGTAGCACGGCTTTTGCCAGCCGAAGATGGAGTAGGTGGGCATGCCCCAAGGAGTGCAGGTGAGCTCGCGCTTGCCCATGAGGAACTCAAGAAAGATGGGCGAGGCGTTGAACTGCCAGGTGCTCTTGCGGTTGGAGAGGATGGAGCGGAAGAGCTTGCGCGAGCGGGCACGGCCGAGGAAGTGCTTCTGGTCGGGCGCCTTGTCATAGGTATAGCCGGGGGAGAGCATGATGCCCTCGACGCCGGCCTCGGTGAGCTGGTCGAAGTGGCGGCGGACGCTATTGGGGTCTGCGCCGTCGAAGAGAGTGGTGTTGGTGGTGACGCGGAAGCCGGCAGCGATGGCGGCGCGGACGCCGTCCATGGCGATATCGTAGCCGCCTTCGCGGCAGACGCCGAAGTCATGGTGCTCGCGCTCGCCGTCGATGTGCACGGAGAAGCTGAGGTACTTGCTTGGCTTGAAGAGGTGCAGCTTTTCCTTGAGCAGGAGCGCGTTCGTGCACATATAGACGTACTTCTTGCGGTCCACCAGGCCCTGGACGATCTCCGGCATCTTGGGGTGGAGGAGGGGCTCGCCGCCGGGAATGGAGACCATCGGGGTGCCGCATTCGTCGACAGCCTTGAAGCACTCTTCGGGCGTGAGCTCGGCCTTGAGGATGTGGGCCGGGTACTGGATCTTTCCGCAGCCGGCGCAGGCCAGGTTGCAGCGGAAGAGCGGCTCGAGCATGAGGACGAGCGGGTAGCGCTTGCGACCCTTGAGCTTTTGTGTGACGACGTAGCTTGCTACCGTCCACATCTGCGAGAGAGGAATTGCCATGCCGGATGTGCTCCTTGTGCTTCTTTAGTGTCGGTCAGGCGCGGCAGATTTGCCAGCGGGAACGCGACGGTGGTGCCTTGCGATGAACGTGCCGAGATCAGGCCTCGGCGGCTTGCTTCTCCATGCTGCGCTGATATGTGCTCAGCGCAAGCAAGGGGAAATACTGCTTGTACAGGTGGTAGCCGAGGTAGAAGACGCGGGGAAAACCGGTGCCGGTGTAGTAACTTTCGCCATTGCGTCCGGGAACGAGTTCATCCCAGGAGCCGTCGTCGTGCTGGCGGTCGCTCAGCCACTTGACGCCCTTTGCGACGGAGTCGGAACGGTTGTCGCCGCCGGCGAGGAGGGCGAGCAGTGCCCACGCAGTTTGAGACGGTGTGCTTGGACCGACGCCGCGAGTGAGCGAATCGTCGTAGGTGCCGCAGGTTTCTCCCCACCCGCCATCCGTGTTCTGCACCATGCGGACCCACTCGGTCGCCTGCTGGACAGCGGGTTCGTGGTTCCAGTAACCCATCGACTCAAGGCCGCGAAGGACGAGAAAGGTTCCGTAAAGATAGTTCACTCCCCAACGGCCGAACCACGATCCATCAGACTCCTGCTCCTTGAGGATGAACTGGACGGCCTTTTCAACACGGGGGTCACGGCGGGTGTAGCCGTAGGCTGCCAGCATTTCAAGGATGCGGCCCGTGATGTCGACCGTCGGCGGGTCGAGCATGGCGTTGTGGTCGGCGAAGGGGATGTATTGAAAGATGGTCTTGGTGTTGTCTTTGTCGAAGGCTGCCCAGCCGCCGTTTTTGCACTGCATGGCGAAGACCCAGGCGATAGCGCGGTCGGTGGCGTCGGTCTGCTGACGCTCGCGCGGATGGTCGACGGCTTTTAGTGCGAGCAGGACTTCACCCGTATCATCGACATCGGGGTAAAACTCATTGTTGAACTCGAAGTACCACCCGCCAGCTTCAACATTCTTAACCTTTTCAGCCCAGTCACCCTTTTGTCGAACTTCCTTCGACAGCAGCCAGTCTGCGGCAAGCACCATGCGCGCGTCCTTGCGGTCGATGCCTACATCGCCTAGTGTGCTCAGAACCTGTGCCGTATCCCACACGGGGGAGTAGCAGGGCTGCATGCGGAAGGTGGGCGTCGGATAGCCGGGCTCGCCTTCCGGGTTGTCGATGCCGAGCTTCTCAAACTCATCCATGGCACGAATCAGCTGCGGATCATCCAGTGAATATCCCAGGTGACGGAGAGCCACGATGGAGTTCAAGATCGCAGGATAGATGGCACCCAGCCCGTCCGATTTCTCAAAGCGGGCCAGCATCCAGTTCTCGGCCTTTTTAATAGCGCGCTTACGCAGGGGCCGAATGTGGATGCGCTCGTACCACTGAGCAACGCGGTTCCAAAACAGAAAGAAATTGCGCCACGAAATCAGCTTCGACCTGTCCCAACGAAGATGAAGGTCCGCGTTCTCGCGCCCACCCACAAACAACTCTTCAATGCCCTGCTCGGCCGGGAGCTTCTTAAACGGCTTCTTGGCATAAGTGATAGAGAGCGGAACCAGTATGCCGCGCGACCACGAACTGATCTCGTAGATATTGAAGTAGAACCAGTTGGGAAAAAGAATGATCTCCGGCGGAATCGCAGGCACAGCATCGTAATCGTACTGGCCAAACGCGCAGAGATAAATCTTTGTAAACGTATTGCATTCCACCACGCCGCCGTTGGCCAAAATCCACGTACGCGCGCGAACCAGTACGGGATCGTCCTGCGACCAGCCCATCAGCTTCAACGCGTGGTAGCTCTTCACGCCGTAGTTGATGTTTGAGGGACCGCCGGGGTACAGGCTCCATCCCCCGTCCAAATTCTGATGCCGAAGGATCTCGTTTACACATCGCTCCATCTTGCCCGGATCGCCAGTGCCGAGGAGCTTGTGCATGTAGATGTAATCGGCCTCGAGCATAACGTCTGCTTCCAGCTCGCCGTACCAATAACCATCGGCGTGCTGCTGGGAAAACAGCCACTCAGTCGACTTGCGGATACCCTCGCGAACCACGTCCAGACCGATATCGATCCGACCAAAGCGTGGAACCTTCGTGCCTGTGGTTTCCGGGTGCGTTATCTGCATGCCGATTGGATGATCCTCTTTAAGCGGCGATGCTGAAGAACGCCGGGGTTGATGCAGCTAAACGGTGGGGCGGGTCTGCGCACCCGGTGCGGAAGCGATTGCTTGAACGATCTCTGGCGGAAGGCCGAATCGGACGTTTTCCGGCATTACTTCCACCTCATTGACAGAACCATAACCGCGCTCCTGAAGATAAGCCACCACCTCTTCGACGAGGATTTCCGGCGCAGATGCACCCGCTGTAACGGCCACGGACGCCGCGGCTTCAAGCCACTCAGGCTGGATATCCTGCGCGCCATCAATCAGATAAGACTCTGTGCCGAGATTCTGCGACACTTCCACCAGACGGTTACTGTTTGAGCTGTTCCGCGATCCGACGACGAGTACGACATCTGCGTTATGAGCAACATTCTTTACCGCCGTCTGCCGGTTCTCTGTGGCATAGCAGATGTCCTGTGCATGCGGACCGACGATGTTGGGAAACTTGCGCTTAAGCGCCTCGATCATGTACTTGGCCTCGTCCAGCGACAGCGTAGTCTGCGTCAAATACGCCACTTTGTCCGGATCTGGCACGATCAGCGCGTCTACTTCTTCGGGAGTGCTCACCACCTGGGTCACGTCAGGCGCTTCACCCTGGGTACCCTCCACTTCTTCATGGTCCCGGTGGCCTACCAGCACCAGCGAGTACCCCTGCTTTGCAAACTTGATCGCCTCCACATGCACCTTGGTCACAAGTGGGCAGGTTGCATCCACAACCTTCAAACCACGCTCTTTAGCGCGTTGACGCACGGCCGGCGACACACCATGGGCGGAGTAGATGACGCGCTTGCCTTCAGGCACCTCGTCCAATTCGTTGACGAAGATGGCGCCCTTCTTTCGCAGGTCGTCCACAACATAGCTGTTATGTACGATCTCCTTGCGCACATAGATGGGCGCGCCAAAGGTGTCGAGAGCGATCTTCACAATGTCGACGGCTCGCACTACCCCGGCGCAAAAACCCCGGGGCTTCAGCAGCAGAACCTGCTTGGATGCAGAGGCTTCAAATGCGACGCTAGGGCGGCTTTGGACGGGGTCGAGGGCCAATATGCTCACCTTCGAAGTATACCGCTTCCTATGGTGTTGCATGAACAAGATGAACAGGTCGTGGTGCAACGTCGATCGCGGGTCGACGATTACGGCTGCGTCCACGACATTGACCAATGGAGCCACGGTGTTGAACGGCTTCAACGCGTTTGCGGTGGTGCGGTTTTGGGGGCAATGTTGCGCCGGGCGCGGTGTGCGGTGGAGCGACGTGCGTGGTGAGCAGCACGCAGGGAAGCGTTTGTGAGCTGAAAAGTCAGGAATGGCGATTGCAGGTGGAGGGGGCAGTCGCAGCTGAGGGATTCAAGGCCGTCGTTCGCGGTAGTTCGTGCGCCCAAATAGACGCGGCATGCAGATCTTTCGGCAGGCAGGTGCCGCTAGCGGCTGGATTTCAGCATTTGTTCGGCGTGGCGGAGGCTTGTCTCCGTGACCGTCGCGCCGGAAAGCATGCGAGCGATTTCCGTGGGGCGGTCCTCTTCCGGGAGTCGGCGAATCTCGGTTCGGGTGCGGCCGCCCTTCTCGGTCTTGCTGATCAGGAAGTGCTGGTTGCCGAACGCGGCGATCTGCGGCAGGTGGGTGACGCACAGAATCTGCTGGTGGCTGGCGAGAGCCTTGAGCTTGGCACCGACGGCTTCGGCCGCGCGTCCTCCGATACCGATGTCGATTTCATCGAAAACCAGAGTGCGCGGAAGAGCAATTCTCCTGTTTGACTTAGATACACCTTCTTCAACGGAAACTTTAAGTGCCAGCATGACTCTGCTCATTTCGCCGCCACTTGCGATCTCTTCGAGCGGCTTCATAGGCTCACCGGCGTTGGTGGCGATGAGGCATTCGACGTGGTCCCAGCCATGGGCGGTCCAGAACTGCTGCTCCTTTTGTGAGGCAACTTCGACGCGGAACTTGACACTCATGGCGAGGTCATTGATCTGCTGCTCGGCGAGCTTCTCCAGCTTGCGTGCGGCGGAGGTGCGAACTTCGGTGAGGTCTTGCGCGACGCAGGTATAGATGTGCTCGGTTTCGGCGACGCGCTGGCGGGCGGCGGCGAGGGCGGCGTCGCGGTTTTCGATTTCCGCGAGCTTTTCAGCGGCCTGCTCGCCAAACTGGAGGACTTCGAGGAGGGTACGGCCGTATTTGCGCTTGAGCTTGTCGAGGGCGGCCAGGCGGTCTTCGATGCTGTCGAGGCGCTCGGGCGAGGCATTGATGGAGCTGGCGTAGTCGCGGACGGTTGCGGAAACGTCATCTACTGAGGCACGCGCGTTGGCGATGACGGAGGCGGCCTCAGTGAACTTCGGGTCGAAGCGGGCAAGTTCGTCGATGTGGCGCTGGGCGGCAGTGAGGGATGTGGCGGCGGCGTGCTCGTTCTCGTAGAGCTGGTCGTGGGCACCCATGGCGGCGGCGTAGAGCTTTTCGGCGTTACCGAGGATGCGCTTTTCGGCTTCGAGATCTTCGTCCTCGTTGTCTGAAACGATGGCGGCGTCAGCGATTTCGGAACGCTGAAAGCTCCAGAGGTCGACGAGGCGAAGACGCTCCTGCTCGTCGACGGCTAGGCGATCAAGGTCTTCCCTGCTTTCGCGCCAGAGGACGTAGGCGGTGTGGACGGTTTCGGCGACAGACTCTTTTTCGAGCTGCTTCTTGCTGAGGAGGCGATCGCGGATGCGCTGGGCGGCTTCGCGCGTGGGCGGGTTCTGGCCGATGCCGGCGAAGCGGTCGAGCAGGCCGCGCTGCTGGGCCTGATCGAAGGCACCGAGGGTTTCAGACTGAGCGTGGACGAGGGCGAGCTCCGGAGCGAGCTGGCGGAGGACGCCAACGGTGGCGGGCTGGTTATTGATGAAGACGCGGCCCTTGCCGGCGGAGGAAACCTCACGGCGGAGGAGGATCTCGTTACCTTCAACGTCGATGCCGTTAGTTTCAAGAACGGCTTCTGCACCGGCCGTGGTCTCAAAGACGCAGGAAACAACGGCCTTTTCAGCGCCATGACGGACGACGTCGGAGGCAGCGCGACCGCCGAGCAGGAGGGCCAGAGCGTCGACGAGGATGGACTTGCCCGCGCCGGTTTCACCGGTGAGCAGGTTGAGGCCGGGGCCAAAGGCGGCAACGGCATGGTCGAGGATGGCGTAGTTTTCTGCGCGGAGTTCGAGGAGCACGCGGCCGCCTTTCTTTGCCTTCTCTTCGCGTAGACGATAGCACGCGGAAGGGGGCGGCGGGGACGGCGTTTGCGGATCGAACCTCCGCAGATAATG
This sequence comes from Acidobacteriaceae bacterium, assembly GCA_903642225.1. Classification (GTDB taxonomy): domain Bacteria; phylum Acidobacteriota; class Terriglobia; order Terriglobales; family Acidobacteriaceae; genus Terriglobus. Next base: position 14,139 of record CAHJWI010000014.1, on the reverse strand, counting down.
CGCGTCAAGAGTTTGGCCGCCGGAATGCAACCGTGTGTTTTGCGGCCTTGAAGGACTTGGTCCCCAGCGCCTGCGACTCGACATGGGTGGTTTACTGCTACCAGGCGATGCAGAGGCGAGAGCACATCCACTTTGAACTGTGCGCGGAGACGCTGGATGCGTGCATGGCTGCGGTTGCCGGTGGTGCAGACCGGATTGAGCTTTGCGCGTCGCTTGAGGTGGACGGGCTAACGCCGGAGTTGTCGCTGGTGGAAGCTGCAGTGCGGCAGAGCCCGATACCAGTGCATGTGCTCTTGCGACCCCTGGCCGATGAGTGTCGAAGCTCGTCGGCGGTTGTGGCGGCAATCGCCGCCTCAGTGCAGGAAGCGAAACTGGCGGGTGCTGCCGGCGTGGTGCTTGGCCTTCTCCATGAAGATGGAACTGTGGATGTGGAGGGGACGCGTGGGCTGGTGGTGCTGGCGGCACCGCTGCCTGTGACGTTCCACCGTGCCTTCGATCGGACGCCCGATCTTTCGCAGGCGCTGGAGGACGTGATCCGGACGGGCTGCTCCAGGGTGTTGACGTCGGGCGGTGCGGCAGATGTGGTGGCGGGTGCGCCAACGCTTGCAAAGCTGATACGACAGGCAGGTGAACGGATCGACGTTGCCATCGGTGGTGGACTGCGGCTGAGGAATGCTGCTGATGTGGCACGGGTGACAGCGGGACGGCATTTCCATGGGTCGTTGCAGGGAGACGACGATGCTATGGGAAGGGCAGATCCCACGCCAGAGAGGGTCCGGCAGATGATCGATCTGCTGTGTTCAGCGACGGGCTGTGAAGGCATGAGGAAGTTTATTCTCGATTGACGTGCAGCAAGGCCGGCGCGAAATTTACCGAGGAGCGACGTGCACCGCACAATGGGGTATGTGTCGCATCCTGTGCTTGTCTGTTGTCGCGTTGGCGTTGTTTTTGGGCGGAGTCGCACGTGCACAGCAGGGACAACAGCAGATTGCTGAATTAGGGACCTGTTCGCTGGAGAGCGGGCAGGTGATTCTGGACTGCCGAGTGGGGTACCGGACGTTTGGGACGCTGAATGCCGCGCGGTCCAACGCGGTGCTGATGCCGACGTGGTTGAACGGGCGGTCTGAAGACCTGGTGCTGCTGTTTGGTCAGGAGGCATCGCCGATGCGGCTGGTGGACACGTCGAAGTTTTTTGGAATTGCGCTGGATGCGTTTGGGGATGGGGTGTCGTCCTCGCCGTCGAATAGCCCTCGGCAGGCGGGTGTTCGCTTTCCTGTGTTCACGATCGAGGACATGGTGCGGGCGCAGTACCGGGTGCTGACCGAGGTGCTGCACCTGTCGCATGCGCACGCAGCGGTGGGGCTGTCGATGGGTGGGCACCAGGTGTTTGCGTGGGCGGTGCTGTTTCCGCAGTTCTTGGATTTGGCGGTGCCGATTGTGGGGTCGCCGCAGGTCACGCCCTACGACTTGCTGTCAAAGCAGGTGGTGATGGATGCCATTGAAGGAGACCCGGAGTATGCGCACGGGCACTATACGGCTGAGCCGCAATTAAAGCTGGCGAACGAAGTTGGCGCGTTGATTGTGGCGGCGCCTGCTTACCGGAACGCGGAGACGACTCGGGAGAAGTTTCCTGAATGGGTGGCGAAGGTTGAGTCGCCACAGCGGCAGGATGCAAACGACCGGATGTGGCAGTTGAAGGCGATTGTGAGCCAGGACGTGCTGCATGGGCGGCCTTTGGCTGCAGTTGCCCGAGGGACGTCTGCGAAGTTTATGGTGGTGGTTTCGGCGCAGGATCGGATGGTGGTTCCGGAGCCAGCTCTGCTGTGGGCACGGGCGCTCCGTGCGCCGGTGTATGTGTCGCCTGGCGATTGTGCGCACCTGGTCATGAACTGCGATGCGGCGAAGGTGTCAGAAAGAGTTGCGGCAGTTTTGAACGATTCTGCTTTGCCGGTGCGATGAGTTCGGATTGCTGAAACGGATGCCGGGTTTGAGCCGGGATGCGGTTTGGGTCGTCTACACTGCTTAGTGATGGCGACTGCGATGATTGCGATGAGCCTGCTGCTGTTGCAGGACGACTTGGGTTCGGGCGCTGCGGCGATAGCGGAGCCGGTGCATGCGGCGGGGCAAAGCGGGTTGGGCGAGATGTTGCACAACAGCGGACCGACGGCGATTTCGGTGCTGCTGCTGCTGGCGGTGATGAGCGTGTTTAGCTGGACAATTATGATCGGGAAGTTTCTGCAGTTTCGGAAGGCAGCAGAACAAAACGTCAAGTTTCTCCGGCAGTTTCGAAAGAGCTCGCGGTTGAGCGAGATGTCGACGATGGCGGATCAGTTTCGGCCGTCGCCGCTGGTGGCGGTGTTTGCCGAGATGGTGGAGGAGTACGGCCGGCAGACGGCTGGGCGAGGCATGCCGCGGAATTCCCAGGCGATTGAGCGTGCCGCGAATATTGCCAGCAGTGAAGAACTGACCGGGCTGGAGAGCCGGTTAACGTGGCTTGCGACGATTGCGGCGGTCGCTCCGTTTATTGGATTGCTGGGAACTGTGATGGGCATCATTGATGCGTTCCACGGGCTGGGAACGCAGGGTGCGGCGACGTTGCGCGCGGTGGCGCCGGGAATTTCTGAAGCTCTGATTACGACCGCGGCCGGGCTTGTGGTAGCGATACCGGCGGTGGTTGGGTACAACCAGTTAACGGCAAGTATCCGCCAATTCGGGGCGCGGATGGACGACTTTGGGCGCGAGCTACTGAATGCCATTGAGAATGCTGCCGCGATGCCGCCGGCGCGAACGGGCAGCCCGGTGGAGCGGGCGAGCGAACGCTTCAGGGCCGAGGAGTAAGCGATGGCGTTCAGCAGCGGAGGCCGGACACAGACGAGCCTGGCGGAGATCAACATCACTCCCCTGGTGGACGTGGTGCTGGTGCTGCTGCTGATCTTTATGCTGACGGCACCAGTGCTGCAGAGCGGGATCGAGGTAGCGGTGCCGCAGACGAAGAGCGTGAACCAGCTGACCGATGAGCGCAGTGTGGTAACGATTGACGCAGAGCAGAGAGTGTTCCTTCAGGACAGGCCGGTGAACCTGGAGCAGCTGCCGGACTTGCTGAAGGCGCAGGGTGGCGATGCAGCGCACAAGGTGATTTATCTTCGAGCCGATGGCAAGGTGCCGTTTGAGGCAATTGCGAACGTGATGGACGCGGTGAAGCGCGGCGGCGTAACAAACATCTCGATTGTGACCAGGCCGTACGAGGGCACAGCTGGCGGCAGGTAACGCATGGTGAGCGAGCGCATGAAGGTGCGGACAACACGGGGTGCGCGTGATGTGGCCGCTGCCGTGGTGCTGCATGCGATTGTGCTGGGCGGGATTTTTGGCGCAGGCTGGCTAGATCACCGGCACGAGGCCAACTGGGGCGACCTGCAGGCCCAGGCCGGCGCGGTGCAGGCGACGATGGTGAGTTCCTTGCCGCTGCCGCCGCGCGTGAAGCCCAGGGAAGATAGTGTGCTGGCGAGCGAGACCCCAAGTGTGGCACCGCCGGTGAAGAAAGCAGCCGTGGAGCCGCCACCGGAGCCGAGGGCCGTGCCGGTTCCAGAGAAGAGGACACCGCCCAAGAAGGTGGCGCCGCAGCCGACGTACGCGCCGCCGAAGGTTGCGAGCGAGCCACCACCGAAGCCGACGAACCGTGTGACGAGCGGACAGACAAGTGGCGTGCGGATCGCCATGCAGGCGGTGAAGAACTCTGTGGGAACGTCGGCCATCAACGTGACGGACCAGAGTTTTGGCGACCGGTTCGGGTACTACGTGCGGGCGATGAATGCGAAGATTTCTCAGCAGTGGCTGACGCAGTCTCTGGATGCAAACGCGCAGGGGCGCAGGGTGTATCTCACGTTTCGCATCGATCGCGAGGGTGTACCGGGGGATGTGCGGATTGTGCAGTCGAGCGGGGACCGGACGCTGGACCAGAGTGCGGTGCGTGCGCTGGAGCGGATCGATACCCTGGGGCCGCTGCCGGATGCATATAGCGGAAGCTACATCACCGTGCAGTATTACTTTGAGCCGCAGGGATAGCTGGCCCGCCGGGTGGCGCGGTTGGTACGTCTATAGCCGCTTTGATCGCGATGAGGCTATTGCGGGCGTCTACCATGCTAGTGATGCGGATTTTCAAGTGGTGGCGCTGGAGTGCGGTGCTGGCAGTGACGGCGGTGGGTTCTGTGCGTGCGCAGGATACGGTATTTACCGGCACAAACAAGGGTGCGGACCGTGTGCGGATAGCGGCGGCTGGATTCCATGCGGAAGTTGGTGAGGCTGCACCGCTGAAGCAGACGTTCGACAGCGTGCTGGAGAGCGATCTAAAGAATGCGGGCGTGTTCGACGTTGTGGCCAAGAGCATGCAGCCACAGGCGGAACCGGCTGGGCCCAAGCAGGTGGACCTTGCAGCGTGGGGAGGCGGAGCGACGGCAGCGGCGTATGTGGCGTTTGGTTCGTTCACGGCGCAAGGTGGAAAGGCCGCGGTAAATGCGTATGTGTTCGACACCCACAATGCACAGTACCCACAGGTGATTGGGAAGCAGTACACCGATGTAGCAGACGATGCCGCGGCGCGGATGATGGCGCACCGGTTTGCGGACGAGATCATTTTGCGGCTGGGCGGCGGAGTTGCGGGCATTGCGGAGACGAAGATCTACTACGTGCATGCGGGCGGTGGCGTAAAGGAGATCTGGGCAATGGATTACGACGGTGCGAATCCGCACGCGGTAACCCGCCTGGGCGGCATTGCCCTGTCACCCCGAGTGAGCCCAGACAATTCGCGGGTAGCCTTCGCTTCCCTGGACAAGTACGGCTTCCAGATCAAGATGTATTCCTTGCTGCTGGGGCGGATGGTGAGCTTTGCGCCGCAGGCCGGGACGAACATTGCCCCTGCTTGGTCGCCGGGAGGTCAACTAGCTTGGAGTTCCAGTAAGTCGGGGGACCCGGAGATTTATGTTGCGGATGCGAGTGGCAACGGAGCGCACCGGGTGACGAACTACAAGGGACCGGATGTGTCGCCGTCGTGGAATCCAAAGACGGGATCGCAGATGGCGTGGATCAGCGGACGCACAGGCTTACCGCAGATGTACACGATGGATGCCGATGGTGCCAACGTGCAGCGCATGACAGATGGTGGATACGCAACAAGTGTGTCGTGGTCGCCAAACGGTCAGTTCCTGGCGTTTGCGTGGAACCGGAAATATGGTCCAGGTGCGCCGGGTGGACAAGACATCTACGTGATGGATGTTGCCAGCAAGAAATGGATTCAGCTGACGAATGGCCTGGGACAGTGTGATTTTCCGACCTGGTCGCCGGATGGGCGACATGTTGCGTTTGCTGTAGGCAGCGGTGCTCGCGGACAGGTTTGGACGATGCTGGCGGATGGCACGGGCAAGCACAAATTGGCGGGTGGCGACATGCCGAACTGGAGCTTCAAGTAGGCGCTGGTTGTTGTTGCCGATGGCGGTCGTAGGATGGAATGAACGACACGGATGGAGTGGAGGGTGGAGATGAAGCGGAGTTCCTTGAGTTATAGGCGGAGTGGCGCGGCTGTGTTGGCGTTGATGCTGGCGGGTAGTTTGGCAGGTTGTAAGCACAAGAAGGCGGCGGCGGCGCCGATGGCACCGGCGATCGATTCTGGTGTGACGCCGACGGCGACGATCAGTGCCGATCCGGTTGCAATCGACCAGGGGCAAAGTGTTGTGCTGAACTGGCGCACGACGAACGCCACCGCCGTTTCGATTGAAGGAATCGGTGCTGTGAACCCCAGCGGGACGCAGACTGTAACGCCTTCGGCTTCGACCAACTTCCACCTGGTCGCAAAAGGTGACGGAGGCACGATGGACGCAAGCGTTCGCGTTACTGTTCGCGTGCCTGTGGCACCGAGCGGCGACACAGGCGCGAGCAGCAACCTGAATGGCGACATGGGCACCGATGCGGCATTTCATGCGGCGGTGCAGGATGTGTACTTCGGGTATGACAGCTATGACCTGGATGGCAAGGCGCAGAGCGCCTCGGCCGCGGCGGCGAGCTTTTTGTCGGCGCACAGCGCGGTGCGGGTGACCATTGGCGGCTACTGCGATGAGCGTGGCAGCGCGGAATACAACCTGGCGCTGGGCGAGAACCGGGCGAACGCAGTAAAGGAGGCGCTAGTGGCAGCGGGTGTGGCACCAGGGCGCGTTCGTGTGGTGAGCTATGGCAAGGAGAAGCAGTTCTGCACGGAGGCGACGGCTGCGTGCTACGCCGAAAACCGGCGGGCGCAGTTTAACTTGGACCGGTAGCGCCGACAGCAGTGGCACCCTGGTCGTGGATGTTGCGGTCAGGGCTGCACGGCCGGTGGGTGAGTGACTTTACCGGGCTTAGGAGTCAGGCGCGTTTCTTGCTTTGAGGAGTTGCTGTTATGCCCAGTTCCCTTCTTCGCTCCACGCCGGGTGGCGGCGCTTTTCGTGTTTTAGCCATGTGCGCGGCCATGCTGATGCCTGTGCCGCGGGCCTTTGCCGTAAGTAAAGAGATGGTGCAGCTGCAGACACAGGTGCAGCAGTTGCAGGATGCTGTGGCGCGGCTGCAGCAGAGCAACGACGAACGCATGGGCGTGATGCGAGACCTGGTGCAGCAGACAGCAGACAGCGTGAACCGGATGAGTGTGACGGTGCAGGCGCTGCAGGGCAAATTGGGTGCCGGTACAGAGGCGAACGGAGCAAAACTTGATCAGGTGAGCGGACAGGTGCAGAGCCTGAACGACAGCCTGGATGAGTTGAAGGCGCGGCTGCAACGGATTGAGAAGGGCCTGGCGGATGTGCAGAACACCCAGCAAAGCATGGGGGCGCGAGTTGATTCTGCGCCTTTATCTGGAGCTGCCTCTGGACCGCAGGAAGTCCAGGGGGACGCGGCGGCTGTACCCCGGGCATCGGCTCGAGTATCTCGTGCTGCTGCACCACCGCCGGGCTTTCCGCAAGATCCAGGGGCGGAGGGAGGAACAGCGATTGCCGCAGGTGCGGGAGCCGCGGCAGGTGCTGGAAGTGCACCGCCGGTGACGGACCTGTACCAGACGGCGTACGGCGATTATAGCGGCGCAAAGTACGAGTTAGCCAAGGCGGAGTTTCAGGACGTGATCCGTTTTTACCCGGATAACAGCCTGGCGGGGAATGCGCATTTCTACCTCGGCGAGCTGCTGATGAAGTCGAAGGATTTTGGGCCGGCGACGAGACAGTACGACAAGGTAATTGAAGGCTTTCCGGGAAACGCAAAGATTCCTGCGGCGCAGTTGCGGAAGGCTCAGGCCTTGTTGGCGCTGAAGGACACTGCGGGTGGGACGCGCGAACTGAGGTCGCTGATAGCGCGATATCCGAATTCGCCGGAAGCATCGCAGGCAAGGGCCCGGCTGGCGGACCTGGGTGGCGTCACGCGTCGATAGGTGGTTCAGCGGCTATGCGAATGGCCGTAAAACCCACGAGGGTAGGTCAGCTGCGCATACCGTCGAGGATCGCGGCGATATGATCCTGGATTTGAGCTGTGGGTGGAAGTTGCGGCAGGCGGGGGCGGCCTCCAAAGTAGCCGGAAAGTTCTGCTGCAGCCTTGATAGCAGGAACGCCCTGCTGCAGAAGATAGGCTTCGGCGGTGGTCACGCGCTGCTCTTTTTCATGCATCAGTGCGGTGTCTCCGTCTTTCCAGGCGGCCCAGATCTCAAAGACTGCACCGGGGACAGAAGCTGCAGCCGCAGGTGCGACGGCGGACGCCCCGGCGCGGAAGGCAGCTATGCTCTCTGCGGCGTGGCTCCACAGGAGCTGAAATCCTGTTTGCTTGGTGCGGGTTTTAAGAGCCGGGGTGGATGGTGGGATGGCGACAGCTGTACCGCCGGTCGCTAGTGACTCTGCGCTGAGCAGGTTCCCGGTGGGCGCCGGTGGCGGCGGTTGCAGCATGCGAGTGGTGGCAGCGGTGAACGTGACGGTGGTGGTGCTGGTTCGTTGAATGCCGGCAGTTGCCTGGCGGAGTGCGGCGACGCGGCTGATGTGAGTGGATTGTTCCAGCAGACCGAGGATGTTTGGATGATGTGCGAGTGCAGCAACGGTTAAGACAGGGAGTTCGCCACCCGCAGCATGGCTGGCGAGGAGTATAGGCAGGGGGCTACGGTCAGCGATGCTGCGGAACCAGGTGAGCAGTTCAGTGGTGGGCTCGCCGGCCTGCGGGCCACTGTGCCAAAAAGGGATGTCGATGGCAGCGGGGGCGGCGAGCAGGACTGCGTCAAAGAGGTGTGCGGCGGCGTAGTCGGCAAGCTCAAGCGCGGGTTGAACGCCGGCCTCGCTGATGCCGGCGATAAGGACTTTTTCCGGGGCTGCCGTATCGGCGGTTGCGGCAAGAATAGTCCGCTTTTCGTCGGTCGAGAGGCTGGTGTATTCGCTGTTGGGGCCGAGGGCGATGAGGCCGCTGACTGGCGTGAGCGAGAGGCGGCGGACGTTGTGCTCGAGCTTGCGGAGGTAGACGCGCCCGTCGGGGTAGAACGGGGTGGTGATTGGGACGTGTACACCTTCGAGCAACATGCCTTCATTATCGCGTAAATCATGCTTTGCGATTTAGTAGCGAGCGGCTAAGGTATTGGCATGGAAGCGGTAGAGATACGCGGAAATAAGACGACAAACCAGCTGATGAAAGAGGCTGGGTGGTTTGTGCTGCATACTTTTTTTGCGGTGCTGGTGATGGCGATTGTGGTGGGTGGGTTCGCACTGACGGAGCCCGATCCGGAATCTGCAGTGCCGAAGTCGCTGTGCACGCTGGCCGTGTTCCTGGCGCCGATGGCGGCAGGGTTTGTAGCCGGGCGAGCACGGACCGACACGATCGCAAACAATGTGTGGATCAGCGGGCTGATTACCTTTGCGATTGTATGTGTGTATGTGCTGGACCTGCCGACGGGCGCGGGGCTTTGTGATGGGTGCGGCGCTATCGATAAATTGTGGCGAACCTTCTTTTCCATCGACCGGAATAGCGGGCTGATGGGCGGGGATGGCGTGCTGATTGGGACGTGGGTGCCGCTGGCGATGATTGGGTATGCGGTGGGAGCTAAGGTGGGCAAGACGGCGGAGTAGTGCTCGCCTTAGTGCTTTGCATCTCGCCGAATAGAACGTGTTCTGGAACACGTACTCTGCATTGGGACGCTTCCCTTGAACCCGACGCTAACTAAATTCCCGCCGACCGACTTAGGCGGTGGCGGTTTCGCGTTCGGCGTGGAGGGTTTGGAGCGCATACACATTTACAGTCCCGCGTTGGAGGGCAGCTATGCCTTCCGCGGCGGCCTGGGCTGCGGCGATGGTGGTGATGGTGGGGATGCGGGCGAGGACGGCGGCGCGGCGGATGGCTTTTTCATCGAAGAAGGTGTCCTGGCCGCGGGGCGTGTTCAGGATGAGGTGGATGCGGTCGGACTTGATGAAGTCGACGACGTTGGGGCGGCCCTCCTTGACCTTGAAGACGCGCTCGCACTGCAGGCCGGCGTCGGCGAGGACGTCTGCCGTCCCGTGGGTGGCGACCAGGCGGAAGCCCATTTCAACGTAGCTGCGGGCAAGCGGGACGAGGGCGGCCTTGTCGTGGTCGTTGACCGAGACGAAAACGGTGCCGGTGGTGGGCAGGTTCTGGCCGGCGGCGACCTGGGCCTTGGCGAAGGCCTCGCCAAAGGTGCTGGCGACGCCCATGACTTCGCCGGTGGAGCGCATCTCCGGGCCGAGAACGGTGTCGACGCCGGGGAACTTGCCCCAGGGGAAGACGGGGGATTTGACGAAGAAGTAGGCGCCGGTGTCGAGGTCTTTGCCGGATTTTGTGTAGGCGGGGAGGAGGTCTGACAGTTTCCGGCCGACCATGAGGCGGCTTGCCATTTTTGCCAGCGGGACGCCGGTTGCTTTCGAGACATAGGGGACGGTGCGGCTGGCGCGGGGGTTGACCTCGATGACGTAGACGATGCCGCGCTGTATGGCGAACTGGATGTTGCAGAGGCCGATGACGTTCAAGGCATGCGCCAGTTTGCGGGTGTAGTCGCGGATTTGTCTCAGCACGTCGTCGGTCAGGGAGACGCTGGGGAGCACGCAGGAGGAGTCGCCGGAGTGGATGCCCGCCTCTTCGATGTGCTGCATGATGCCGGCGATGACGACGTCGGTGCCGTCGCAGAGGGCGTCGACGTCCACCTCCGTTGCGTCCTCGAGGAAGTGGTCGATGAGCACGGGGCGGTCCTGTGAGTATTCGATGGCGGACGACATGTACTGGCGGACTTCAGCGTCGTCGTAGGCGATGACCATGGCGCGGCCGCCAAGGACGTAGCTGGGGCGGACGAGGACGGGGTAGGTGACGCGGTTCGCGCCGGTAAGGGCTTCGTCCAGGTTGGTGGCGATGGCGCCTTCGGGCTGCGGGATGCCGAGGTCGACGATGAGCTTGCCGAAGCGCTTGCGGTCTTCCGCGAGGTCGATCGATTCTGGCGAGGTGCCGATGATGGGCACGCCGGCGGCCTTGAGCGGCAGCGCGAGGTTGAGCGGGGTCTGACCGCCGAACTGGACGATCATGCCGATGTCGGCGCCGCTCGCAGCCTCGTGATGGTAGATGGCGAGGACGTCTTCGAAGGTGAGCGGTTCAAAGTAGAGGCGGTCGGAGGTGTCGTAGTCGGTGGAGACGGTTTCCGGGTTGCAGTTGACCATGATGGTCTCGTAGCCGTCGTCCCGCAGGGCGAAGGCCGCGTGGCAGCAGCAGTAGTCGAACTCGATGCCCTGGCCGATGCGGTTGGGGCCGGAGCCGAGGATGATGACCTTCTTTTTGGTGGTGGGGATGGCCTCGTCTTCTTCGTCGTAGCAGGAGTAGAAGTAGGGCGTGAAGGATTCGAACTCCGCGGCGCAGGTGTCTACGAGCTTGAAGACGGGGCGGATGCCGAGCTGCTCGCGGGCTTCGCGGATGCGGGTCTGCGGGGCAGTTCCCTTCCCTTCGATGTTCATTGCGGAGGCGAGCAGGTCGTCGGAGATGCCCATGCGCTTGGCGGTGCGAAGGTCGTCTTCGGTCGCGGTCTCGAGGGTGAGTTTGCCGGCGGCGATTTCTTCGTCAACGATCTGCTTGACCTGGTAGAGGAACCAGGGGTCCATGGTAGTGAGGTGCTGGACTTCGCGGACGCTCATGCCGCGCTCGAAGGCGTAGAAGACGTAGCGGAGGCGCTCCGGGTGGGCGGTGACGAGGCGCTGGGTGAGGCGGCGCGGCTCGATATCGGCGGCGGTGGCGCGCTTGCCTGTTTCGAGCGAGCGGACGGCCTTCATGAGGGCTTCTTTGAAGGTGCGGCCCATGGCCATGACTTCGCCGACGGACTTCATCTGCGGGCCGAGATTTTCGTCGGCACCGTTGAACTTTTCGAACTGCCACTTGGGAATCTTGACGACGACATAGTCAATGGTGGGTTCGAAGCAGGCGGGCGTGGCCTGGGTGATGTCGTTTTTGAGTTCGTCGAGGGTGTAGCCGACGGCGAGGCGAGCGGCGATCTTGGCGATGGGGAAGCCGGTGGCCTTGGACGCGAGCGCCGACGAGCGGGAGACGCGCGGGTTCATCTCGATGACGGTCATGCGGCCGTCGGCGGGGTTGACGGCGAACTGGACGTTGGAGCCGCCGGTTTCGACGCCGATTTCGCGCATGACGCGGATGGCGGCGTCGCGCATGCGCTGGTACTCGCGGTCAGTGAGGGTCTGGATGGGGGCGACGGTGATGGAGTCGCCGGTGTGGACGCCCATGGGGTCGAAGTTCTCGATGCCGCAGATGATGATGACGTTGTCGGCGAGGTCGCGGACGACTTCGAGCTCGTACTCTTTCCAGCCGAGAACGGACTCCTCGAGCAGGCACTCGTGGACCGGCGAGAGATCGAGGCCGCGAGAAAGGATTTCGGTGAGTTCGTCGCGGTTGTAGGCGATGCCGCCGCCCGAGCCGCCGAGGGTGAACGATGGGCGGATGACGCAGGGGAAACCGATTTTGGCGGCAAAGTCGAGGCCGTCGCGCAGGTTGGCGATGAGCGCGGAGCGGGGCATGTCGAGGCCGATCTTGTTCATGGCGTCTTTGAACAGGAGGCGGTCTTCGGCCTTCTTGATGGGGCCGAGCTTGGCGCCGATCAGCTCAACGGCGTACTTGTCGAGGGTGCCGGCGTCGGCCATGTCCACCGCGAGGTTGAGGGCGGTTTGGCCGCCGACTGTCGGCAGGACGGCGAAGACGCCGGGCTTGCCGGAGGCCCGCAGCATGTCGGACTCGACGCGCAAGATTTCTTCGACGTAGGTCTTGGTCAGCGGCTCGACGTAGGTGCGATCGGCGACCTCCGGGTCCGTCATGATGCTGGCCGGGTTGCTGTTGACGAGGACGACCTCGTAGCCCTCGGCCTTGAGGGCTTTGCAGGCCTGGGTGCCGGAGTAGTCGAATTCGGCGGACTGGCCGATGACGATGGGGCCGGAACCGATGACGAGGATCTTGGCGATGTCTGTTCTGCGTGGCATTTAGCGGCTTCTCGATCTTCTTTGATTAGATCTCGGTGCCGCGGTAGACCTCGCGCCTATGCGCGACCGCAACAACGAGGATGATCAGCACCCGATCATGAATTTCACACACGACCCTGTAGTCGCTAACGCGGTAGCGCAGCAAACTTTCGTACTGGCCGCTCAGTGACTTCGCAGCGATCCGAGGCTTCTCCAAAACAGCAATTCGATCCGCCATAAAGGTTCTGATGCGGCGCTCAATTTCAGGTCCCAGTTTGTTCAGCTGTTTCTCAGCTTGCTTCGAGTAATGAATCGTCCAAGGCACGCTGGTGCTCCCTTTCCGCGCTGAAAAAGGTACGGCCCTCTTCAGTCAGAGCAACGTCCGCCATAACGCCATCTTCGATGTCTTCGACGTAAGTAAACAGAGCATCCTGAATGAAGACCAGGGCTGTTTTGTTTTGCGATTGCGCAGCGAGGAAGATTCTTTGTTTGAGCTCCTCGCTTAGGACAATTTCCATGGTGGTTCCGGGCATCAGCTTTTCCTCCACTCGTCCATCATTTTACGGAAGTCTTTGAAGAGGTAGTGCGAGTCGTGGGGGCCGGGGGAGGCTTCGGGGTGGTATTGGACGCTGAACATGGGGTGGGTGCGGTGTTTGAGGCCGGCTACGGTTTCGTCGTTGAGGTTGACGTGGGTGACTTCAGTGGTGGTGGCGTCAAGAGTGGTGGGGTCGACGGCATAGTTGTGGTTCTGGGAGGTGATTTCGACCTTGCCGGTGTCGAGGTTTTTGATGGGGTGGTTGGCGCCGTGGTGGCCGAACTTGAGCTTGTAGGTTTTGCCGCCGAGGGCGAGGCCGAAGATCTGGTGGCCGAGGCAGATGCCGAAGAGGGGGGCTTTGCCGGCGAGGTCGCGGACGTTCTGCTGGGCGTAGTCGAGCGGCTCGGGGTCGCCGGGGCCGTTTGAAAAGAAGACGCCGTCGGGGTTGAGGGCCAGGACTTCGGCGGCGGAAGTCTCGGCGGGGACGACGGTGACGCGGCAGTTCTCGCGGGTGAGCATGCGAAGAATGTTGGACTTGATGCCGAAGTCGTAGGCGACGACGTGCATCTGGTTGGGGTTCTCGATCTGCTGGGGAAGGAACCTGTCGCCAGTTTCGTTGATGGGGCTCGCGTCGGAGAACTGGTAGGTCTGCTTTGTGCTGACGACGCGGGCTAGGTCGGTGCCGTCCATTTTGGGGATGGACTTGGCGCGCGCGATGAGTTCATCTGCGTTTGTGGATTTCGTACTGATCACGCCGCGCATGACGCCGTTGTTGCGCAGGTGGCGAACGATGGCGCGGGTGTCGACTTCGGCGAGGACAGGAACGTTGTACTTCTCGAGGTACTCGTCGGTGACCTGGGTGGAGCGCCAGTTGGAGGAGATCGGGGAAAACTCGCGGGTGACGAGGCCCTCGATATATGGGCGTTTGCCTTCGTCGTCCGACGGTGTGGTGCCGTAGTTGCCGATTTGAGGGTTGGTCAGAACAACAATCTGGCCGGCGTAGGAGGGGTCGGTGAAGATCTCCTGGTAGCCGGTGAGAGCAGTGTTGAAAACGACTTCGCCGGATGCTTCGGCGGGCGCGCCGAACCCTTTACCGCGAAAGATGCGCCCGTCTTCGAG
>CAHJWI010000013.1 GCA_903642225.1 Acidobacteriaceae bacterium | reverse complement strand
GCATAAGTGAAATCGGCCCCGGCTCCGTCCTCGAGCTGGATCGTCACATCTCGGACCCGGTCGATCTGCTCGTCGGTGACCGCATTGTCGCTCGCGGCGAGGTCGTCGTGCTTGGCGGAAACTTCGCCCTGCAGATTGCCGAGATCCTGCCGCCACAGCCCCGTCTCGAAAGCGTCCGATGCCTGGTCTAAACCCGTTCGCCGCACGCGTTCCATTGCCGATGCGTCCCCCCGTCGCGCTCGACCTCGATCTGCTCGCCCCGCAACGTCCTCCGCTGCAGCGATCCGAGGCCCATCCTGGAGTCGGCCGCTGCACCTGCGGGGCGCGTCCGCTTGGTGTGCGTCTTCGCATGCGCAGCGGTCAGCGCCCTCATTTTGAGAAGGAGTGGACCTGTGGCAGACAGTGCCTTGCGCGGGCCGTCCATGCTGCCGTCCGCCGCGAATTTCGCAATGGCCACACCTCCGAATCCCGCATCCGCCACCGCATCCCGCTCGGCCTTATCCTGCAAACTCGCGGCATCATCACGGCAAACGAGCTACGGGAGGCCGTGCTGCTGCAGGAGCAGACCGGTGGCAGGCTTGGCGACGTGCTTCTGAGCCACTTCCGTGTCGATGAGAGGGAGGTCGCCGCGGCGATCGCCGCCCAGTGGCATGCGCCGTTGTGGCACCTGCCCTCCGTTCCCCCTGGCGAGCTCCTGCGCCTGGCACCGCTCCAGCTATTTCGCCTAAACGCTACGCTCCCGGTCCGGCTCATCGGCACACAACTCTCGCTGGCCTCGGCGGACGGCGTAGACCCACCCATGGCCCTGGCGCTGGAACGCATGCACGGCGTCAACGTTGAAAGCGGCATCGCCGTTTCCTCGTCGCTCGATGCCGCGTGGAGCACCATCTCCAACGGCCCGCAGCAAAGCTTTGAAGAGGTGCAGTGCGACGATGCCGACGACATCGGCCGGCGCCTCACACGCACAATCGAAAGCACACAACCGGTTGAGTCCCGGGCTGTCCGCGTTGGCCGGCGCATGTGGCTCCGGCTGTGGCTTGAACCTGCGGCTCTTGCCGGTGGTCCCTGTCACGGGCACGATATCCTCGACTACCTCTTCACCCTCCCAAGCCCTCGGTAAAGTGCAGGCTGGCTCGTGACCAGGTCGCCCGGCGGCCCTCAGCTCGCCAGATCTACTGCTGCAATCCGCCCTAGCTTAGCCCGCTCTTACAATCTCCTCCACCGTTCGGTCCCTCACCTGCACATCCCCTCGGCATGGACAGCGGCCTATACGCGGCGTACACCGGAGTTCTGGCGAGAACCCAGGCGCTGGATACTGCCGCAAACAATCTGGCCAATGCCAACACAAACGGCTTCCGTGCCCAGCGGGAGTATTTTCGGGGTGTCATGGCCGCCGCGCAAGAGGATAGCAGCGGCAACGGTGTGCAGACCGCCGTGAACAGCTTCGGTCTGCTTGGCGGCACACGGCTCGACCTCAGCCAGGGCGTGCTCCAATCCACCGGCAATCCGCTCGACCTCGGGCTCCAGGGCCAGGGCTTCTTCCAAATCAGAACCGCGCAGGGCATCCGCCTTACCCGCGACGGCAGCTTTCAGCGTTCCGCAGATGGCACGCTCACGACGGCGCATGGCGAAACCGTACTCAACGCGCAGGGCAGCACCATCACCGTGCCCACCGGCAACGTCCACGTCAGCGCAGACGGAACGGTCTCCGTCACCACGGCGGACGGCAGTGCGATTGCCGGCAAGGTGGGCATCGTCAACTATGCCGTCGAGGACATCTCGTCGGAGGGCAGCAACCGCTTCACGGTTCACGACGGAGCAAAAACCATCGCCGCAGACGCCACCGTTCAGGAGGGATCGCTTGAAGGTGCCAATCAGGACGCAGTTCACGGCACCATGCAGCTGCTGCTGGTGCAGCGGCAGGCAGAAATGATGCAAAAGGCGCTTAGCGTCTTTTCCAACGACTTAGACAAAACCGCGGCGGAAGAACTTGGCCGCGTGTAAACCAGCAGCAGAGAAGCAGGCACACGCATGATTCGAGCGATGTATACGGCCGCCAGCGGCATGAGCGCACAGCAGGCAAACCTGGACACGGTTGCCAACAATCTCGCCAACTCCTCCACCGCGGGCTTTCGCAAACGGCACCTGCAGTTTGAAGACATGATGTACCAGAACCTTGTCACGCCCGGCTCGGCCGCAAGCACGGCCACCACCTCCGCCGGCTTGCAGATCGGTCTCGGTACACGCGCCGTTGCGACCGAAGTTGTCAACACCCAGGGCGACTTTAACCAGACCGGCAACCAGCTCGATCTGGCCATTGGCGGCTCCGGCTTCTTCCAGGTCACCCGGCCTGACGGCGCCCTTGCGTACACCCGCTCCGGCAACTTCCACCAGAACAATCAGGGCCAGATGATGACCGCCAACGGTGAGCTCCTTACACCGACGATCACCATCCCCTCCAACGCGACGTCCGTTACCATTTCGCAGTACGGCATCGTCTCGGCAACCCTGCCCGGTGCCACGGCCTCCACTCAGCTCGGTCAGATTCAGCTTGCCACCTTCCCAAATCCTGGCGGTCTCTCCTCCATGGGCAGCAACCTTCTGCAGCAAACCAGCGCGTCCGGCAATGCCATCGTGGACGCACCCGGCGGCAACAGTGGTATGGGTACGCTGCAGCAGGGCGCGCTTGAAGGGTCCAACGTCGATGTCGTCGAGGAATTCGTGCAGATGGTCATGGCACAGCGCGCCTACGAGAGCAACAGCAAGGTCATCCACGTTGCAGACGACATGTATCAGCAGGTAAATGGGCTGGTGCGCGCATGACGAGGCCCGTGGGTCTCCTCAACCTTGCAGTGCTTGCGGCGGCTCTGGCCCCTGCCACGGTCTACGCCGCTCCACCACCTGCCAGCACAGCCGTTCTCTCCGCCGCGCCACGCTGTGCCGCGACGGCCGAGGCAGCGGCTCGGGGCATCATCGGTGGCCTTGAAGGCGCGGAGGTGTCCATGGGCTTTCGCGTGCAGGACCTTGTCGTCGACCCCGTCCTTCATAAGGCCTATGTGCGCGTTGCGGACTGCCAGGATGCGCGCAAGCCGCTTACCCTGGTTGTGCTTCAAACCAGCCTCGCCCTCGCACCGTCGGCCACAAATTCGCCATTCACTCCAACTGCGAGCACCGCCGCGCTCTTGCACACCCAGGCCAACGCAGCCGGTCACGACGCGTTCAGCAACCGGCCCGACACGAATGCGCCGGCGGCGGCCATCCTCATCGCCCGCGGTGACACGGTCGAGATCGTCGTCGCGTCCAGCAACGTCCACATGGTGCTGCACGGTCGCGCCTCGGAGGCGGCATCCGCGGGTGCCTCGCTCGACGTCGTCCTGGATGCGGAGCCGGGAACAGGAGAACCTGCACGCCATCTGCGAGGCATCGCAACCGTTGCTCACCGGGTAGAGGTGCAGCGATGAGCGTAAAACTTCCGGGCTTTGACAGTGTCTCCCGGCCAACCAGCCACCGTCAGACCGGTGGCATCGCTCCCCTTACCGCCGGCGTCGGTGCCGGTCTCAACGGCTTCACAACGACAGCAATCTGCTGCCCACAACAGGTCCCCTCCTACCCAGCCTTGCTTGCCCCCTTTGTCCTTGGCAGTACCGCGATTCTGCTTCTGCTCGGCACCGCTGCCGTCCTGCCGGCCCAGTCCGGTGTTACCGCCCCGCCATCTGCCGGCAAGGCTCACATCCGCAGTACAGCGGGAAAGAACCCTGCTGCCACGTCCATGAACGACTACCTGGCCAGCGTCCGCGCCGTCAGCGCCGGATCGCAACCGCAGCCCGGCGCCATCTGGACAGAGAACGGCCGCCTGGATCGCTTCACCGCCGACGTCCGCGCGATGCAGCCGCACGACCTCATCTCCGTCATCGTCTCGGAGGGCTTGGCCTCGTCCACCGACGGCACGGTGAAGGGAAGCCGCGCTTCGAGCGCCAGTTCCGCGATCACGGCCCTCTTTCAAAAGCTTTCCGCTGCCAGTGCAGCGCAGAACCTGGTCAACCTCACCGCCCAGTCGGCGCTCAATGCGCAGGGCTCCAGCGCCAACAACTCCTCGCTCAGCACCATCCTCGGCGGCGAGGTGGTCGACGTCCTTCCCAACGGCGTTCTTGTGATCGAAGCCGCCCGCCAGGTCGAATTTTCACAGGAGACCAAGACCATCGTTCTGCGCGGCCTGGTCCGGCCCGAAGACATCTCCCAGCAAAACCAGGTCCGCTCCACCGCCATCAGCTCGCTTGAGCTGCAGGTGCGCGGCAACGGCATCGTCACGGACTACACCCACCGGCCCAACGTGCTTGTGCGCCTGCTTGAGAAAGCACTCATTTTCTAATCTGCGCCATGGCACGCGGCGTGCACTTCTTTTCCGCGTTCACGGAAAGTGCCGACCATGTCGCATGTCACCAAACCCGCCCTCTTCCGCTTCCTCCTTGGCTGCACCCTCCTGTTCGCCGGCTACGCTCTCGCGGCAGAGCAGCATCTGGCGCGGATCAAGGACATCTCGTCCATCGAAGGCATCCGCGACAATCAACTCGTCGGCTATGGCATCGTTGTCGGCCTCAACGGCACCGGGGATTCGCAGCAGGCCGGCTTCCCCGTGCAGACACTCGCTGCCACACTGCTTCGACTTGGAGTCAGCGTTCCCGCATCGTCCATCAAGGTCCAGAACCTGGCAGCTGTCTTCGTCTCAGCATCTTTGCCGCCGTTCGCGCGCTCCGGCACACGCATCGATCTCACCGTCTCCTCGGCCGGCGACGCACGTTCGCTTGAAGGCGGGATCCTCCTGCTCACACCGCTCTACGGCACGGACGGCAAAATCTACGTGCAGGGCCAGGGCCCACTCGTCCTCGGCGGCTACTCCGTCTCGGCCAACGGTAACTCCAAATCGGTCAACCATCCCACCACCGCGCGCCTGCCTCTGGGTGGCACGGTGGAACGTGGCGTACCACTCGATCTCAGCAATCGCACCAGCTTTACCGTCTTGTTGCAGGATGCGGATTTCAAAAGCGCCCGTGCCATTGCCGACGGCATCAACTCCAGCCTTGGCCGGCTCATCGCACGCGCCACCAACAGCCGCATGGTCGAGGTTCGATGCATGCCCGGCGAGGACGTCCCCGAGCTGCTCTCCCGCGTGGAAGCCGTCGAGGTCCCCGTTTTTCCCAAGGCAAAGGTCGTCGTCAACGAACGCACCGGCACCGTCGTCATCGGCGGCAACGTCGTCCTTCAACCCGTCTCCATCCTGCATGGCGGCCTTGCGGTGAACATCGTTTCGGAGTTCAGCGTGTCGCAGCCTGGCCCCTTCTCGAACGGCACCACTCAACCCGTGCAGAACACCACCGTCGACGTCAAGGACAAGCCGGTCAACCGCATCGAACTCAAATCCGGATCCACCGTGGAGGATCTCGTCCGCTCGCTCCAGACCATCGGCGCCACCGCACGCGATGTTATTTCCATTCTGCAGGCCATGAAGTCCGCCGGCGCCATTGAAGCGGAACTGGAGGTCCTGTGACGCCGATCACGTCCGCTACTCCGGCCATCCCGGTTGCGCAAACCGAAGCTGACGGCTTCAGAAACCAGCGACTGCACAAGGCCGCGCACCAGTTTGAGGCCATGATGCTGGGCGAAATGCTGAAGCCGCTCACCCAGACCAGCGAGGACGCGCTCAACGGTGAAGACAGCACCACCACCGGCCCCCTCCAAAGCTTCGGCATGGAGGCTGTTGCCGGCGCTCTCTCCAACTCCAACGCCCTAGGCTTTGCGCGGCAGATTGAGCGTGCTCTTGTAGGACACTCGGCTTCCACGAAAGCAGCAGCCCTCGCCCTATCCGGGTCAGAAAAATAGTGCACGAAAGTTTGAAAGAAACACTAACGTTTCGTAAACCACCGCCGATACACAGGGAGAGGTGAAGAATATGTCCCACACAAATGCAATCGGTAACTCACAGGTTCTGCAATCGCTCCTCGGCCAGTCTGACCGCGTGCAGTCCGCCAAGAAGGATTCCGTCCAGCTTCAGGCCGCGACGAGTCCCACGGCGCAGGCCACAACCACCCAGCTCAGCTCCGCCGGCAGCGCCCTGGCACAGGTGGCCTCCACCACCGATGACGTGCGCACCGAGAAGGTCGGCGCCATTCAGCAGGCCATCGCCGCCGGAACCTATTCTGTACCCGCCTCCGCCGTCGCCGACAAGCTGATTCAGCACCTGCTCGGGTAAAGCCAGATACATGACCCCCATCCTCCAACAGGCCTCGCAAGCACTCAGCCGCAACCGTGCGGACACTCTGGAGCGCCTGTGCGCCGAGGCAGAACAGACCGTTTGGTCGCCGACTCCGGCAAACCTGGCGGAGTACGCCGCCCTGCTTACCGTGCTTCGCCGTCAGGTTCTGGCTGCCCGCTCCAACCTCATCCTCCGCCAACGCCTGCTTGCGCAGCGCACGGAGGTGCCATGGGCACCTTGACCGGCCTGTTCAACTCGACCCGCCAGGCCCTGCTTGCCGACCAGGCGGCCATCAGCACGACCGCCACCAACATCAGCAACCAGAACACCTCCGGCTACACCAAGCGGACGGTCACTTGGACACAGGGCGACACCGTCCAGATCTCCGGTCTTCCCGTCGACTCCGCCCCTGTCGTCACCATTACGTCGCAGCGCGACCGTGTGCTTGACCGCACCCTGCAGCAGGCGACTGACACCGCCAGCAGCAGCAGCACACGCCTCGCCGCACTCACCACGCTTCAGGGTTTGTTCACGCTCAACTCTTCCGGCACCGACAGCTCCGGCATCCAGGCGGCCATCAGCGGCGTTTTTACCGGCATCAGCGCCGTTGCCGCGGACCCCACCGGCACCGCTGCCCGCCAGACGACCCTCGCCGCCACCCAGACTCTCGCCACCTCCTTCAACCGTGCCGCAGCGCAGCTTTCAGCGCAGACGACCGCTCTCAACGCACAGGTTTCCAACGGTGTAACTCAGGTCAATACCCTTGTCGCCGCCATCGCATTCGCAAACAGTCGCATCGCCAACACTGCGGACACCACCAGCTCCCTTGAAGACGAGCGCAGCCGGCTTGTCACGGAGCTTTCCGGCTTCATCGGTCTGCAGCAGACCACAAAGGAAAGCAACGGCATCTCCCTTTCCACCACCGATGGCACCCTGCTCGTCGACGGGGAGAACAGCTTCGCCCTCCACACCGCATCCATCTCCGGCACAACACGCGTCCTCACCAATGCCAATACGGACATCACCTCTGTCGTGCAGGGGGGCTCTATCGGCGGCAGCATTCGGGCGCGTGACTCCGATCTACCCGTTGTCGCCTCGCAGCTCGACACCCTGGCCTATACCTTTGCGGCCGCGCTCAATACCCAGAATCAGGCTGGCCTAACATCCTCAGGAACCGCCGGAAGCGCCATCTTCTCGGTCGGCGCGAGCGTTGCAGGTGCCGCCGCCACCATCTCCGTCGCCCTCTCCGACCCGGCAGGCATCGCCGCAGCGTCCACATCAGAGGGTGCCGGCGGCGGCAGCAACGCAAACGCTCTGCTGGCTCTGCAGACCTCCTCCACCGTGGGCAGCCAAACCTTCGACGCAGCTTTCGGCAGCATGCTCTCCGGCCTCGGCACAACGGTCTCTTCCGCCACCACAGACAGCACCGCCGACGCCGCCGTCCAGACGCAGCTCTCCACCCAGCGCGACAGCATCTCCGGCGTCTCGCTCGACGAAGAGGCCTCAAACCTCACCCAGTACCAACGGTCCTACCAGGCCGCCGCCAAACTCCTCAGCATCCTCGACCAGATTCTCGCCGCCGCCATTAATCTCGGCACCGAAACGCCGGTCTCATAACCTCCAGGAGAACCAGCATGCGCGTCGACGCAACCGCCCTCGCCAACCTCGTCCAAAGCTCGCGGACTCTGTCCTCGCGCGAAACCGCCATCACGGAGCAGCTTAGCAGCGGTCTGCGGCTCTCCTCGCTTTCAGACGATCCCATCGGTGCCGGTCGCAGCTCTACTCTCGCCTCTACCCTCGCTCAGCAGGACAGTTTTCTTGTATCCGCAAGCACGGTCACTAGCCGCACGCAGGTCGCAGACACCGCTCTTGCCGCCGTCGTCACACAGCTCACCTCCGCCGTTTCGCTCGCCGTTCAGGGCGCCAACGACACACAAACCACGACCAACCGGCAGAGCATCGCATCGCAACTCTCCGGTATCCGGGACAGCATCCTAAACCTGGCCAACAGCAGTTACAGCGGCAGCTATCTCTTTGCCGGCTCCAGCAGCACAACACAACCCTTCACCCTGGCCGCAGACGGCACCGCCACCTACAACGGTGACAGCATTACTTCCTCCATCCGCACCACCGCCGGCAGCACGATCACCACCTCACTTGCCGGCGGCGACATCTTCGCCGCATCCACCTCGTCCGTCTTCGCCGCACTGCAAAGCGCCATCGCTCAGCTGCAGTCCGGCGCTGCGACCGAAACATCGACCGTCTCCGCCATCCGATATTCTTTAGACACCGTCATCACCCAGCGCTCCTCACTCGACAGCAGCCTAAGTCGAATAAACGCGGAAACCACCTACGTCACCACGGAGCAGACCAACACCAAAGCGGAGCAATCGACGCTGCTTGCCTCCGATCCAACCGCCCTTGCAACCGAGCTCTCCGCCATCAAGACGGAGCAGACAGCCCTCTACAGCACTCTTGGCCAACTCAGCAGCAAGAGCCTCTTCGACTACCTGTAGGCTTGGGGGCAAATCCCGCAGCGCGCATTCCGCAGGCGCATCCATAAGCAGGATTCGCCATTTCGACAAGCTGGAGCCGCCCGGCTCGGGTCCTGCGCTCGTCCAGCACCCGGCAGTACACGTCACCTTGTCGCCCACCATTCAATACGCCGAATTGTTTTCTGCCGCAGAAGGTGCCCTGCACTTTCACCCTCTTGCCGCAGTACGCCACCAGCGCCTCGTCGCCACTCCCTGCAATCCAGTACACTCGCTAGCGAATGCTAGGTGCCCTCAACTTTCTCTGGACCTCCACCCGCGGACATCGCCTTACACCGTGGCGCAGCCCTTACCTCCGATGGCGACTTGAAACGTATTCCGGAGTCCACGCAGACAGCATCAGCCCTGGATTTATGCTCCGCTTTCTCTGGACCGAGAGGGCCCAGTTTCTTCGTTTCCTGCTCTGGACAGACCAGCTTCGTCGCGACGCGACACGGGGAGCAGATGCCAGGTAAGACCCCAATACTTTCTCGACGCGACGCACTCGTCGGGGCCGCCGTAACTCTGCTTGCCCTTCAGGGTTGCTCTTCAAGTCACCCGCGTCTTCCCGGTTACGTGCCACCACCGCTCGATGTCAGCGGTGCCCGTTCGCTGCGCGCCCAGGCGGCGGCTCACGGCCTGCTTACCGGTTTCGCCCTCTCTGTGCCATTGCTTCAGGACTCTGAGCCTTATCGTCGTGTTGCCAGGGAACAGTGCAGCATTGCCGTCGCTGAAAACACCATGAAGTGGGGTGCGATCCGGCCCACACGTGCCGACTTCAACTTTGACGGTGCGGATGCCTTCGTACAGTTCTGCGAGTCGCACAACATCAAGATGCGTGGCCACAATCTCTGCTGGCATGAGTCATTGCCAAGGTGGTTTTTAGACACCGCCACGCCAGAGAACGCCCGTGCGCTCCTCACGGAGCACATTCGGGTCGTCGCCGGCCGATACCGCGGTCGCATGCACTCGTGGGACGTTGTTAACGAAGCCGTGTGGATTGCAGATGGCCGCCCCGATGGCCTGCGCACATCGCCCTGGCTCAAGCTCATCGGTGACGATTACATCGAAGTCGCTTTCCGCACCGCGCGACAGGCCGACCCGGCCGCCCTACTCACCTATAACGAATACGGTCTCGAAGGCGAGAGCGAGGGGGATCAACAAAAGCGGATTGCCACCCTGTTGCTGCTACGACGCCTGCGTCAGCGCAACGTACCCATCGACGCCGTCGGCATTCAATCTCACATCAAAGCCCGTTCACTGCACGGCTATGGCCCATCCCTGCGCAGCTTCATCCAGAGCTGCAAATCCATGGACCTGGAGGTCTTCATCACGGAATTGGACGTCGACGACAGGGAACTGCCGTCCGATTCCGGGCATCGTGACGCGGGCGTGGCCGCGACGTATGCCGACTACCTGCAGGCCACACTGGCTGAGCCAAACGTCAAGGCCGTGCTCACATGGGGCGTTGACGATGCACAAAGCTGGCTCAACCAGCGCAGTCGCCGCACCGACAACAAACCACAGCGCCCCCTGCTCTTTGACCAGGACTTTCGACCAAAGCCGGCCTTTGCCGCTGCCGCCGCTGCGTTTGCTGGCCGTAGCAACGGACGCCGGCCACAAAATCCGCATAGCGGGTCTCTTCAAGATCGGCATAGCCAGTCTCTGTAAGAACAGACGGTAAACAGCTCGTCAGCATCGCCTGGTGACGCCGCCAAACCAGGCTCAAACCGTGCAATCTATCATTGCCGCCCATTCGGCGCAATGCTATTCTTGCTAGTAGACAATACCGACTGAAACAGGAAGCAGGAGTTCCGCAAGACCGTGTTGGCAATCCAGAAAAAAACCGAAATCATCGATAAGTTCAAAACACACGATTCTGACACCGGCAGCCCCGAGGTCCAGATCGCCATCCTCTCCGAGCGCATCACCCAGCTTACTGAGCATTTTAAGACCCACAAGAAGGATCACGGTTCGCGTCGTGGATTGCTGATGCTTGTATCCAAGCGCCGCAGCCTTCTCGATTACCTGAAGAAGAACGATCCTGATCGCTACCGCGACGTTATCGGCAAGCTAGGCATTCGTAAGTAGATTTGGCTCACCGGTCATTCGGTTTCGCATATCGCATAAATCCCGGCTTTTAGTTCCTTTTGGAACGACGACGCTGCCAGACCGTTCGGGTTAGCTCACCACTGCTCCCGGCGGCCAAAGC
Organism: Acidobacteriaceae bacterium; assembly: GCA_903642225.1. Classification (GTDB taxonomy): domain Bacteria; phylum Acidobacteriota; class Terriglobia; order Terriglobales; family Acidobacteriaceae; genus Terriglobus. The sequence continues at coordinate 77,581 of CAHJWI010000013.1, read as the reverse complement.
GCGAGAAGTCATCGCCGTACTGACGTAGGTAAATTGACGCAGGCACTCCGTTTTCGCATCAGCGCAGACCGCTGTTTCACAGTCCAGCTTCAAGGCTTGACTGTGAAGGCGGTCTGTTCGCGTTTTGAGCATTCCCGCTCGCGCGCTCACCACTTCCCAATCACACAAAAGAGAGAACAGCCGCTATGAAGCAGCAGACCACCGTGGAGCTTGCCGGGGGCAAGCAGATCACATTTGAAACCGGACGCATCGCCAAGCAGGCATCCGGCGCAGCGTTCGTCACCTCGGGCGACACCGTCGTCCTCGCCACCGCAGTCGGCGCACCCGAACCCAAGGAAGGCATCGACTTCTTTCCGTTGACCGTGGAATATCGCGAGACGGCATACGGCGGCGGTCGTATTCCCGGCGGCTTCATCAAACGGGAAGGCCGCCCAAGCGAGAAGGAAGTCCTCACCTCCCGCCAAATCGACCGTCCCATTCGACCGCTGTTCCCAGAGACCTACCGCAACGAAACCCAGGTCGTCGCGTTTGTCTACTCCGCCGACAAGGAGAACGATCCCGACGTCATCGCCATTAATGCCGCGTCGTGCGCCCTCGCGCTGTCTGACGTTCCCTTCAACGGCCCCATCGGCGCTGTGCGTGTTGGCATCCTGAACGACGAGTTCGTGGTCAATCCGACCTACTCGCAGCGCAAGGAAAGCCTGATCAATATCACTGTTGCCGGGACCATGGACGGCATCGTGATGGTAGAGTCTGGCGCAAAGGAAATTTCTGAAGAGAAGGTCGTCGAAGCGATTGAGTTCGGCCACGAACAGATCAAAAAGATCTGTTCCGCCATCATTGAGTTTGCGAAGTCTGCGGGCAAGGCCAAGCGCACCATGGCCGCGGCGGACGACCACTCGGCTTACTATGCCGAGCTCAGCGGTCAGGTAAAGGATCAGCTCACCGATGCTGTTGATACCCAGAAGTACGACAAGACAGCTTCGTACGCCAAGATCAAGGAAATCAAAGACATAGCGAAAAAGGCTGTGCCGTCGGATGACGCTGCGGCGCCGAAGCGGTTCAGCAAGACCTTTGAGCTTATCCGTGAAAACATCTTCCGCGACCAGATCCTGAACGACCGCATTCGGCCGGATCGCCGTGCCTTTGACCAGATTCGGCAGATCGACATCGAGATAGGTGTTCTACCCCGAACGCACGGCTCAGCGCTATTCACGCGCGGCGAGACGCAGGCGCTGGTCACGGCCACGCTGGGTACCGGTGACGATGCGCAGAGACTGGAATCCTATGAGGGTGAGCAGAAGCGCAGGTTCATGCTCCACTACAACTTTCCTCCGTATAGTGTTGGTGAAGTTGGACGTATGACCGGCACGGGAAGGCGCGAGATCGGTCACGGGGCACTTGCGCAACGCGCTGTCGAAGCCGTTTTGCCCGATGAGAAAGACAGTCCGTACACCATCCGGATCGTCTCGGATATCACTGAGTCGAATGGATCATCGTCCATGGCATCGGTGTGCGGAGCGTCGCTTGCGCTGATGCAGGCAGGTATTCCGTTGAAGGGATCGGTTGCCGGTGTAGCGATGGGGCTAGTGAAGGAGGGCGAGAAGTATGCCATTTTGACCGACATTGCGGGCGCGGAAGACCACTATGGGGACATGGACTTCAAAGTTGCCGGAACGCGTAAGGGTATCACTGCGTTGCAGATGGACATCAAGATCTCAGGCATCACATCCAGCATCATGCGTGAAGCGCTCGAGCAGGCTCGAGTTGGACGTATTTTCCTGCTCGATAAGATGGATGCGGTGATTAACGGCGCGAGCGACGAGAAGAGCCGCTTTGCACCCCAGATCAAGACACTGCAAATCCCGACGGACAAGATTCGTGACCTCATCGGACCCGGTGGAAAGGTCATCCGCGGCATCATCGAGGCGACCCAGGTCAAGATCGACGTGGATGACACCGGCAAGGTCGACGTGTCCTCGTCTGATCCGGACGGGCTGGCTCGTGCGCTGCAAATGATCAACGACATTACTGCCGTGCCTGAGGTGGGCAAGACGTACCTGGGTAAGGTGGTCCGGCTGGCAGAGTTCGGCGCGTTTGTCGAAATCTTCCCAGGCACGGACGGCCTGCTGCACGTGTCCGAGATCGCGGAGCATCGCGTGAAGGAAGTGAAGGACGAACTGCGCGAGGGCGATCAGATCCTGGTCAAGGTGCTGACGATCGAGGGTAATCGCGTCAAGCTTTCGCGCAAAGCCGTTCTGCGCGAGCAGCGCGCCAAGCTGGGCCTGCCGGAGGTCGAACTGAACGCGGGCGGTGGAGAGGAAGCTTCCCGCGATCGCGGCAGCCGTGGTGGACGCCAGGAGCGTGGCGAGTATGTGGAGCAGCCACGAACCGAGCGTTCGCCGCGTCCGGAACGCACCGCGCCCGCGCCTTCAGCCGAGACCATCACGTTGGAGGGTGGCGAGGACTTTGACGGGGATGATGCTGACGGCGAAGAAGGTGACGACGAGGAGACCGAGGGCGTTTCAGTAACGGAGAACGGTTCGGCAGCACCCCAGGGCGACAAGCCTGCGGGCGCGGGCCGACGTCGTCGTCGTCGCGGTGGACGCCGTCCTGGTGCACCCGTTACCGGTGGTAATGGTGGCGGTCCTCAGGCGTAGGTATTGAGAAAGCAAGTGAGAGGCCGCGGCGTGTGCCGCGGCCTTTTCTGTGCGCGACGCGGTAGACTGCGGAGAATGGCTGCTTCGCTGTACATCGTCGTGGAAGGGGAAGACCCTGGTTACGACACGTTTGTGAATGGGCGGGCGCTGGCGCGAAATGAGGATGCGCTTGAGCGGCTTGCGGTGAATCTTGGGTCGCGACCGTTGATCGAGTTTTTTAGTGCGGATGAGAACTCGATGGCGCTGCTGATTGAAGAGGGCGCGGGTGACCCGACGTTGTTGAACAAACTGCCGCCGCCGCAGTGGTTTCCTGCGCGTACCGGACTGGAGACAGTGCTGACGCTGCTGGAGCACCTGGCGATGGAGCCTGCGGCGCTTGGAAGCGAAAGCGAAATGGTTCGAGAAGAATTGCAGGAGTATGCGACGGTGCTGCGCAAGGCCGTGGAGCGTAATCTGCGGTGGCATTTGTCGGTAAGTTGGAGATAGATCGTGATTGTTGCAGAACCGAGTTTTGAGACGTTAGAAACGCCGTTTGGGCCGATGCGCACGCATATCCTGCGGCCGGTTGTGCCGGGCAGGTATCCGGCGGTGATGTTCTACTCCGAAATCTTTCAGATTACGGGGCCGATTCGGCGGACGGGTGCGATGCTGGCGGGACACGGCTATATCGTGGCGATGCCGGAGGTGTACCACGAGTTCGAGGAGGCCGGCACGATTCTGGCGTATGACCAGGCGGGCAGTGACCGGGGCAACAAGTGGAAATATGAGAAGGAAGTGGCGAGCTACGACGCCGACACCCGCGCCATGATCGACCACCTGAAGGTGCGGGAGGATTGCACGGGAAGCGTTGGGGCGCTGGGCATCTGCCTGGGCGGACACCTGAGCTTTAGGGCGGCGATGGAGCCGGAGGTGCGCGGGACGGTTTGTTTCTATGGAACGGATATTGCGCAGGGTTCGCTGGGCAAGGGGAAGAGTGACGATTCGTTGAGGCGGGCAGAGGAGATCCGGGGCGAGTTACTGATGATCTGGGGACGGCAAGACCCACATATCTCGCTGGAGCAGAGGCGGAAGGTGCTGGCGCGGTTCGATGAGTTGAACCTGAAGTACAGCTGGCACGAGGTGAACGGGGCGCACGCGTTTATGCGGGATGAAGGGCTGCGGTATGACCCAGAGTTGGCGCTGCATCTGAATCGGGAGATGTTGAATTTCTTCCATCGGACGCTGGGTGAGGGGAACCGGTAAGGAAGTGGTCAGTGGTCAGTGCTTTATGCAAATGAGCTTCATGGGTGCTTGGCTGAAAAGTAGCTTTTTGAGGAGAGTGTAAGACCGGCAAGAAGCGTCCAGATGGGGAGCGTGACCACACCCAAGATGGAGCCGATTGCGAGAACTAGATGAAGAGCTCGGTTGATCGCGGTGTTTTGAAACGCATCACTGTCTAGGGGCACGGCGGGTATCTTCAACATGTTTGGGTAGACAAGAGTGGCCAGGCCGGGGAAGACGGTTCCGACCAGGACGAGACCCACACCCACGATCAGACCGAAGAACCTGAGTCGTTTCGGCATCAAACCGGTGAGGCGCATGTTGACCACGATCAGCCATACACCGAACAGGCCTTGCGGGAGCATATAGAACATGTCGTTGACGACCTTGCTGCTGCCGAGTACCAGGAGCAGAACCACGAGGATAATGGCGCTGATACCCCAAAGAGTTGTGCCCCTGGATAGGCTGGGTGGATGAAGGCGCGATAATTGCCACAGTCCGAGTGCGAAGGGAACAAGTATGAGGAATTGGAGAACAGCTCCAATGTCGTGCGCTCGGAAGAAGAGATTTACCTGGCTGGAGATACTCCAAGTCGTTCGCGTGATGACGGCCGTAACCAGCAGGGCCAGCGCGGCGATACCGATGACGCCGCTTGCGATGGCGAGCCATCCTGTACTTCGCGACGAAGCGACTCCACTAGCAAATGCCTGTCTCTCCATGACACAACCATATTGCCACCAACGCCGCAGGTGAAGGCGTTTGCGGTCGGCCATTGGCCATCGGACGTACATTGTGAAAAGTGGCCTTGTTACACGCGTAAGGAGAGCAGCACCAGACTTATGCGTGGAGGGTGCGGGAGCGACGGACAAGGTTTTGGGCGGCGCGGGGCCATTCGGGGAAGATGAACTCAAAGCCTGCGTCAAGCAAGATGCCGGGGAGGACACGGCGGCTTTTCAGGATGAGTTCGGTCTCCGTTTGCATGGCGATGGCGCCGAGGGCGAGCATCCAGCGGGAGGCGGGCAGGCCAAAGCCGGTGCCGTTGGCGGCTCGCAGGGCACGCATGAAGTCTGCGTTGGTGAGTGGGCAGGGGGCTGTCATGTTGACTGGGCCTGAGATGCTTTCGGTCTCAAGCAGGAAGCGGATGGCGCGGGTGTAGTCCTGGTCGTGGATCCAGGAGACGTATTGGCGACCGGAGCCCTGGGTGCCGCCGAGACCCTTGCGGACGAGGCCGAGAAGGACGTCGAAGACGCCGTGGCGGTCGGGGCTCATGACCATGGAGGCGCGGAGGGCGACCTTGCGGGTGCGGGGTGTGGGCGCGTCGTTGAGCGCTGCTTCCCATGCGAGACCGACACCGACGGAAAAGTTGTACGTCTCCGGTTTGCCGGGATCGACGGGGAGGATGTCGCCGGTCGCTTCGTCCATGCCTCGGTCTGTGCTGTCACGGTAGAGGGTGGAGGTGCTGGCGTTCAGCCAGATGGGGGGTGGTGCTGCTGCCTGGGCGATGGCCTGGCCGAGGAGGGTCGTGGTGAGGGTGCGGGACTCGAGGATCTGTCTGCGGTTTTCAGGCGTGTAGCGGCAGTTGACGGTGCGGCCGCTGAGGTGGATGACGGCATCGGCACCCTCCAGGAGTTCTGTCCAGGTGCCGAGGGTGCGTGCATCCCATTGCCGGGTAAGCCACGGGTGGGTAGGGGATGTAGGCGCGGCTGAGCGGGAAAGTACAGTGACCTGATGACCGGCGCGGAAGAGGTCGCGTGCGATGAGGGTGCCTACCTGTCCACTGCCGCCGGGGATGACGATGCGCATAGGTGGATGCTAAACCGTTTGCCCTGTGCAGACGCGGGCGGTGTGGGATGTGGCATGGGAACAGGACAGCCGGCGAGGTTTGTGTGCGCGGCTTGTATGTCCTGTTGCGCGTTGCTATCTGCCGTGGCGGTTGAGGCAGACGAGGGTTTTTGCGGAGGGGCAATGGTGCCAGGCTTTTGTGAGCGACCTGACGGGGGTGGAGCGCTCGCGGACGACGAGGGCGATGGCGCTAAAGGCCTCGACGGTGCCGCTGAAGTTTTTCGACTCCGAGAGGGGTTCGCAGTCAACGATGACCCACGTGTACTGCTGGAGTGCGGCCTGCAGAACAGTGATGGCTGCATGGGACGCGACGTAATTTCTGATGGGTGCTTTGAGCGGGGCGAGGTGCAGGGCGATGTCGGTGCGGGAGCAGATGGCGGAGGGGAGGCGGTCCGCGCGTTCGAGGGCGTCGGAGATGTCGTGCGCGAGGGGAGAGCTGCCGAGGATGGCCTGCAGTGCGGGACGGCGGAAGGCGAAATCGATGAGCAGCACGGATTGGTGCTGGGCGGCGACGGCGAGTGCAAGGTTCGCGGCGATGGTCGACTTGCCGTCGCCACGGCAGGGGCTGGTGACGGCGATGCAGCCGCCGGGGCCGCAGATGTGCTGCAGTTCTTTGAAGACTGCGGCGTAGTCTTCGCCTGCTTCGGAGCCCTGAAGGTCGCCCTGAAGAGGGACGATAGAACTAGGTGTTTCCGGAATGCGAATCATGCGCGCATGCTCCGGAGGGAGATCTGGCGGGCGTCGGCGGGAAGCGCGTGTTTGAGGGAATCGGGACCTTTGATGGTGCGATCCAGACTTTCAAGCAGGACGAAGAGCATGGCTGCGGCGACGAGGCCGAGGAGCATGCTTTGTGGAAGAAAGAGGAGGGAACGTGCGCTGAGGATGGGTGCAGGCGGGGTGTCTGGGTTTGGGGCAGCCGAAGGTGCCGCAGTTGCGGGCGGCTGAACGGACTGCACGTTTGGGTGTGGCAGGACGAGGGGCCAGTAGGTGTCGTGCGTTGCGGGCGGGGCGGGAGGCGTGGGCGCGTGACGCGGGAGCGACGAGGCGAGGTCGAGCTGGGACTGCAGGTCGGGGATGGTGGAGGCGAGTTGTTCGAGTTCGGTGCGAAGGGCGGTTCGCTCCGCGGCGACCTGGGGGGAGGGCGTGGACGGCGCGGCAAGATGTGGCCTGGCGGGTGCGGGTACCGGGAGACGGCGTGCGGCGTAAAACGCTCGCTCCGCTTCGGCCAGTTCGTCTTTTGTCTGGATGACGTCAGGGTAGGCGTCGGTGTAACGCGTTTGCAGCTCTGCAAGGGCGGACTTCGCGGTGGCGACGCGGGCCGTGGCGGCGCGAAGTTCAGGGCTGACGGTGGCGATGGGGGCGGGTTGACGAACGATGGGGGCGGCGGGGATGCTGAGCTCGGCGAGGCGGCTTTCGATGATGTTTTTGCGATCGATGGCAGACCAGAGCGACTGCTGGAGCTGTTTGACCTGGTCGGGATTGCGGATTGCGACAGTTGCGCGTGAGGTGTGAACGTCGGGCGCGGGAAGCACGAGCGGGGACGGAGACGGCGTTGGTGCGGCATCAGCCGTGGCCTGCGGAGGAATGGCAGGCTGCGGCGGAGGGGCCAGCTGGGCGACGGATGCCGCGTCGGTGTGGCTGGGGCCGGCGGCGTTGGTGTTGGATGCGTGGGCAGCGAAGAGCCAGAAGCTGGCGCAGGTAGCCACCAGGAACACCGCGGTGAGGCTCTTGTATCGATAGCGGAGTGCGCTGCCGAGTTCGGAGGTGTGCGTCATCGTGCGTTGAGTGCCCTGGATTTTGGGGTGAACCACAGGGTGGTGATGAGGACGGTGCGGTTAGCGCTTTGCGGGGTGGGTGTGACCTCAAGGTGGCGCAGGGAAGTTTCACCCATGAGGTGGGTGCCGACCGGGTAGGTGAGGCCGATGGTGGCGAAGGAGCCGGTGTAGGTCTGGTGGGTGAATGCGTCGTTGCCCGTGCCGCCAGCGGCGTTGCCCATGATGCCGGCCGCGCTTAGCTTGAGGTCGACGAGGGAGCGGAAGCTGTGGCGGACGCCGACAACGGCAGTGTTGAGGAGGGCTACGTGCTCGACGACACCGTCGCTGATGCCACGGTTGGCGGTGAAGGCGAAGGAGGTGCGGGCCGTGGCGTTGAGCGAGAAGGCGGCGTCGCCGGTGAAGGTGATGTCGCGGCCGCAGGAGGTGTCAGAGGCGCTGACGGCTCCGGAGATGTTGAGAGACGCGCGCTGGCTCCAGGTGGTGACGGAGCGGAGGCCACCGCCGGTGAGTGAACACCCGGCGGGGCCGTTCTGCCGTTCGGTGTGGCCGAAGAAGCCGAGGGCAGCGTGGTCGTTCCAGGCGTGGAGGAACTCTGCGCGGCCGCGCAGCGACTGGACGGTGACGCCGTCGTCGGCGTAGTTGAGAAGGGTGTGGCTGCCGGCGAACTCCCAGTTGGAGCGGCGGGTCTGTTCGTAGCGGAGGTGGAGATCCTCCTGCTCGTCGGTGACGTTGCCGGTGTGAAGGCCGTAGCTGACGGTGTCGGCGACGGGAAGTTGGGATGCGGATTCGGAGGAACCGATGCGGCGTTCGTCGAGTGGTGCGAAGACGCGCAGGCCGTCGGTGCCGAAGGTGTTGGTGGCGCTCGCCTGCCAGGTGAGGCGCTGGCTTGGCTGCGAACCGAAGCGGATGGCGGCGCGGTTGAGGCCGGCGAAGCTTCGGCCGCCGACCTGGCCGTTGGAGGCGAGCGCGCCGACGTCTTCTATGGCAAGCTGCCAGCGGGTGCGATCGAGGAAGGCTGCGACGCCGAGGTTGCCACTGTAGACGGGGAAGGAGTGTCCCTGGAAGAAGTCGCTGGCGACGAGGCCACCGGCGGCGAAGTTGAACCGCGAGGACTGTGCGAGGGGGAGGCGCGGCGAGTTTGCGCCGTGGAGGCCACCGCCGTCGGGAATGTTGGCGACGTTCCAGCGTTCGGTGGCGCGGATGTTGGCCCAGCAGGGCATGTCTTCGTTGGTGTCGACGTGGAGGGCGGCGGAGAGGACATCGCCGCAGTCGGCGACGGTGGCCGGGGCTTCAGCAGAGGATGCTGTGGGTGCGACGGACATGGTGACTCCGGGTGCCGGGGGCGGCGCGTCTGCGATGCTGGCAATCTGTTTTGGCTGAGTTGCGGAGGGAGCCTGGGCGAGCGCCGCGAAGGGAGCGACGGAGGCACTGAGGGTGAGCAGGACGATGTGAGACTTCATGGGATGACCACCGTATCGCCCGAGGAGAGAGCGATGTTCTCTTGAGTGTCGCCCTGCAGGAGGGCTTTGTAGTTGACCTTGATGCGTGGGCCGGGAGTGGAGTGAAGGACGTAGACCTGTTTGCTTTTGGCAAACGGCGTGACGCCGCCGGCGCGTGCGATGAGTTGGACGATGGTGATGGGCGCGAGCATGGGATAGGCACCCGGGCGCTGCACTTCGCCGGTGACGTAGACGAACTTGCTGTGGACCTCTGCGACGAGGACGTTGACCTGCGGGTGCTTGAGGAAGGCCGTATAGCTGTGAGTCAGGGTGTTCCCGATCTCATCCGCGGTGAAGTCGTCGACGGGAAGGTCGGAGAGCAGAGGAAGCGAGATTTTGCCATCGGGGCGAACGATGACGCGCTGGGAGAGCTGAGGCTCACCCCAAACGGAGATCTGCAGAATGTCACCCTTGCCGACGCGGTAGTCCTGCGGGGTGGGTGTGTCCTGCGCGTACGCGTGAGTGATGGGAAGAAGCAGGAGAGATAAAACGAAGAGAAGACGTTTCACAGGTGCACCGCCTGTACTGCGGATGCAGCTGTAGTGCGGAGCGCGGTGGAAAGATGCCTGCAGTACACATCGTCGGTGAAGTGGTCGAGATAGCGAGCACGATTTTCAGTGCCCATGCGCTGGCGAAGATCGGGCGCGCGCAGGAGAAGCAGAATGGCCTGGAAGAGGGCCTCGTGATCCTTAACGGGGACAAGCAGGGCACCGCGTTTGCCTGTGACCTCTGGAATGCCCTGCCACTGGGTAGACACGATGGGCAGCTCGTAGCTCATGGCCTCGATAAGGACGACACCGAAGCTCTCGCAGCTGTAGTGGCTGGGGAAGCAGAAGATGTCGGCGTGGGCGAAGCTCTTTGCTTTTGCGGAGCCGGTGAGGACGCCGGGGAAGGTGACGTGGAACTGGAGGTTGTGCGTTTGGATGAAGGATTCGACAGCGGTTTGAAAATCCGGGCTTTGGAAGGCACCCATGCAGACGAGGTGGAAGGGTTCGCCGTGTTCGTGGAGGAGCCGGCACGCTTCGAGCAGCACCATAACGCCCTTGCCCTCGCAAAGAATGCCGGCGTAGAGAAGAACGGGGACGGCGGCGGGTGTGTTCCAGGAGCGGCGCGGCAGAGCGTGATCGGGAATGCCGCAGGGGACAATGCTCTGCTGCTTTGCTTCGAGAATTTCTGTGCCTTCGGCGGTTGCCTGCGTGGTGAAGATGGCCAGGTCCGGCGCGCTGTATGCGCTGCGGAAGAGTCGCTGAAGTGTGGGGGACAGACTGGGGTAGAGGTTGCACAGACCGGCTGCGTGGAAGTGAAAAATGGTCTGGCGGAAGAGCCAGCGGGTGGGGAGAAGAAGGGCGACATCGCGCAGGAATGGGTTGAGATTGGGGCCTGCGGGCGGATAGTAGAGGACAGTGGCACCGGTCCGGAAGCGGGCCATGAGGATGTTGAGAAGCGTGTTGAGCAGAAGGGCGAGTTTGCGCAGACCGAAGGCACCGATCTCTGCCGTGGTGCGGGAGAACTCCAGGGGGACGTGCACGAGGCGGAGCCCTTCGTATTCGCGCCTGAGGAACTGCTGAATCATGAGAGCCTGCCCGGTAACGGGGGGCGGCACCTCGCCGACGACGAGGACGACGATTTCTTTGGTGTGCGTGATGGAGGCTGGTCTACTCATGGGCTGCACCATAGTAGTGCTGCCGCATGCCGACCAGAGCAGAGAACGTCCCCGCGGAACGTGCCATGAGCCGAAGTGCCTGGACGCTGTAGCGCTTGCCGAAGGGAGCGCGCAGGAGGAGGGCTATGCCGCCGAGGGCACCGGCGATCGCACGAACAGCGCGGCTGGCACGAGCACGGAGCGACCCACTGGAAAGCAGGAGACGGGCGTGGGTGTAGCGGCTGGCATCACTGAAGGCGCGGGTGATGAGCCAGCGAGCGTTGGCGCGATCCTGCGGGAACCACGTGGCGACACGCGCGTCCGCTGCCCAGACCATGAGAAGGCCGGCTGCGTGCACGCGGAGGAAGAAGTCTGTGTCTTCGCCGCCGGTGCTGTTGAAGCGTGGGTCGAAGCGGAAGTGGGGGAAGACGGAGGCGTGAAGCAGGACGTTGTCGGTGGCGACGTGTTGCAGGGTTGCGCCGGTGGTACGGTCCGCGGGGTCCAGAAAGCCACCATCAAGGATCCAGGTGGGAAGACCGTCGGGGATGGGTGAGACGGGTCCACTGACGACATCGGCGTTGAAGCGATCACGGACGGTGATGAGGTTGGCGAGCCACTCCGGCGCGGCGACCTCGTCGTCGTCGAGGAAGGCGACGAGGTCCATGTCTGCGGATTCGATGAGGGCGCGGTTGCGAGCATGTGCGAGGCCCCGCGAGGTCTCATGCACGTAGCGGCAGGCGAGGCCGGAGACGGAGTGTGCGAAGGTGCTGTAGGTGGGTAGGCCACTGCCGAGTCGGTCGTTGTCGACGACGAGCACGTGCAGATCAATGTTGAGCTGTTGCAGGCCTGTTTGCGCCTGCAGCGAGGCTAGTGCGTCCGCGAGCATACCGGGCCGCTTGTAGGTGAGAACGCAGACCTGGAGCTTGCGTGGCATGTGGAGCAGAGTGGACGTGTGGGGGCTCATGAAAGCACCTCTTCGTGGGTGGAAATGTTGGCGCGCAAAAATTTGCGGTCTGCGGTGTGCGCGCACAGGAGAAAGATGAGCAGACGTGTGAAGGCGGTGAGAAGCATGGCGAGGACCGCGCCCATGACGCCATAGAAGCGAATGAGCAGAAGGCCTGCCGTGGCAAGGACGCCGATGCTGGCGAGCTGCACCCAGAGGTAGGTGCGTGGACGGGACATGCCACCCTCATACGCGCCGACGACGGTGGCGACGTATTGCACGGTAAAGGAAAGGGCGAAGGGCCGGAGCAGGCCCGCGAGGCCGAGATAGGGCGACGAGGCACCGTAGGCAAGGCGCATGGCGAGATGCGGTATGAGAAAGAGCGCAGCAATGCCGGGGAGTAGCAGAGCGCCGTAGCGCAGGCCGTGGTGGATGACGGTGCGGCGTGCGTGCGCGATGCCCCTGGATGCCTCTCGTGCGACAGCCGGGATCAGGAGATTGCTTGCACTGAAGATGATGGGGTTGGCGAAGCCGGCGAGATTGAGGAGGGACTGGTAGCCGGCGACGACGGAAGCACCACCGCCGAAGCTGAGCAGGGCCCAGCCGGGGATTTGGAGAGAGAGCATATTGAGCAGATTGCCGCCGAGGACGAAGCGGCCCAGCTGCCATGCAGTGAGGGTGTGCTGGCGGAGGTAGTCACGCGAGAGATCGACGCCGATGAGGAGCAGCTGCCAGATGAAGGCGATGGTGGAGGTGGCAGCCAGGAGATAGAAGACGGTGGAGAGCTGAGAGGGACGGAGTGCGAAGAGGAAGGCGGCCTGGCCAAGGTAGCAGAAGGCGTCTGGAAGAATGGAGGCGGAGGTGCGGCGGCAGGCGAGCAAGATGCGGCGGACAGCTTCCTGCAGTTGCCAGGCGAGCATGGCGAGGGCGAGCGGCAGGCAGACTTCCGCGTGGTGCAGAACGATGGCCACGGCGCATAGCATGCAGGCGAGGGGGAGGCTGAGGACGAGGGTGTGAAGCAAGGCTGCGGCGGAGAGGCGGCGGAGTTCGACCGGGTCGGCGACTGCACCGCGCAGGGTGAGGGGATAGACGACGAGCGAGGAGTGGCAGGTATTGATGCCGAAGAGGGCAAGGAAGAGGAGGCTGAAGAGGCCGTAGTGCGCCGGGCTGAGAATGCGTGCGAGGACAAGGGCGGTGAGGAAGTTACCGCCGCTGACGACCGCCTGGTCGACCAGCATGAGGTTGGTTTCGCTGCGCAGGAGCCGGGCTAGCATGCGGACACCGGGAGAGATGGCGTAGGTCGGGGGTGGTTGCTGTGGTTTTGTTTGCGAAGCTGAAGCATATGGTTAGAAGCTCCGAACGGAAGTGTGAGGTGAGGCTAGCGTGCGAGCGTAAGAAGCGGGGTGGAGGCGTACCTGCGGCGAGGAGCGAATGCCGAAGTGACACGGGAGGGCGCGGTAGCGACGTTGAAGCAGACGAAGAGCAGGAACGGTATGGAACTGCGGGCGATGAGATTGCTTTCGTTGAGGTTGTAGACGAGCCAGAAGGCGAGAAAGCAGCCGGGGAGGTAGCGGGCGGAATCGTGCTCTGCGTCGACGGTACGGATGGCGCGACCTATGCTTTGAAAGAGCAGCGGCAGACAGAGCAGGGCGCCGACGAAACCCATGTTGAGAAGCAGGTCAAGGTAGCCATCGTGGGCGGTGGGGACGAGCCAGCCGACGGAGCGGATTATGGCGAGCGATTCTCCTTGCAGGCCCATCCAGAAGGAATCGAAGCCATAGCCGAGCAAGGGACGCTGCAGGATGGCGTTCCAGACGAGCGTCCAGAGTTCAGTGCGACCGGTGAGCGTGGGGTCCTTGGAGAGCAGTTGCGGAATAAGCTCCAGATTGGTCACGAGCAGGAAGATGGCGGCAGAGGCGACGGTGACGGTGACCAGCGCGAGGGCGACACGTTGCGCTCCACGGAAGCGCATGGGAAGGAAGAGCGGAAGGCAGGCGAAACCGGCGACGGTGGCGACAAGCGAACCTGCCGATCGGGAGAAAATGAGCATCGCGAGAGCGAGCGCAACCAGCGGCCATCGCAGGCGGGTGAGGCGAGGGAAGGGAACGAGCGCAAAGACAATGGCTGCCAGACCCGCCTCGAGACCAAAGATGTTTTTGTGGGACGTGAGGCCCTTGATGGCGTGGCCGTCGGAGTAGGAGGTGACCCAGGCGGGATCGACCACCAGCAGCACGGCAACGACAAGGAGGTGGATGGCGCTGGCTGCGGCGAGCATGCGGCCCAGCTGTCGAAGGTTGTACTTGGTACCGAGAACGACGCCGGTGAGTGTGGTGAGAGCAAGAAAGAGCGAGCGGCGAAGCGTGATGGAGGGTGTGTGACTCCAGCTGGCGGAGAGCATGCTATACGCCACCAGGGGCGTGAACCAGGCGAGCGACTTGAGGCCGCGGAGCATGGCCTGCGGCTGCAGAATGAGCGGGGACAGGACAAGCACATACAGCACGGCGGTGGTGAGGACGACCGGCAGGTGAACTTCCGTGCCGACGACACCGAGGTCCGTGTCTGCCAGGCCGGGTGTGGTGATGCCGACGATGACGCCCATCATGGCAAGCATGAGTGCGATGGTGGAGATGCGGTGCACCTGTGCGGCGGCACCGCCTTCAGTGAGGGTGGGCAGGTTCATTAGCGCACCGTGTAAAGTGCGGCACCGGAGACGGAGGAGGTGATGCCGGCGGTGTTTTGCGCGAAGGTCTTCATGCCGCTGGCGGGGACGAAGAGGATGTCGCCGTTTTCGAGGGGGACGTCCGGAAGCTTGCCGCGCAGAATGTCGTCCAGGCGAAGTTCCGTGCGAACGATGCCGGAGGAGGCGTTGTGTAGGAGCACGACGTGCTTCATGGAGGCGAGCTTGGTGGTGCCCTGAGCTTCAGAGATGGCCTGGATGACGCTCATGCGGCCATCGTCGTGCATGATGTAACCGCCGGGGCGTTGAACATCTCCCAGAACATAGGCGAGGCCGGCGCGGGGAACGATGACGACGTCGCCGGGATAGACGCGGACACTGCGCTGCGAGAGGTCTGGGTCGTTTTGGCTGACGAGGACCTTGTCGACCGTACCGTTACCGTGGCGGCGGATGCTGATATGGGTGTCCGCGTTGGGGGTGAGGCCGTCCGCCATGGCAATCATGTCAAGCAGGCTTCGCTCGGCATAGATGGGGTAGACGCCGGGCTTCTTGACTTCGCCTTCGACCGTGACGCCCTGTGTGGTGAACTCCTTGATGGTGACGGAGACGTGGGGCTGCTGGATGAGCTGCCGGTCGCGGAGCTGGCCCTCAATCACCTCGGAGAGTGCGTCAGGCTGGAGGCCGTTGGCATGGATGTCGCCGAGAATGGTGAGATGAACGTTGCCGGTGGAGCTGACGCGCACGTCCTGGGCGAGCTCCGGCGCGTCGTAGACGGTGATGGAAAGCAGATCGCCGGAGCCGATGAGCACTTTTTGGGCAGAGCTTTCGGGGGTGGTGGTGGCGGCGGCTGACGCATTACCGGCAGGAACAGATGATGTTACGGGTACCTTTGTCGCGACGGGTACTGGATGTTCTGCGCTGATCTGCGCCCCGCTGCGGTGTGTGCAGGAGAGGCCGAGGGCGATGGCCAGAGCAACGATGATGCCGATCGGCTTCTTGGTGGAGCGGGAGGGCGGAAGGACGGGGGCGAGAATCTGGGCGGATGGTGCGTCGTAGCCGCTGCTGGTTTTGCCCCAGTAGTAGTAGAAGTCTGCCGAGCGGAAATCGATGCCGTTGAGAACGACGCCGAGGACGCGTGCGCCGGCGCGGGAAAGCATGTCCAACGTGCGCGACAGCGAGTGTTGCGCGGTGACACCGCACTGTGCGAGCACGATGAAGGCGTCGACCGAGGTGGTGAGGGAGAGCGTGTCCGAGACAGCGAGCATGGACGGCGTGTCGACGAGGACGAGGTCGAAAGCGTCGCGCAGGCTGCCGGCAAGCTCTGCCATCGCGACAGAGCCGAGCAGGTCAGCCGGATACTCACCGACGCGACCCGCCGGCATGACGAAGAGGCCAGGCATCTCCGGATAGCTGACGACGGCTTTGTGCCAGTCGTCGCCGGACAGTGCCTGGTCGAGGCCGTCGTGCTCCTGCATATCGAGCGCAACGCTGAGGGTGCGCTTGCGGAGATCTGCATCGATGACAAGAACGGTGCGCCCGGACTGGGCAAAGGCCGATGCGAGATTGAAGGTAGTGAAGCTCTTGCCTTCTCCTTCAGACGTGCTGGTGATGGCAAGCACGCGGGCGGGGCGACGCTGCAGGCTGAAGAGAATGGAGGTACGCAGGACACGGAAAGCCTCCGCAACGCGGGAGCGCGGAGCCTTGGCGGTGACCTGATACTGCCAGGACGGGCCGATACCGTTCTTGCGCAGGGCCTGAACGGCGACACGCGGCAGCACGGTTTCGACTGGGGGAAGCAGGCCGAGGACCGGGATGCCGAGGAGATCTTCGATCTTCTGGGGATCGCGGATGGCGGTGTCGAAGGCTTCAGATCCAAACGCGCCGATGAGGCCGAGGAGGATACCGGCTGCCAGTGCGATGAGGAGGCTGAGGAGGATGGACTGCGCATATTTGGAGGGGGCGATGGCGCGGTCGAGGATATTGAGATTGGTGGAGTGCAGGCTGGAGAGGATGCCGGCTTCTTTAAGCCGTTGCTGCAGCTTTTCGTACAGGTCGCGGCTGGTGTCCGCATCGTGCTTCGCCGAGGTGTACAGGACAGCATCGTGATTCATCTGCGTGGCAGAGGCTTTTTGGGCGGCGAGCGCACGGGAAGCCGCGGATTCCGTGTCGGCGGCTACCCTGTACTCCGCGGTGGCCTGGCCTACGAGCCGGTTCATTTCCTTGTCAATGGACGCCTGGATGGACTGGAGGCGCTGATTGGCCTGGATGACCTTGGGGTACTGCGCGCCGTAGTGCGCGCTGAGGTCGGCGTAGTTGGCCTGAGCCTCAGCCTGTTGCTGGCGTAGGAGTTGGAGCGGTGCATTTGCGGTGGTGACGCCGGTCGCCTGTTGACCGATGAGGCCTGCGAGGACCTCAGGCGAGCGGGTGATGGCGAGCTTGTAGATAGACTCCTTGACGGCGCGATTGGCCTCAGCCTGGGTGAGCTGCGCGTTGAGCTGCTGGAGCTTGGCGTTGACGGCGTTGTTGGTTTCATCGACGCCGTAGATGCCGGAGGCTTGCTGCAACTTGGTGACGTTCGCCTGGGCTGCATCGACCTGCGCCTTCATGGCCTGGAGCTGGTTGCCAAGATAGCCGGTGGCCTGGGTGCTGGCGACAAAGCGAAGCTGGTAGTTGTAGTCAATGAAGTCGGTGAGCAGCTGGTTAACGACCGAGGCTGCACGTTTGGGATCGCGGTCCATGAAGCTGACCGCGAGCAGACGGGTGCCGGAGACGGAATCCACTGAAAGTCGTTTGTCGAAGCGCTCGAGCACGGAGGCCATGCGTTTGGGGGCGTCTTCAAGCTGCCGGCCGTTTTCTTCGGCGTCCCCGCGCAACTGGTAGTCCTTGTCCTGATCCAAATGGAGCTCATGGATGACGCGGAGGGCCATGTTGCGCGAACGCAGAACGTTGACGTCAGTCTGGACGGCGAGGTTGAAGTCGAGGGCGTCGGCGGCGGCGGTGCCGGCTGCCTGCGCGGGGTCAGACAGATCCGTTGCAGAATCCTGTTTGAGGATTTGCAGCTGTGCCGTGGCACGGTACAGACGCGGGATGATGAGGTTGTAGAGGACACCCAGGGTAAGCGCGACGGCCACGCAGGACAGGATCCAGAGCCGCCGTCGACTGACAACCTTCCACAGGTCGAGAAGGTTGTAGTCGCGGGACCGCAGTGGCATATGCACCAGGTCTGCGGACGGTTGGGATGCAGGTACCAGAGCAGAATCGTTGATCATGGGAATCTCCAAGGGCTTACAGCCAAAAGCAGTAGCAAAACAAGAACAACAAGGTGGAACAGAGACTTCAGTTGGTGGTGGGTGCTAAGCCGCAGCCGTTTCGACTGCAACTCGCGGGGCAGGGGCGGAAGAGACTGGCAGGGGCGACGGAGAGGCACAGCAGCCAACGCCGTAGTAATGCAGACCGGCGGCCTTGACCTTGTTCGGGTCAAGCAGGTTTTTGCCGTCCAGGACGATGGGCAGCTTGAGCAGCTTGCGCACACGTGCCAGGTCGAGGTCGGCAAACTCCGGCCATTCGGTGAGGACCAGGACAGCGTCTGCATTGAGGCAGGCGGCGTAGGCGTCGGTGGCGTACGTTACCGAGCCGGGAGGAAGCGTGGCCTGGGCGCGGGACATGGCGGCGGGATCGTATGCGGTGACCTGTGCACCCTCTTCGACAAAGCGGCGCACGAGCTCAAGCGCGGGTGAGTCGCGAACGTCGTCGGTACCGCCCTTGAAGGCTAGGCCGAGAACCGCAAGCTTTTTGCCGCGGATGGTCCAGAGCGCCTCACGTACCTTGGCGACGAAGCGTTCCTTCTGATCTTCGTTCACTTCCATGACCTCGGTGAGGAGGGTGAAGTCGTAGCCCACCTGCTTTGCGACCGAGCGGAAGGCCAGGACATCCTTGGGAAAGCAGGAGCCGCCGTAGCCGATGCCTGGCGTGAGGAACTTGGGGCCGATGCGGGAGTCGGTGCCCATGCCGAGCGCAACCTCGCGAACGTCGGCACCGACGCGTTCACAGACATTTGCGACCGAGTTGATGAAGGAGATTTTGAGGGCGAGGAAGGCGTTGGAGGCGTGCTTGATCAGTTCCGCACTCTTGACGCTGGTGACGATGAGTTGAGCTGCCTTGGTGGTGTCGCCGGGGATCGCATCGGGCCGCTGGTAGTAGCTGCCGTCAAGAATGGGCTGGTAGAGCTCTGTCAGAAGCTTGCCGGTGCGGTCGTTCGGCACACCGAGGAGGATGCGGTCGGGAAAGAGGAAGTCCGACACTGCAGTACCCTCGCGCAGGAACTCCGGGTTGGAGGCAACGCTGAAGTGGTTCGGCGAAGCACCGTGAAGGAGCATGGTGCGCTGCACGGCTTCTGCTGTGCCGACGGGGACGGTGCTCTTTTCAACGACGACCTTGTGGCCGTGAAGGGAAGCCGCGAGTTCACGGGCAACGCCCTCCACGTAGGACATATCCGCGTCGCCGTTGATGGCGGGCGGGGTTCCCACGCAGATGAAGATGACATCGGCGTCACTGGAGGCTTCGCGGATGTCGCTGGAGAAGTGGAGCCGCTCCCCGTGGTGGCGCTTGACCAGCTCAGGGAGCAGATCTTCGTGAATGGGCATGTGCCCGGCATCCAGCATGGCGACCTTCGCCGGATCGTTATCAACTGCAACGACGGTATGACCCAGCTCTGCAAAACACGCCGCAGACACAAGACCGACATAACCGACACCAATGACAGCAATTTTCATCATGAACTCCATTAAAGGGACGCAGTGGGGCGTTGGCACGGATTGACCGTGACGGCTAAAGGCAGAATATCCGCAGCTTACTTAGAGATCGCGGAGCAAATCGGAGAGGGAGACCTGCAGCCCCAGAGCGACAATCTCCAGCATGGGAAGTGACATGGACTTACGTCCTCGCTCCACATCGCTGATAAAGCTGCGATCAATGCCGAAGGTGATGGCCATATCGAGTTGGGTGAGATTCCGTTCTCGTCGCAGCTGGCGTAGGCGGAGGCCAAAGCGGCTGGCGACGGTGCGTGACGCGACCTGCGGTTGGGACCGGGTCGAGTCAAATGCCATGGTAACGGGGTGGACAGGGAACTGTTTCGGCTGATAGAGGTGCATTGAGTGAAGCTCCTGGGAGAGGAATCACAATCTGAAGGTTGGCCTCGGGACGTTGTTGGCACTTATAGTGCTCTGGGTTCGTCCGTAGGCGGTTCGCTACAATCCGCAAACTTTCAGAGAGACTTGTGTCTATCTAAAACTTAGCGGCTGACTCCTGTTCTCGACACTAGGGAGATACCTAGGTTCGGGAACAAAATACCTGTCATACAGGAAGAAATGTTGGTCGTTCGGAAGTAATCTTTTCCAGCACAGGCGACGTTCTGGAGAAATGCGCAATCGTGCGAGTAAGACCTTCGCGCAGATCAACTGTGGGTGCCCAGTGCAGGAGTGTGTGGGCACGGGTAAGATCCGGGCGACGCTGGCGCGGATCATCCTGCGGCAGCGGCTGGAAGACGAGACGGCTATTGGCTCCTGTAAGTTCCAGCACAAGTTGTGCACACTCCAGCATGGTGAACTCGCCGTCGTTGCCGATGTTGACGGGCATGTGCTCCCCGCTTGCGGCAAGCTTGAGGATGCCGTTTACCTGGTCGCTGACGTAGCAGAAGCTGCGCGTCTGCGAGCCGTCACCGAAGATGGTGAGAGGTTCGCCGGCGAGGGCCTGGCGGACAAAGGTGGAAATGACGCGGCCGTCGTCCGGCTTGAGGCGCGGGCCGTAGGTATTGAAGATACGAACAATGTGGGTGTCGACACCGCGGTAGCGGTGATAGGCCATGGTGAGGGCCTCGGTGAACCGCTTGGACTCGTCATAGACCGAACGAGGGCCGATGGGATTAACGTTGCCCCAGTAGCTTTCGGGTTGCGGATGGACGGACGGGTCACCGTAGCATTCTGATGTGGAGGTAACGAGATAGCCTGCGTTGTACTGCTGGGCGAGCTCGAGCACATTGCGGGTGCCAACGGAGCCCACATCGAGGGTTTCGACACCGAGCCGGAGATAGTCGAAGGGGCTGGCTGGCGAAGCGAGATGAAAGATGAAGTCGACCTTGCCTGGCGAGAAAGGCTGGCAGATATCGCACTGAAGGAATTCGAAGTTAGGATTGCCGGCGAGATGCTGAATATTTGCAGCAGAGCCAGTGCACAAGTTATCGACGCAGACGACCGAATCTCCACGGTGGAGAAGGGCATCACACAAGTGCGATCCTAAAAATCCGGCACCGCCGGTTACCAAGACATGCATAGAGCCTCCTAAAAGGGAAAGCGGATCAGTTCAGTTCAACCGTGGCGCAGCGACGTGACGGGCGGCACACCCTGGGTTTTGAAGGAAAAGCCCATCCACTGACCGGCAAGCAGGACCATGTAGTAGGGGTTCAGGTAGACATAGCGGCGCCAGAGTCTCTTTGGTTCCTCACGCAGGCGGAAGAGCCATTCCAGACCTAGCCTTTGCAGGCGGGGAGGTGCCTGCGCCAGCTGGCCGGAGAGGAATGCGAACGCGGCGCCGACTGCGATCACCGGCATGGAGACGAGGTTCTGCATCTCGTAGGCAAAGACCTCCTGCCGGGGGCAGCCCAAGCCGACGAACAGAATCTTTGCACCGGATTCTGTGATGCGCTCGCCCAGCTCAGTGCATTCCGCGGAGGAGAGGGACCTGAATTTAGACGGTTCGACGCCGGCAACCTCAAGCTGCGGGTAGGTCTGCCTGAGACGGCTGACCATACCTGCAAGGATCTCGGGGGTGGAGCCGTAGAAGTAGACCGGCAGGCTTTCCCGTTCTGCCATGGCGATGGTTCGCTGGGTGAGTTCCGGGCCGTAGACACGCGAGCGGAGCCTGGTGCGATGGAGCAGGTTGAGTGCCCAGCGTACCGGCTGACCGTCCGGAACGACGAGGTGGAATGCGTTCAGGCGGTGCTTGTGCTGGGCGCTCTGCACGCCGGTCATGACACCATGCACGGCGAGCGCAGAGACACAGTACTCGCGTTGCTGGTGGGCGGCGTCAGAGATGCGTGACAGCGCCGCTTCGTAATCGACTGCGTCCACATAGATGCCGAGGACGTTCTTTTTGCCCTGGTCGATCATGCGGCCACCTGCATGCCGTTGCGTTCCTTCATCCAGCGGTCCGCATTCAAGCTGTAGCTTTCCTGCAGAATGGCTTTGACGTCATAGGTGAGCTTCCACTCGGGGTAGTGGCTCTTGAACTTGGTAAGGTCGCTGATGTACCACTGGTGGTCGCCGATGCGGTTGGTGTCGAGGTAGCTTTGCTGCAGGGGCTCGTCCGCGATCTCTTCACAGAGTGCGATGGCTTCAATCATGGAGCAATTGCTGAAACGGCCACCGCCGATGTTGTAGACCTCGCCGACGCGCGGCTTCTTGTAGAAGGCGTCGAATGCCTGGATGAGGTCATAGCTGTGGATGTTATCGCGCACCTGCTTGCCGCCGTATCCGATG
Source organism: Acidobacteriaceae bacterium (assembly GCA_903642225.1). Taxonomy (GTDB): domain Bacteria; phylum Acidobacteriota; class Terriglobia; order Terriglobales; family Acidobacteriaceae; genus Terriglobus. The sequence goes on along the minus strand of CAHJWI010000013.1, from coordinate 55,751 downwards.
ACCTGGTAGGGTGTGCGATTGACGGTGCACTTGATAAGGTAGGCGAGAAAGCCATGGAGCTTGGTACCGGAGTGGGCAGGACCGGTGAGGCAGCCGCCGCGGAAGGCTGCAGTTTGCATGCCGAAGTACCGACCGTATTCCTGGACCATGACATCTGCCGAGACCTTGGAGGCACCAAAGACGCTGTGTGTGGAGTGGTCGATGCTCATGTTCTCGTCGATGCCGATGCTGTAGGCGTGATCGGGTGCGATCTCCCAGCGCGTGGGCATTTCAACGAGCGGCAGTTTGTTGGGGGTGTCGCCGTAGACCTTGTTGGTCGAGGTGAAGATGAAGACCGCGTCGGGACTGTGCAGGCGGGTTGCCTCAAGCATGGTCAAGGTGCCCAGTGCGTTGACGCCGAAGTCAGTGAGCGGCTCGCGCGCGGCCCAATCGTGCGAAGGCTGGGCGGCGGTGTGCACGACGAGCTTGATCTCGTCGCCGTAGCGGCGGAAGAGGTCGAAGACGGCTTCGCGATCGCGAATGTCGATGCTGTGCTGGCGATAGTTGGTGACGGACTTGCGGAGATGGTTGCCCATCCAGAGTGTGGACGCTTCTTCGCCGAAGAAGACCGACCGCATGTTGTTGTCGATGCCAATGACATCCATACCCTGTTCGGCAAAGTGCTTCACGGCTTCAGAGCCAATAAGTCCAGCAGCTCCTGTAATGATGGCGATTGCCATTGATGTTCTCCTTGGTTTGTGCAGAGTATGGATGTGTAGAAGCCAGAGTTCAGCTCAGACACCGCGCATTGCAAAAAAGATGGTGTGGAGCAGGATCGCCATGTCAAAGAAAGGTGAGCGATGCCGTAGGTAGTAAAGGTCGTAGTGGACGTTCTCGTGGATGGGTCGGCAGCGATCAGCGCTGAGCTGCCAGACACCTGTCACCCCCGGCAAAGCATCGAGCCGTGCACGCTGTATGGGTGTGTACTGCTCCACGATGAACGGCATCTCTGGTCGGGGGCCGACCAGCGCCATGTCTCCGCGCAAGACGTTCCAGAGCTGAGGCAGCTCGTCGATGCTGGACTTGCGCAGCCATCGGCCCACGCGCGTGATTCTGGGGTCAGAGGATGCCGACGGGCTGACGCCACTGCCGCAGTGCTGCAGCCCCATGGTGCGGAACTTGAAGATGGTGAATGCACCACCGTAAAGACCTATCCGCTTTTGGCGGAAGAAGACCGGGCCGGGTGAATCGAGCCGAACCAGGATCGCGGTGATCAGCAGCACCGGTGCAAGCAGCAACAGCATGGCGACAGCGAAGACCAGATCGATGATGCGCGAGAGCGTTGGCCGTGTCCCATGCGGGGAGACCTGGTGCAGGCCGTACACGATGTGGCCGTCCAGGTCGAGGTAATCAATGTTGGTGGACGCGTCTTGCATGGGGCCGAAGGCGCGAAATGCGACCTGAGCACCGGCCAGCCTGCTTTGCTGAATGATGTGCTGAAAAGCTTCAGAGGAGTGCGGTGTCTCAGTGACCAGGACGACATCCGCGCGGTGTTTCCGCAACATCTGTTCGCTGATGCCGGTTGAGTTGTGTTCCACCAGCGACGACATGTCGTTGGCGTCGTCGACTTCGGCGGAGTGTGTGCCTGACGCTTCTGTTGTAACGATGGCCACCGGCCGCATGCGGGACTTTGTGGAACGCTGTAGGGTAGAGAACACCAGCCGGGCAGAGACGGCGGATCCATAAATCACGACCCGTTTGCGGGGAAAAAGAAGGCTCGGAAGACGGTCGTGTGCTTTGTGAAGAAATTGCTTCTGCAGCACCAGCAGGATGGCGAGGGTTGGTGCTTCCACGAAGATGGCAAGCATCGACTTGCGTGAGCTGAAGAGCAGGGCACACGGGATGATGATGACGAACAACGAAGCCACTGCGCGCAGCACACATTCTGTCTCACGCAGGCCGAGCAAGCCACCTGTAAGACGGTAGGTGCCAGACTGATTGAGGAAAAGAATGAGGAGGCAAAGAAAGAGCAGGCACGCCGCAAGCGCGTGGCGGGTGCTGCCGGGCATCACGTCGCCGTGAGAGAGCAGACTGAGGAGCAAGGCGGTGAAACCAAGCGACAGGCAGCCGGTGATGGCGTCCATGAGCAGTTCAGCTCGTTGCATTAGAACAGCCGGACGAAAGATGTTTGTGCGTTCAGGGGCAATAACGTCAGTTGGGCGTTGCAGCAGAAAATCAGCAAAGGCGGATGGCACAGTGTCGCACCTCGAAAGCCCCTTCACGCGGAAGGTAAGCAAATTACAAGCCAGGCAGAGTAGGAAAACAGATCCCGCGGAGCGGGGTGATTAAAGGCAACGGCAAGAAGTACCCTTGTCGTTTGTAACTAAGCTGAGTATGTGGGTAGGCTGTTGGACTAAAAGCGTCTACTGCCTACATTTCTGGCCATTGTCGTCAATGCCGCTTATTGCCTACATTGCGATCAAGCAAGGCAACGCGCCAGTGATTTCCTGAGTTCTGCGGCTGTGGCGTGAGCTGGCGGACACTAACGCACGCATCTCGCAGCTGCAGCTTCACGCCGAGGCCGTCCTGCAGGAGTGCGGCATTGGGGCTCGTTGGGCTTATGTGTCGCGGTGCAAGAGAAGTCCGCGTGCCAGGGCATACCTTGTGAGCTCGGCAGTGGTGCGAAGGCCAAGCTCGTTCATCAACGCGCTCTTGTGATATTCCACGGTCTTTGGCGAGATGGAGAGGATGCTTGAAATCTCTTTGACGGTGCGGCCTTCGGCGACCAGTTGAAGGACCTCTCTTTGTCGCGCGGTGAGGACCATTTTGCCGGGCAGCTGACCGGTGGTGGCACGCTCGAGCTCGACCGCTGTCATGGTATCGGCCAGCAGAGGGGTAACGAACGGGCGTCCGTAGTAGACACTTTTGACGGCGGTGATGAGTTCCGTAGAGGCTGACTGCTTTGCAACGTAGCCGAGGCCGCCAGCCTGAAAGGCGGCACGAAGATAGTCAAGATCCAGTTGTTGCGTGACAAAAACAAGTCGAACCCGCGAGGACCACAGCTTGAGCTGTCGCGCCGCTTCGATTCCATTGAGTTCCGGCATGCCGATATCCAGAACGATGATGTCTGGATTTTTCACGCGGGCTTCTTCCACAAGCTTTCTGCCGTTGGAACAGATACCGATGACGTCGTAATGGGCTGCCAGCAGGCGCTGGATCCCCTCGGCCATGAGAGCGTGGTCATCTGCGATGATGACCCGCGGTCTAGGCATCGATTCCTGCCGGCACTTCGGCCACGATGACGGTACCTTCCCCCAGTGTGGACGTAATGGAGAACGTGCCTCCCGCGATACGGGTTCGCTCTCGCATACTTGTGAGACCCAGACCTGATTGAGGGACAGAGGAGCCCTGGTCGAAGCCGTTGCCAAAGTCACGGATCTGAAGCCGGAGCAGGTCATCCATGGAATCGAGGCTGATTTTGACGTGTGTTTGCCCGGCGTGCTTTGCGACGTTGCGGAGAGCTTCCTGAACGACGCGGTAGCACGTGGTGGATGCCAGATCAGAGGGCTGGAGCGCGCCGATGGTGGAGGTCAAGGTGGCGGGCAGATTCTCTTTTTCGCGGAAATCATCGACCAGGGATTTGAGAGCGACAACCAGGCCAAGTTGCTTTAACAGCGCCGGATGAAGGTTGTGAGACATGACGCGTACGTCGCTGGCAAGAGATTGGACCTGCTGCGTAATGCTGTTGATCTCCGCTGCTTCAGCGGGTGGATGATGCAGCTGCGAAAGCCGGTCGCAGGCCATGTGCAGAAGGCTGAGGCGCTGGCTGACATCGTCGTGCAATTCGCTGGCGATACGTTCCCGCTCCTGCTCCTGAACGGTAAAGAGATGCTGTGCCAGATCGTGCAACTCCTTCTGCGTCACTTTCAGGAGGGTGTCTCTGTTCTTCAGCTGGTCAGTGAGTGCGGATTGCTGACGGGCGAGAAGTCGTTCGGTTTCTCGCCGGAGCGTTACGTCTTCAACCAGCAACAGCACGACCCGAGCGGTGCCGTTGAGCAGGGCTTGACCCTTGATCAGAAGTGTTTGTCCGGGTGCGGAGCGCGTGCTGAACTCGGTTTCGATGAGACCGCCGATGGGTAGCGCTTCCAATTTGTGAAGTTCGGTTTCGTCGGCTGAGACACCCCAAAATCTCTGTGTGAAGTTCTGCAGCGACCAGCCAGTCAAGATTTGGTTTGCTGACCCCGTGACGTTCTGGAATGCGGCATTTGCAGAACGGAAACTTAAATCAGCATGCAGAACTGCGAGGGGCACCGGAATCTGCTGCAGAATGCACGCTGCGAAGTCGCGTGCGTGGATGAGTTGATGGCGAAGCGTCCGTTCGGTGTCGATGTCCACAAGCATGACGACCAGACCACGAATCTCGTTTGTAACCCGGTGGGGGCGTATGACAAGTCTGAACCAATGCTGCTGGCGATCCTGGACTTCCTGCTCGTGTGTGCGCAGAGTCTGCAGAACCTCTGTGAGAAGGGGTTCTATAGGACCGAAGTCATTCAGGTGCAGATCGAGCGTCGTGAGAACTTTTCCGACGTCGGATGGGCTGAGTCCAAGAATGTCCGCCATGGGTGGAGACAACAGGCGAATCACAAAATCCTTGGTCAACAGCAGCAGAGGAATGTCAGAACTTGCAATCAGGCCGATCACTTCTGCGTTAACCCGGTGGGCAGGGCCTTCTGCCTCGATCTGTACGGCTTGCTGCACGAGCGTGCCGGCCGCGTTTGAACGCGAGTTTCGTTGCTCGTTAAGGGACAATGTAGGCGCGGGTGCGATGGGACGCTGAGCGGCGGTTCTCTCTTCACGGCGGCTCTCCTGCTCCTTGTTTGTCTGCTGGTCGGCATCTATGACCGAGGAACTCGAGGAGGGCTCCGGGACAAAGCTGACGGAGTCTGCTGAGCTTCTCGTGGGTGAAACTATATTGCGAGCGGCGTTTTCCGGGGCCATTGCACCCCCCTGCAAGAGGACGAGAAAGAATAGCCTTTCAAGGCTGTCCGTGGGTAGAGGCAACACCTCTATAGTGACACTCTCTGTGAAGCCGGGGAGCAGACAATTGCTGGAAAGCGGTGCGTTACCGGGTGTCGCTTGCTGGACAAGATCAAAGATGCTGCTTGCGAGTACCGGTTTAACGAGTTGCTGCAGCTTTCCACTGGCGAGCCCTGCCGAGACCTGAATGAAAGGTGCGAGTTCACCTCTGATCTCGATAACGTTAAGACTGCTGTCGACGATGATGCCGGGCGGACCGAAGCGTGTAGAAACGACGCTGTTTGCGTATCGTTGAAGCGCGCCAGGCATTGCCACAGGGCTGCGCATGTCCTGCGTGGGTAAACTTTCCATATCTGTGGCCTGCGGCTTGGGTGCCGTCTGTGGCCGGGTCTGAGCGGTGTTTCGGTCCATCGTTGTGGGAGCCTTGAAGTATAACCGGTGGCCTGCGTGCAGTGGGGTCAAGTGGCTATCCAGGCCCACCGTCACGTCTGCCTTCCCAAGCATACAGATGCCCTGAGGTGCCAGGGCATACAGGATGTTGACTATCGCCTGCTCCTGAAGAGGATGATCGAAGAGGCCGATCGTGTTACGGCAAACGAGTAGATCGACATCGGCCAGAGGGGCGTCAAAGCACAGGTTATGGTCCGAGAAGATACAGATGTCCCTGAGCTCAGACACCACCCTGTACCCGCGCTCCTCCTTGATGAAGAAGCGTTTCAGGCGCTCAGGTGACAGTTCCTGTTCGATGGTGTGGCTGTAAAGGCCAGCTCTGGCGGCGAGTAGAGCGGTGGTATCGACGTCGGTACCAAAGATGACGAACGGCACTGGTGAGGTTGTCTTCGTTTGATGCTCGACCAACAGCATGGCCAGGGAGTAAGCCTCTTCGCCGGTGGAACAGCCGGCACTCCAGATGCGCGTTGGTTTGCCCTCACCCAGTGCGAAAAGGCGGGGAAGACCGAGGTCGCTGAGAGTAGTCCAACATTCGGCGTCTCGAAAAAATCGGGTGAACGGCATTAAGAGATCGGAGCCAAGCTTTTGTACTTCGGTAGAAGAGGATTGCAGCAACGTGTAATAGGTGGACCTATCCTTCATCCGCAGAAGCATGCGCCTGTGAAGCCTACGGCAGATGATGGACAGGCAATATCCTTGTAAGTCAATTCCCAGGTGTGTGCGTAAAAGAGTAAGTACCGGCTGAACTGTCTCACCATTGAGACAGGAGTTGTTGCTGTTTTGAAACGGATTGATCCCCGTTGTAAGTCGTAGTAGTTCAGCAGGCAACGCGTCCGATGAAAAGACGGCGTCGTAGCTACCGGTGAGAGCTATAGCATCCGCTGCTTGCAGGCGACCTGCCGCAAGGGCCTGCAGGGCGAGTCCACCTGCTTCGCGAACCTGGCTCATAGAGGCAAATTCTGTGCTGGTCTGATCGCCAAGATTCACCGCGACGGTGAGGTACTTGTGCTGGAGAGCGACGGACTCTAGAAGAGCGTTTGTCCCTTGGATAAACGTGTTTTCCGTGCTCAATGGTGTCAGATAGACGTTACCGTCGTGCACCGTCGCGGATGACTGGTAGGGGACAAGGTAGATGCTGTCTGATGCGAGCCGCTCACCACTTTGGGCGAGTAGGCAGGGGAGCGCGGACGATGCGGCGAAGATCTGCGCCGCGGCATTTTGGTCGGCTGACGAACATAGAAAAAGATAGGCGGTCTGGACAGATGTCGGCTTAAGCTGCGCAGCCAAACTGGCAAGCTGCGCCTGCGCATCGGCAGAAGCTATAACGACGACCAACACGAAGAGAAGTGGAGGCTCTTCTTGCCAAAGAGATTCATACCGACTCTCGTCGGGATGCGGCAGATAATGCGAATCCATTGAATCAACTCCGTAGAGTAAAGCTCATGATAAGCACATGAACATGACGTGACACAAGGCTACCTTTGGGGCTCGGTTACGGTAGTTCGGGGCATGTTCACCCACCGGTAACATGCTGTTTTATTCAGGAATAGGCCTGTTGTTGGGTTTGGCTGGAAGCGCAAGTTGTTCTGTAACGGATTACTTACACCAAAGGGGGATGCGTGCGTGATGCCGTCGAGGTAGAGGTTTCGGGTAGCTTGCCAGACTTGGTTAAGCCCTCGAGTAAGATGCGGCCGAGCGGCTCAGTAATCACGGCCTGCGAATGCAAACGGAGCGTCGTGCCTTTGAGGAACTTCTTACCCGATTCCGGGAAAAAATGGGTATGGTGACGATGCGCGCACGCTGATTAGACTTTGACCAAAGGCAAATATAGATCCGCTCCTTCGGAGTGAGACGGTAGTTCCCGAAGTGTTTCCTGCGTTCTGATTTCTCTTCTTCAGCTTGCCTTTACCCATTCGAAACGGGACTCACTGCATGTGGGTCCGCAGCAATCCCTAAACGGGATAAGAGGAATGCATGCGCATTTTGCAAAGCTGTTTATGGATAATCTGTGCGCTGGCGCTAGGAGCGACGGCAAGGGCACAAGTGATGCCAGTGAGCTCGACCTCAGCAACGGGGTTGAATGTGGCGTTATACAGCAGCGCGAGCCGCTACACGTTCTATCCAGGTAGCCCCGCCATCTGGGGAGATCTGCAAGAGAACGGATATGTCGAATATGCGCTGTCCGCCGGTGCTGGTGGAACGTACTCCCTGCAGCTCTATTATTCCAACGGCACGCCCACGAGCGGGACGGCGACGATACTTGTGTCGGGCGATGCCCAGGCTCCGGCGTCGCTGGCAAGTACCGGGGGTTGGAGCAACTTTCAACTGGATACGGCCAGCACGGTCACACTCCCCGCCGGCCGATCGATCCTGCGAATTGCAGCCGGATCACCCGTTCAGGCGTTTAACCTTGCCGGCATTCTATTGACGCCGCTGGCGACGGCGGCGGCACAGGTACCCGCCGCGGGAAATCCGCTTTTTGGAATGAAGTTCTTTGTAAATTCCTACAGTGCCGCAGGACAAAACAGCTGGCAGGGCTGTTCCAACGGCCAGTCGATTGGCAAGATTGCGGCACAGGCACAGTCGACGTGGTTCGGCAACTGGAATTGGAATCCGGCAGGGGATGTGGCGACGGTGATGCAGAGTGCGGCAGCTAGCGGGACAGTGCCGATTCTGACGGTATATAACATCGTCAATCGTGATTGTGGCGGGTATTCCAGTGGTGGTGCGGCCAACGCTGGTGCGTATCGAGACTGGATCGATGCCTTTGCAAGCGGTATCGGAAGCGGCCAGGCGGTGATCGTGCTGGAACCAGATTCCTTGACCCAGTACAACACCCAGGGCTGTTTGAATCAGGGGCAGCAATCTGAACGCCTGAGCCTGCTGCAGTACGCGATATCCAGTCTAAAGCAGAACGCTCCGAATGCAGTTGTGTACCTGGATGGCGGCCCGCCGAATGGGATCAATGCTGCCCAAATGGCCAAGGCGTTAACGGGTGCTGGAGTAAGTCAGGCGGCGGGCTTTGCGGTGAATGTAAGTAACTATGAAAGTCTGCAAAGTAACGTGGATTACGGCAATAAGATCTCCAGGTTTACGGGTGGTAAGCACTATGTAGTCGATACCAGCCGAAATGGAGTCGGTGCCACGTGGGACCACCAGTGGTGCAATCCGGCAAACCGTGGCCTGGGACTGCCGTCGCAAGGTATGGCTTCTGGTTTGCTGGACGGATATCTTTGGGTGCAGAACCCGGGTACGTCAGACGGAACATGCAACGGAGGACCACCCGCAGGCCAGTTTTCCGAGCCCATTGCGTGCACGCTGCTGCAGAACAGTGCGTTTTAGCTGTCACGTTTACTTACTATGAGCCAATACCGATCCCCGGGAAAGACGGATCGGTATTGGCTCTTTCATATGTGCCTTCGCAAGCATGACCTTTTGTGGTGCCCGGAGGGGGACTTGAACCCCCACGACCGTTTAAGGTCTGCGGATTTTAAGTCCGCTGTGTCTGCCGATTTCACCATCCGGGCGGTCGTGCGCGGCTTACCGTGCGATGCTGCCGTTCTTGATTATCGCCGAGTGGCTGGATGACAGTCACGGGAGGCGCGAAAGAGTCAGCGTAGCGGGGGCAGGGACATGCCGAGTGTTCCGACGGCGGCAGACGCGGCGGCCAGTGCGCCACACATACCGTGGGTTCCGCCGCCGGGCGGCGTGGAAGAGCTGCAAAGGTAGACGCCAGGGAGAGGCGTGCTGTAGGGCGGCAGGCGGGGACGGCGTAGGAGTTGGGCGAGAGTCATGGCTCCGCCGGAGACGTCGCCGCCAACGAGGTTGGGATCCCACTGCTGCATGGCGGCGGCGTTGCGTGCATTGCGCGCCAGGATGGTACTGCGGAAGCCGGTGGCATACAGCTCGATTTGGTTTTCGATGGAGGAGGTAGCGTCGGCTGTGCTGCCGTTGGGTGTGTGGCAGTAAGCCCAGGCGGTGTGCTGGCCAGCGGGAGCGCGGGTGGGATCGAAGAGGCTGGGCTGGGAGAGCAGGATGAAAGGTCGATCGTTCGGCCGCCCATACCAGCTGTCAGCTTCAGAGGCGGCTATCTCGTGTACCGATGCGCCGAGGTGGATGGTACCGGCGTTGCGGCAGAGGTCGTTGAGCCAGGGAATGGGTGCGGAGAGGGCCCAATCGAGCTTGAAGATGCCGGGGCCGTGCTGGAACTGCCGGTAGGGGCGGGTGCGTTCAGCAGGGATGGCGTTGCCGGCGAGGGTGAGGAACTGGCTGGGCGTGACGTCAAGCAGGGTGCAGTCGGCGGGTGGCAGGTCAGTGAGGCGCTGTACGAAGGAACCGGTGTGGACTGTGCCACCGTAGGACTGAAGAATGCTGACGAGAGCGCCGGTGAGCGACTGGGCACCGCCTGCGGCGATGGGCCAGCCATCTGCGTGGGCGGTGACACCAAGGGTGAGGGCAACGGCGGTGGTCGCAGCAAAATCAAGCGGGACGACGGCATGGGCGGCCATGCCGGCAAACAGGGTGCGGGCACGCTCTGTCTTGAAAAGACGGTGGGCGGTGCTGAGCGCGGGCTGCAGGCCAGTGAGGCCGAAGCGGGCGAGTGCAAAGGGGTGACGCGGTATGTGGAAGACGGGACCGAGCACGTCGTGGATGAGGTCTTGCCAGGCGGCGACGAGCGGCTGCATGAGCTTGCGGTAGGCGGGGCCGTCGGGGCCGAGGAGATCGGCGGTAGCGTCCAGCGAGTGCAGAAGGGCGACGGCGTCGCCGTCAGGCAGTGGATGGGCGAGGGGGATATCGGGCTCGATCCAGCGGAGACCGTGCTCGGCGAGGGGAAGGGAGCGGAGGAAAGGTGAGGCGATGCCGAGCGGGTAGACGGCCGAGCCAATGTCGTGGCGGAAGCCGGGAAGGGTCGCCTCCTGGGTACGAACGGCGCCGCCGGGCTGGTCCGCACCTTCAAAGACGGTGACCTGGACGCCAGCGCGTGCAAGGGCGATAGCTGCGCTGAGGCCGTTGGGACCGCTGCCGACGATGTTGGCTCGCTTCATACTAGGGAGTGGGATGCTTGTTTTGAGTAAAGGTCTTCGCTGGATAACGATGAGTGCTGCTGCGGGGTTGATAGAAAAGAAGACGGCTGCGCCTGCGGTGCATAGCACGTGAGCGAGTTTGCGGTGGACCTGCGCCGTGTGAATGTCGTGCGTGGGGACGCGCATGTGTTGCACGATGTTTCCCTGCAAGTTGCCGCCGGAGAGTCGGTTGCCATTGTTGGGCCGAATGGGTGCGGCAAGTCGACCCTGCTGAAGACGTTGACCTGCGAGCTATACCCGCTGGCTGAGCCGGGCATGAAGGTGAAGCTGTTTGGACGGGCGCGGTGGGATGTGACGCTGCTGCGCCGGATGATGGGTGTGGTGAGCAGCGACGCACCCGTGCGTGATGCACTAGACGTGCCGGCGCGGGAGATCGTGCTGAGCGGCTTTTTTTCTGCGGCTCGACTGTGGCCCAACCTGCAGGTAACGGACGAGATGCGGGAACGGGCGCAGCAGGCGATGGTGGATGCAGGTGTCGAGGCCCTGGCGGAGAGGCCGCTACGAACCCTCTCAAGCGGGCAGCAGAAGCGGCTGATGATTGCACGGGCGTTAGCGGCCAGCGGCAACGGCGCGCAGCGGATGCTACTGCTGGACGAGCCGAGCAACACGCTCGACCTGCCGGCGCAGCGGGAGTTGCGGAGGACGCTACAAGAGCTGGCAGAGCAGGGCACTGGCATTGTGCTGATTACGCACCATGTGGAGGACATAGTGCCGGCAATACGGCGGGTGTTGCTGATGCGGGAGGGCCGCATTGTGGGCGACGGCGCGGCAGCGGAGATGCTGACCGGTGAACGGCTGTCCGCGCTGTTTGGCGTGCCGCTGGCGGTGTCAAATTCCGACGGGTGTTACACGGCGCGCTGACGTTACGGTTCTAGCGTTTGGTTGCGGTGGCACAGACGCAGGCCGTAAAGGCTGCCGGGTCGTCGTGCTGCATGTGGCAGGTGTACTGGTTCCAGACTGCCTGGAGGGCAAGGCGGCGGAGGCCGCTGCCGGCGAAGTAGTTCTGGTAGGTAGCGATGGCTTGGTCATCGGCGGGTGCGCCGGCAGTGAAGCGTTTGACGAGGTCGGCGATAGACGCTGCGGTAAAGGCCGGCTCGGCGTAGGTGGAGCGAAAATCGTAGGCGGTAATCCAGGTGAGCGAGGATGCAGGTGCACCAGCCTTTGCGTTGCTGGCAACATGCAGCGTGTAATCCTGCAGCACGCCGGTTGTGTCGACCGTGGCGCGGAGGAATGCGGGGGGATTTCCGCTGACCGTCGAGATGGACGGAACGCCCTTGACGGCGAAGCTGCTTTTGCCATGCGACTCGTCCCCGCCAAAGACGCGGATTTCGTCCACATGAGTGTGACCTGCGACCACAACGCGGATGGCGGCCGCGTGCCTTGCAAGGACTTCGCTGAGAGCAGTAGAGGAGAGGAACGTAACAGGGGGCTTGCCGGCGCAGACGTCGATTCCGTTAACGTTGGTAGAGTAGACGTTGATGCCGGGCGGGATGTGGGTAAGCACCCAGACAAATTCGCCGTGGCGTTCGGCGGCGGTGAGTTCCGCGTCGACCCAGGCGAGCAGGTCTTTGCCGCTGGTGCTGTCAGGCTTGCCGGCGCAGTTCTGGAAGCGGCTTGAGAGATAGATGTCGTCCAGGACCAGAACTCGCCCTTTCACGAGGGGTGCTGGAAGCGGCAGGGTATAGGAGCCGAAGCGAGTGTAGTCTGCTCGAGCCTTTTCTGACTCGACAGGTGCTACGCCCACCCAGCCGCTGGCGACGGCAGTGGCTGTGCCGGCGAGTAGCGGGTCGTGCTCGTTGAACTGGTAATCGCCGCAACCGGAGTCGTTGTTGCCGAGTGCGATGTAGACCGGTGTATGAGGGAAGCGGGTGTGGAGTTGCAGCGCGATGTAGTCAACGGTCTTCCGGGCAAAAGCCATGACGGTGCGTGCTGTGCCGGGAGCGGGGTGGGCTTCGGCGTCGTCATACTTGGTGCCGGGTGCGGCGGCGGGGTGACCGAGCAGCTTTTCAACGCGGCAATCGAAGCGGTGGACGAGCAGATCGCCGGCGAGCATGACGAAGGCCGGTGCGCCAGTTGCGGTCTTCTGTGCGGAGGCGTCGAACGCGGAGAGCAGGAGATCGTTGGCAGCATCGGTGCTGGTCTCCTTGCAGGCCGTTTGTAGCGCGCGGAAGGCCTGGGCATCGCCGGGGGCCGGCGGTTCAGCCAAGATGGCGGCCCACTGCTCGACGTTTGCGGCGGCGAGGCGCTCGACTTTGGAGACGTTGCGGAAGGGATCGAAGTGCGGATCGGCGAGGAGCGCCGCGCTGACACTTGCTGTGGCTGCGCTGCAGGGACTGGAGTAGAAAGTCGCAAGTGCGAGAGCGGCCAGGAGGCAGTGCGCCGGGTCGATGAGGCGTCGGAACATGCTCTCATCATCTCGCGAACAGAGCAGTGAGCGATGCTAGGCTGAGCGCGGAGGCTTCCGCTGATCATCCACATGTTCGGTTTGCGCTGGAAGCCGGATGCAATGCCTGAAGACAAGTCGCGTGCGTCGGCACAGATCAAAGCGTTTCAGGGCGTGGTGCCGGGGCTGCTAGAAACCGTGGCGGGGATGAACACCTCGGCGCGCGGGCAGGGGTATGAGTTTGCGGCGATGATGCGATTTGTGGATCAGGACGCGCTGGATGCGTACCAGGTGAGCGCAGTGCACATGGCGCTGCTGCACTGGATGGTCCCGCTGGTGGAGGCTGTCGATCTGGATGTGATCGCGCCGGAACAGGCCTAGTGGTCGGTACCGGTGAAGGCGATCTGCAGCGGAACGAGCTCGGGCTGGCGAATTTTTTGCGGGCCAAGAACGGCGACGCGGGGCACGGGTCCGCGGATCATGGCGACCTCGTCACAGGCGTGCAGGCGCGGGCACTTCTGGCAGTCTTTGTAAATTTTGTCCGGCAACGCAGTGCGGTCCATGGTGGTGCGATAGCCGTAGTGGAAAAAGAAGTCTGGGATGCGGGTGAAGAGGCAGGTGGTGAGGACGCCGTGCAGATCGGCCTCAGCGTGCAGGGCTTTAAGAAGGCCGCCACCAGCGCCCTGGCCCTTCGCCTCCGGCGTGACGACGATGGAGCGGATCTCGGCCAGGTGCGGGCCATAGAGGTGGAGCGCCCCGCAGCCGAGGAAGATGCCGCCCTCTGACAGGGCGACGTGGAAGTCGCGAACGTTTTCGCAGATTTCGGCGTATTGGCGGCGCAAGAGGGTGCCGTCGCCTGAAAGCGAGTTGACGAGTTCGAAGATGTTGGCGGCGTCCTGCAGAGTGGCCTTGCGAATGTCAGCGCGGGGCATCGGCCTCCTCTGCGCCCGGGTCGTCGGGGTTGCCGTCGCCGATGGCGTCAAGCAGCGCGGCGATGCGAGTGCGTGCTTCAGCGAGTGCGGCATGGACGCGGGTGGTGGCTGTGCCCCCGATAACGTCATGACAATCGAGCGTGGCACGCAAGGTGATGCTGTCGAAGAAGTCCGGGCCGAACTCTGGGCTTAACGTTTGCAACTCCTCAAGCGTGAGTTCGTTGAGCTCGCGACTTGTTTCCAGCCCAAAGCGGACGGCTTTGCCGATGATTTCGTGAGCGGTGCGGAAGGGGATGCCGCGGTGCGTGAGGTAGGTGGCGCCGGCCATTGCGTTGAGATACCCAATGGCTGCGGCCTGCTGCATGCGGTCGTGGCGGAAGCGCAGGGCCTGGGTGAACGGCGCGAGCAGGGGCAGCGTGCCTTCCAGCGTTTCTGCGACTTCGAAGACGGCCTCCTGTGACTCCTGCATGTCTTTGTTGTAGGCAAGCGGCAGGCCCTTGACGATGGTGGCCAGGGTGGTCGCTGCGCCGAGAAGGCGGCCGCTTTTGCCGCGGAGGAGTTCCGTGAAGTCGGGATTTTTCTTCTGCGGCATGGCCGAGGAGCCGGTGGAGAAGGCTTCCGGCAGGTCGATAAACCCAAACTCGGCGGTGGCGTGCAGGGTGATCTCCTCTGCAAAGCGCGAAAGGTGTAGACCGATCGTGCTGGCTGCCTGGGCAAACTCAACCGCAAAGTCGCGGTCACTGGTTGCGTCCATGCTGTTGGCGGTCGGTGCATCGAAGCGAAGGATGCGTGCGGCGATGGTGCGGTCCAGCGCGAGGGTAGCGCCGGCAATGGCACCAGAGCCGAGCGGGCAAAGGTTGAGGCGGCGACGGCAGTCTGCAAGTCGCGAGCAGTCACGCAGAACCATCTCTACGTAGGCCAAGAGCCAGTGCGCCAGGAGTACAGGCTCTGCGCGCTGCAGGTGAGTGTAGCTGGGCATGATCGCGTCGCGTGCAGCTTCTGCGGTTGTGACGAGTGCGTCGGCCCAGACGGCTAGATTGGTGAGTGCGAGGTCGATGCTGTCGCGCACGTAGAGGCGCAGGTCGGTGGCGATCTGCTCGTTGCGGCTGCGGCCGGTGTGGAGCTTGAGGGCGAGCGGGCCGATGTGCCTGGTGAGCGAGAGTTCGACGAAGTGGTGAATGTCCTCAGCCTGGGGGTTGAGTGCGACGAGGGCTGCGCCGAACTTTGCGTCGTCGATCTTGGTGATTGCTGCAAGGTGCGCGGACCAGAACTCTGCCGCGTCTGCTTGTGCGGTGAGGCCGACGGCGATGAGGCCGTCCAGCGTTGTTTGCAGCTCGTCTGCGGAGAGGATGCCGGCGGCGGCAATGGCGCGCGCGTGGGCGGAGCTGGCGGCGAGTTCCTGCGGGAGCAGACGCCAGTCGAAGGGGAAGCTGCGCTGCCACTCTTCGAAGTCTTTGTTCAGGGGTTCGCGGAAACGGCCGGACCACATCTTTGTGGCTTCTGCAGAACTGGACTGGTTTGCCATAAACGCTTACTCCGAACCTTTGAGCTGCGGCAGGTCAGAGCCTTTGCCGAGCTTGATGAGGCCGCTGTTGGCGTAGGTCTGCAGCTTGGCGCGCGTGTCTGTGATGTCGAGGTTGCGCATGGTGAGCTGGCCGATGCGGTCGCGCGGGGAAAAGGTGGATTCGGTCTTTTCCATAGACAGCCGTTCCGGTGAGAAGGTGAGGTTTGGGCTGTCGGTGTTGAGGATGGTGTAGTCGTTGCCGCGGCGCAGTTCAAGCGTGACGGAGCCGGTGATGGGCGTGGCGACCCAGCGCTGGGCGGCTTCGCGCAGCATGATGGCCTGCGGATCGAACCAGCGACCCTGGTACAGGAGTCGACCGAGCTTGCGGCCGTTATCGCGGTATTGCTCGATGGTGTCTTCGTTGTGGATGCCAGTGACGAGGCGCTCGTAGGCGATGAAGAGCAGGGCGAGGCCTGGTGCCTCGTAGATGCCGCGGCTCTTGGCCTCGATGATGCGGTTCTCGATCTGGTCGCTCATGCCGAGGCCGTGGCGACCACCGATGCGGTTTGCCTCAAGCAGAAGTTCGACGGGGTCGCTGTAGGTGGTGCCGTTCAGAGCGACGGGGGTTCCTTCCTCAAAGCGGACTTCGACCTGTTCACGCTTGATGTCCACGTCGTCGCGCCAGAAGGCGACGCCCATGATGGGTGTGACGATCTGCATGGAGCTGGAGAGGAACTCAAGGTCCTTCGCCTCGTGCGTGCCGCCGAGGATGTTGCTGTCGGTGGAGTAAGCCTTCTCGGACGACATCTTGTAGTCGAAGCCGCTCTGTTGCAGGAAGGCCGACATCTCAGCGCGGCCGCCGAGCTCGTGAATAAAGGTAGGGTCAAGCCAGGGTTTATAGACCTGCAGCTGCGGATTGACGAGCAGACCGTAGCGGTAGAAGCGCTCGATGTCGTTGCCCTTGTAGGTGCTACCGTCGCCCCAGATATTTACGTCGTCTTCTTTCATGGCGCTGACGAGGACCGTGCCGGTGACGGCGCGGCCGAGCGGTGTGGTGTTGAAGTACGTGACGCCGGCGGTGGTGATGTGGAAGGCGCCGGACTGCAGGGCGGCAATGCCTTCGCGAACGAGTTGGGCGCGGCAGTCGATGAGGCGCGCCTGCTCTGCGCCGTACTCCATGGCCTTGCGGGGAATTGCGTCGTAGTCGGTCTCGTCCGGCTGGCCCAGGTTGGCGGTGTACGCGTAGGGCAGGGCACCCTTCTGCTTCATCCAGTGAAGCGCGGCCGATGTGTCGAGACCGCCCGAAAAGGCGATGCCGACTTTTTGGCCGGAAGGAAGGGACTCAAGAATGACAGACATCGGGACAGCGCCTTTCGTGCGTTGGTGCGGCGGGTTCGCCTAGGTGTTGCTGTTCAGTGTATCGGCGTTGCGAGCCATCGCCTGTGTTGTGCGGGAGCAGGCGATGACCCGCAACGAATAGTGAGAGACCTACGACAGCGACTTGCGGCGCTTGCCGTTGAGGCCGCGGTCGCGAGGTATGCGCTTGGCACCACCGAGCAACATGAGCAGCAAAGCCTTTTGCGCGTGCAGACGATTCTCTGCTTCGTCAAAGACGATGGATTGCGGGGAGTCGATGACGGCATCTGTCACCTCTGCACCCCGATGCGCCGGGAGGCAATGCATGAAGACAGCGTTCTGCGATGCGTGTGCCATGAGCGCTTCATTCACCTGATAGGGCTTGAAGATGGGCGTACGCTTGGTGGTTTCGTTTTCCTGGCCCATGCTGATGCAGACGTCGGTGTAGACGGCGTCGGCACCGGCAACGGCCTTAAGGGGGTCGTGCATGAGCTGAATGGAGCCGCCGGTCTGCTCCGCAAGTTCCATGGCCTTATGGATGATGTCGAGGTCGGGCTCATACCCCTTGGGTGTGGCAACGGTAACGTGCGTGCCCAGCAGGGCGCCGGCGAGCATGAGGGAATGGCAGACGTTGTTGCCGTCGCCAACGTACGTGAACTTAAGGCCTTCGCAGGAGCCGAATCGTTCTTCAAGAGTGAAGAAGTCGGTAAGAGCCTGGCATGGATGCTCATAGTCGGAGAGTGCATTGATGACCGGGATCTTGGCTTTGTCGCCGATCTCGGTCACGGTCTCGTGTGCGTAGGTGCGCAGCACGATCACGTCCATCCAGCGCTCAATGTTATGGGCTACATCGGCAAGGGATTCGCGCTCACCAAGGGGAGAGTGCGTCTGGTCGACAAAGATTGCGTTGCCACCGCAGGTGTTGATGGCGGCTTCAAAGGTGAGGCGTGTGCGCAGGGATGCCTTCTCAAAGATGAGCACCATTTGTCGTGCGTCGAGAGCGTGGCGAAAGTCTTGCGGGTACGCTTTAACGGCGTGGGCAAGCTCCATCAGGGCAGCCATTTCCTGCACGGACAGGTCGGCGATGGAGGCGAGATCACGGCCATGCAGGGCCTTTGCAGCTTCAGCGAACGCTGCTTCGGATTGAATGCCGAGCGTGACTTTGGCCCTGGGTGCATCCGCAAAGCCATCCAGCTTACCTTCCGGCATCATCACTACAGTCTTACTATCCATGGACCGCTTCCTTGGCCTGCACGGTGGAGTGTGCAAGCTGTGCTGTGTTGCCGTGTTCAGATTCGGTGAGCAATTCGTCCAGAGTAGCGACAGTATCATCCACCTGTGCGCGCGTGATGAGAAAGGGCGGCAAAAAGCGGAGAACGGTTTCGCTGGTGCGGTTGAGAAGGGTGTGGCGCTCAAACATCATCCGCTTTTGCAACTCGCCGGCAAGGTCGGCGCTGTGTAGGTCGATGCCGATCATGAGACCCATGCCGCGTACCTCAGCAATGCTGGTGTGCCTGGCGGCGAGTGCCTTGAGTTGGGCAATGAAGTAGCCGCCGATCTCTTTGACGTGATCGAGAAGGTTTGCGTCCTGGATCTCGTCAATGACGGCCAGCGCGACTGCGCAGGCGAGCGGACCACCGCCGAAGGTAGTGCCGTGCATGCCGGGGGTGATAGAGCGCGCGGCTTCTTCCGTGCACAGCATGGCACCCATGGGTAGACCGCCGGCAATGGGCTTCGCGAGGGTGGTGACGTCTGGCAGCGCGCTGTGATGCTGGTAGGCGCACCACTTGCCGGTACGGCCCATGCCGCTTTGAATTTCGTCGGCCATCAGCAGTGCACCGGTTGTGTCGCACAGCTCGCGTGCGGCAGCGTAGAACTCCGCGGACACGGGGTGGATTCCGCCCTCGCCCTGCAGAGGTTCAATGCAGATTGCGCAAATGTCAGTGGAGAAGGCTTCGCGCAGCGCCTTCACGTCATTGAACGGAACGAAGAGGACGCCGGGCATGACCGGTTGGAACGGCTCGCGATACTTCTGCTTGTGCGTCGTCGCCACCGACCCCATCGTGCGGCCGTGGAAGGAGTGCTCGAGCGCGATCATCTGTGTGCCCATGGTCCGGCCCTCAGAGCGCAGCAGGTCTGCATGGGCACGCGCCAGCTTGAGTGCGGCCTCCCACGCCTCGGTTCCGCTGTTGCACAGGAAAACGCGGTCCATGCCGGTGATCTCTGTGAGCTTGAGCGCGAGGGTGGCGGTGTGGTTATGGAAGAAGAGATTGGAGGTGTGCAGCAGACCGGTGGACGTTTGCGCAAGGATGGCGCGGTTGATGGCGGGGTGGTTGTAGCCCAGGCCACAGACACCGATGCCGCTCAGCAGGTCGAGGTACGCGGTGCCTGCCTCGTCGTAAAGGTGCACGCCTTCGCCGCGTGTAAACAGGATGGGATAACGATCATAGGTATTGAGCAGCAGTGTCTTTTCTGCGGCTGCTGTAGCAACAAGGTTCATGTTCGTTGCGCCTCCGTTTGTTGTGGTCGTGACATCTGCTTCAAGTTGTGTGGATGACATGGTCATGCGACCATCACCTCCGTGCCGTCGTTGACCCGGCTGCTAATGAGATCCGGCAAGACCCTGGCGGCTTCCGCCGGCAGGATGCGTACGCGTTTCACGCCGGCAAGCAGGGCATCGCGGCAGGCGTTGAGCTTTGGCAGCATGCCGCCGGTGATGATCGACGCGCTCGTGAGCTGCGGAATTTCTTTGAGTGAAAGCCACCGCATGATCTGGCCATCCGCACCCTTCACGCCGGGGACGTCGGTCAAGAAGACCAGGGCATCTGCCTTGACGCAGGCAGCAGTGGCGGAGGCCATCTCGTCGGCATTGATGTTGTAATATTCGCCGTCAAAGCCGAGCGCGATGGAGCTGATGACGGGCACGGACCCCATAGCCCAGATGGCGTCGAGCCAGCGCGGATCTGTGGCAGCAATTTCGCCGACAAAGCCGAGGTCTGGAACTGTCTTTTTCTTGCGTGCGCGAAAGACCTGGCCGTCGCCGCCGCAGATGCCGACTGCGGATTGGCCCTGCTGATTGAGGGATGCGACGAGCGATTTGTTGACGCGTCCCGCAAGCACCATCAGAGCGGCGTCGCGGGTTTCAGCGTCGGTGACGCGCAGGCCGCTGATGAACTGGCTGGTCTTTCCCATCTGCGCCAACGTGCGGGTCAGTTGAACGCCGCCTCCGTGGACAATCGCGACCTTGTGACCATCGCCCACAAGCTCTGCAATGGCTTTGCCGATGGCGTGCAGCAGCTCCGGTTTTTCAAGCGAAGCACCGCCGAGTTTGACGACATACTTCACAGCAGGCCCTCCTCTTCCTTCCAACCGCACATCACGTTCATGTTCTGCACCGCCTGTCCGGCAGCGCCTTTCAGCAGGTTGTCAAGGCAGCTGACAACGACCACGTCCCGGCCGTTGGGACCGATCTCGAAGCCTATGTCGCAGAAGTTTGTGTGCACAACATCCTGGATCTGCGGCAACGACGTGCGTGCACGCACCATAGGGCTGTCGGCGTAAAAGGTATGCACGATTGCCGCATCCACCGGTGCCTTCAGCCGTAGATAGATTGTCGACAGGATGCCGCGTGGAATTGGTAAGAGGTGCGGTGTAAAGCGAATCTGGTCGGCGGAAAGGTGCAGCTGCTCCAGCAACTCACCAGTGTGGCGATGGCCGAAGACGCCGTACGCGGAGAGGTTATCTGCGGCGTACATGAAGTGGGTCTTGGCCGTTGCTGCCTTGCCTGCGCCACTCACGCCGCTCTTTGCGTCGCACACAATGCCGCGCTCCAGGTCGACGACGCCGGCCTGCACAAACGGTGCCAGCGCAAGGATGATGGACGTTGCATAGCAGCCGGGGTTCGCGACGAGCCGGGCCGTGCGAATGGCTGCGCGATGCAACTCGGGACTGCCGTACACGGCCTTAGCCTGCAAGAAGGAAGCGCGTGCCGGGTCGGCGTCCGACAACTTGTACACCGCCGCATTTTCAAGTTCATGCAATCGCCACGCGCCCGACAGATCGATGACGCGCAGGCCGTTGGCAACGGCTTCCGGCACCCACTCGCGGGATTGCTCGTGCGGGGTTGCCAGGAACAGGATTTCGGTTCCGCTGTCGCGCAACAGCTGCCACGTAAACGGGACGATGAGCGGCGATGGTCTGCCGTCGTTGCGGGCCAGGTGTGGATGCAGATCGAACAGTGAGTTGGTTGTTGCGCCGGCGTCCATCCGTCCGAGGAAGAGAGGTGTGTCCGCCGTGAGCCGGGGATGCGCCAGCAGCAGACGTGCCAGTTCAGCACCGGAGTACCCGGAGACACCGGCGACCGCCGTGCGCACAGACGGTGCCGGAAGGCCCTGTTGCTTCACCAGCGTCTCTTCCTGTAACAAAACGTCCACTTACTTGATCAACCCTTCCATCCGTTGTTTCAACACGGTGGCGTTTGCCGCGTCGGCGCAGATGATGAGAACGGTGTCGTCGCCGGCGATGGTACCCATTGCCTCCGGCCAGTCTTCGTAGTCCAGCGCGGCGGCCACCGGTTGCGCGCTGCCCGTGGTGGTGATGACGACCAGCAGGTTTTGCGCCTGCTTTACCTCCAGGCCGAAGTTTTCAAGTGTTTCTTTGATGGCGGGTACATCGTCTTCCTCGTTCGGGGCCGCCAGTGCATATCCATTCGGTCCCTTGTAGATATGCAGCTCATGCATGTCGCGCGACAGCGTGGCCTGCGTGACGGTAAAGCCGCGCTTTATCAACTGGCGGCGAAGCGCATCCTGACTGAGCACCGACGAACTGAATAAAAGTTCCCGGATTGCCTGATGCCGTTGCTGTTTCACTGTGCTCCGGAACGAATCGGACGAGTCATTGCAGGGATCGACTCGGCAGGGGATAGACTTGGGTTAACCGCCAATTGTGACGATACAACGTTAGACGCCTTTACCGTTGGCGGGATGCATAAATATGCACCAACATGTATAACTATACAGGACAGAGACTCCACGTAGAGGCTCTCGCGCACCATTCCCGACAAAATTCAAAAACCTGCTGGAAAGCCGCTGGATTCGGCCCTTTTCAGCCATGTAGGATGACCCATGGACTCCACCATTGTTGTCTCTCGTCGCTCCCAGGCGGCCCATCGTTCGTGGAACCCCGACGCACCCGCAGCGGTGCCGTCGCTGATCGATCCCCGCTTTGAACGGGACTCCTGCGGTGTGGGATTTGTTGCATCGAGCCGGAACGAAGCGTCGCATCTGATCCTCGAGCAAGCGTTGACGGCGTTGTCGCGGCTGGCACACCGTGGCGCGGTTGCGGCCGACGGCAAGAGCAGCGACGGTGTGGGCATTGCCGCTGCTGTGCCGCGTGATTTGCTGCTGCGTGAGACAGGGTACACGCTGGAGGAGAACAAGCCGTTGGGCGTCGGTGTGCTGTTTAGCCACACCGATACGGAGGCGAACGAGGCTGCGCTGGCTGGCTGTGTGCAGGCGCGGGGATTGCGCGTGCTGGGCTGGCGCACCGTGCCGACTGATCCGGCAACACTTGGTGAGATCGCCCTGGGGTCGATGCCGACCATTCGGCACATGCTGGTGACGGATGACAGTGGCGACCCGATCGAGGCTACCGAGCGAAAGCTGTACCTGGCGCGCAAGGACTACGAACGACGCTTTGAAGCCGGTGAGGTCAGCGGATATATTGCGTCGCTATCCGCGCGCGTCGTGGTGTACAAGTCGCTGTGTATCGGGCGGCTGCTTGCCGCCTTCTATGCCGACTTACGTGACCCAAGCTACATCACCGCGTTTGCCCTGTTTCACCAGCGCTACGCCACCAACACGACACCTGCCTGGCACCGTGCGCAGCCTGGTCGCATGCTGGCCCACAACGGCGAGATCAACACCGTATGGGGCAACAGGGCGCGCATGGAAGCCCGCTACAGCACCCTGCCCGCGGAGTGCCAGCCCATCCTGACAAAGGATGGGACCGACTCCACCTCGCTGGATGAGACAGTCGAGTTGCTGACCCGCAACGGTCGTACCGTTGCCGAAGCCATCCGGATCCTGCTGCCACCCGCCGTTACCGAGCACCCCTCTGCGTTTCTGCAATACCACCGCGACACGGCAGAGCCGTGGGATGGTCCTGCTGCGCTGGGATTCACAGACGGCCGATACGTAGGCGCGGCGCTTGACCGTAACGGTCTGCGTCCGAGCAGGTACGCCTTTACCGCGGACGGGCTTGTTGTTGCGGGTTCCGAGGCGGGACTTGTGGACCTCGATCCGGAGCAGGTGATTCACAGCGGTCGGCTTGGCCCTGGGCAGATGCTTGTGGTCGATCTGCAGGAACAGAAGGTCTACGAGAACGAAGCGCTGTTGGACCTGTTTGACGCTGACGGCAGCTATGCTGCGCTGGCGGACGACCGCACCATCGAGGCCGAGTGGGTAGACCTGCCGGCGACAGACATGGGAAAAATCGAACGCGCACAGAAGAGTTTTGGCTACACCCGCGAAGACATGCGCATGGTGTTGCAGCCCATGTTTGCGGACGGCAAGGATGCCATTTGGTCGATGGGCGACGACACGCCGCTGGCCTACCTGGCCAAGGCTCCGCGGCCGGTGTACGCGTATTTTCGCCAGCGCTTCGCGCAGGTGACCAACCCGGCGATCGATCCGCTGCGCGAGGCCGTGGTGGTGTCGCTGCACACCCGCCTTGGACCGTGGTCGCACCTGCTGGACAAACATGCAGCGCTGCCGGGCATCTCGCTCAAGTCGCCGATTCTTTCGGTAGGCAAGCTGGAGTCGTTGCGGCAGGGACGGTACCCGCATAACGACACACTCCGGTTGCGGGAGTTGAAATGCGTCTTTTCTGCACGCTTTTCCTTGCAGACCGGCGTGGAAGCCCTGTGTGCGAACGCTATCGAGCTGGTTCAAGGCGGCACGGAAATCCTGCTGCTGAGCGATCGCAACGCGTCAGAAGAAGAGCTGCCCATCCCCATGGCGATCGCGGTGGCCGTGGTGCACCACGCGTTGGTAGAAGCTGGCCTGCGCACCCACACCGGTATCGCCGTGGAAGCGGCTGACGTGCGCGACGTGCACCATGCGGCCGTGCTGATTGGCTATGGTGCGGGTGCGGTGTGCCCGTGGCTGGCGCTGGAGACGGCCCGCGCTTCCAGTCCGGACGATCCGAACACACCGGAAGTACGCATGATCAAGGCCTTTGACGCGGGCCTGGCCAAGATCATGTCCAAGATGGGCATCAGCGTGGTCGACAGCTACCGCGGTGCGTACCAGTTCGACATCCTGGGCCTGAATAATGAGGTGGTGGATCGCTGCTTTCCGCTGACGCCGGCACCGCTGGGGGGCATCGGCTTTGCAGAGATTGAGAAGAATGTGCGTGTGCTGTGGGACGCTCCTGCCGCGGACGCCGCCAGCAAGCCGGAGCTGCCGGACTATGGCTGGGTGAAGTTTCGCCGCGCCGACGTGACGGAGCCGCACGCATGGGCACCGATGACCGTGAAGGCGTTGCAGAGCGTGGTGGGCAGTGCGCGCAACGTGCCTCTACCTGCCGACCCTGCCAACGCCTTCCGCATGTACTCCGCCGAAGCCTCGGCTAAGGAGCCCGCGAACCTGCGGGACCTGCTTGAAATTCGACCTGTTGGGCCGGAGGTCGAGTTGGAGACAGTGGAGAGTATCGAAACGCTGCAGGCACGGTTTATCTCGAGCGCCATGTCACTTGGTTCGCTGAGCCCTGAAGCACACACAACGATTACGATCGCGATGAACATGCTTGGCGGCCGCTCCAACACGGGCGAAGGCGGCGAGGACTCGGACGTGTACCGGCCCCATCCCGGTAACCGGCGCATTCCCGAGCCGGGCGAGGCCAGCAGCTTTGTGAACAAGCCGGTGCCTAAGGGGAGCGACGGCGGTGTTGCCGTTGCCGAGCCCATTGTGGAGGCACCAGCAGTGCATACGCACCTGAACAACAAGATCAAGCAGGTGGCCAGCGGCCGCTTCGGCGTGACGGCGGAGTACCTGGTGCACGCGGAGGAGATCGAGATCAAAGTGGCGCAGGGTGCAAAGCCCGGCGAAGGTGGACAGCTGCCAGGGCACAAGGTGAGTGGGCTGATCGCTCGTTTGCGACATGCCCAACCCGGTGTGCCGTTGATCTCGCCGCCGCCGCACCACGACATCTATTCCATTGAGGATCTGGCCCAGCTGATCTACGACCTGAAGCGGGTAAACAAGCGTGCAGCCGTGGGCGTAAAGCTGGTGTCGAGCTGTGGCGTTGGTACCGTTGCCGCGGGCGTCGCCAAGGCGTATGCGGATTACATCGTCATTGCCGGCAACGGTGGCGGCACGGGTGCCGCGGCGTTGAGCAGCATCAAGTACGCCGGCAACCCGTGGGAGCTTGGCCTGGCGGAAGCACAGCAGGTGCTGATGCAGAATGGCATGCGTGGACGTGTCCGGCTGCGCACCGATGGCGGCCTGGCCACGGCGCGCGACATCCTGATTGCGGCTCTGCTGGGTGCGGATGAATACGCCTTCGGCACCTCTGTTCTGGTCGCGATCGGCTGCGACATGGCCCGCCAGTGCCATCTCAACACCTGTACCACCGGCATTGCAACGCAAAGGCCGGAACTGCGTGCGCGCTTCCGTGGCAAGCCGGAGCACATCGTTCGCTTCTTTAACGAGCTTGCGCATGAGTTACAGCAACTACTGGCGTCGTATGGCTTTGCGTCCATCAAGGACGCCATTGGGCGGGTGGACCTGCTGGAGCAGGTGCGCTTCGACGGTGGTCTTGACCTTGCGCCGATGCTGGCGCACGTGCCGACCGGGTCCCTGCAATGGGCAGGGCAGCGGAACGATCGACCGGATGCCTCCGCCGCCCTCGATGAGCCGTGGGTAGATGCGGCGGTTGCAGCGGTGCGCGCCGGTCAGGCCTACGCAGTCGAGAGTTCAATCGCAAACAGAGACCGGGCTGTTGGATCGCGCATTGCCGGAGAACTTGCCGCATTGCGTGCGGCGGCAGAAGAACCAATGCCAACACCGTCCGTGACGCTGACGTTGAATGGAACGGCTGGGCAGTCTTTTGGCGCGTTCACGGTGGACGGCATGCACCTGATCCTCAACGGCCAGGCGAACGACTTTGTGGGTAAGGGCCTTAGCGGTGGGGAACTGGTGCTCCGCGCACGAGGCCTCGCGGCAGCAAACTCCGGGGAGCACGTAATCCTGGGTAACGTGGCGCTGTATGGGGCGACCGCCGGCAAGCTGTTTGCTGCGGGCCGAGCCGGTGAGCGCTTTGCGGTGCGTAATAGCGGTGCCGTTACTGTGGTGGAGGGTGTGGGCGACCACGGCTGCGAGTACATGACCGGTGGCGTGGCAGTCATTCTGGGCAAGATCGGTATGAACTTTGGCGCCGGCATGACGGGTGGCTTGACGTGGATCTACGACGAGGATGGCTCGGTACTTGAGCAGCGCCGGTTCCACGAAGAATTTTTGCAGCCGCAACGGTTTGATGAAGCGGATACCGCTGCCCAGGAGAGGCTGCTTGCGCTGTTGCAGGAGCATGCGGACCGAAGCGGAAGTTCGCTGGCGCAGTCCCTGCTCGCGATGTGGTCGCGGACCTCGGAGAAGTTCCTGCTGCTGCTGCCGAAGCCTCAGGTATAACGACAAGCGCATCCGGGAAAGCAGGTTGGGCCCGCCGCAACATGAAACACACGGCGGCCCGTCGGCTTGGTTAGTCGTTTGACGCTACCGCTTAAGGCCTGAGACAAGCTGTGCCAATGCTGTGCGATGCGGGCTCGGGCAGCATTCCATGCGCGGTTCGGCGGCAATCGTGCGATCTTCCTGGGTGAAGGCCGGGAACTGGACGAGGCGCAGAACACGCCCGGGAAGAATGCCGAGAAGAAGCGTTGCGATTACACAGAACGCGAGGGCCAGGTAGGCTGCGGTGGGGCGGATTATGCGCGCGTCTGGAGCAAGTGCGGCTGCGGCGACAGGATCCAGTAACGGGTTCGTACTGCCTGCCGGGTCAAAGTCAATCGCCGGCGCGGCGGAGTAGCCGGTCGGTGCAGAATACATACGCGCGATCAAACGGAGGTAGTAAAAGCAGGCGATACCGGAGTTGAGCAGGCCGACGACTGCAAGCCAGATGTGACCGGCGTGGATGGCCCCGGTAAAGACGTAGAACTTGCCAAAAAATCCACCTGTGAAGGGAATGCCGATCATGGAGAGCAGGAAGAAGCTGAAAGCGGCGGCGAGAACGGGATGCTGGATCGCCAAGCCGGTAAAATCTTCGCCGGTACGCATGCGTTCGCGATTGCCGGAAACAAGGGTGATGACGACGAACGCACCGACATTCATGGCGGCGTATGCGGCGGTGTAGAAGGCTGCGGCGGGAATGCCGTCCTGCGGCAGGGCAGTAAAGGCAACAAGTAAGTAACCGGCATGCGCGATCGAAGAGTAGGCCAGCATACGCTTTACGTCACGCTGCAACAACGCGCCCAGGTTGCCGATGGTCATGGAGAGAGCTGCTATGCCCCA
This sequence comes from Acidobacteriaceae bacterium, assembly GCA_903642225.1. Taxonomy (GTDB): domain Bacteria; phylum Acidobacteriota; class Terriglobia; order Terriglobales; family Acidobacteriaceae; genus Terriglobus. Next base: position 28,464 of record CAHJWI010000013.1, on the reverse strand, counting down.
GAGCAGGACTGACCATTTGGATTCAAAGAGGGGGTAGCCGCCAAACAGGATGCGGAGCAGGACGGCGAAGGCGGCGGCTTTGGGGGCAGTCGACATAAAGCCGACGACCGGGGGCGGTGCACCCTGGTAGACGTCGGGTGTCCAGACATGGAAGGGTGCCGCAGAGACCTTGAAGCCGATGCCGATAATGATCATGGCGATGGCAAGGATGGCGAGCAGGGGGGCGCTGGTTCCGGCGAGGGCGGGCGCGACCATGCGCAGGTTTGTGGAGCCGGTTGCGCCGAAGGTGAGTGCGATGCCGTACAGGAAAAAGGCTGTGGCGAAGGAGCCGAGCAGAAAATACTTGATAGAACTTTCGCCGCCGGCCGCACTTGTCTTGCGGAAACCGGCCATGATGTAGGTGGAGATCGAGGAGATTTCCAGGCCGACGAAGATGACGAGCAGTTCAGGGGACACGCTCATCAGCAGCATGCCGACGGCTGCGAAGCAAACGAGAGCGTAGTACTCGCCGGCGTTGGTGGCGTCGCCTTCAAAGAAGTCGAGTGAACTAAGAAGGGTGATGACCGCGACGGCAGTGACGAGGATTTGGAAGAAGATGGAGAAACGATCGACTTGGACCGTGTTGGAAAAGGCGAAGAGCGGGCCGCCGATGGCACGGATAAGTGACACCTGGTAGAAGCTGGCGGCGCATGCGGCAATGGCGCCGAGAATAGCTAACCAGCCGAGCGGCTTGCGGGAGCGACCGGCAGGCAGCACGGGCTCGAGCATCATGACGGCGACACCGACAAGGGTGAGGATGTACTCCGGCAGGAGGGCGAGCACGTTGGGTGGATCGAACATTAGCGTGCGGCTCCTTGTGAGTTGGCGGAGGACAGTGTCTTCGAGCGCAACAGGCGTGTATCTGCGGAGGCGAACGCAACGTCGTTGACCTTCAGCACTGATTCAGCTGCTGGCTGCATGTGATTCGTATGGCCATCCATGGTGGCGTTTTGGCCTTCGCCGCTCTGCAGAGTGGAGGTATGACCTGCGTATGGTGCGCCGAGCAGGTCGAGTGTCTTGGTAAAATACGGGGATGCAACGCCCATGAAGAGGAAGAGCGCGACAAATGGCCAGAGCGCGATATGCTCGCGGGCGGTCAAGTCCCAGCCTCGGCGTTCGGCGGAGATGTTGCCGAGATCTGCGTAGAAGACGCGTTGGATCATGGTGAGCAGGTAGGCCGCGGAGAAGATGACGCCCGAGGTGGCGAGGGTGGTCCACAGCATGGCGTGGTGTGACCAGACGGTCTGTGCAGAGCCGCTGAGGATGAGGAACTCGCCCACGAAACTGTTGAGCATGGGCAGGCCGACGTTCGATAACGCCGTGATAACAAAGAGGGTTACCATCCAGGGCAGCTTTCCGGAGAGGCCGCCCAGGTCGCGCATGTCATAGGTGCCATATCGCTCGTAGAGGAAGCCCATGAGCAGGAAGAGCGCACCGCCAGAGATGCCGTGGTTGAGGATCTGGTACATGCCGCCGTCGACGCCGTTGACGGTGAAGGTAAAGATGCCGAGCACACAAAAGGACAGGTGGCCGAGCGTGGAGAAGCCTGCAAGGCGCTTCAAGTCGTTTTGAATGAGCGCCATACACGCGCCGTAGACGATGCCGATAGCGCCGAGAGCGATCATGACCGGAGCTGCGTAGTGCATCTGGTCTGGGAAGATGGCGAACGAGAAGCGGAGGATGGAGTAGAGGCCGAGCTTGCCGGCGAGGACCATGATGGCGGCTGTTGGGCCTTCGGCGATGGCGTCAATGAGCCATCCGTGCAGCGGAAAGACCGGGACCTTGACCGCGAACGCTACGAGGAAGGCCAGCGAGCAGAGCCAGAGTGCATGTGAAGTGCCCGGGATTGAGTGAGTTGCAGCGAGGGCAGAAAGGGTGGGCAGCTGGAAGGTGCCGGTCGCGGTATAGAGCCAGAGCATGCCGACCAGCAGCAGCGCCGAGGGGATGAAGGCGTAGAGGAAGAACTTGATGGCGGCGCGGCGGCGATTGTCTGTACGGCCAAAGGTGGCGATGAGGATGGCCATGGGAACGAGGGAGAGTTCCCAGAAGGCGTAATAGAGGAATAAATCGAGCGAAACGAAGACGCCGAGCATGGCGACCTGTTGCAGCAAGAAGAGGGTGTAGAACAGTTTGCGGCGGGAACCTATAGCGTTCCACGAGGCAAGCACGCCAAGTGGTGCAAGGAAGCCACTTAGGACCAAAAGCCACATGGAAAGGCCGTCTACGCCGAGGTGGTAGCGGATGGCGGGTTGAGCGATCCAGGGGACGTCGGTGACGAAGCGGAAACCGAGTGGGGAGCCGAAGGTGGTGCTGATGTCGGTGCCTGCAAAGTAGTACGGCAGGTGAAGTGTAAGACCGAAGGTAACGAGGGTGACGGCGAGGGCGGCCCACTGCTGAGTGCGGCCGCGGTCCGGCAGGAGGGCGAGGAGGAGTGCGCCGGCCAGTGGCGTGAAGACAATGAGCGAGAGGATGCTGTGGTCTAAGTTCATGGCTCCCTCTTCTAGCGAGTTGCCGCGTGACCGACAAGCGGGTGAGCGGCGAGGACCGAGTAGGTCATGACGAGGATGACGACGGCTGCACCGGCGGCGAGCCAGCCTGCATAGGAGCGGATGTTGCCGGACTGCATGCGGCGGGTTGCGGAGCTTGAGGCGCGAGTGACGAAGGCGGCGAGCGAACCGGAGCCGTTGACCAGGCCGGATTCGATGACGAGGTCTGCAGCGCGGGTGAACAGCAGCGTGCCCTGAACGAAGACGGCGTTGTAAATCTCGTCGATGTAGAACTTGTGCGAGACGAGGCGGTACGGGGAGGTGCCGATCGTCTTTTCGCCGAGGGTACCGGGTCGCTTTACATAGAAGAACCATGCGGCTGCCCAGCCAATAAGGGCGACCAGGACAGAGGTGAAGGCGAGGCCGAGCTCAGGGCCGGCATGGGACTCAACCGGAGTGGCGGCTTCCACCGCACCGGGGATGGTGGCAGTGAAGACGGGAGCGAGGAAATGCTCGATCTCGTTGTGGCCGTGGAGGGCGGCGGGCACGCCGACCCAGCCACCGACAACCGAGAGAACAGCGAGGATGACGAGGGGGCCGAGCATGATCCAGGGGGATTCGTGGACGCCGTGGGCGTGTGCCTGGCCTTCGTCGTGCTCGTTTTCGCCGGCGTGAACCTGGCCCAGATCGTGCTCGTTGAAGCGCTCGGTGCCGAAAAAGGTCTTGTACCAGAGGCGGAACATGTAGAAGGACGTGAGTCCGGCTGTGAGAAGGCCAATGTCCCAGAGCAGAATGTGGCCGGAATCGAAGGTGCGATAGAGGATCTCGTCCTTGGAGAAAAAGCCGGCGAGGGGAGGGATGCCTGCGATGGCGAGGACGCCGGCGCTCATGGTCCAGAAGGTTACGGGGATGCGTTTTCGCAAGCCGCCCATCTTGCGCATGTCCTGCTCGCCGGAGAGGGCGTGGATGACGGAGCCAGCAGCGAGAAAGAGCAGTGCCTTGAAAAAGGCGTGGGTCATGAGGTGGAAGACAGCCGCGGAGTACGCAGCGACGCCGCAGCCGAGGAACATGTAGCCGAGTTGCGAGATGGTGGAGTAGGCGAGGACGCGCTTGATGTCGTTTTGCACTATGCCGATGCTGGCTGCGAAGAGGGCGGTGAGTGCGCCGATGATGGCGACGATGCCGAGAGCGTAGGGAGAACGGTCGAAGATAGCGTGGGTGCGGCAGACGAGGTAAACACCCGCTGTGACCATGGTTGCCGCATGGATGAGAGCGGAGACGGGCGTGGGACCTTCCATGGCGTCCGGCAGCCAGACGTAAAGGGGAATCTGCGCGGATTTGCCGGCTGCGCCTACGACGAGGAGCAGAGCGATGGCGGTGAGGAAGCCACCCTGCAGGCCGGGGTGAAGCTGGATGGCGGCGAAGATACGGGTGAAGTCGAGCGTGCCGAAGTGCTTGATGAGCAGGAACATGGCGAGCAGGAAGCCGAAGTCGCCGACGCGATTGACGACGAAGGCCTTGCGTCCCGCGGCGTTGGCGGCGGGCTTGTGCCAGTAGAAGCCGATGAGCAGGTAGGAGGCGAGACCCACGCCTTCCCAGCCCACGAAGAGCAGAAGGAAGTTCTGCGCCAGGACGAGGACGAGCATGAAGAACATGAAGAGGTTGAGGTAGGCGAAGAAGCGCCAGTAGCCTTCCTCGTGCGCCATGTAGCCGATGCTGTACAGGTGGATCAGGAAGCCGACGCCGGTGATGACACCCAGCATAATGAGCGTGAGATGGTCGACGGTGAAGGCGAAGCGGACGTCAAAGCCGGTGACCGCAATCCATGGGCGGCTGTTTGCCGTTATTGCGAGGGTCCCGGTGGACAGCATGTACTGCCAGAGCCACGCGACCAGTGCGGCGGGCAGAGCGGTGAAGAGCAGAGCGATGGCCGCGACACCGGAGCGCGGGAGTTTGCGGCCGATAAAGCCGTTGAGCAGGAAGCCGGTGAAGGGAAGCAGCGGGATGAACCAGAGCAGATGTTCAGGCATGGTGTCTTTCGAGAGCGCTCCGGTCAGTTTTTCATCAGGTTGATCTGGTCGATGTCCAGCGTTTGCCGTGAGCGGAAGACCGAGATGATGATGGCAAGGCCGACGGCGGCTTCAGCGGCGGCGACAACCATGACGAAGAAGACGAAGATCTGTCCCTGGACGGCGTGGCGCATGTGGGCGAAGGCGACGAAGGTGAGATTGACCGCGTTGAGCATGAGCTCAATGGACATGAAGACGGTGATGATGTTGCGCTTGATCAGGAATGCGCCGATGCCGATGGAGAACAGGATTGCGGCGAGGATGAGGTAGTAGGCGATGGGCACCATGGCTAGCGGTCCACCCTGTGCGATGCGGCCAGGCCGAGTGAGATCACCGGTGAGGGCATGGCCTGCGTGCGGGCCTTTTCGCGCAGAGCCGGAAGACGACCGGCAAACATGGCGAGTACGCCCACAGCCGTGAGCATCCGGAAGAAGTCGGACAGGTGCACTTAGTTCTCCTTTCGTGCGAGAACGACCGCGCCGAGGATGGCGACGAGGATGAGGACGGAGGTGACTTCAAAGGGGAGCAGGAGGTCGGTGAAGAGGACGCGGCTGATTTCCGCGATGTTGGAGACGCCGTTGTTCAGTCCGCCGCCGAGGTTGGCGTAGCCGAGGGCGCTCTTTTCTCGCAGAAAGATGTAGGTGAGCAGGGTGAAGACGCCGAGGACGCCGGGAATACCGGCGAAGTAGGCAGCTTTCGAGCCGCGTGTTCGCACCTCTTCACCGGCGTTGAGCAGCATGATGACGAAGGTGAACAGGACCATGATGGCGCCGGAGTAGACGATGACCTGGGCGGCTGCGAGGAACTCCGCGCCGAGCGTCCAGTAGATGACGGCGAGCGACATCATGACGACGACGAGCGAGAGTGCGGAGTTGATGGGGTGCCGCTGAAAGAGGAGATTCAGCGCTCCGGCGACGCAGAGAATGCCGAAGATGAGAAAGAGGGCTAGTTGCATCGTTCCGACAGACCTTCAATCGAAGTTGAACTGGGTGTTTGGTTACGACCGATTGTAGCGCGGTGCGATGACATTGACCGTTGAAGGCTGAGACTCATCCGTGAAAGGCAAGGACGAGGCTGGTGATGAGGATGTTGAGCATGGCCATGGGCAGAAGGAACTTCCAGCCAAAGCTCATGAGCTGGTCATAGCGGAAGCGGGGTAGCGTGGAGCGGACCCAGATGTAGAGAAAGATGAAGGCGAAGATTTTTAAGACGAACCAGAAGATGGGGAGCAGCGCCATCTCAATGATCTGCGCAGTGTGACCGCCGACGTAGGGGAAGAGGTGACCGAAGGGGCTGGAAGCGCCGCCGAAGAACATGAGGGTGGCGACGCATGCCACGGTAATCATGTTGGCGTACTCGGCCATGAAGAACATGGCGAACTTCATGGAGGAGTACTCGGTATGGTAGCCGGCGACGAGCTCGGATTCTGCCTCAGGCAAGTCAAACGGGGCGCGATTGGTTTCAGCGTAGGCGGCCATGAGATAGATGAAAAAGCCAAGCAGCTGGAAGCCGCCTGCAATGACCCAGACGGTGCCGTGGGCGGTGTGTTCACGCGCTGGGCCGCCGAGAATGTTCCAGGAAAGTGCGCCGTGGGCAGCCTGGGAGTTGACGATGTCGCGCAGGCGGAGGGACTGGGCGCGGAGGACGACGCCGACGAGTGATAGACCGAGTGCGAGCTCGTAGCTGACGATTTGTGCGGAGGCGCGGAGTGAGCCAAGGAGAGAATACTTGTTGTTCGAGGCCCAGCCGGAGAGCGCGATGCCGTAGACGCCGATGCTGGTGATGCCGAGGATGACGAGCAGGCCGATGTTGACGTCGGAAATTTCGAAGAGGTCGACGCCATGGTAGACGGTGAGCGAGCCGAAGGGGACGACGGCGATGGAGACGAGGGCGCAGGCGAGCGCGATCATGGGGGCGAGGACGAAGAGGGGGCGCTCGACGGCAAGGGGCATCAGGTCTTCTTTGAGGAAGAGCTTGATGCCGTCGGCGAGGGGCTGGAGCAGGCCGAAGGGGCCGGTGCGCGAGGGGCCCCAGCGGTTTTGCATGAGGCCGATGAGCTTGCGCTCCAGCAGCACGGTGTAGGCCACCGACGTGAGCGTGATGACGAGCACGACCACGATCTTGAGGATGGTGAGAAGAAAGAAGATTTGCGTGTCAGAGAGGTGCATCGCGGCGGTGGTCCTCAGGGCATTTCCGTAAACGGTATAGGCCGTAGTCTAACTGGTTGCGGTCGGGCTGAGTACGTCGCGCCGAGATGTGGGCGTTTGTGGCTAGTCTGCGGGGATGCCTACGGGTTCGTGCGCGTACTTGAGTTGGAGCTCGACAAGCTTGGGGGAGTAGCGGCCGAGGGTGCCACTCGTGAAGAGGGTGTCGTCGGCGGGCAGAACGAGGTCGCGGCGGGTTTCGTCGATCTGGATGAGGTCTGCCGGTGCCTGCGGCGCGAGATGCTGGTCGTTGCCGCTGAGCAGTTGCAGGCGGAGAAGGTCATAGCCCGGGACGAGGCGCTGGATCTCGTCAAGGACGGCGAAGGGGTCAAAGGGGCTGAGCTTCGGCTCGAGGTTGTTGGCGGTGAGCCAGACGGCGTGGCGGTCGGCTTCGCCGGACTGTACGCCGCGGGTCTGGCCCAGGTCGGCGCGGAGTCCAGTGGAGGCTCGCTTGCCGAAGGGGACGAGCTTACGGATCTCGGCACCCATGCGATCGGCGACGCGGACGAGGAGCTCCAGGTCGGTGCGAACGCCGGCACGGTCAGCGGCTTTTTTGACGAGTTGGAGATCGCCGTAGCTGTTGACGACGGAGCCGGACTTTTCGTAGAGGTTGGCGGCGGGGAAGATGACGTCAGCGAGGCGGGCGGTCTCGGTGAGGAACATTTCGTGGATGACGATGAAGGTGTTTGCGAGGGTGGCGGGGTCGATGGAGAAGCGGGCGACGGGGTTGGCGTTGACTATGTAGAGGGCGGCGAGGTCGCCGGTTTGGGCGGCGTCGAAGATCTGGAGGAGATTGAGGCCGGGCTCGGTGGGGAAGTGTTCGCCATATTCCGCGGTGTAATCGTGGTCTGCGACGACGGGGGCGTAGCCGGGGAGTAGGTCGGGAAGGAGACCCATGTCTGCCGCGCCATGAGCATTGACGTAGTCGCCGATGAGGGCGAATTTGGTGTTGGGCAGGGTTAGGCCGTAGGCGATGAGGGCGCGGAGGTCGCCGGCGCGGAGCTCGGAGCCGACGAGGATCAGGAGCTCGGGTTCGGCTTTGAGGGCGTCGCGGAAGTGAGCTAACTTTTCGATGTCGGTTGCGGCTGAGCTGGCGGCTCCGTCGTCGCCGGAAAGGTAGGCGGCGATCGCGCCGTAGCCGTAAGGGGCGATCTCCAGGAAAGATTTTGCCTGACGGTGGAGCTTGATGTGGGCGTGGTTGGCGACGTAGAGCTTTGCCCGGTTGAGGCGGACATTGGTGCGGAGATTCCAGGCGGTAAGAGGGGCCTGGTTAGTGGGGTCGCCGCCTATAAGGAGGATGGCCTTGGCGGTTTCGTTGTCGTGCTGCGAGGCAAAACGGTCGCGGTGGTCGCGGAGTGCGGCGGCCAGGGTGACGAAGTCGGCGGTGCGGTGGTGGTCTATATTGTTGGTGCCGAGGACCGATCGCGCGAACTTTTGCAGAAGGTAGGCTTCCTCATTGGTGAGGCGGTTGCCGCCGATGACGCCGATGGTTTTGCCGCCGCGGGTGTCGCGGATATCTTTGAGGCGGGTGCCGGTGAAGAGGAGGGCTTCGTCCCAGGTGACGGTCTTGAAGGTGCCGTCTGGCTGCTTGAGCATGGGCTCGGTGATGCGGTCTTCGCGGTTGGCGAAGTCGAAGCCGTAGCGGCCCTTATTGCAGAGGAAGTCGCCGTTGATGCCGCTCTTGTCGCGGTTGTCGCCGCGGACTATCTCTGAACCGTCGGTGGTTGCGCGCACGCCGAGGGTGGTTTTGCAGCCGTCGCCGCAATGGGTGCAAACGGTGGCGACGTGGTTCATCTCCCACGGGCGGGTCTTGTAGCGGTAGGTGTCGGAGGTAAGGGCGCCGACAGGGCAGACGTCGATGCACATGCCGCACTCTTCGCAGTCGAGATGGGCGAGGCCGTCCTCGGACTGGGTAGCGGGAATGTTGGGCGCGATGACGGCGGAGGAGCCGCGGTTCTGGATGCCGAGGGCGTAGACGTCCATGCCTTCGCCGCACATGCGGATGCAGCGATAGCAGAGGATGCAGCGCGGGCGGTCGAAGTAGACGGTCGGGGACCACTTCTGCTCTTCGCGATGGTTTTTCGGTTCGGCGTAGAAGGAGGACGCTGCGCCGTACTTGAAGGTCATGTCCTGCAGCTCGCACTGGCCGCCGGCATCGCAGACGGGGCAGTCGAGCGGGTGGTTGCCAAGAAGGAGTTCGAGTGTGGACTTGCGTGCCTGCGCGATCTCCGGTGTCTCGGAGTAGACGACCATGCCTTCAGCGACGGGTGTGGTGCAGGCGGTCTGCAGCTTGGGTGCTTTCTCAATGCGGACGACGCACATGCGGCATGCGGCCTGGAGCGAGAGGCCGGGGTAGTAGCAGAAGGCGGGGATCTGGATGCCGCTGGCCTTGCAGGCGTCGATGAGGAGCGTGCCGGCGGGTGCGGTGAGGGTCTGGCCGTCTACGGTGAAGGTAACGTCTGGCATGAAAAAGTCCTTATGCGGCTACGAGTTCGCGCGACCTATGGATGGCGCGCTTGGTCTGCGGTGTGCGCTTCGCCTTGGCTTTCGCGGGTCTGGGCAAGGTGACTGTCTGGAATTCAACGACATACGTCGTCTTTGGGTCGAGTTCACCTTCGATGGGCAGCGTGACAGAAGTTGTGGTGGCTTCAGGCACAGAATCGCCGTACTCTGAAGAGACTTCCATCCAGCCTTCGATTGCCTGCTTCATGTTGGAGCGCATCTCGTCCAGAGTTTCACCCGCGGAAGCGCAACCGGGAAGATCCGGTGCAAAGCCGCTGTAGTTCTTGCGGCCTTTCTCGTACACCACAAGATAACTGCGTTTCATAGCAAACCTGCCTGCTTGAGGATAGACCGTTCGGTACCGATCTTCAGTTCTCGTGCGTGCATTGGAACACTGACGGTTCCAGGTTTTATCGGGTGACGGAACATCCGATGACTGCCGGTTTGCCGAACGAAGAACCAGCCATCCTTTTCCATGAGCTTCACGGCGTTCTTGGGTGTCAATGCGCGACGCCGACGAGTTCGTCGGTGGTGATGAAGTGCTTCGCGGTACGCTTGCCTTCGAGGTAGGCCTCGAACTCTGGGCGGAACTTTTTGAAGAAGGCGATCATGGGCATCGCGGCGGCGTCGCCCAGTGGGCAGAAGGTGCGGCCCAGCATGTTTTCGGCCAGGTATTGCATGTTGCTGATGTCCTTCGTGCTGCCGCCGCCATCGTAGAAGCGCTGCATGGACTTTTTGATCCAGTCCGTGCCTTCGCGGCAGGGAATGCACCAGCCGCAGGATTCGTGCTGATAGAACTTGATGGTGCGCAGGGCGAACTCTACGATGGAGACGGTTTCGTCGAGCACGACGATGCCGCCGGAGCCGAGCATGGTGCCGGCTTTGGCCATCTGATCGAAGTCGAGACCGACTTCGAGTTCGTCGGGCAGAAGGACGGGGCAGGAGGAGCCGCCGGGGACGACTGCTTTGAGCTTTTTGCCGCCCTTGACGCCGCCGGCGACGTCGTAGATGGCCTTCTTCATGCTGTAGCCCATGGGAAGCTCGTAGACGCCGGGGCGTTCGACCATGCCGCTGATACCGAAGAGGCGGGTGCCGCCGTTGCGTTCCGAGCCGAGCTTGGCGTATGCCTCGCCGCCCATGAGCAGGATGTGCGGCGCAGAGGCGATGGTTTCTGCGTTATTGATGACGGTGGGTCCGCCGTAGAGGCCGACGACGGCGGGGAAGGGCGGCTTGATGCGGGGAACGCCGCGCTTGCCTTCAAGCGATTCCATGAGGGCGGACTCTTCGCCGACCTCATATGCGCCTGCTCCGGTCTGGGTGATGATGTCGAAGTCGACGCCTTCGCGACCAAAGATGTTCTTGCCGAGAATGCCCTTTGCGTAGCAGTCGGCAACGGCTTTTTCTACGATCTTGAGCAGGTAACGGTACTCGCCACGCAGATAGATGAAGCCGGTCTTTGCGCCGATGGCAAGGCCGGCGATCAAGGTGCCCTCGATGACGGCATGCGGATCGTGCAGAAAGATCACGTGATCCTTGCACGTACCGGGCTCGGACTCGTCGCCGTTGACCAGGACGTACTTGGGCTTTTCGCTGACCTTGGGGACGAATGACCACTTGAGGCCGGTGGGGAAACCGGCGCCGCCACGACCACGAAGGCCGCTGGCTTTCATGGTGTCGATCACCCACTGGGGCCCGTTGTCGATGGCCATTTGGGCCGCCTTGTAGCCGTCAAGCTCAAGGTAGCGGTCGAGCTGGGCTGCGCCCTGGCCGAAGCGGCGAGAGATGACCTTGACTTCATCGGGATGGGAGACGAGGGTCGGCATTACTTTACGTCCTGTCCGCGTCCTGCGGCGTAGTCGTCGAGGATGCTGTCGACTTTTTCGACTGTGAGATTGTCGTGGAAATCGTAGTTGACCTGCATGGCGGGTGCCCAGCAGCAGGCACCGATGCACTCGACCTCTTCCAGCGAGAACTCACCGTCGGCCGTCACGCCCTTGTGGCCAATGCCGAGGCGCTTTTGGCAATGGGAGAGAATGTCGTAGCCGCCGACGATCATGCAGGAGATGTTGGTGCAGACCTGGATGTTGAACTTGCCGGCCGGCTTGGTGCGCAGCATGGAGTAGTAGCTGAGGACGTTGCGCACGTCGAGTTCCAGCAGGTTCAGGCGATGGGCAATTTCGGCGACCGCGGCGTCAGAGACGTAACCGAGGTCGTCCTGTGCGTACAGCAACATGGGGACCAGCGCGGAACGCGGGACCGGGTAGATGGTGACCAGTTTGTCGAAGCGCTCGGCGGTTGCCGGCGTAAAGATGCTCTCACTGACCGTGCTCACACAGCGATTATCTCTCGACAGAGGCGTTCTGCGGCAAGGTCCATTTCATCTTCTGTGCTGCCGACGACGGCGCGTCCGTTTACCGTGAGGTGGAACGGGATCTCGGGACCGCCGCTTTCCCGCAAGGCGGTGGGATGGAAGAGGAGGGTTCGGTTGCCGTAGCGAAGGAGGATTTCCGCGCCGGACACTTCAACGACGGCGTGGCCGTCGCGGCCAAGGGAGTGGACTGCGGCATAGGAACGCAAGACTCCGGCCCAGGAGGACCAGAGCTCGCGGTGGAGCTGCGGGGTCATGCCGGGTTCGTCTGTCATACGTGGGTGTTGGGCGGCGAGGGGTGTGGCTGCGCACCTTCGGCGGAGTCTTCGGTCAGGAACTCCCATGTCTGAAAGGAGCTGTGGACGCCCGATGCGATCGTGATCAAGTCGCAGATGAACTCTTGAGAGGTAAGCTCACGCAGGCTGCGCTTTACGCCTACGCGGACGTTCCACGCCCCTTCGCGGTCCGCCTCTGGAGTGCCGGCGAGCAGGCGCATGCCCTTGGCGAAGAGAAGGCGGCCAAGGCCCGTGGCATCGCCTTCGTTGCCGCTGGTGAAGTTGAGCTCGAATGCGCGGGTAGTTTCAGTGTTGTATTGCCCGTCGACCAGATCCTTCACGCGTTTCGCGTTGGTCTCGCGATGGCGGTCGAGTTCGGCCTGGATGTTGACCGGGGTGGGCATGGCTACTTGAGACCAGTGCTGCCGCTGGTCGCCAGAGTGAGCAAGTCCTTCAGGAAGTCGGCTTGTGGTTTGCCGCTGAAGGTAAATTCGTCCGGACCGCCCGCGATGTTGTAGGTCTGAGTCGAAGTGCTCTGCAGGGCGGGTATGATCTGCACCTGACGGTGGCTTATCTTTGCGGCAAAGACGGGGAGGTTGGCTTTGTAAAGCTGCAGCATGCTGCTGCCTTTTTCGACGGTAAGCTGGTCGGCGGCCCTGGCGACGTCGTTGAAGCCAGTGGTGGCAGCAGTCAGCTTTGTCTCTAGAACGGTGAGCACCTGTTTGTCATAGTCGGCGTCGGGCTCGGTGGCGAGGCGGTGAGCTTCGTCGGTGTCGAGTTTGCCCTGCATCTGTTCGGCGAGTTGCTTGCCGAGCTCTTCGGTCTTGGGGTCGGTTGCGTCGGGCATGGTTCGTGCTCCTTGAAGTTTCGAAGTGTTGGATGCGCAGCTTTGCTAAAAGCCTCCCGCAAAGTGCGCAACGCAAGAACGCAACGACGCGGGGAGCGTGCGTTGCGTTCTGACCGAGGGTGAAGTCGGCTTAACGGTCGATTTCGCCGAGGACGATGTCGATGGAGCCGATGACCGCTACGACGTCGCCGAGGAGCTTGCCTTTGCACATGGTTTCGAGGGCTTGCAGGGTGGCGAAGCTGGGGTTGCGCATGTGGCAGCGGAGGGGCTTGGCGGTGCCGTCACTGACGATGTAGTAGCCCATGAGGCCGCGGGGCGATTCGATCGTTTGGAACACTTCTCCTGCCGGGACGGCAAAGCCCTCGGTAACGATCTTGAAGTGATGGATGAGGGATTCCATCTGGGTCTTCATCTGTTCGCGGTCAGGGAGGACGATCTTGGGGGCGTCGGCGACGATGGAACCTTCGGGCATGCGGTCCATGGCCTGGATGCAGATCTTGACGGACTCGTACATCTCTTCCATGCGGACGGTGAAGCGGGCCCAGGTGTCGCCGACGGTGCTGACGGGGACCTTGAAGTTGTACTTTTCGTAGCCGGAGTAGGGCATGTCGCGGCGCATGTCCCAGTCGACGCCGGAGGCACGGAGGGGCGGGCCGCTGACGCCGAGGGCGATGGCGTCTGCAGCGGAGAGAGGGCCGACACCCTTAAGACGGCCGGCCCAGATGGGATTGCCGGCGAGGAGGTTTTCGTACTCGTTGATGCGGCCGGGCATGATCTTTAGAAAGTTGCGGACCTTTGGCCAGAAGTCGAGCGGCGGCTCCATGCTGACGCCACCGACGCGGAAGTAGCTGGCCATCATGCGCTGGCCGGAAAGCATTTCGAAGATGCGGAGGATCTCTTCGCGCTCGCGGAAGCAGTAGAGAAAGACGGTTAGCGCGCCGATGTCCATGGCGTGGGTGCCGAGCCAGACCAAGTGCGACTGGATGCGGGTGAGCTCGTTCATGAGGACGCGCAGGGTTTGGGCGCGGTCCGGGATTTCGAGCTCGAGGAGGCGCTCCACGCCGAGCACATAGCAGAGCTCGTTGGACATGGGGGAGAGGTAATCGATGCGGTCGGTGAGCGGGACGATCTGCTGATAGAACTTGGCTTCGCAGGTCTTCTCGATGCCGGTGTGCAGGTAGCCGATGTCGGGCGCGAGGGAGACGACGGTTTCGCCGTCGATCTCAAGCACGAGGCGTAGGACGCCGTGGGTGCTGGGGTGCTGCGGGCCCATGTTGAGGACCATGGTCTGCTCGCCGCCGGGGTCCTGCGAGTGCTTCTGCGCGTCGCGGATGACGTCGTCGATGCCGGGGATGAGGAGGTCGGGGGGAGCGATGGTGGCCATGGTTCACCTTTGTGATGCGGGGGCTGCGTTTTGGTTTAGCGGTAGCCTTCGACGGGATAGTCCTTGCGGAGGGGGTGACCCTTCCAATCGGTGGGCATCATGATGCGGGTCATGTTGGGGTGGCCAGCGAAGCGGATGCCGAAGAGGTCGAAGACTTCGCGTTCGTAATAGTTGGCTGATGGCCAGACGGAGGTGACCGTGTCGACGGACGGATCTTCGCCGGAGAGCATGACGGCCAGGCGCATGAGCTTTTTTGTGGAGATGGAGAGCACGTGGTAACTGACCTGGAAGCGGGGCTCGCTTGGGTACCAGTCGACGGCAGTCACGTCCATGAGGTAGTTGTAGCCGGCGGCCTTGGTGGCGGCTGCGGCGGCAACGATGTTCGACGCGGCAATGGTGACTGTGAGCTCGTTGCGATCCCACTTCATGCGTTCGGCGAAGCTGCGCAGGGCGGCGACGGCCGGGTTGCCGGGTTGAGCTTCTTCGATGGCTTCGGGTGTAAGCAGGGCCGGGGTCATGGGTGTCCTTGGTAGTTGGAGCGGCCTGGGTTTAGAGGTCGGCCTTGTCGTTGGACCAGTCGAGGATGCCCTTCTTCCACACGTAGAAGAGGCCGACGGCGACGAAGCCGAGGTAGACGAACATCTCCCAGAAGCCGAAGAAGCGGGAGCCGGTAATGCTGGGGAGCTGACGGAAGATGACGGCCCAGGGGAGCATAAAGACGGCTTCGACGTCGAAGAGGATGAAGAGCATGGCGACCATGTAGAAGCGGACGGAGAAGCGGCCGCGGGCGTCGCCGATGGGGAGCATGCCGCACTCGTAAGCGCCTGCCTTGACCTTGCTAGCCTTTCGTTTGCCGATGAAGAACGATGCACCGACCATGCCGCCGGCCAGGCCGATGGCGACCAGCAGCTGCAGGGCGAGCGGAATGTAATTCCAGATGTACGGATGAGCAGTATTCAAGGTGGCTCCGAGCTGGTATGTGGGGCTACGTTCCTGATTCTAGGCTGGGGGCGGCGGCGTGTCACATTCCGCCATGGGAAAATGTGCGGTCAGCGAAACAGGCTGCTGTACCAGTTGATGATTTGAGGACCTGCGAAGGCGGCCACTGCGCCGCCTGTGGCGAGATAGCTGCCGAACGGAAGTCGCGTGGAAGAGTTTGCGCGGCGGCGAACGAGCAAGAGGACTGCTGCAGCGGTGGCGAAGGCGATTGCCAGAAGAAGGGCGAGCATGCCCTGGCCGAAGCCCAGGAAGGCGCCGATCATGGCGAGCATTTTTGCGTCACCGGCGCCCATGCCTCGGTGTTTTCGTACCAGTGTGTAGAGGCGATTGATTGTCCAGAGAAGGAGCCAGCCGGCGAGTGCCGCGCCGAAGCGGTGGGCGATGAAGACCTCCTCCGGGGTGAAGAAGGTTTTGACGCGGACGGACGGGACGAAGAAGGATTCGACGCCGGCGAAGAAGAGGCCGACGCAGAGGCCGCCGATGGTGAACTCGTTGGGCAGGAGGCCGGTGTGCCAGTCCATGAACGCGAGGCCGATGAGGAAGAAGCCGAGCAGAAACAGGCCGGCAGCGTGGGCGAAGGAGCCGAGCAGGACATCGATGTCGACACCTTGCACGGCGAGGAGGTGCCCAGGTGCGAGGAAGGATGCGGCAGACCACGCGACCATTGCGAGCTCTACTGCGGGATACCGCCACGGGATGCGCGCTCTGCAATCGCGGCAGCGGCCATGGAGGGCGATGAAGCTGAGCAGGGGGATGTTGTCGGACCAGCGGATTGGGTGGCCACACGAAAGGCAGCGTGATCGTGGCGAGACGATGGATTCGTCGGCGGGGAGGCGCGCGATGCACACGTTCAGGAAGCTGCCGAAGAGCAGGCCAGCGAGGCTGGCGGCCAGGACGATGAACGTGGTGGGTGTCACCGGACAAGTATAAGAGTGTGGCTGCAGCTAGAAGTCGACGTGGGTGCGGACACTGGGGACGAGGATGGGGCCGCGGTCCTGGTTGTAGCCGGGGTGGAAGATGGCAGAGCCACCGATGGTGAGGAAGAGGCCTCGCCAGGTGTGAGCGGTGTAGTACGTTTCGACGATGTCTTCGCGTGCGTAGTTGAGCTTACCGTCGCCGAGGAGGAAGCCGAGGCCGCCGAGGGCGAGGTAGTGCTGGTGATCTCGCTTGATGGCGTTGGAGACGAAGGCAAGGCCGATGCGGTCGTTGGGGCGGTTGTGGCCGGCGAGCGAGTAATCCATGCCGCCGCTGAGGCTCTGTTCGACTTCGGTGTAAGCGAAGGATTCGTGCTGGCCCTCGTTCCAGCCCAGGCGGGTGTAGGCGCGCAGATGGTGCGGCAGTTCCTGCTCGGCATTGAGCTCGCCGCCGTACTTGACGGTGCCCTGAATGCGTGTGGATGTAACGTCTGGCGCGGTGCCGGTGGCGAGAGCGACGCGGTTGGCCATGCGGTAGGTGCCCATGTTGGCGTGGTTAACGAAGCCGAGGAGGCGGATGGTGGTTTTGGAGTCACCGAATAGGGCGTGACGCGATTCGAGCTCGACGTTCTGGCCGCTGGCTCGGCGGAGGGCGTAGTCCACACTGATGCCATTGGCGATCGTGGGCATGGTGGCGATGGCGTAGCGGACGGAATAGTTCTCGGTGTCGAGTTCGGCGAGGGCACCCCAGGTGTACCCACGGGTGTCTGCGGCGTAGTCCCAGGCGCCCTGGTTGTCGATGGTCCAGTTGGTGAACTGGAGGTGGCTGTCGGAACCGATGGAGTTCTGGTCGAGGAAGTCTGGCAAGGTCATTTTGCCGATGCTGATCTCGATGCGTTTTTCAGGCTGGCTGGTGGCAAGGCCGAGCTGGTCTCGATCGTTTGCTTCCATTTTGGACGAGAGGGCGAGGGTTTGGTGGAGTTGAAGGCGGGCCAGGTAGGGTTTTGAGCCCAGGGTGGGGTTGCGGACGACGTCGAGGTTGGTGAAGCCAGCGAGACCCAAAGCCTGCGATAGACCGCGGCCGCCACTGGATTCGAAGTCGACGAGCAGGTCGGTGTTCCAGCGTGGATTGCGGTTGAGCTGCATGCCGAGGTAGAGCGTGCCTACGAGGGAGGTCTTGTATTCGCCGCGGCCAACGAAGGAGTTGGTGTCCTGGTAGGGAGAGTGGAATGGCGGGTTTGCCTGGAAGATGATGTTGGCCTGACCGGCGGCAAAGTAGCGGCTGTGTTCTGTATGAGGAAACATCGTCACGGGGGTCTTCGGCCCGCTGGAGTGGCCTGTGGTTTCGGCGGGCTGCTCCGGGGTCGCACTCTGCGCGGTACCTGCTGCGGGAAGGAGCGCGAGCGCCACGAAAAGTGGGACGAGGCAAAAGCCGTTGACGTGCAATGAACCCATCTGCTCAGAATACCGGCGGAGCGTTACAGCATGAGATTGCTGTGGGAGGGAGCGAGGACGATGCCCTCTGAAGTAGGCCTGCGATGCTGACGTGAACTGGCGCAAAGCACAGCTTGCGGTGCAGGGCTGAGTGGGCGTACAACATAGACACACGGGAAAGGAGGATGATCCAGCCTATGAAATCTGAATGTAGTTTATGTGGTTCAACAGTACGTGAGGTGACTGAGGCTTAGAGCGTCCGCTCTAGACCTGGCTAGCTCGCCGAAAGCACGATCATCGGCTCGTCTCCGCCGAGGCCCTCCAAAAGAGTGGACGCCTCAGGTCAATCTCAACAGTCTACCGAAGTTAGAAGGCCCACCTCACGGTGGGCCTTCTGCTTTCTGGGTTGTCGCCGTGCTTTGGCGTGGGCGGCCCTCGTAAGATAGAGCGATGGAACCTTTGGTGATTGCGGGCAAGGCATTTCAGTCACGGCTGATTGTTGGGACGGGCAAGTACAAGGATGGCGCGGAGACGCGGGATGCGATCGAACGAAGCGGCGCGGAGATGGTGACGGTCGCGGTGCGGCGCGTGAATCTGGACCGGTCGAAGGAGTCGCTGCTGGATTTCATCGATCCGGAACGGTATTTCCTGCTGCCAAATACGGCTGGGTGCTACACGGGCGAGGAGGCGATTCGGGCAGCGCGGCTGGGGCGCGAGGTGGGGCTGAGCGACTGGGTGAAGATTGAGGTCATTGGCGATAAGCGAACGTTGTACCCGGACGTTGCGGGAACGCTGTACGCGACAGAGGTCCTGGTGAAGGAAGGCTTTACAGTTTTGCCGTACACGTCTGACGACATTGTATTTGCTCGCCGGCTAATCGATGCAGGGGCGGCGGCTGTGATGCCGCTGGGGGCACCGATCGGCAGTGGGTTGGGTTTGCAGAACCTGGCAAACCTGCGCATATTGCGGGAGATGATCAGCGAGGTTCCATTGATTGTGGATGCGGGTGTTGGAACGGCGAGCGATGCTGCAGTGGCGATGGAGATGGGATTCGACGCGGTGTTGATGAACACAGCGATTGCGGAGGCTCAGGAGCCGGTGCTGATGGCGGAGGCGATGGGCAACGCCGTGCTGGCGGGGCGGCAGGCGTTCTTAGCGGGACGCATGCCGCGTCGTTTGTATGCGACGGCGAGCTCACCACTGGAAGGCGTATCGCGATAGACGAGGGCGCGGCAAGCCGTCGCACTTTGGTGCGCCAAGCCTTCGCCGCGACGGGTATACTTGCGGCCAAATGGAAGGCCGCCGGCTAAAGGCGCGCCTGTGCGAGTGGGGTCAGTGCATGTGCAATTGGCGCAACTGGGCACTTTGGATGACACTGTGCAGCGTGGGCGGTCTTTTATCGTGTGCCTCCCCGGCCGCACGGGACCTGCAGTCCATTACCCTGACACCTTTGGCCGCTGATGCGACGGGTTCAGGCGTGCAGTTTGCCGCGACGGGCCACTGGACGACGGCACCGACGCTAGTGACGCCGCTGCCCGCGCGTTGGGGTGTTTGCAAGAATGACGCCGCGACCGACCAGGTAACCGTGACACAGGCGGGGCTTGCGACGTGCCAAAAGGGTGCAAGCGGTACCTATACCGTGTTTGCTGCAGACACGCCTACGAGCGGGCCGGTGTGCAACGTGATCACAGCATGCGGCGGTGGTTGCCAGATCAGCGGTTCGGCTCAGCTGACCTGCCCTTAGACTGCTGCGCGAGGTTATGACGCGGTTGATGATTGCGGGCGTGTTTTGCGCTTAAGCGGAGCCTGGGCTGTGATGTAGGCACGTACGAGGACGCGCAACTGGTGCGCTATGAGAAGGCGCTGCGCGGGTTTAACGGACGGATCGAGCAAGTCGCGGCTGACACCGGAGAGCGTGCCGAGAAGAGTCTGCGCTACCAGTTCGGGCTCGAGTATGGAAGTTGCCGGTGCGGCCCGGAAGGCCTGAGCCATGACCCGGATGATGCGGGTGCTGGACGCTTTTGCGATGGGACGACCTTCTATGTCGTCAACCACGGCATAGAGGGCGACGCTGGCGGTAATGGTGGAGAGCTTGGCTGCGATCCATGCGTCGGCGATTGCGTCTGCAACGGTCTCTATGGATTTGCCGTGCGACCGGTTGCAGGCGGCTTCAATCGCGGCTGCGAGCGTATCCAGGTGACGCCGCAGAGCTTCCTGCAGAAGAACCGTCTTGTCTGGAAAATATTGGTAGAGGGTGCCGACCGAAACCCCTGCGCGCTGAGAAATGCGCGTGGTGGTGAGCCGGGCTTTGCCGTGCGTGTGCAAAACCTGAATGGTCGCCTGCAGAATCGCCTGCACTGTGGCGATGGATCGGCTCTGCTGCGGTGTTTTTGTGCGTTTGAGGGCGAGTGGCAAAATGCGAACTCCGAACGTGAAGCTTTCTTCATCTAAACACAGCAAGACAGGGAGAGCTTGAGATGAGCACAGCTACGGTATTGGGTGGGAAGTTTACGTTTCCGGGGACGACGTTGACGGTACAGCGCATGGGTTACGGCGCGATGCAGCTGGCCGGGCCGCATGTATTTGGTCCGCCAAAGGACTGGGTGGAATGTGTGCGCGTTCTGCGGACGGCGTTGGAGCGGGGCGTGAACCACATCGACACGTCAGACTTTTATGGGCCGCATGTGACGAATCAGATTATTCGCGAGGCACTTTCGCCATATGCCGATGACCTGACGATTGTGACCAAGGTTGGTGCGCGGCGGGACGACAAGGGTGGGTGGATTCAGGAGCGGACGCCGGCGTTCCTGCGGAAGTCGGTCGAGGACAACCTGCGGAACCTAGGGCTGGAGCGGTTGCAGATTGTGAACCTGCGATTGGGCGGGATGAGTGAAGCCGACGACCTGCCCATTGACGAGCCGATGGAAGCAATGGCGGAGATGCAGAACGACGGGCTGATCGAGCACATCGGTCTGAGCACGGTGAGCGAAAAGCAGTACAACGAGGCGCTGGCGATTGCGCCAGTGGTGTGCATCCAGAATTTTTACAACGTTGCAAACCGGAAAGACGACGTGTTTATCGATCGTCTGCAGAGCGATGGAGTGGCGTATGTGCCGTACTTTCCACTGGGTGGGTTCAGCCCGTTGCAGAGCGGGACGTTGAACGAGGTTGCTGCGGAGTTGGGCGAGACACCGATGGCGGTGGCGCAGGCGTGGCTACTGCATCGGTCGGGGAATGTGCTGCTGATTCCGGGGACGTCGAAGGTGGCGCACCTGGAGGAAAATTTGAAGGCGGCCGATGTGGAGTTGAGTGCGGAGGTGTTGGCACGGCTGGATGGGATTGCCGCGGAGGCATAAGGGACTGAGCAGAGTTCATCTAGCTCCAAAGCTTGGCACGGGTGGTGCGGCTGCACCAGGTGTTTCATGTTGTGCCGCATCAGAACCGCGTGTTACTTCCTACAATGCGAATGCTTATTACCTATATCTCTTGAATACCGTGGAGAGCTTTGCAGTAGGTAAGACTTGGAACGGAAGCTGTTTGGGCGGTGTCTAAGAACGCATGCAGCAGTTCAACAATCCTTGGAGCACTCTTCTCCGCTGTGCCGCGTTTATTTATCTAACCGCCGTTGTATGCCTCGCCCAGGAGCTTGGAGAGAGCGTCGTGTTGAACTCTCCCGTTGGCCGAACTACGGCTGTAACCTTCTTCTGGTTCGGCGACATAGAAAGCCACTGGCGTCAACCTATGAACTTTTACGTAGCGGACGCAAGCGATCCAAGACTGCACACCCTCTCGTTCGGTGGGCTGGACGCAAGGGGCGACGATGCCTGGATTACCGCTGCTGAGATGAAAGCTTTGATCGAAAAGCTATCGCGGTCTGGTCTTAAATGGATGGATTCTAAGAGGGTGGAACAGTTCAAAGCGTGGAACCAGCGAGAAAAAGGCCACGACACGTTCGATATTACCGTGATCTCAGCCAGAGGAACGGCAAGTGCGGGTATCCGAATCGCCAGGATGTGTGACGAGTTGCTCCAGTTCGATCCTGTAATGCCAACACCAACATTGAGATGGCAATTCCAAACTCTCCGGTGGGACGACGGTTGTGTCATTGCGGGATACGCCAATGAGGCAAAACCGAAGGGTAACTGAGGTCTCAAACCTTGCTTTGGAGCTCTGATGCAGAGCTTGTGGAAGAGTGCGAGTCGACTTTGAGCGGATTGGTACCTAGAAACGCCATTACGGTGATTTTGACAGCCGTTTAAACCAATTAAGGCGTACGTGTGCCGAAGGGGGAGTGCACGAACTCAGCGGAGGAAGACGCTGAGTTCGTTGGCGGCGGCGCGGAGGGGCGGGAGGTATTCGGTTTGCATGTCGAGCATGGGCATGCGCTGGGCGTTGCCGCTGAGGTTGACGGTGGCGATGACCTTGCCGCTGGGAGCGTAGACGGGGACGGCGATGGAGCGGAGGCCCATCTCAAACTCCTGGTCGCACATGGCGTAGCCGTTGCGACGGACGTTGCGGAGAAGGAGCTTGAGCTTGTCGACGGAGTTGACGGTTTTGGGTGTGAGCGGACGAATGTGGACGCGGGCGAGATACTTGTCGACAACGTCTGGTGGCTGTGAGGCGATGAGAACGCGGCCCATGCTGGTGCAGTAGGCCGGCAGGCGGCTACCGACGTGCAGGTCGACTGACATGAGGCGCTGGGTGGGGCCACCCTGGGCGCGGGCGATGTAGACGATTTCGTCTCCGTCGAGGGTAGCGACAGAGAAGCTTTCGTGGTGCTGCTCACTGAGCCGTTCGAGGATGGGCTGGGCCGCGGAGGCCAGTGTATTGGACACCGTGTAGGTGTGGCTTAGGGTGAGCATTTTTGGGCGCAGTGAGTAGCGCTGGCCGTCTTCTGCGCCGGCGTAGCCGAGCTTGGACAGGGTGTACAGGCATCGGCGAACGGCTGCGCGGCTGAGGCCGGTCTTATTGCTGAGTTGGGAGATGGTCATCTGGGGCATCTCCTGCGCAAAGGCTTCAAGGACGGAGAGGCCGCGGGCGAGGGATGTCATGAAGTTGGGGTCGCCGGCATAGCCGCCCAGGTGGTCAGCGGTCTTGAAGGCAGGGGGTGGTACCGGGACAGTCACAGCAGGAGCTTCGTGTGTTGCTGGCATGGTGATTCGCCTTGCCGGCTGCACGCTTCTCGAAGGGTCCGAGGGGCGGGCTACATGACTGGCCGGGAACAGCCGCTGTGCGAGCATCGCACTGTTGAGTCGATTAGCGCACTCTCAGTGTACGGCCTGGCAACGGTGTTCGAACGCGGCACTTGCGCTGGAAGCACAGGTGTGCGGCTCCCTGTGGGTGGTATGGAAGGTGTGGAGGCGCAGGAGCACGGACGCGCTTTGAGCCGTCAGAGCAGGGCCAGAATCTCTTCCGGTTCCGGGCGGACACGAGGGTCGGCATGGGCTTCAGCGAAGAGGACCGTGCCCTGGCGGGAGAGGGCTATGGTGGCGGGAAGGGGCAGGTGCGTGGGGCTGTTATCGCCGGTGGCCATGACGTTTCTGCCGTGATTGATGAAGGGCAGGCTCACCAGGATGGACCGGTAGTAGCGATCCATCGCGGGGGTGACGGTATAGGCGATGCCGAACTGGGCGGCGACGCGGCAATCCTCGTCATGAAGCAGGGGGAAGGGCAGGCCGTGCTGCTGGACGGCGAAGTCGCTTTGGCGGATGGTTTGGGGAGAGATGGCGGCGAGGAGGATGCCGCGGCGGCGGAGTTGGGGGTACAGGTCGCGCCAGGTCTCGAGTTCGGTCACGCAGTAGGGATCCCAGCGGCCGCGGAAGAAGTTGAGGATGACGGGACCGACGGCGAGGAGATCGTCAGAGCGTACGAGATTGCCGCTGCGCGCATCGTGGAGCTGGAAGGATGGAGCTTGCGCACCGACGTGAATTAGACCGGCTTCGACATTGGCGTGGAAGAGGTCGGTGACGATCTGTTCGGAAAGGGCGAGGCGCTCAGGCTGGACGAGCTTGCGGGTGTTCTGCGTGATCTCGTCGAGGCGGGGCTGGAGCAGCATGACGTTCTATTGTCGCAGAGCCGCACGTTGAAGGCTGGGAGCGGCTGGTCTGTATCCTCTGTACTTTATCCGCACAGTGCTGGTGCGGCCAGCTGAGTTGGGCGCTACATGCCCGGCATGGATTTGGTGTCGTGGCACTGCGTGGCAGCTGTCGACTTTTGTCGTTTGACGCTGGCCAGGCCTGCAGCACCGCCAGCCGACTTCACGAGAGGGTGAGGTGCCTGGGCGCTTTTCAGGATGGAGGTCATTTTGGCGTAGGCCTGTGAGCGGGCGGCTTTGTTGGCGGGGTTGGTGTCAGTCGGGTCTTGACCGGCGCGCATGAAGCCGTGGCCGGCGCCGTCGTAGGTGACGGGATCAAAAGGCTTGTTCGCGGCTTTCATATCGGCGGTTGCCTGGGGTAGGGTAGCGCCGATGCGGGCGTCGTTGCCGGCGTAAAAGCCGTAGACGGGGGTGGTGATGTTCTTCATGTCGTCTGCGGAGGGAGGCGGGCCGTAGAAGACGAAGGCATCGGCGAGGTCGTGGCGGTGGGTGGCGAAGGCGAAACTCTTGCCCCCTCCCCAGCAAAAGCCGGCGACGGCGAGGGTGCCGCTGGAAGCGGGGAGAGTCTTGACGTAGTCAGCGGCGGCATCGAGGTCGGCCATCACAGTGGCGTTGTCGAGGCCGGAGACGGCCTGGGTGACGGCATCGCGAGACGTGTAGGAGTCGGTACCGCCGCCGTTGGGACCCATGCCGGTGAGGACGTCGGGTGCAATAACGACGTAGCCGGAGGCGGAGAGCTCGTCGGCCATGCTTTTGGCCCAGTCGGAGAGGCCGAATATCTCAGGGATGAGGACGATGGCGGTGGCTTTGGACTTGACTTCGGGGTAGCTGATGAAGGCCTTGAGAGGCTTGCCGTTGGCTTGAAGGGTGGCGTACTCATGGTGGCGCGGGGAGCTGTCGAGCTTCGCTTTGGCCCAGTCCTGTGCGGGCAGAATTGAGGCTAGGAGAAGAGCGGCGGCAAAAAATCTCATGGTAGGAGTGTAGGTGGCAAGCAGAGCACTTGCAATGAGCGCATGTAGTGAGACGCACAGAGCTGCCGATAACTAAGTGACGGTGGTGATGGGAAAGGATGCGACTGTAACAAACCATGCTGGTTTACTTTGCAATCCTTACGCCGGTGCTCCTTTTGTTTTGCGGCTTGGTAGTGGACGTGGGCGCAATCGAGTTCAAGCGGCTGCAGATGCAGTCTGCGAGCGACGCTGCGGCAATGGCGGCTGAGATGGAGATTGAACGCGGCACGGGTGCGTGGGTCGCGGCTGCCCAGGGCGATGCGGGTATGAATGGCTTTGTAAACGGAGCAAACTCTACGTCGGTGACGGCGGTTATGCGACCCACGTCCGGCACCTTTGCCGGCTTTCGTGATGCTGTGCAGACGACCATTGCGCAGCCACAGTACACGGCGTTCTTAAAGGTGCTGGGTAAGGATCCAACGACGGTCAACGTTCGATCAGTCGCTGTGGTGCCACCGTGCATGTACATGATGGGCGTAGCCAACCTGACGACGTATGAACTAAGCACCACTTCGGCCACGGTGAATGCGGCGACATGCCCGTATTACATTGCTGGGCAGGCGTCGGTGGATGCAAATACGACTTTTTCGGCGATGGCGGAGAATGTGACAGGGAGCGCGGGTGGGTCAAGCTGGAACGGTAGCCCAAGTGCGCCGCCGCGGTATGGAGCAAAGACGATGGCCGATCCGCTGGCGGCTATCGTGGAACCTGCCGCCGGTAGCTGCTCGTCGGTGAATCAGGGCGTTTCGTTAACGGGCAGCCAGAATGGTGCTGCTGGACCGGGCACGTACTGCGGGTTGACATCCGTCTCCTGCGACTCGACTGCAAATACATTGACCCTGTACCCGGGGCTGTATGTGATTGCGGGTACGCTGAAAGTGACCAACTGCACACTTACTGGAAGCGGTATCACATTTTTCTTCACGCAATATAACGGGAGCTACGGCCAGTTAGTCACAAACGGCGCGGTGATGACGTTGAGCGCGCCTGCGTCGGCGTCAGGAGGCAGCATACCGGGTGTGCTGTTTATGACGGATCGTGCGTGGCAGACAAGCAATGCTCAGGACTTTCTGCTAACCAGTACAAACGTGACAGGCGACGGCATCTGGTACCTGACGGGAGCGGGCATGAAGATAGATAGCGGAATAGTAAGCGCAAGTAACTATGCTGGCGTTGTGGCGGATAACCTGGTGTTGAAGAATGCAAGAATTAACAGCGCAAGTAACTTTTCCAGCGTGCAGGGTGGTAACCCTTTTCGCCCAGGAGTTAGCCTGGTCGAATGATGGGCAAGGAGCTAAGCTTGCAGTTCCGCTGGCAGCCTGGCAGCGGTTGCACATCATCTGCATTTCCAATGCTTACTTCACTCATCGCCCATCTGCCGCTGCTCCTTCGTTTTCTGCTGGTGTTTGTAGTGGGTGAGAGTTGCAGTAGTGACGGTAAGCTTTTGTGTCGCGTTGGCCAGTAGTTCGCTGTGCGTAAGGTCGCGGCAGCAGCGGGGCGGTGGCCGGGAGTCTCAAGTACACTTGGCGGGTTGTGTCGCTGGAGTACGCGGAGGTTTATTGATGGATCGTTTCGTTCTCGCACGCTGTCGTGCAGTTCCAGTTCGCTTGGCCGCGACTGTTCTTTGCTTTGCCGCTGTGCTGCCTTGCCGTGCGCAAAGTGCACCGGCGGCGGATGTTCCTGCGCATGCTGCTGCGGTCCGTCTGCTGGATGGGCCCACGATGAACAGCTTCGATACTTTCATTCGCGGGCGCGGGCTGAACAGCGATCCTGGGCAGGTGTTTACGGCTGAGGGCGGCGTGCTGCATGTGTCGGGCAAAGAGATGGGCTATATCGTTACAAAGCAAACGTTTCACCGCTTCTATCTGCGGGCGGAGTTCAAGTGGGGCGAGGGTACGTATGGCGAGCGCGAGGGCAAGGCACGGGACAGCGGGATTTTGTATTGTGTGCAGGGTGAGGCGAAGGTATGGCCACGCTCGCTGGAGTTCCAGATTCAAGAAGGGCAGACGGGCGACTTCTGGATGACAGATGGGGCGGCGCTGACTGGGTCTGATGGTAAGCGGGTGACGGGGCCGACGGGGTCAGCCGTAAATATCGGTCACGTCGATAAGGGACCCGAGACGAATGTTGCTGGGTTTCGGAATACCAGCGGTGAGTTCGAGAAGCCGCACGGCGAGTGGAATCTGCTGGAGTTGGTGGAAGATGGGAATACTGTTCGGCAGTATGTGAATGGCCACCTGGCAAACGTGGGGACGGACCCGTTTCCGACGGAAGGCAAGATTCTGTTTCAGTCGGAGGGGTCGGAAATTTCTTTCAGGAATCTGCAGGTGGCTCCGCTGAAGTAGGGTGCCGACTGGAGTTTGGGGGCCGCTGCCGCGGTGTGCAGGGGGATGCACGCTACACTTGGGAGCGATGCCGGACCTGTGCGTTGTGCCCCTTTACGACCCGAAAAGCAGCCCGTCGACTTGGAGCGAGCGGATGCGGGAGGGCCAGTATGC
Source organism: Acidobacteriaceae bacterium (assembly GCA_903642225.1). Classification (GTDB taxonomy): domain Bacteria; phylum Acidobacteriota; class Terriglobia; order Terriglobales; family Acidobacteriaceae; genus Terriglobus. The sequence goes on along the minus strand of CAHJWI010000013.1, from coordinate 1,341 downwards.
GGTTCTGTTCCAGAACCGGCAGCCGGCGTCGGTGGATACGTCGCTGGGGCCGGTGGCGGTGCTGTTTGCGGACCTGGCAAGCGCGGAAAGGTATGCGCGCGGTGAGACCGTGAGGGAGCCTTATATCCGCTGCAACATATACGACAGCCATGGGATGGGCCGGCCGCCGCTGCTGGTGATTGCGGGCGCGAAAGGCGAAGACAAGAGCTTTTTGAGCGCGAGGTTTCGCCGGTGGGTAGGCGGCGGCTGCTTTGCAGTGGGCGTGGTGCTGGGTTCGGTGGAGTGGTGGAGCGGCTTTACCCTGACGTGGCCCGGTGTGCTGGGGTCCCGGATTGGTCCGGCGGGTGCGATTTTGCTGCTGACGGAGGCAGGCGTGATGCTGACCGAACGCTGGAAGACGAAGCAGGGCTGATGGCGCAGCTGCTGATGGCCGTGGCGCAGCTGGTGGTGATTCTGGTAGTCACGTGGAGCATGGGCTGGGTGTTGCGGCTTGCCGGGCAGCCGCGTGTGGTGGGCGAGATTGCAGGAGGTTTGCTGCTGGGCCCGCTGTGCCTGGGATACGTATTGCCCGGTGTGTCGCATGCGCTGTTTGCGCCGGGGTCGCTGGGCGTGCTGGATGCGGTGAGCAGGGCGGGGCTGGTGCTGTTTCTGCTGGTGACAGGGGCAGAGCTGGACCTGGCGGCGGTGCGGGAGAGGAAACGGGCGATTGCGACCGTGACTCTGGGCAGCGTGTTTGTGCCGTTTGCGCTGGGGATGGCGATTGCGCCATTGCTGTTCGAGCAGTTTCCCGCAGCGGGTGGGCGGGCGACGTTTTGTGTGTTTCTTGGGATTGCGATGAGTATTACCGCGCTGCCGGTGCTGGCGAGCATTTTGCGGGACCGGGAGACGGCGCGGCGCGGCGTGGCCAGGGAGGTGGCGGCGATAGCGCTGCTGAGTGCCGCCGTGAACGATTCGGTGGCGTGGTGTGGCTTGGCGGCGCTATCGGTGGCGATGCATCCGGCGGAAACTGGCGGGCTGCTTGCCGGGCGGTTGGTGCTGGTGGTGAGTGGGGCGGGGCTGCTGGCGTTTGGGATGCGGCCGGCGCTGGCGTGGCTGGCATTGCGGTGCGATACAGGGGTGCTGCTGGCCGTGGTGGTGGCGCTGGGATTTGGGAGTGCATGGACGACGGAGGCCTTGGGGCTGCACCTGTTTGTGGGGGCCTTTTTTGCGGGAATGTGCGTGCCTCGACGTGCCCGGAGCGTGGTCAATTTTCCGTTGGAGCTGGAGCGGCGGCTTCGGCCCTTGCTGCTGCTGGCGCTGCCGGTATTTTTTGCGTTGACCGGGTTGGGGATGCGGCGGAAG
>CAHJWI010000012.1 GCA_903642225.1 Acidobacteriaceae bacterium | reverse complement strand
CCTTCTATTCGCTGGCTGAGCTGAGACGCAGCAGGTAGGTCTTGCGTCGCTCGGGGTGGGTGGCTCATCCGATAGGTATGAGCGATACAGTGAAGACGTCGGCACTCGATTTGGTGAGCATGCGGCCACAGGAGTCGACAGCGGCCGCAATTGCGCGCACGGTGCAGGCAGCGCAGTTTGCAGAGGCAGCGGGGTTTACGCGGTACTGGCTGGCGGAGCACCACAGCATTCGCGGTCTTGCGTGCTCTGCCACGTCGGTGCTGATTGGCCACGTAGCTGGGCAGACGCGAACGATTCGCGTGGGTTCCGGCGGCGTGATGCTGCCCAACCATCCACCGCTGGTGGTGGCAGAGCAATTTGGCACGTTAGCGTCGCTCTATCCGGACAGGATCGACCTGGGCCTGGGCCGTGCACCAGGGTCGGATGCGCCAACGATGCGCGCCATGAGGCGAGATTTGCGCAGCACGGGTGACGATTTTCCCGAGCTATTGATGGAGTTGCAGCGCTACCTGGGTACGCCGCAGCCTGGGCAGACTGTGCTGGCGATTCCCGGGCAGGACACGCATGTACCGATTACGCTGCTTGGCTCCAGCGGATTCTCTGCGCAGCTTGCCGGTCGGATGGGTCTTTCCTTTGCATTCGCGGCCCACTTTGCGCCGGACAACCTCGAGCCTGCGGTGATGCTGTACCGGCAGAACTTTCGGCCCTCGGCAACCCTCAAAGAGCCGTATGTGATGGCGGGTATTCCTGTGATAGCGGCGGAGACCAATGCCGAAGCACAGCGCTTATTTACAACACCGCAGCAACGGTTTTTAGCGCTGATCCGCAATCAGCCGGTGGAGGTTAAGCCGCCAGTTGAAAGCATGGATCGACTTTGGAATCCGATGGAGCGCGAAGCTGTAGAGGCCCGGCTGCACGCTGCCATCGTCGGTAGTCCAGACACGGTGAAGACGAAGCTGCAGGCGCTTGTGGACCGGGTCGGCATCGACGAAATTCTTGTGGTGACGGACACCTTTGACACAGAAGACCGGCTGTTTACCTACCAGGCCGCTGCGGACGCCGCAAAGAAGGTGATACGCCGCATCCCCGTCGCCGCTTGAGCCATGCAGGTGGAAAGGCTACCGGCATTGCTGGTAGCCTTTGATGTGTGAGGAATTGATGGCTGCACTGATCGATGCAATCGAGATTAAACGCAAAAGTGTCTTTGAACTAGACGAAGTTCCATATGCCTGCCTTGAGGCGGATGTCAGTTCGCCGACAGCACGTGGCGGGCAGACGCTGGTTCGACTGAAGATGCGGAACCTGCTGACGAACGCCGTGTTTGAAAAGAGCTTCAAGGCTGGGGAAAAGTTCAAGGAGCCAGACCTGGAGCTGGTACCGGCTTCGTACCTATACAGCGACGGAGACGGTTCGCACTTTATGAACCAGGAAAGCTTTGAGACGCTGACGCTGAACGAAGACCAGATGCATGACGCACTGGAACTTTTGATTGAAGGGACGCTGTTACAGCTACACCTGTTCAACGGCAACCCCATCGGCCTGCAACTGCCGATTTTTGTCGAGCTGGACGTGAAGTATACAGAGCCCGCTGTGAAGGGAGACTCGTCTGCCGGCAGTGTGACCAAGGCGGCGACGCTGGAGACAGGCATGGTGATCAAGGTTCCGCTATTCATTAAAGAAGGCGAAAAGGTAAAGGTAAGCACGGAGACCCGGGACTTCGTAAGCCGGGCCTAGATCTCGGCTACCGACCGGCAGAGCGCCGCTCCAATGCGAGCAGTGCTTTTTTGCGCTCCACACCCCAGCGATAGCCGGCCATGTCGCCGTTGCTGCGCAGCACGCGGTGGCACGGTATAAGCAGAGCCACACGATTGCGTGCGCAGGCACTGGCGACAGCGCGGGTTGCGGCAGGCTGGCCGAGTTCTGCGGCTGCCTGCGAGTACGAGCGAGACTCGCCGGCAGGGATACTTTGCAGGTAATCCCACACACGCATCTGGAAGGCCGTGGCCCTTATATCAAGAGGCAGATTCGCCGGTAGAGGAGCACCGGAAAGGTAATCGCGAATTGCAACAATCCACTGCTGCAGATCGTTGTGTTCGATTGCCGTGTGCAGTTGTGCCTCAGGAAACTCCTGCCGCAGTAAGTGCACCAACGCGTCGTCAGTTTCTGCGAACTGCAGGAAGCAGATGCCGCGGTCGGTAGCCGCAAGCAGCATGTGTCCCATGGGGGTAGCCGCCGTGATGTAGCTAAGGTGGACGTTTGCACCGCCGCTGCGGTACTGGCGCGGTGTCATACCAAGGCTAACGGTAGTTCGTTCGTAGAGCCTGCTCGATGAACTGAAGCCGCTGGCATAGATTTGCTCTGTGACGTTTTCTGCCTCTTTCAGACCTGTTTTGAAGTGCTGCAGGCGGAGGCCATCGGCGTAGCGTTTTGGCGTAACGCCGACGATGTGTTTAAAGGCGCGGTGAAAGTGTGCGGCACCCATGCCCGCTCGGGCTGCCAAGCTTTTGTAGCTGATACGCGAGTCGATGTGCTGCTCCATCCAGCGGCATGCAGCCTGCACCGCATCCCTATGGTTCTGCGAGGGGCCTATTCTGGAATCGCGCTGGTGCGGCGACAAAGATTGCATCATGGCATCCCCTTCAGCGTCCTCGTTGCTCTTGCGACGCTGTTCAAGCATGACGGCGCCTTGTCACGAACACACTCCAAATCCTGCGCGGACAGTCTCCGTGCTCGCATCAAGCCTTAACCACACCGTTTCCTGAGTGAACTGAGCCTCACACCCATTCGACAGGGTGTGAGGCTCAGTCTTGTACAGCAACGCTGAACTTGCGGCCGCAAGGGTTACTCGCCTTCGCTGCTGCACTCCACCTGCGGTTTCGCACCGTCTCTGAAAACGCGCATAGACTGCCCACCGAGGATGACCTTCTCTTCAAACGTGCAGTGCTGAAACGGGTCGAAGATATTGTTGGTGTCAAGCACGCCGAACCAAGGACTCTCCGTCGGTGATTGAGGAAGCGTGAACTCAACGCCATCCGGTGACGCGTTGATCACAAGCAGGAAACTCTCGTCATGGACCGGCTTGCCGTCAGCATCTGTGACACCGAGTGTGTTCCCATTCAACAACAGCATGATCGTCTTGTTCCAGGTAGCGTTCCAGTCCTCGTCACAGAAATCGTTGCCGTTGGCGTTGTACCAGGCAATGTCACGCTCCACAGAGCCGCGAATATTGCGATCCTGGAAGAACTTATGCCGGCGCAGATTGGGATGGTTATTACGCAGTGCAATCAGTCGTGAGGTGAACTCGATCAAACGCTTGTTGCGATCGTTAAGGTTCCAGTCATACCACGTGATTTTGTTGTCCTGACAGTAGCCGTTGTTGTTTCCGCTCTGCGAGCGCGAGAGTTCATCTCCGCCGCACAGCATGGGTACGCCCTGACTCAGAATGAGAGTTGTAAGCATGTTGCGCGTCTGTCGCTCGCGCAGTTCGTTGATGGCCTGGTCGTCCGTAGGGCCTTCGGCACCGCAATTCCAGCTGTCGTTATCGTTGGCACCATCGGTGTTGTCGTCACCATTTGCCTCGTTGTGCTTTTCGTTGTAGCTGACCAGGTCAGACATGGTAAAGCCATCGTGCGCAGTAATGAAGTTGATCGATGCGTTCGGCTTGCGACCGTCGTGCTGGTACAAGTCCGACGATCCGGTGAGACGGTATGCGAAGTCTGACAGGGTTCCGTTGTCGCCCTTCCAAAAGCGGCGAACGGTGTCGCGGTACTTGCCATTCCACTCTGCCCACAACACCGGGAAATTACCCACCTGATAACCGCCATCGCCAACATCCCATGGCTCGGCGATCAGCTTGACGGTTTGCAGCGTGGGGTCTTGATGGATGACGTCGAAGAATCCCGAAAGCTTTGACACGGCATTCTCTTCCCGTGCCAGTGTGCTGGCAAGGTCGAAGCGGAACCCATCGACGTGCATCTCCTCTACCCAGTAACGGAGTGAGTCCATAACGAGTTTGAGCACCTGGGGGTGGACAAGGTTCAGAGTATTACCGGTGCCGGTAAAGTCCATGTAGTGGCGTGGGTCACCGGCAACACGACGGTAATAGTTCGTGTTGTCGATGCCCTTCATGGACAGCACGGGACCCAGACCATTGCCTTCGCAGGTGTGGTTGTACACCACGTCGAGGATGACCTCAATCCCGTTTGCGTGCAGGGTCTTTACCATCTCTTTGAACTCGGTAACCTGGCCCCCGCCGTCACCGCAGGAACTGTAGCGTGACATCGGTGCGAAGTAGCCGAGCGTGTTGTACCCCCAGTAGTCCCGCAGGTCCTTGTCAATCAGGTTACCTTCGTCAATAAAGTGGTGCACGGGGAGCAGTTCGACGGCGGTGATGCCCAGCTTCTTGAGATAGGAAATGCTTGCTTCTGAAGCGAGGCCTGCATAGGTGCCGCGCAGGTTCTCGGGGATATCCGGATTCGTCTTTGTGAAGCCGCCGACGTGAACTTCGTAAATCACGGAGTCTGCAAGGGCCGTCTCAGGAGAGCAGTCGTCCGACCAGTCGAATTTGTCTTTAACGACAACGCACTTGGGTACACCCGCTGCGTCGTCCCGGTCGTCGAATTTTAGTTCGTCGCCACTGTTGACGTCATAGGGGAAAATTGGTGCCTTCCAGTCCACCTGCCCTGCAATGGCTTTGGCGTACGGATCGACAAGCAGTTTGTTGGCATTGAAGCGGTGACCCTGATCCGGATCCCACGGGCCTTCAACCCGATAGCCATACTGCTGGCCGGGTCTGATGTCGCGGATCATGCCGTGCCAGACGTACGCGTCCCGTTCTTTTAACGCGACGCGGTCAGTTTCTTTTCCGGCTTCATCGAAGAAGCATACGGACACGCCGGTGGCCGTCTCAGAAAACAGTGCGAAATTGGTTCCTAATGTTTTGGTTGTCGCGCCCAGTGGGTAGGGTCGTCCTGGCAGCAAAGTGCGTTCCATCTTATCCTCAAACGTTTGGTTTGGCTCAGCCAATGTCGCGGTACACTCTGTGGATGCGTCGAAACGGCCACAGGTCGCACGGCGCATGCGTGGAGCGCGCAGGGCCATTCGCGTTGGCTTGATATCCACAAGCAAAGACTCCAGAAAGCGACCAATTCAGGCCGTGAGCAAGAAGATGCTTTACAAGTTAACTGAAGGCACTCCCACGCCACGTGGTGCGACGTGGGATGGTCGGGGCACCAACTTCGCTCTTTTCTCAGAGCATGCGACTCGGGTTGACCTCTGCATCTTTGACAACGAGGGCAAGCGTGAATTGCAACGCGTGACGCTGCCGGAGTTTACGAACCAGATTTGGCACGGGTACCTGAAGGGCGTGATGCCGGGAATGGTGTACGGCTACCGCGTGTACGGCCCATACGACCCGCGCAACGGCCACCGGTTTAATCACAACAAACTGCTGCTTGATCCGTATGCCACCGCACACATCGGCAGCGTGCTGTGGAAGCCGGCAATCTTCGGCTACAAGCTGGAGACACGCGACGACCTTTCTTTTGACGAGCGCGACAGTGCGTCCTGCGTGCCCAAGTGTCTGGTGGTCGACCCGCAGTTTGACTGGAGCGGACAACCTGCACGGTTAGGCAGGCTCAGGGTCAACTGGGACGAAACCATTCTGTACGAACTGCACGTCAAGGGCTTTACCAAGCTGCACCCGGCTGTGCCGGAAAAGCTGCGCGGCACCTATGAGGGGCTTGCCGATCCGGCGGTGATTGACTACGTCAAGGCCCTGGGTGTCACGTCGATCGAGCTGCTGCCGATCCACACGTTTATCACCGACAGCCACCTGCACGATCTGGATCTGACGAACTTCTGGGGCTATAACAGCATCGGGTTTTTCTCTCCCGATCCGCGTTATGCGGCCACGCCACGGCGTGCCCTGCACGAGTTTAAGGAGATGGTGGCGCGATACCATGAAGCGGGCATCGAGGTGATTCTGGATGTGGTGTACAACCACACAGCAGAAGGCAACGAGATGGGCCCAACGCTGTCGTTCAAAGGCATTGACAATGCCAGCTACTATCGACTGCTGCCAAACAATCCACGTTATTACATTAACGACACGGGCACAGGAAACACGGTAAATGTAAGCCATCCGCGCGTGATGCAGATGGTGTGCGACAGCCTTCGCTACTGGGTGGAACAGACGCATGTGGACGGTTTTCGCTTCGACCTTGGGACCATCCTGGCGCGGGAGCCGAACGGCTTTGATAACAAGAGCGGGTTCCTAAAAGCCGTATCGCAGGACCCAACGCTGAGCACAACCAAATTGATTGCGGAGCCCTGGGACATTGGACCGGGCGGGTACCAGGTGGGTGGATTTCCGCCTGGATGGACGGAATGGAATGACAAGTATCGCGACACTGTACGGGAGTTCTGGAAGGGTCGCAGCAGCGTCGCAGAGCTGAGCAAACGGCTGACAGCGTCAGGAGATCTTTTCGACTGCATGGGTCGTCGACCATGGGCATCGATCAACTTTGTAACCGCCCACGACGGTTACACCATGAACGACCTGGTGAGCTACAACGACAAACACAATGACGCGAACGGCGAGGGCAATCGCGATGGATCGAATAACAACTTCTCGTGGAACTGCGGCGTGGAAGGGCCCAGCGACGATCTGGGGATTGTGAAGTTGCGAGCGCAGCAGCAACGGAACATGCTGGCAACGCTGATGCTTAGTCAGGGAACGCCCATGCTGCTGGCAGGTGATGAAATTGGGCGTACGCAGCAGGGCAACAACAACGCCTATTGCCAGGATAGCCCCATAAGCTGGGTCGATTGGACGCTGCTCGAGACCAACCAGTCGCTGCTGCGATTCACACAGAAGCTGGTTGAGCTTCGCCGGCGACACCCCATCCTGCGTCGCAATTTGTTTCTGAACGGCAGGGCCGACCCTGAGTTGGGCGTGCGCGATCTGATCTGGATAAATGCGCGTGGCGATGAGATGGATTTGGACGCGTGGAAAGACCCACGAACCCGGTGCATTGGTATGCTTCTGGATGGGCGAGCGCGGCCTACTGGCATCAAGCAGAACGGCCGTGAAGTAACCCTACTACTCGTGATCAACGACCATTTTGAAGATGTCCGCTTTTGCCTGCCGACCGTCCCTGGAGGAAAGGCCTGGAGGTTGCTGCTGGAAACCAACGTGGAGGAAGCACAAGACGGAGTTTTTCTGGCAGGAGACTTCTATCATGTGCCCTCGCGTTCTCTGCTGCTGCTCGAGTTGCATCCGGAACAATAGTCCCGTCACCAACTAATGCTTTCAGATCACACTTACTGGGTGTGTTTGGCTGCGCTCTTGGTAGCGTGTCTAGGCTGAGCACTATTTTGTTCATCGGTGTACTTGCCGCGGTCGGCGTCAGAATGCTTAACTGCATGCACGGTGGACACAGCGCCGGCTGCCATCTCACCCAATGCATTAACCACCGCATCGTGGATTTCAGCTCGGAATGCTTCACGAATGGTTTCGGTGACTTCAGCGGGTTCAAACGCAATGTCGGATCGCCGGCCGCCCATCACGCGCTCAAGAACACGCTCGATCATGGGCTCCATGTGGATATTCTTCAGTACGCTTTTCGCAATGCTGTGTGCGGGAATATCCAGCATAGCTTCAGCACGCGTTTGAACCGGAGGCGCACCGCTTGCCCAATCGTGCTCAAAGACGTCGATCATCTGTCGTACGGCCTTGCCGTCGCGAAAGATCACACCAATTTCTCGACGAGCTTCCAACTCCAGTTTGCGCAGGCTTTGACTACCAAGAAATGCCTCTTTTCCATCGCGTAGAATGGCCCGAACATGCAGGCGAAGAGGAATGCTGCGGACGTTCAACGCGTTATCTTTTGAACTAACTCTGCCGATGATGCGAACGTCAATGCCTTCGCTCTTCTTTTGCGCAAGCAGTTGCATGAAGTCGACGTCGCTGATCTTCATCTCATACAGCAGCAATTGCTTCTTCGCACCGCGAATGAAGTTCATCAATTGAACGCGCGCGTTCGCTGGGCTAACAATCAGGTCATCACAGCCGGCACGGTAGTGGGTGCGGGCAACGTCGGCCTCAAAGAGCTTGATCGCCTCGCCTACCAACTCTGGTGTCCGAAGGACTGCGGCAAAGGAGCGGCTCAACGTGATATCCATATGCGTGTAGTTGAAGGCCAAGAGCCATAACTCTTTGCGGTCAATGATGAACATTTTGCCGTGATATCGGACAAGGTCGTCTGCAGTGCGAGAGACAGTCACCCCCGCGCCCAGCAGACGGCCTTCCAGCTTTCGCAGGTTCTTTTCCTCACCACGGTTGGTAAATGCAATAAGAGCCTGCACCTGCACACCGCGCTGCACGGCCTCAACCAGCGCACGCTCCACCTCGCTGCGGTCAAAACGGAAGATCAGTATCTGGATACTCTTCCTGGCGCTGCGAAGACCCTCAAGCAGTGGTTGAATGCCGCTTTCCGGTTGGGTAAACAGCTTCAAAACCGGGCCGCCTTTGCCAAATGGTGTGTGGCAGTGATAGCCGCACGCTGCACGGCCCTCTGCTCAGTGTGAGGATGCGCCGGGCTGCGGGAAAGATGTTTACACAAACGTTGTAGTACAAAGACGCAAGACGGTTCATGGACGCGCTATGCTCTGGGAGGGTGACCGGCGCGGCGAAGCAGGTGACGCCACATGGGTGAGCACGAATGGAGACGGAAAGTGTTGGCGGCATGACCAGATCGATGAAGTTAAAGTGGGCAGCCTGTCTGTTGCTCACGACCACGTTGACGGTCCATTCACAAACCGCAGAGAACGATGCCGCAGCAGATCACGCTGCGAAGTCAGCCAAATCCGCAAACAAGAACCATGTTCCCACCAGCGAAGAGCTTCCACACCCTGTGCTTTGGAAGCAGCCAACGGACATTGCTTCACTCGATTTGTACGAGGGTCCGGGTGGACTCAAGCATGAACCCAAGCCCCCCTTCACCTTCCAGCAGGAGGCAAAAGGTGGGACGAATCCAAAGTTCGACATTAGAGACCTGAGCGGGGAGAAGTGGCGTGTGAAGCTGGGGGACGAAGCGCGCCCGGAGGTCGTCGCGTCTCGTCTGCTTTGGGCGATGGGGTATTACGCCACGTACGATTACCTGTTGCCCACAGCAGCGGTTGCTGGCATCAAGATCAGCCGCGGTGCTGACCTGGTGAAGGATGGAACTGTGCGTGATGCCCGGTTCTCGCGCACGCCTCCCGGTCAGAAAAAGATGGGCATTTGGGAGTGGAAGACGAACCCGTTTTACGGCAAGCGGGAGTTCAACGGCCTGCGGGTGATGATGGCCGTACTGAACAATTGGGACCTGAAGGACGTGAATAACGCCGTGTATAACAATAGCAAAACCGGTGAACAATTATTTCTGGTGAGTGATGTGGGAGCAACCTTCGGGTCCAACGGCATGGAATTCTCGAAGTCGAAGGCGAAGGGTAACCTGGACAGTTTTGAAGACTCGAAATTTATTACGAAGCAGACAGGGCAGACCGTAAGCTTCGGAACACCCACAGCCCCCAAGGGTGTGCTGCTGGCGAGTTTTGGCGGCAGCGTAAAGTCCTACGCCATGCGTAAAAACCTTGAATGGATCGGACGCGATGTCCCGGTGGAGGACGCAGCATGGATGGGCAAACTGCTCGCCCAGCTTTCCCATAAGCAGCTGGTTGACGCTTTCCGAGCCGGCAACTTTCCGACCGAGACCGCGGACCACTTTGTGGTCGTGATGGAGTCGCGGATAAAGGCGCTGAGCGCGCTGCAGACGAAGCCTGAGTAGACTGCGAGCAAATCACGCCAGCAGCGCGGCCTCTGTCTCGTTGCTGTTGAACTGGATGTCGTACAACTGGTGGTAAACCCCATGATTGCGATGCATGAGATCGTCGTGCGAACCGCTCTCTACGATTGTGCCTTCCTTTACGACGTAGATGCAATCGGCCTTGCGTACCGTGGAAAGCCTATGCGCGATAACGATTGCGGTCTTCTGCTTCATCAAGCGATCGAGTGCCTCGAAGACCAGATGCTCCGAGCCCGCATCCAATGCTGCCGTCGGCTCGTCCAGGATGAGTATCGGGCTGTTGCGAACAACGGCACGCGCGATGGCGATGCGTTGGCGTTGACCGCCAGAGAGGCTTAGCCCACGCTCTCCAACGACGGTTGCGTACTTCTGTGGAAGTTTATCGATGAATTCCGACGCGTTGGCGTCCTGGGCAGCGCGCACGATCTCTGCCTTAGTCGCCTCAGGCCTGCCATAGGCAATGTTGTCCCAGATGGTTCCGCTGAAAAGAACGGTGTCCTGCAGAACAAAGCTAATCTGCTTGCGCAATGAGCCCTGCTTGTAGGATCGAATGTCGTTGCCGTCGATCTTGACTGAACCGCTGGTCGGATCGTAAAAACGCGCGATCATGTTGACCAGTGTTGTCTTTCCGGAGCCGGTCGGTCCGACGAGTGCGATCGTATGCCCGGGTTCCACACGAAGGCTTACGTCTCGCAGCACCGGGCGGTCCGCGTTATAGCTGAAGCTGACATGGTCGAGCTCAATGACACCTTTGAACTGTGGTGCCGTTTTTGCATTCGGAAGGTCGGCCATGCTGTCGTGATTGCCGATGATCTCCTGAATGCGCTCGTAACCGATATCTGCCTTGGTGTAGCTGTCCATTACCTTCGACAACTCCTGCATTGGCTTGTACATTTTGGTCAGGTACGCGATGAACAGCACCATGGACCCTGCGGAAAGACCGCCGGCCATGGCAAAGCTGGCACCAAAGTACAGCACGGCACAGGTTCCGCCGGCGACGACAAGGTCCACCATGGGAGACAGTTTAGCCTTGAGCGATCTCGCCTTCAGAGCGGCTTCCACCGTCTCCAACGACTCGCCTTCAAGCCGGTGAACTTCATAGTCCTCCCGCGCGAACGCCTTTACTACGCGGATGGAACTGATCACTTCCTGCACGACGGACAGCATCTTGCCTTCGTGCTGGCGTACCTCACGCGAAGCCTTTTTTGCTTTTCGCGTGTAGCTGTACACGATACAGAAGAGGATTGGCACGACGCCAAGTGCGACGAGGGTGAACCGCCAGTTCACATAGAACATGACGCCGATCATGAACACCAGCGTAAGAACATTGACAAGCACGCCCAGCAGACCCTGCACAATAAACGTCTGGATGGCGTCGATGTCGCTCGTCACGCGGCTGATCAGATCGCCTGTCCGGGTGGTGTCGTGGTAAGCCAGCGACAGCTTTTGCACGTGGGCGTACAGGTTGCGGCGTAGATCGTGCGTTACCCACTGACCGACGCTCGTGGTCAGGTATTTGTCGCCATACGAGAACAGGGCATCCAGCAGTGCAATGACAATGACAGCGGCGCACGCAAGCAGAAGAATGTGGTGAGGGTTAGCACCGACGGTGTCGGTGATGCCTTTGAATAGCCAGCCGTGGCTCTTTCGATGGCCGATCACGTTGTCGAGCACGATCTTGAGCGGCCACGGTTGTAAAACGTCGGCAACACTTTCACCCAGGATGCACGCGAACCCAAGCCAGAGCGAACGCCGATGCGGCCGCAGCAGGCTCATGATTGTCATACGGCTTTCACGCCCGGAAAGCTTGCCTGCGTCGGTTGAAGCTGCGCTCATGTAAAGGCTTTCCTTGTGCTTGCCTATTGCTTGAGGTGAAGTTTGCGCCGAATCTCAGCGGAAAATTCTTTGCCTGCGTACACGCCCGCGCTGGTGGCATATGAAACCAGAATGCCGGTTACTGTCTTCGTAATGTCCTGGTCACGCGCCGGATAGAAACCATTTGCCGACCCCTGAGACACCACAGGTGCAAGAAGTTGTGGCCAGTTCACGCCGCGTGCCCCGGAATCTTTTCGGGTAACGACAATGCGTGTTCCGGCGTATACCAGGCGCTTTTTGAAAGGGGCGGCGGCGCCAAGGACGTAGTAGCGAGGATCGTCGTGGAAGAGAGAAGGCAGAATGCCGTAACCAAACAGCGATTTCACCGAACTGCGATACACGGTAGAGCCGACTCGTTCCCCAAAACCAGCGCTGTCTGTTCCGAAATGAGGACGGCTATCCGTTGCGTGAGAGATGCCAGCAGAGGCAACGTTCAACGCAAACCCGCCTGGGCTGGCAATGCTCCTAAAAGCAAAGCCCATCTTGGCGCCGGAAGACAGGGGCAGCGCCACCTCGCCGGGGTGAATAGTTAAGTGGTCTCGTGGTGCAGGGCTGGTGCCGGTCTGCGCTGTAGCCTGCGAAGGAGCAGCAGACGCTGCATTCAAAGCTCGCACATAGTCCGGACTATCAGGGAGGTCGGCGGTTGGAGAGAATAGACCAGGATCGAAGCCAGCACTGTCTGTTGCTGAGTTGGTCGCGCCCAGGGGCAGTACGACAGCGCACGCATGATGACCAAAGGCTGTAGCCGTCAGCACAAAGGCACTGACGCCACTTAAGTGAATCTTAAGTTTTGACACGAGCTTTTGATTCGCCTCGATAGAAGCCGTTGCACCTTTTTGCCACACGCCTAAGGTAATGTATACGGCACACCGAAACGACCAATCTGCAGAATCGCATGTTCACCCGGTGGAACTAGACGGAAGGGCTCAACTCGCGTGCCCATCGGCATCTGACGCCCTATTGCAGCTCCGCGATCGGCGCCGGTAGCGGCGTCAAAAAAATGCACCTCCAAACCTTCGGGGGCGCGCTTCCAGCCGATAACGTATTTGCCTACAGTCAACGTCGTTGAGCCAAAACGGATGGGGCTGCCAACAACGAAGTAGTGGGAGTACTTCCCATCTGCGGAGTAGCCGGCGGTGATCAGTACAACGCCGGCGATCAGGTGGCCTGCATCGTCCAGAATGCCAGACGCAGTACGCATCTCCGTCTCAATCCGCTCCTTCTGCACGGGTGCGCGCACCGGAAGGGCTTGCATCAGTTCGTCTTCTGATGCGACACGCCAGGACGCATGAGCAGGGCGTACCGCTACATTCTGAGCAGAGACGTATGTGGATGCGAGCAGTGGCAGCACAAGCGCGGCGAGTCGCATTTGACCGAGAAGTGGGCCGGAAATCATTTCAGATGCACGATGCCGCGTTGAATCGCCACGGTGGCAGCATGGGTCCGATCGGCTACGCCAAGTTTTCCCAGCAAGCTATTCACATGCGTCTTCACTGTCGTCTCAGAGATGCCCAGGTCGTGTGCTGTGTCGCGGTTTGATCGTCCGGCGACGATACGGCGCAACACGTCGAGCTCGCGTGCCGTCAGTTCCTGGCCGCTCACCCGGTCGGCCAGCTTTTCCGCAATCGGACCGGGGATGCGAGCCTTGCCGCTGTGGACGATGCGTATTGTCTCGAGCAGCTCCTCAATGGTCATGCCCTTGAGCAGGTAAGCCTTTGCACCGGCCTGCAAGGCCCGGTAGATATCCTCATCGCCGTCGTACGTCGTCAGGACCACAAAGCGCGCTGCAGGTGTCACCACCCGGATACGAGCAATGGCATCGGCTCCACCCATCCCCGGCATTTGCAGGTCCATCAGCGTGACGTCCGGCAATACCGCGGCATGCTTCGCAATTGCATCGCGCCCGTTTGCTGCCTCTCCTACCACTTCTACATCGTCAGAAGCGTGCAGCAGGGCCGCCAGACCCTGCCGTACCACATGGTGATCGTCGACGATGAGTACCCTGATCTTTGCAGCCATACGTTCGTTCCCTGTGTGCAAACTCGTACTGCGAAGGTCGCATTCAACCCGCCGATTTAGGCGTCAATACGAAGTACAACGCACGTTCCCTGCCCCAGCGAGCTGGTGATTGAGAGGTCCGCACCCATGCTCGCGGCGCGCTCCGTCATGCCGCGCAGGCCGTAGTGACCCATCCGAGCCACTCCATGCTCCACGTCGAAGCCTGCGCCATCATCGCGCACCGTAAGCACCACCGCATCCTCCGAATAGACGAGGCCGACGCCGATTGCTGCAGCGTGGGCATGTCGGCGCGCGTTACTCACTGCCTCCTTGGCTATGCGCAGAACTTCTTTCTCCATCGAAGGTGCCAGAGCGCGATACGCTCCGGTAATGGCGACCCGCACTGGTGGCATCTCCCGCACCTCTGCCAGGTTCTGCAGACGAGCCGGCAGATCGCCCGCCGCTTGGCCGGCACGTAGCGCCCATATACTTTCGCGGGCATCACGGATGCCATCCCGCACCAGTAGGCGGGTGCTGTCGATCTGCTGCTGAGCGGCTTCGGCGGCATTGGCTTTCAGCAGCTGCGCGGTCACCTCAAGCTGCAGCGACACCGCAACAAAGTCTTGCGCCAGCGTGTCATGAATCTCACGCGCAATACGATTTCGCTCCCGCAGAACGGCGTCGAACTCCACCTGCACACGTCGCAGACGCAAGCGGTACACACCGTAGGCCAGCCCTGCCAGAACGGTCGCCAGCAGCAGGTAAAACCACGGCCGGCGATATACCGGCGCATCGATGTGGAGGTCGAGCGTCGCCGGTTTTGCAGTGGCCACGCCGTCGGCGTTCCGCGCCTCGACGACGAACCGGTAGTCACCGGCGGGCAGGTTGGTGTATTCCGCCGACCGCACGTTTCCTGCGTCAATCCACTTGCGGTCGAAACCCTCCAACTTAAAGCGGTACAGCACCTGCAGAGGTGCGCGCAGGCTTAGACCCGCGTAATCGAATACAAAGCGTCGATGCCCGGGCCCAAGCCGGAGCGGCCCTGCCGGCTCGAAGCTGAGATCATCCACTTGTACGCGCTCCACCGTAACTGGCGGGGGCACGCGGTCTACCTGCAGGTGCGTTGCATCCACCCGCGCAACCCCGCGTCGCGTAGCGAACCACAGAACACCCTGCGGATCGCGCCAGGCCGAAGGGTGACCGTCAGAAGAGAGGTCCACACTCGGCATACCGTCTGCCGCGCCGTACTGCCGTAGCGGAATGCTGCAGGTCTGAGAGCATCCCAGCAAATCGCTCAGACGCATCCGAGCGATGCCCGTGGCCATCCGCACCCACAGATTGCCCAGATTGTCCGGCAACACGGCATCGATTTCGCCTTGCAGACCTGTAACGTGCACAGCATGGCCCTCCGCACCATGCACAACGGCCAAAGCACCGCTTCGGGTGCCTGCAAGCAGCTCACCATTGCCGAGTTCCATCAAGGCGGTTACGCCGTCGCCGGATGCGCCACCAGCCAACGTTACCCGTTGCAGCACGCCAGTCTGTAGCCGCGCTAGGCCATGCAGCGTGCCTATCCACAGTGCACCGTCGCGGCTCCGCAGCATCGTCCCGATCACATCGCTGGGCAGGCCATCCGCTGTGGTCAACAGGTGATCCACGTGGTCCCCCGACAGGTGAGCCGCGCCATGACGGGTTCCGATCCACACGCTATCCGCTCCGTCTGCGAGCAGCGATCGGACAAAATCCTCCGGCAATCCGAACGACGATGTCACGTGGTCCATGCGGTTTTCGTGCAAATGGTAAAGGCCGTCGAGCGTACCAATCCAAAGGTGGCCTGCACTGCCGGGGGCAAGTGAGAGGATAGCCTGAGCCCCAAGAGACCGCGCCGCGGGTGACCTGCTGACCACGCCCTGCCGCAACTGTTTCAGGCCGACGTCGCGGGTGCCAATCCAGACGGTTCCATGATCTTCCACGACCGTAGTCACGGTATCTCCACTCAGTGCCGGCAGGCTCTCCACGGCACGTGTGCGTAGAACAGTAAGGCCCTGTGTGTCAGTGCCGAACCACTGGTCCCCTTCGCTGTCCACGGTCGCACTCAAAACCGCCGCAGACGCAAGCTCCGGCACCGCTCGTGGCGTGCTCCCATCCGGCGATAACTCGAACAGGCCCAGGTTGGTGCTGGCCAGCACTCGGCTACCGACGCGCAGCAACGACAGCAAGCGGCGGCCTGGCAGGGTGCTTCCGATCTGCCACATGCGCCAGCCATCGGTACCCGCCTGCACCCAAACTGCAGACGCTGTGCGCAGCCAGAGGTGGTTCGCGCCATCCTGCAGCAGTTCGACAGGCGATGCAGGCAACCTGCCTGTTATCGCAAAGCTGTCACCCTGGGCGCGCAATAGCACATTGCCTGCTGCCACCAGCGGCACGCCGCCAGCTGATGTTCCAAGCGCCGTGGCCTGCAGATTTGCCGGAAGCTCAACGGGCTCAGCCTGCTGTGCACGCACGCGCTGCAGGCCATCGATAGTCAGCAGCAGCAAGCCACCCGCCGGGTCCGCGACTTCGTCCAGCACCGGACCGGTACCCACATGATTGAAGCGACCATTGGCCCAGCGCACCAGCCCATCAGAAGTGCCGATCCACAGTGCACCATCCGTCGTCTGCGCCAAGCAGCATGCATCGTTGCTGGTAAATGCACGCTCGCTGCTGATGCCGAAGCTGGCAAACCGCACACCATCAAAACGGACGATGCCACCTTCCGTCGCGGCCCACAGAAAACCATCGCGTGTCTGCAACACAGCATGCACGCTGTTCTGGGGCAAACCCTCGTCGGTCGTGAAACTCTGCCGCTGCAGCGCCTGCGCCCCAGCCTCATCTGACGCCAGTAGCAGGAGGCAAACGACACACCACCGTGGAATGAATTGCAAGAATCGCACGCACAAGAAGCCTAGCGTACCTGTGCCCGCGCCGCACAGCACTACTGTGCAACAACGCATATGTGTGCACGCGCATCGCAGACGACTATGTTTGCAAAAGTACTCGGAGCAGCACATTGAGCCAGGATTCAGCCCTGCTGCAAAGTTTTTGGATGGGCGGGTTTGAAGGCGCAACACATCGCCGTGGCGACGGCCTGCAAATCGATGTGCTTCGCGCCATGCGGCATGACACCCACGCGGCCGAAGACTACGGATTACTGTCGCAGGCCGGTATCCGCACGGTGCGCGACGCTCTGCGCTGGCACAGGATCGAGCGTGCGACTGGAAGGTATGACTGGTCATCTTTCCTGCCCATGCTCCGCGCTTCGCAAAGCACCGGTACCCAGGTCATCTGGGACCTTTGCCATTGGGGCCTACCGCCAGACATTGACGTCTTCTCACCGGCATTTATCGACCAATTTGCACGGTTCGCCGGTGCAGCCGCTCGCGTCGTTGCACAGGAGACGGATGCGATTCCCTTCTATGCGCCCATGAACGAGATTTCATTCTGGTCGTGGATTGGCGGTGACGTGGGTGGCTTCTATCCATATCACCAAGGCTCCGGCAACCGCCTGAAATATCAGCTTGTACGTGCAGCCATTGCCGCAACAGAAGCGGTGCGGGCCGTTGATCCGCGCGCGCGCTTCCTGCAACCTGAGCCACTCATTCACATTGCGGACAATCCAGCCTTTCCTCTTGAGACTGACGCTATCGCTCGTTACAACGAATCACAGTACGCCGTCTATGATCTGCTTAGCGGACGCATACCGGACTGCGGAGGAGACCCCAGTTACCTCGACATTCTCGGCGTGAATTACTACTGGAACAACCAGTGGATGCATCGCGCAGGCAACACGCCGCTTGGACACCTCAGTCACCGTAGTCTCTCGTCTATGCTGATCGCATTAGCCGCCCGCTATGACAGACCGCTGATTGTGTCTGAAACCGGTGCCGAAGGTGAGAGCGGCCCAGGGTGGTTGGCACTCGTGGCACATGAGACGAACCGTGCAATAGCCCAGGGCGTTCCGCTTCAAGGCATTTGCCTCTATCCAGTCAGCGATTATCCCGGCTGGGATGATGACCGCCACTGTGAGTGCGGTGCTCTCGCGCTGAATGCAAACTACGACCTTCGCACGCTTCGAAAGCCAGATACAGAGACGCTGCACCTGTTACAGCGCCTCTGTATGCCTACGTGACTAGGCCGCAACGATTTGAAGGCTGGCCGCTTCCACCGGCACAGCCTGCGGCGAGCGTTTGGTTTCTTCGACCATGCGTCTCGCCGTCTTTAAAGCCTGCGCAATAACTTGGTCCATGTTGAAGTACTTGTAGTTTGCCAGACGGCCAAGGAAATACACGTGCTTTTCTCGCTCAGCAAGCGCACGGTAACGGGCGAACAGCTCCGAGCTACTCTGACACGGCACCGGGTAGTAAGGATCGCCTTCGGCGCGCGGATACTCGTACACAACACTGGTGGAACTGTGTCGCTGGCCTGTCAGATACTTGAACTCCGTTACACGGGTGTACTCCTCAGTGTTCGGGTAATTCACCACTGCGGCTGGCTGCACCTGCTCTGACGCGTGCGTCTCGTGCTTGAACTCCAAAGAGCGGTACGGCAGTTTGCCGTAGCGAAAGCCGAAGTACTCGTCGATAGGGCCTGTAAAAACCAGCGTACGGTGTGGAACGGTTTTGCGAACCTCCGTGTAGTTCACACCCAGACGCACCTCAATTAATGGATTCGCGAGCATTCGCTCGAACATGGCGGTGTAACCTGCGCGCGGCATGGCTTGAAAGGTGTCGGTGAAGTACCGGTCGTCGTGGCTCAGGCGGAACGGCACACGCGCGGCAACGGAGGAATCCAACTCCTTCGGGTCACGTCCCCACTGCTTTCGCGTGTAGTTGCGGAAAAACTTTTCGTACAGCTCCTGACCGACCTGGCTTACCACCAAGTCCTCCGACGTCTGGATGCGCTCGCGCTTCTCAGCCAAGGACGACATTAACGCCGCGACTCCTTCAGCATCCAGGGTTGTGCCGAAATACCCATTAACGGTGTCGATGTTGATAGGCATAGGCAGCAGATTGCCGTCGACACAGGTCAGCACACGATGCTCGTAAGGTCGCCATTCCGTGAACTGCGAAAGATACTGCACAACCTCGCTGGAGTTCGTGTGGAATATGTGTGGGCCGTAACGATGAATCAGGATACCCGCATCATCTAGACAGTCGTACGCATTACCGGCAATGTGTTCCCGCCGATCCACGACAAGAACACGGTAGCCGTGCGCTGCCATACGCTCAGCGACCACAGACCCTGCAAACCCTGCACCTACAACAAGAAAATCAAACAATCGTATCTCCGTTCGGTTGCGTTTCGCTGCTCAACACGGCTGATCCTGCGCGCCGCTATACCTCATGTTTATTTGCAAGTGCCACGGCAACGTTGCTTCGCATTCCCTCCCATGTGAGATCCCAGGAACTTTTCGCCAGCATCGCCTCCACCTTTGCCAACCACTCCACGCCCGGCGGCTTTAGAGCTCCGTCCACTGCCGTTGCAAACGCTTCGGCCGTTGCCGCAATTGCAACTAAACCATCATCGCCGTACGGTTTCACCACGTCCTGGATAGGTGTGGACACGCTTTGCTTGCGCGCTGCCAGGTACTCCGGCGTTTTTGTAGGGCTTATGAATCGCGTAGCCTCATTAAGCGCAAATGGCAACATCGCCGCATCCCAGCCGGCAAGATATGTGGGAAGTTCCATATAACTCTTCGAACCCAGGTAGTGAAGGTTGGCTCGTCTCGGCAAGTCGCCTGGTCGAATTTTCGCCAATGGACCAACCAGTATGAATTGCACCTTTGGGCGGAGATCCGCCACACGTGCAAGCAGACTGAAATCCATTCGTTCATCGAGCACACCATAGAACCCGACACGCGGATGAGGAATGTGTGCCTGGTCTATCGGATCCTCCTGTTCAGCCAAGGCCTGCGTAAAGTGACTTACATCCACGCTGGATGGGAAAAGATACACGTGCGGGTGGCTGCCCCGCTTGCTCTCATACAAGCTTGCTCCGCCGGTAAAGACGACATCCGCACAACCCATCAACTCCCGCTCTAATTCCAGCAAGTTGGCAGGCGCACCACGGAAGCCGGATAGCTCATCCATACAGTCGTATACCACGGCTGCGGGCTGCAAACTTCGGGTGAAAGCCAAAGCCATCGGTGTGTAGTACCAGCTTACAAACTCCGTGACGTTGTTCTCCTCTAAGAGCTGTTTAATTAGATCGGCATTAGCCGACGTGATCGCTAAACTTGAAGTAGAGCCCTGCTGAAGTGCCTCCGGCAGCACAGGCTGCACAAGTACAACTCCTCCCTCTACCACACGCGTGCGCAACATGGGCCGACCTGTAGACTCGAATAACGGCTCTTCGATATAAAAGACGCGACAACCCAGTGCTGCTCGAGACAGGAGATGCTGCGGTCGCTGAAATACAAAATCCCAACGAAGGTGGCTAAAGCAGATGATATCCGCGATTGCCGGTACCTCAGAGTCGCCCGATTTTGTGTGTAACGAGGCGTCCTCCCGGATATCGGCCGGCATCTGCAACTCCTTTAGAGTCTATTTACTTGACTGTCTGTAAGTAGATGCGGTTCATGCACCCGGAGATGTTTTGCGCTTCCTCCACACAACGACACGCACGTTCCAAGTACAACAGCGCGCGTGATTTTTCGACTGCAGCAACGGGTCAAGGTGGCATCCTGTTCCACATGACGTGTGTCCTATGCCGTTAGCTGTACATGCGAACACTCTGCCATCCCGCCTTCAGCACGCTGCGCCTGCCTCATCCGCGTTGCAGTATGTCCATTGGCATTCCTGTTCGCAATGAACAGCAGCGCCTAGAGCAGTGTCTCAACGCTTTGTACATTCAACAAAGTCCGTGCGGCAAGCCGATCGAAAAGGAGCGGTACGAAGTGCTGCTCTTGCTGAATAACTGTACCGATGCTTCGGCTCATGTTGCACGGCGATTTGCGGGTAGCCATCCAGACATGCAAGTGCACGTCGTTGAGCACACCTTTCATAACCAGCACGCACATGTCGGCAGTGCTCGCAGCCTACTTATGCAGCAGGCCGCATTACGTTTACGCAGCGCGACGGACACGTCGTCAAAGGGGGTACACCGGTCGCTTCTGCTCACTACAGACGCAGACACACGTGTGAATCAGTGCTGGCTCGCAGAGACTATGGCCGCCATCGACCGCGGCGCAGACGCAGTCGGCGGAGACATCATCGTGCCATCTGCAGAACGCCATTCTCTTGCGCGGCATGCACGCCTCGCCTACGCACTTGACCGCCGCTATCTGCATGCTGTTTGCCGGCTCGAGTCCTTGCTGGATCCGCTGCCGCATGATCCCTGGCCTAGGCACCATCATAATTTTGGCGCAAGCCTGGCGTGTACGTTGCACGCCTACGACGCGTGTGACGGCATGCAGCCCACGCCATTGCTTGAAGACCTGGCATTTTACCGCGCTCTGGTCGGAGCGGGCATGCGCTTCCGTCATGAGCCACGCGTACGCGTCTACACCTCTGCACGCACGCGGGGGCGTGCACCTGTCGGCTTGAGCGAACAATTACGGCAATGGCATCGCACGACTGAGTTCCGTGTGCCATCTTCAGCGTTCCATCACCGGCGCTGTATGGCGAAAGCTATGTTGCGCGATGCAATGCAGGGCAAGAACAACTGGCAGCACGTGAGCCTGCTCCTGCGCATGAATTCTTACGATTTGAGAAGCACCGCATCCATGTTTGGCACGCCCGAGTTAGCATGGCAGGCACTTGACGGCGACGCTCGCGTCCGGAGTGGTTTAGTCGATTCCGTGCAGGACGGAGATATCCAGACAGAACTAGGCAAAGTTCACAACCTTATACGACAACTTGATGAGACCGTCGCAACACATCGAGCCGGTAGAGCGGATGACGTTGCGACACAAAGGCATGCCACCATGGCTGCCGCAGCCATGTATCGTGAACGGCATCTCCCGCCTGCGGGTAGTCCGCTACGGTAGGTGTCCAGTGCACCAGCAGCAGCTCTGCTCCTTCCGCCTGGTGTTGTGCAACGGCCAGGCAGGCACGTAGAAGATCTTCAGCAGACCAGTAGTAGCCCACCTCGCATACCGTGACCAGATCGAACATGCCGTCGGGAAATTGGTCAGGCAAGCTACGCTGATCAAATTGGACATGAGGCTGATCGGCGCAGCGCACACGTGCCAAAGCCAAAGCTCGTTCCGCAATGTCCAGCGCTAGAAGAGCATCACAGCGCGGTGCCAGCATGCGTGTAAACACTCCGATGGAACAACCGATTTCTAGCGCATTCGGGTACGTTGGCCGTTCGAGGGCAGCAAGCGATGCCGCATACTTTTCTGCTTCATACGGACTCGTCTCAAAACCCCATGGATCCGGATTAGCTGCGTATACATCATCGAAATACTGCTGTGGCAATGAGCCAGCAGTGTGCGAATTTCGATCTTCCATGCGAATTTCCCTCTCTCACACAAACGGTGTCGACATGCTGTCATCGCGCAGGTGCGATTCTGCGATGCGCATGGCAATGCGATCAGGTGCAGGCTGCCTTAGGTACATCGTTAGATCACGCAGCACAGGCCCGAACGAATTCGGCTCCAGCAATCCATGGGCACCTACCCCCACGGTCACCAGTCGCATCACCTCTGCGGTATCACGCTCCACCACGGTGCGCATCATGTCGGCAGCATGCACCATCAATGCCGCAGACTCAGCATCATTGCAGTCAAAGTATGTAGCAGAACATCTTGCCGCGTGGTGCACCCATAGCTGCATACCTTGGACAAGCTGCACACAACGGGAAAGACGCATGGCTTGGTGCGGGTCAGCTGCTCGATTGCGCACCTTTAGCCAGAGGGTAAAGTCGTGCAACAACCGGCGTGCACCGCCCGCGTGTACCGCCGCAAAGCGCACAGCACCTCCGCTGAACGCCGGTTCCTGGTAAAACGCATTCGCCTGGCCAATGAGATCTTTCTGTACAAGCAGGGTTCCTGTGAAATCAATGTCAAAGCTGAATGACGCTTCCATGCCAACTGGATGCCAGGAGTCGCGATCAATCACCAGAGACGCCGACTCCATCGGCACAAGCGTCATCTGCCAGCCTTTACCCGCCAGGTCTGCGGTCACAATGGGTCGTTGCACCAAAGCCGCGCCTGAACCAAAGGTCTTCCGTCCACGCATCTGCAATGTGTCATCCTGCAGAAGCAGACGAACAGGTTCCGCCTCACCCGTATTCCACACGCCGAAGAGTTTCCCGTCACCTGCAAGCTCCCTGGCGGACTCATACTGCTGCACGGTACCGAACCTGCTCACGAGCAGCAGCGCGTTCAGATGTCCTTCCATAAGCCTGCCGACGGCCAGATTTCCAAAACCGATCCAGCTCAGCGCCTCCAATAACGCAAAGTGAAATCCTGCATCGCGTGCAGGCAGGCACAGCAGGCCTGCCCCGCGCAATGCTGCAATTTCCGCAGCCATACCGGCCTCTGTCTGAATGGCCGGACGCTGCGCCATGTCACGGGCCCATGCTTCGGCTCGTGCGGCATACGTGTTAGTTCCGGCCTCGGTGTCCATCGGGGGCTGCTGGTCCATTGCTTGGGAAGACAGCTTCGCCGAGTTGCGGGTTGTATCGCGATGCGAACCTCGTCGCCGGCGCGCATAGTAGCGGTCGCCGCGCTTGACGGGATGCACATGACCGCGAAGCAACAGAAGAGAGCTACTCCCTGCTGTTTGCCGTTCCCATTTCCATAACGTCTAAACCGCCATGCAGCAATCCGTGTTGCAGCAAAATCGCGCTCTGCCATGCCTGGTTCAGTGCGCGAACGTATTCCACCTGCAGCTGAAACAGCGTGCGCTGCGACACCAGAACCTGAGGATATGCGGCTGCCATGGTGGCATACTTCTCGCGATATAGCTCATAAGCACGCTCTGCACGTGGTAGCAGTTCGTCACGGTAGCGCTGCACCGCTAGTTGAGCCGTCGAATAATCCTGTAACGTCTGCTCGGCCTGCAGACGCAACTGCAAGTCTGTTCGAGCGACTTCAGAGTCCGACATGACGGCGGCCGACTTCGCTGCTTCCACGGCACCCTGGTTCCGGTTCCACAGCGGCAGCGTGATGCCAGCCTGAGCCACACCTACAAGGCCCACCCGGCCACCCGTGCTTTCCAGGGGTTCGTTGCTCTGCTGTAGCCCGGCGTGCAGGGTCAGCTGCGGCATCTGTTGCCTGCGCGCGGCACGCACTGCCGCTTCCGCTGCGGTCGCCCTCTGCCGGGTCACCTGCATTGTTGGGCTGCTCTCCGCTGCGTGTTCAGCGGCGTCGTCTGTCAGTTGCGGCACCGCGGCAAGGTCTCCCAGCAACGGCGTCATCGGCATTCGATTGTCTCCTGACACTGCCGCGAGCAGCGCAAACGCCTTCCGATACTCGCGTTGTGCCGTGGCATAGTCCAGCACTGCTTCCTCGCGTTCCACCTCGCTTTGCAGAATGTCCGGCGCATCGGCCTGGCCCACATTCGCCAGCTGGTGCGCCGTCTCAGCGGCGTCCATGGTCACGCGCATGAGGTTGGCACGAACCTGCACCTGCTGCTGCATGGCCAGCGCAGCGTAAAAGGCCTGCTCTACCCCACTTTTTACCTGCTCTTTCTGGGCATCCAGTGCAGCGGTGGCTGCCTTTGCGTACGCACGTCCAGCGGCACTCGCAGAAGAGCGTTGACCTGCCAGCGGCACAGTCTGTTGCACATAACCGCCCTGCTCGCCGCCATGGTAACTACCACCGCGAATGTGGTCGGCTTCATAGCCCACTTCCGGGTTCGACCACAGCCCTTCCTGCCTTGCATTCCCTTCCAAACGGCTGACCTGTGCCGCCGCAATGCGAATGGTTGGGTTGGTGGCAAGTGCCTTCTGCACAAAGAACAGCAATGCCTGCGGCGTGCGCGTCCGCACATCAGCAAGCAGATCCGGCACGGCGGCGTGCGGTGAGCCCGTCTGCTGCTGCGGATGCTCTTGCTCCTGCAGCGTGCTCGGCAGCCGCTGCGGCGTCTTCGTGGGTGGCAGTGGCACGGCCGAGTTCGCCTGTGGCTTGCGGTCCGCTGTCTCCCCCATGGTCATTGACGAGTGGTCCATACCCGGCATGTCCGTTTGCCCTGACATCGGAAGTGCCGCACAACCAGCAACAACTCCAAACAAAAGGTATGTATGTGCCCGGCTCATTGCTGTACCTCACCCTGCGGCACCATGCTCATGCCATCCATCTTCATGGAAGAGTCCATCTTCATCGGCGTGTTGGCCGGCTGAGTACGGTGTTGCGGCTTGGACGAAGCCTTTTTGGCCCCGCCTTCTGCGCCGGCCGCGTGAGATTGGGCGTTGGCAGTCGTTGGCAAGGCCATGGTTCCCTTTGCCGCTGCAACGCGCCGCATCACCTCGTCGTACTGCACCGATGGCATCACGCGCACAAAGGTCATCATGCCTTGCATGTTTTCGCTCCACCCCGCGGGCAGGCCGTAGTTCTCCGGCTTGTCCACCATTGCATCCATGTTCATCATCGGCCCTTCCATAAAGGCATCCTGCGGATAGTTAGGAACCGTATTCGCATCCGGCGCAATCTCCAGCCGCTGCATGCCCTGCTGCATCATCTGCGCCATCATGCCACCGTCGCCCGCCATGCTGCCCTGCTTCATGTCCATGCCGGCACCGCTGCTTTTCGTCGTCAGCATGCCATTGGTGGTCGACATATCCGACGTCGCCGCAACGCCCATCCCAAGGCCCAAGCTACTGCCGTAGTCGTCACCCAACGGCACCGTCGGCGTGCCGTTCAGCATGCCCATGCCATTCTCCATGTCGACGCCCGCCGGCATACCCTTCTTCGCCGCCAATCGGCTCATGCGGCCCACATTGCTGCTCATCTGGTTCATCATGTGGTGCGGCAGGTGACAGTGCAGCATCCAGTCGCCCGGATTGTTCGCCACAAACTCAATCTCCCGGGCCTGCGCCACACCCACCAGCACCGTATTGCCCGGCCACCACGCCGTCTCCGGAATGCGCCCACCCTCTGTTCCGGTGATGTAGAACGTATGCCCATGCAGATGCATGGGATGGTGATCCATGCCCAGATTTACAAAACGAATACGTACCCGGCTGCCCTGCCGTACTACCAGCGGCGTCGGTGCCGGACCGCTCTTGCCGTTCAGCACCAGCCAGTTGTATTCCATGTTCATGCTGTTCGGAACAGTGCTGCTCGGCAGCACGGCGTACTCCTGCAGGTGGATCAGGAAGTCATGATCCGGCGCCGGCGTGTGCGCCTCGCGTGGGTGCATGATGAATCCGCCAAGCATGCCCACCATCTCCTGCATGGCCATGTGCGAGTGATAGAAGAATGTGCCGGTTTGGTGAATCTCGAACTCGTACGTGTAGCTGCCACCCGGCGGCACCGCGTGCTGCGAGATGTTCGGCATGCCATCGTACCGAATCTGATCCTCAAACCCGTGCCAGTGAATCGATGTCGGCTCTGGTAGCCCATTTGTGAAGTGCACCCGCACCTTGTCCCCTTGAGACACTTGAATCGTCGGTCCCGGGGCAGAACCGTTATATCCCCACAGATCAACGATCTTGCCAGGCACAATCTCTCGGCGCACCGGCTCGGCGCGCAGCCGAAACACCTTCCAGCCGTCTTCCACCTCGAACGGTAAATCAGCAACGTCTGTCGTCACCACCGCGACAGGCGGACGCCCGGCTCCACCCGCACGCGCACCCTGTTTCACAAGCGCGGCGCTATTTGACGCCGGCCCAGCATTGCTGCCGCCAGACCCCACCGGCGCACCGACCGCACTGCCGGCCTCCGCCAGCGCCGGTGCCGCAAGCATGCCCGCGCCAATACCAAAAGCGCGCTGCAAAAAACTTCTGCGATTGCTCATCGCCCAACCCCTCTCTTTGAAAACTGCAGTTGTCCGGATCGCGTGTAATCGCGAACGCACTGGCACCCAAACATGCATGCCGATCAGGAAACAAACAGATCAGATACGAAGTGGGGAAAAGGCGGAACGTTCTAGCGGTTGTGTCAGAAAAATTGCCTGCTCAGCATCTGCCGAGCTCGCACCCTCATATGTCCCGTCATGCAGCGTGCTGACCGCTAACCGACAGGTCGCTCCGTGCCGAACAGGAACTGCACTCTCCACGACCGGCACGGTGAGCGCAGAACAATGTACGTCACACGCCCCGGTTTGCTCGCCGTTGCGTTTTACCGGCGCATGCCCGTTCTCTCCGGGACAGCAGGGCTTGTCACACGTGGACATCCGCACCGCATTGCTCGCATCCGCCAACCTGCATGCCCGGGCAGCCGGGACCACCGCCGCTGTAAGCAGCAGGCAAAGCACCAGGCTTAGCAACTTTCGCGCACGAGCAAACATGCCTTTACGATGCACCTTTGCAGCCAATGGTCTCAAACAGACGTCAATTGGACGCGCACCGCGGTACCACTCGCATGTCAAGCAGCTCAATCTCCGGCGAGAGATATCCGGCGCGCACAGGCTCCTCCCGCAGCAAAGCCGTGCTCAGGTACTTTTTGTTGTCGTCGCAGAAGACCGTCCCCAGCACCGGCCTCTCTGCGCATCGCAAGCCCGCCTTCACTGCCGCAAGGAAATTGCAGCCAGAGGAGATGCCCACTGCCAGCCCAAGCTCATGTGCCAGCTTCTGCGCCATCAGAATCGCATCCCCATCGTTCACGGCAACAACATCATCCAGTTCCTCCAGCTTCACAATCTCTGGAATAAACTCGTCTGAAATACCCTGGATTCGGTGTGTACCCACTCGATGACCGGTAGTCATCGTCGGCGACTCAGCGGGTTCCACCGGATGGCATCGCACACTGCTGCCCTTCCCGTATAAGCCGGCATCGCGCAGCGCTTGCGCCACCCCCATCACCGTTCCGCCGGTACCCACACCTGCAACAAACGCGTCCAGCAGTAAGCCCACCCGCTGCATTTGCGCAATCAGCTCCGGTCCGGTGCCGGTTGCATGCGCTTGCACATTCGCACAGTTCTCAAATTGCCGCGGCAAAAACACCTCACGCGTACTCTCGCCCAGCTTGCGGCACGATTCAATGCTGCCCAAAAAGCCGCCCTGTTCCTTGCTGATGCTCACTACCTTCGCGCCATAGCTGCGGATCAGGTCCAGTCGTTCACGGCTCATCCAGTCCGGCATGTAAATCGTTACAGCATGACCCATGGCAGTACCCAGCGCAGCAAACGCAATCCCTGTGTTGCCGCTGGTGGCTTCCACAATACAATCACCCGGCCGTAGTGAGCCGTCCGCATAGGCACACTCCAGAATGTGCAGCGCCATACGGTCCTTGATCGACCCACTCAGGTTCAGGTGCTCCGCCTTCGCGCACACAGTTCCAGTCCGGCCCTGGTAGCGGTATTCCACCACAATCATGGGCGTGTTCCCCACCAGCGCGTGCAGGCTTTGTAGCCGATTCTGAACTGAAGAAGGTACGGCCTCAAGGATAGATACGTTCGACATGTCGCAACTCTATGTGCTTACAAGATGCGTAGTACTTAACAACTTAAGTTATAAAACCTGATCTGACTTAAGATCGAAGTCAAGGTGCACTCATGGAAACCGGTCGAAAGTCGAAAACATCTCCGATCGGCGTATCGGCCCGGTCCGCAACGCGCTCTTCTGGGGCCACGACGCAAAAGCCTGTGCGAAACAGTACCGCACCTTCTGCAAAGCTACAGCCGTTGCAATCACGACAGGAGCTCGACAAAATCGACCTTGCCTTAATCGAAGAACTGCAGGACAACGCGCGCATCAGCTTCGCAGAACTCGCGCGCCGCGTCCACCTTTCAACACCGGCCGTCATCGACCGCATCCATCGCCTTGAACAAACGGGTGTTATCCTGCGCTACCGTGCCGAGATTGACCCCGCGGCACTCGGCCTTTACGTCCGAGCCTTCGTCAAAGTCACCGTCGCCGGTGACCGTTTGGGCAGCTTCGCGCGCGTGGCACGCGACATCCCTGAGATCCTCGAATGCCACAGAGTTACCGGCAACGAAAGCTTCATCGTGCAGGTCGCAGTCCGCGACATGAACCATCTTGAAGCGGTCATCGATTCGCTTATGCCCTATGTCGCGACCAACACATCCATGGTGCTCAACTCCCCCGTGCAAAGCGCCCGCATTGCACCCCACACTGCGGTGATTGATGTCAAGGCACGGCGGGTGCAGCGCCGGTGACACAGCGCACGGCAGGCCGAGTATTCCTGCTGAATCCAGAGGGCTTGATCTTACTGATCCGGTTCGAGTTTCCGCAGTCGAACGGCACACTCCACTTCTGGGCCACGCCTGGCGGCGGCGTTGAAGCCGGAGAGTCAATACTGGCAGCAGCACAACGCGAACTTCGTGAGGAACTCGGCATCCATCCCGCACTGATTGGACCTGTTCACCATGGCGGCGGCGTGTTTGAGTACGAAGGTGAACTCGTCGAGAACCAGGACGTGTTCTACGCGGCCCGCTGGACAGGCACTACACCAACTCTGATCGGCAGAACGGCGCTAGAACGCACGGCTATGAAGTCCGTGCACTGGTGGTCGGACACTGACCTGCGTTCTACAAGCGACACCGTATATCCCGCGGGCCTGGCCGATCTACTGCCACACATCACCAGCCATCTAAAGCCTGCAGATTAGCAACTCCCGTTCGTAAATCATCTCTGGCGGCAAATGATCATGCAGATCGATGAACAATTCTTCGTGGCCCATCACCTCACGCCGCCACTCTGCCAAATTCACCCGTTGCACCTCGGCAAACTGCTCGGGCGAAAACTCCATGCCCTCCCACTGCATGTCGTCGTAATACGGCGTCCAGCCAATGGCCGTTTCGCGTCCTTGTGCCCGGCCGCGCACGCGGTCCACAATCCACTGAAGCACGCGCATGTTTTCGCGAAAGCCCGGCCACAGAAACATTCCGTCGGCGCCTTTGCGAAACCAGTTCACATGAAAGATCCGCGGCGTGCATTCCAGTTCGCGCTGCATCTTGATCCAGTGCCGAAAATAGTCACCCATGTGATAGCCACAGAACGGCAGCATCGCCATGGGATCGCGACGCACACGGCCCAGCTCACCCGCTGCGGCTGCGGTCGTCTCGCTGCCCATGGTCGCTCCCGCATACACGCCGCTGCTCCAGTTGAACGCCTGGTAGATCAGCGGAATGGTTGTGGAACGCCGGCCACCGAAAAGGATCGCGCTTACCGGCACGCCCTCAGGATTCTGCCACTCCGGATCGATCGTCGGGCACTGCGCCGCAGGTGCTGTGAATCGTCCGTTCGGGTGTGCAGCCTTCGTGCCCATGGCGGGTGTCCAGGGCTGTCCACGCCAATCCAGGCATTCCGCCGGCGGCAACTCCGTCATCCCTTCCCACCACACACCGCCGTCTGGTGTCTCTGCCACATTGGTGAAGATGGTGTTTCGGCGCAGCGTTGCCATGGCATTCGGATTTGTCGCCTCACTGGTTCCCGGTGCCACCCCAAAGAAGCCCGTCTCCGGATTGATGGCGCGCAACTGGCCCTGTGCGTTCGGCTTGATCCATGCGATGTCATCCCCCACCGTCCAAACCTTCCAACCCTCAAACCCTGCCGGTGGCACCAGCATGGCAAAGTTTGTCTTGCCACAGGCCGAAGGAAATGCCGCCGCCACATACGTCTTCTCGGTAATGCCCTGCGCATTCGCCGGGCTTTCCACACCCACCAACAGCATGTGCTCCGCCATCCAACCTTCGTCACGCGCAATATTGCTGGCAATCCGCAGCGCAAAGCATTTCTTGCCCAGCAATGCATTACCGCCATAACCCGAGCCGTAGCTCCAGATCTCGCGCGTCTCCGGAAAATGCACAATATACTTCTCGTCGTTACAGGGCCACGGCACGTCCTGTTTGCCCGGCGCCAGAGGCGCACCCACGCTATGCATGCACGGCACCACGCGCTGCTCGCCCTTGTCGATCTCGCGCAACACCTCCGTGCCCACCCGGCACATGATGCGCATATTTACCACGGCGTATTCAGAGTCCGTCAGCTGCACACCAATGCGCGACATGGGCCCGCCGACAGGTCCCATACTGAACGGCAGCACGTACATCGTGCGTCCACGCATGCAGCCGCGAAACAGCTGCTTCAGCTTTTTTCGCATCGCAAATGGGTCCATCCAGTTGTTCGTTGGGCCTGCTGCATCCTTTGACAACGAACAGATGAACGTCCTGTCCTCCACACGAGCGACGTCGTTCGGTGCAGACCGCGCAAGAAAACATCCAGGCCACGTCTGCTCATTCAGCCGGGTGAGCGTTTCGCCATCCACCAGCTTTTGGCACAAGAGGTCGTATTCCCGCTCTGATCCGTCCACCCAATGGATGGCATCGGGCTGCGTAAGCTCCGCCATCTTTTCAATCCAGCGAATCAGATGTTTGTTTGTTGTCGGCACCGCGGCCGGCATGGCAGAGATGGGAAGCGTAGACAGCATTCGGAGACACACTTTCAGGCGCAGACAAAACGCGCACGAACCACCCCTACATTGCATCGCACCCTCTGTCGCGCGTCAAACGCTTTGCAGCGGCACCCATCCACGTCCGAAGACGCTACACGCGGCCTGTCGAGCCTAGCGGGGGAAAGGCACCCGCCGATAACCGGGGAGTATGCAGCCGGTTGCCCCATCCGCGTTACAAGCCTTTCAATCACGTCCTCGACGGCCCGCGGAATGGCTGCGGCAGCTCACCGCGTACCTCTTTGCACGCGACCGTGTCATGCAACTTCGCCAGCTCGTTCATACGGCGCAGGAAGTGGACGGTGCAACAACTCTGTCCGTCTTCTTACAATGGGCGGCGGCCATCGTTCTTGCGATCTCGCTCGCTCGTTATCACGTCGTCTCTCAAAAGGGCACGCAACTGCTTCTGGTGGCAGCGGCCGTCATCAGTGGGCCGCTTACCTGTCTGGCCATCTTAGGGGCGACGTACCGCATGCGCAGCCAGCGCTTCTACCGTCAGCACTTGCTGCATTGCGCGCGCCATGACGAGCTTACCGGCCTGCCCAACCGTGCCAACATGCGAATCCAACTCACCGAAGTGCTAGGGCGGGCGCACACCCACAATGCCTCGATCACCTGCTTTTACATGGACCTGGACGGCCTGCGCTTTGCCAATACGCTGCTCGGCTATCACGCCGGCGACGAGCTTCTGCAGGAAATCGTTCGCCGCATCAGCGGTTGTCTTGCGCCGACGGATCACTTCAGCCGTTTCGGCGGCGACAAGTTCGTCGTCCTGATGCACCGCACTGTCCGCCGCCCAGAAATCGATGCGCTCGCCGAATGCATCGTTCGTTGTGTCTCCCGCCCATTGCAGCTGAACCACCGTGATTTCACAACCGGCGTCAGCATCGGCATCGCCAGGTTTCCCGCCGATGCCGAAGACGGTGGAGCCCTGCTGGCGGCCGCAGAACGTGCCATGTACAGCGTCAAACGAACCGGCCGCAACGCCTTCCGCTATGCGGAACACAATGAAAACCCGGCAGAAACCAGAAGCCGGATGCTTGCTGAAAAGCTGCAATACGCCCTGCATTGCGATGGTTTGCATATCGACTATCAGCCGATCTATTCCATTGACGGCAAAATCGTTGCGGCCGAGGCACTCAGCCGCTGGCACAACGAAGAGGAAGGAAGCATCTCTCCCGCAGAGTTCATCCCTGTCGCTGAAGCCACAGGTCTGATCATTCCTCTTTCCAAATGGGTGTTACGCCGCGCCTGCGAACAGATGAAAGCCTGGCTCACTCTGGGTAGCTCGCTACGCCGCATCGCCGTCAACATCTGCGTCCTGCAGGTATCGCGAGGCGACTTTGTTTCCACCGTCAAGCGAACACTTGTGGAGACTGGCTTGCCGCCGGAGTGCCTGGAACTAGAATTGACGGAGAGCTCTCTGGCGCAGGACTTCGACTCGGTCAAACTGCATCTTGACTGCCTTCGCCGCCTTGGCGTTCGCATTTCCATCGACGACTTCGGCACCGGCTACTCCTCCTTCGGACGTCTGCGCGATCTGGGCGCAGACACCCTCAAGATTGATCGCAGCTTTGTGCAAGGCGCTCATGATACTCACAATGGTGTCGCCGTCGTGCAGGCGCTCGTGGACATGGCCCACACACTGCAGCTCTCTGTCATTGCAGAAGGTGTTGAAACCGAGCAACAACTGGACATGTTGCGCAGCCTCCATTGCGATGAACTTCAAGGCTTCCTGCTGGCGCCGCCCCAGCCGCCAGAGGGAATACGCGCCCTGCTGTTGCCCAGTGCGCGGCAAAGCAAAGTGGAAACAGGCGTAGTGCTTGGCAACTCTGGTACATATTTGCCGGCAATGACCTGACCACCCAACAAAACAGAAAAGCGGCTCGCGTGAGGCAAGCCGCTCTTCTCTCTCCTGTGGCACGTCCTACAGCGAACTCATGTTGTGCAGGAACTCACTGTTATTTCGCGTCTTGCCCAGCTTGTCGGTCAGCAACTCCATCGCTTCAGTCGGCGACAGCGGATTCAGCACCTTGCGAAGAATCCATGTACGCTGCAAATCTTCCTTCGGAATCAGCAACTCTTCCTTACGCGTACCGCTACGCTGGATGTCGATGGCAGGAAACACCCGCTTGTCCACCAGCTTGCGATCAAGAATGACTTCCATGTTGCCAGTGCCCTTGAATTCCTCAAAGATCACCTCGTCCATGCGCGAACCGGTATCCACCAGCGCGGTCGCCATAATTGTCAGCGATCCACCCTCTTCAATGTTGCGCGCTGCGCCGAAGAATCGCTTCGGGCGTTGCAACGCATTCGAATCCACGCCGCCGCTCAGCACCTTGCCGCTCGGTGGAACGATCGTGTTGTAGGCACGTGCCAATCGCGTAATCGAATCCAGCAGGATCACTACATCGCGCTTGTGCTCCACCAGCCGCTTCGCTTTTTCAATCACCATTTCAGCCACTTGCACGTGGCGCGCCGCGGGCTCGTCGAAGGTCGACGAAATCACCTCGCCCTTTACGCTGCGCTGCATGTCCGTTACTTCTTCCGGCCGCTCGTCAATCAGCAGAACGATCAGCACAACCTCAGGATGGTTCGCCGTTATAGAGTTCGCAATTGCCTGCAGCAGAACAGTTTTGCCGGTACGCGGCGGTGCCACAATCAATCCACGCTGACCCTTGCCCACCGGTGTCAGCAGGTCCATCACACGGCCGCTGATGTTTTCGCGCACCGTCTCCATCTTCACGCGCTCATCGGCATACAACGGCGTCAGGTTGTCAAAAAGGATTTTGTTCCGCGTTTCTTCCGGAGACTCGAAATTGATCGCCTCAATCTTCACCAGTGCGAAGTACTTTTCACCTTCGTGCGGTGGTCGAACATTGCCGCTGATGGTGTCGCCCGTCTTCAAATCGAACTTGCGAATCTGCGATGGCGATACGTAAATATCGTCCGGTCCGGGAAGGTAGTTGTAGTCCGGCGAGCGCAAAAAGCCATAGCCGTCGGGCAAAATTTCAAGGACACCCTCTGCAAAGATATGGCCCTCTTTTTCACTCTGCGCCTGCAGAATTTTGAAAATAAGGTCCTGTTTACGGAGGGCGCTGGTTCCCTGGATATCCAGGCCGCGCGCGAGCTTGCCCAGTTCGGCGATGCTCTTTTCTTTCAGTTCAGAAATAGTCATTGTCACCTGTACGACGATTCGATTGTTTGGAATAGGGTTCTACCGGAAGGAGGTCGAGCGGAGGGTGCTGCGGGCGCCTGTAATGCGGAGGAGCATTCTGCTTGAGAAGTGCCGGTGCTGCGGAGGTAAGCGGTGCGGAACAACATAGTACCGAAAATAACGATCAATAGTTACGGAGAAACTACCACAGCCACAGGACCGCCTGCCCTGTAGCTGCTGTGAAAATTTCGTTACGCCGCGCGACGCTCTTCGATATTATCGAGAATTTCCTCCGGCTCAGGACCAACCTCAAAGGTTGTGGGAACCTGCTCACGGAAACGGCCAAGTACCTCATTTGTGGTGTCCTGCAGACGGGTATTGGGCTTGTGCAACTTGCGTGTCGCCTTGCTGGCCAACTGGCACAGCTGGTAGCGGTTTGTCACATGCGTGAGCGCACCGAAAATCAAATCAGATCGCATAAATTGAACTCCTTTGGTCTTGTTTGCACGCCCTGGCCTGTGCGGACGCTTCACATACACTTTGCTTTAAGCAGTCAGATGTTGATCCCTGCCTCTGGGGTGCATCATCTGCATGGGGTGATTGCTTTCTGAACCGGCGGACCCAAAGATTGCCCGCCGAAAGCTGACGATGAGGAGGCGTAGCACCATTTAGGAGTAAAAATGCCCCGAGGTAGCCTCGATCTCCGCGCAGCGACCATCGAACTTCTCGACGAACGTGGGATTTCCGATTCTTTTGAAACTTTAGACCTGTCCTGCTCGAAACACAACACCTTTTTGCCTAACATCCGTAGCCAATCCCTTTATGACCAGTAACTTCGGTCCAGTGTGCGGTACTGAATCGCCTCCGCGATGTGTTTCACTGCAATGTCCTGCGCACCTTCCAGATCACCAATCGTCCTGGCTACTTTCAAAATTCGGTCGTGTGCCCGCGCACTTAAACCTTGTTGCTGCATCGCTCGCTCCAGCAGTCGCTCCGCATCCGTTGCCAGGTCGCAAAACATCCGGATCTGCTGCGTACTCATCTGTGCGTTCGCATAAATCATCTTCTGCCGCTTCGCCGGCGCGGTGGCACTATCGGCCTTGCTGAAGCGTTCATACTGCCGCTCCCGCGCGGCCAGTACGCGGCTGCGAATCTCCGCGGAACCCTCCGCCGCGGAACCCTGCCTGAGCTCTTTGTACTGTACTGCCGGCACTTCGATATGTATGTCGATCCGGTCCAGTAGCGGCCCACTTACCTTTGACACGTACCGCTGAATCATCGGCGGCGTACACATGCACTCCCGCTGCTTGTCGTTAAAGTAGCCGCACGGACACGGGTTCATTGCCGCCGCGAGCATAAAACGCGCCGGGAAGCTCAGGCTCATCGCCGCACGCGAGATCGTTACCGTCCCATCTTCCAGTGGCTGCCGTAACACTTCGAGCACGTTGCGCGGAAACTCCGGCACCTCATCCAGGAATAGCAGCCCGTTGTGCGCCAGCGACACCTCACCTGGCCGCGGCACCATACCCCCGCCAATCAGCCCCGCGTCGCTTACGGTGTGGTGCGGCGATCGAAATGGCCGGTGCTTTACCAGCCCTTCCTCACCGTTCAGCACACCCGCAACGGAGTGAATCTTCGTCGTCTCCAACGCCTCGTCAAACCGCAGCGGCGCAAGAATCGACGGCAGCCGCTTCGCCAGCATCGTTTTGCCGCTGCCCGGCGGTCCAATCATCAAAATATTGTGTCCACCCGCCGCAGCTACCTCCAGCGCGCGCTTCGCCGTGTGCTGCCCACGCACGTCCTTGTAATCCAACGGAAAGTGCTCAAGCCCCTTCAGCAGATCGTCCGATGGAATGCGCAGTGGCTGCGCTGTCTGCGTCCCGAACGCCTCTGCGTTCAGCAGCTCGCGTACTTCAATCAACGACTTCACTGGGAAGACGTTCACGCCCTCCACCACAGCGGCTTCACGAGCGTTGGCCGCCGGCACGATAAAGTTCGCGATCCCCTTCTCGCGCGCCAGCACCGCCATCGGCAAAACACCCGGAACAGCGCGCAGGCTACCATCCAGGCCGAGTTCGCCAATCATCAGGTAGTGGCTCAGGTCTTTGCTGTGCAGCGCGCCATACGCGCCCAGGATGCCCATGGCAATCGGCAGATCAAAGCCCGAACCTTCTTTCTTCAGGTCCGCCGGCGCCAGATTGATCACGATGCGCGTCGTCGGCAAGTCAAAGCCCGAGTTCTTGATCGCACTGCGCACCCGGTCGCGGCTCTCACGCACAGCCGCATCCGGCAGGCCGACCATGCTGAATTCCGCACGCTCCAGCTTCGCACCAGAAAAATCGATCTCCACTTCGATCAAGTGCGCATCGATGCCGTACACCGCCGCGCTGAGTGCCTTGAAGAGCATGCCTGCGTTGCAGTGTAGACCATCGCCCGCACGAGCGGCACACGTCGCCGTTCTTATCCTGTGCTCCCGTCACGGCCCCACCAACCAACACGGCATCGACACGACACGCGTGGCTGGGCACGCAACACACATACCGACCGGGACCATGCGAAGTGCATAGGTCTCTGGCCACGCCTACAATCAGCTGCAGTGACAAGCCTTTTCGAGCTCTTCAAAATCGGCGTTGGCCCATCGTCGTCTCACACGGTCGGTCCCATGCGTGCAGCACTCTCGTTTACTGCCGGACTTCAACGCGCAGATGTCCTGCAAAGCGCACATCGTGTTCAGGTGGACCTCTACGGTTCGCTTGCTCTTACCGGCGTCGGTCACGGCACGGACAATGCCATCCTCTTTGGCCTTGCAGGCTTTGCGCCAGACACCATCTCCTCAGACCAGCAGCAAGCCGCACTCGCAGCTGCTGAGCAATCGACACTGCTGCTTGCAGCAATGCACCCTATCGCCTTCCATCGCATGCTTGACCTCCGTCTGCACCGCGACACAATGTACCCCGACCCGGCAGCACCGCCTACCCACCCCAACGGTATGCGCTTCACAGCATTCGACGACGCAGGCGGCGTATTGGCGACAGAGGTCTTCTACTCCATAGGAGGCGGTTTCATCGTCACCGCCGAGCACTTCTCCAAAGCTGAAAACGGCACACCGACAACCTCGCGTCAAGTGCCTTATCCGTTCCGCAGTGCAGCCCAGCTCCTGGCCCTCGCGTCACAGCACGAACTCACCATCGCGCAACTTGTCTTCTTCAACGAACTGGCTATGCGTGATGATGCCAGCATTCCACATCCCCCGCGCGCGCATGCAGCGGAGACACCGGAAGCCGAAGTCCGAGATGGCATCCTTGCGCTTGCGCAGGTCATGCTGGATTGCATCGACCGAGGCATCGCCACGGACGGCATTCTTCCCGGCGGACTCAGCGTTCGCCGCCGCGCGGCACGACTAAGCGCGCGCCTGCAGCGAAACGGCAGCACCGATCCACTCGCACCACTTGATTGGGTCACCGTCTTTGCCATGGCCGTCAACGAGGAAAACGCAGCAGGCGGCCGCGTCGTGACGGCACCCACCAATGGCGCCGCTGGAGTGATCCCGGCAATCGCACGCTACTATCTCGACTTCATCAAGGGCGCCAACAGCGAAGGCCTGCTGCGTTACTTCCTTACCGCCGCGGCCGTCGGCATTCTCTACAAAGAAAACGCCAGTATCAGCGGTGCCGAAGTGGGCTGTCAGGGCGAGGTCGGTGTCGCATGCAGCATGGCCGCCGGTGGTCTCGTTGCCGCTTTGCATGGGACCAATGCTCAGGTAGAGCATGCAGCAGAGATCGCCATGGAACACAACCTCGGCATGACCTGCGACCCCATCGGCGGCCTCGTGCAGATACCATGCATCGAGCGCAATGCCATGGGCGCGGTCAAAGCCGTCAATGCATCGCGCATGGCTATGAACGAGAGCGACGATCACAAAGTCTCGCTCGATCAGGTCATCCGCACCATGTATCTCACCGGCCTCGACATGCAGTCGCGCTACAAGGAAACTTCACTCGCCGGCCTCGCACTCAACATTATCGAGTGCTGAGCACCACGCTTGTGCACGGTACGCACTGCGCCTTACACAATTCGAAACACACATAGCGCATGGCACACACTTTTTTGTTGACACTCCCGCCGCACACTTCTATACATTCGATAGCTGCTTCCACAGCAGCAACGCAGTCTCGCTCAGGGAGAGTAGACGGCACACAGCGAAGCGGTGGCAAAGGCCGCAACGCAAGGCAAGCAAGTCCACTCAAGGGGAAGCGCTAAGCGCTTCCCCTTCGTGCATTGCTCACGCGCCAAGTGCATTCCTTCACACAGTCGCTCTAAACCCAGCGGCTCTCCTCGTGCAAAGCCTGAGTGGACTTCAATTGCACCGCGCTCGCCAGTACACTCAAGTCCGATGACGCGACGCCGCTGGATTGCCGACACTTGGAACGACCAACGCACAACAGCCGCACTTACCGGCGCGCAAGCGGCTCACCTCGCACGCGTGCTCCGCGCCCAACCCGGCCAGGTCTTTGACGTTGTGGCCAATGGCTTTCTCCATCGCGCCGAAGTCTCGTCCGTGCACGACAACGAGGTCACCTTCACGCTGCATGAAGAGCGCCAGTCCGAGACGGCGCTTCCCCTTCACCTGCTGCTCGCCATCTTCAAGTTCGATCACTTCGAATGGGCAGTGGAAAAAGCGACAGAACTAGGCGTTGCGCACATCACTCCAGTGCTCGCACGCCGCACAGAAAAACACCTGTCCCAAGCCGCTGCAAAGCGTGTCGAACGCTGGCGACGCATCGCGCACGAAGCAGCCCAGCAATCACGCCGCACCGATGTGCCCCTCATCGCTGACCCACTTCCACTCGCAGCCGCTCTCACCGCAACGGCAGACACGCCCACGCGCCTTCTGCTCGCCGAAGTGGAACAGCAGCACACCCTGCGCGCCGCACTCGAAACCACAGCAGCCGACGAAACATTGAATAACGCATCCATTGCACTCGCCATCGGTCCAGAAGGTGGCTGGGCACCAGACGAGCTGCAGCGCTTCACCGATGCCACGTGGCAGCACGTCACCCTCGGCCCACGCATCCTCCGCGCAGAAACCGCAGCGATCGCCGCCATCGGTATCACGGCCGCCCTGCTGCAATAAAAACGCCCGCAGCCGAAGCCACGGGCGCAGAGGTCATAAGGGCTCAAACCTTAGCTGAAGATCTCCTTCACTCGATCCATCAACCCATGTGAATGCGGTGCATTCTCCTTCTCCATCGTCTCGCCAAGCTGCTTGAGTAAATCCCTCTGCTGTTTGCTCAGCTTCGTTGGCGTCTGCACCCGGATCTCCACAATCAGGTCGCCTTTGCCGCTCGCATTCAGGTGCGGCACGCCCTTGCTCTTCAGCTTGAACGTCTTTCCACTCTGCGTACCATCCGGCACCTTCAGCACCGCAGGTCCGTCCAGCGTGGCAATCTCCAACTCGTCGCCAAGTGCGGCCTGTGGGTACGACACTGGCACCACGCAGTGCAGGTCGTCACCCTCACGCGTAAATACCTTGTGTGCCTTCACGCTCAACATGACATACAAATCACCCGCCGGCCCGGCATACTTGCCGGCTTCGCCCTCACCCTGATACCGAATGCGTGTCCCATCTTCAACGCCCGCCGGCACCTTCACGTGCAGCGAGTGCTCCCGCGTCACGCGACTCTCGCCGCGGCATGTCGGGCACGGGTCTGTAATCTGCACTCCAGTCCCCTCGCATCGCGGACACGCTCGCGCCACGCTGAAGAATCCCTGCTGAAACCGCACCTGCCCTGCGCCCTTGCACTGCGGACACGTCTGCGGCTGCTTGCCGTTCGCCGTTCCCACACCGCTGCAGTCCGTGCATGTTTCCATGCGCTTGATCTTGATCTCCTGCTCCTTGCCGAAGATCGACTCCTCAAATTCAAGCGACATGTCATACCGCAAGTCGCGCCCACGTTGCTGCCGCGTCTGCTTGCGCCCGCCGCCCTGGCCGCCCATGTTGAACATCTCGCCGAAAATGTCGCCGAAGATATCTCCAAGGTCTTGCGGGTCGCCACCAAAGCCGCCCGGGAATCCTGACCCGCCGCCGCTCGCTCCACCCACACCCGCATGGCCGAAACGGTCATACGCCGCGCGCTTTTGCGGATCGCTCAGCACCCCATATGCTTCCGAGCATTCCTTGAATTTGTTCTCTGCCGCGTGATCACCCGGATTCCGGTCCGGATGGTACTGCATCGCGAGCTTGCGATACGCCGTCTTGAGCTCACTGTCGGTCGCAGTCTTCGTCACCGACAGCACTTCGTAATAATCCAACTTCACCGTAGCGGCCAAAGCATTTCTCCTGACCCAACCTGTTTAACTTATGCCTCGTGCTGAGACGGATTGTGCGCAACCTGGACCAGCGCCGGCCGCAACAGCCGATCCTTGATCTTGTACCCACGCCGAATCTCCGCGATAACACTCTCATCGGGGTGTTCCAGCGTCTCCGTCTTGCCAAGCGCCTCATGCACGCGAGGATCGAACTGCTGACCCACCGTGGGAACCACTATCAGCCCCAGGCCGCGTACAGCGTCATCCAATTGCTTCGCAATTAGATCCACGCCGCTCTTGAACTGCTCCGGCGTTCCATTCGCCTTCATCGCAAGCTGAAAGTTGTCCAGCACCGGCAATAGGCCTTCCGCAGCCTGGCCCACGGCAAAGTCCCGAAGCTCCAGTCGCTCCTTCGCCTCACGCTTCCGCGCGTTGTCGAACTCCGCCTGCAGCCGTGCAATGCGGTCCAGTACCTGGTCGCGCTCACGCTTCACCTGCTCAAACTCCGCCCGCGACACCGTCGCAACAGCAGTCCCAGCAGCCTGCTCTTCCCCTGCAACCGCACCCGGCAATTCCTCGTCCGTCATCGGCATCTCTGCGGTCCCATCCATCTCGTTCGTGGCCATCTCGTTCACGCCCATCCATCTCCTGTATCGATCATTCAAGTTCACTGCGTCACTCACCTTGCTGTCCGTTGTGAGTCATCCCACTCGCGCACTTGGTGTCACCCGGCCGCCTGCGACTCCGCAAACAACTGTGCCACGTATTGCACAGTGTTTATGGTGTTCTCGTAGTGCATGCGCTGCGTTCCAATCACACCAACTGTCCCGTGCTGCGCTCCATCGCTGATCACCGGCGCCGCCACCAGCACCAAACCCTGCATCTCCGGCGTGTGCACCTCCATGTTGAACACCACGCGCACCCGTCCAGCCATCGCCGAACTCAGCGCCGTCCGCAATAGCGCCTCCGTTCCCATGTACGCATGCAGCAGAGCGATCACGCGCTCCTTCGTCTCCAGCGCAGCCAGCATCTCCCGCAACCTTGGGCGATCGTAGCTGTTGTCGATCAGGTTGCTCACACCATCCACAAACACTGCCGGCTCGCGCGTCACTCCGCCCGCAGTCGCCGCCGTCCACAACTCCTCCGCAGCCTGCCTCATGCGTTGGTACTCGCTGCGTTCCGTCTCTGTGCGCCGCACGATTTCGGCACGCACGCCACTGATCGTCCATCCGCGAAACTGCTCATTCAAATACCGTGACGCCGCGTCAAGCTCGTCGCCGGAAACATCGTCCTCTACCAGCAGCACGCGATCACGAACCACGCCGCCACGGCTCACCATCACGGCCAGCACTCGCTTTTGCGCCAGCCGCTGAAAATGCACATGCTCCAGCACATCGCCCTCGCGGTTCATCGCCATCGCCACGCCTACGCCATTGCTTAGCACAGCCAACACCTGCGATGTCCGCTCCAGAAAAGCATCAGCCCCACTCACTCCCTGCAAGGTCGAATCAATGTGCGATCGCGCCTGCGCCGGCAGCATGGCGCTCGCAATCCGGTCGCCCCCTTGCAGTTGCTCCACATGCAGACGAAACGCCTTTGCCGTCGGCACACGCCCGGCTGACGTGTGCGGCTGCTCCAGCAAGCCCAGCTCTACCAGCTCCGCC
The DNA here is from genome assembly GCA_903642225.1 of Acidobacteriaceae bacterium. Classification (GTDB taxonomy): domain Bacteria; phylum Acidobacteriota; class Terriglobia; order Terriglobales; family Acidobacteriaceae; genus Terriglobus. The sequence goes on along the minus strand of CAHJWI010000012.1, from coordinate 46,591 downwards.
ATGGTGTTCCGCACCGTTGCAGAGCTCACACCACCCAAAGCAGCAATGCCCTGCGACGCCACCGGCTCGCCCGTTGCGACGTACTGCTCCACAATCGCCGTCAGCGTCGCACGCTGCCGCGGCGTCAGCGCTGGCACGGAGCTGTTCTGCAAGGTAATTCGCATACCTGTATAGGATAACTCGAACCGGAACAGCATGTGAGTCCCCACCACTCACATCTACAAAGCCGAACTACAGCCCCTTTCCAGCCTACAAAATTTCGAACACGTCCTTCGTGGCCGCCGTGACTTCGGCAGCACGCTCCATCACCGCCGCCGCAATCCTGAAATATCCCCCACCCCGCGCATCCTCTGCCCCAGCCAGCGCCACCGGCTTACCCCGGTCGCCACCCTCGCGGATCGCCGGATCCAGCTCCACGGACCCTAGAAACTCCAGGTTGTACTGCCGCGCCGTCGCCGCCGTTCCACCCGCACCAAACACGTCCAGCATCTCCCCGGTTGGCAGGCGCATCTGTGACATGTTCTCGACCATCCCCAGCACCTCCACGTTCACCTGGTGAAACATCTCGAGCGCCTTCCGTGCATCCTGCAGCGCAACTTCACTGCCCGTCGAAACGACAACCGCCCCGGTAAGCGGCACTGTCTGCACCAGGCTTATCACCACATCGCCCGTCCCCGGCGGCAGATCGATGATCAGATAGTCCAGTTCGCCCCACGTCACCTGCTGCAAAAATTGCCGAATGATCTGGTGCAGCATCGGCCCGCGCATCACCAGCGGCTTGTCCCCCGGCGAGATCAGGCCCACTGAGATGAACTTCACCCCAAAGCTCTCCAGCGGCTGAATCATGTTCTGCTCATTCACTGAAGGCTGCCGCGTATGCCCCATCATGGTGGGCACGTTCGGCCCATAGATGTCCGCGTCGATCAGCCCCACCCGATGCCCCATCGTCGCCAGCGCCACACTCAGGTTCACCGCCAGCGTCGTCTTGCCTACGCCGCCCTTGCCACTGCCCACCGCAATCACGTTTGCAATACCCGGCAGCGGCTTCGGTCCCGCCTGCGCCTGTGCTGGATTTCCCTGCCCCACATGTCCCATGATCAACCCTTCAAACTTACGACTTGCTCACTTCCTACTTACTCTTAAGCTGGCCTTACACATGCCAGTCTTCCGCTAATTGCTTCCGCATTTCCCGCTTCCGCTTTACTTCACCGGACCGGCTTTCCCGCCTGCGCAGCGCATCCGCATACCGGCGCTCCTCGTGCTCCGTCTCCGGCACAATCGCGTCCACCGGCACCGGCGTTCCCGTCCCGTCCACAGCCACATAGGTCACATACGCCGTGGATACATGCCGCAAAGCGCGCGTTTTCGGGTCCTCGACCATCGCCTTCACGCCAACTTCCATGCTCGTGCGGAACGCCCGGTTCACGCTCGCTTTCAGGATCAGCAGATCCCCCACATGTACCGGTGCCACAAAATCCAGGCCATCCATCGATGCCGTCACCACCAGGATCGCCCGCGCATGCCGATACGCCGCCACCGCCCCAACCAGGTCGATGAACTGCATCAGCTTTCCGCCAAACAGATTGCCCAACGAGTTCGTATCACCCGGAAAGATGATCTCGCTGCGCTCCGCCTGCGATTCCCGCACCGTCCTGAGCTGTTGTTCCATACCTGTTCAGTCTACGTCCCGCGCTACGTCCCGCGCTCAGCTTGCACCCCGCCTCACATCCGCGAACAATACACCCATGGACAAGATCGCCATGCTCTCCGACATCCTGCAGCAAAACCCATCCGACAGCTTCGCACGCTACGGCCTTGCCATGGCGCACCTCTCCAGCGGCAACACCGACGCGGCCCTCGCCGAGTTCAACACCACCACTGAACTCAATCCGGACTACGTCCCCGCCTACCAGATGTCTGCCCAAACCCTAGCCAAAGCGAACCGGAACGACGAAGCCATCGCCCGCCTACACGCAGGCCTCGCAGCCGCGCAACGCACCGCCAACACCCACGCCGCTTCAGAGATGCAGGGCCTCCTGGACGAACTCGACAACTAAGCTTGGGCAGCGCTTAGAGGCGCGTGGCTATACTCAGCCCATGAACGACCACCCCCCAGCGCAGCAGACCATCAAATGGCACCTCGGCCAACTGGATGCGCTGCGCGGCATTGCCATTCTGAACGTGATGCTGGTACACGCAGTGTACTGGGGGCCGGACCACATCCTGCCGTTGCGCCCGGCGCTTCTGCTTATGGTCGCGTTCGCAGGCCAACGCGGCGTGCAACTCTTCTTCCTTGTCAGCGCCTTTACCCTCTACATGAGCCACAGCAACCGCCGGCATGAGGCGCGTCCCACGCTCATCTTCATCCTGCGCCGATTTTTTCGCATCACGCCCATGCTGTACGTCTCCGTGGCTCTCACATACTGGCTGTGGCCGCAGGCAATGGGTACCATGCCTCACGCTCTACTCAGCATGGTCTACCTGTCTGACTTCTCGCCATCCACTATCACCAGCGGTGCAGCCGGTGCCTGGTCCGTTGCCACAGAAGCGGCGTTCTACATGACACTGCCCCTGCTCTTCCGATGGGTCCGCACGCCGATACAGGCCTTAGCCCCGCTCTGCCTCTGCACCGCGTTCGCGTACTTCATCGCACCCAGAATCGCGAACCATGCCGGCGCGGAAGGCTTCTGGCTGTATCAGTCATTGCCGGCAAACTACCCCACGTTTTTGCTCGGCGCGTGTGGGTTCTTCGTCTGGCGAAAGTGGCTTGCACCCAGCGATCGCCTTGACGCGGAAGACCGCCGCTCCATCTCAGCCTGCCTGCTCGCTGCCTTTGGTGTTCTCTATATCTACGCCCTCCCCTTTTCCATTAACAAGCTCACCTCAGAAAGCCTGATTCTTCTGCTGCTGGTCCTGGCGCTGGTCGCATATCCGTGGCGGCTGCTGGTAAACCCGGTCACCGTGCTGCTGGGCAAGGTGTCGTTCAGCCTCTACCTTCTGCACTTCTACGTGGCCCGCTATGTCGAGCGTTTTCTCCTGGTTGAAGCCGCACGCCACACGTGGGCAGGTTCAGCTAAATTCCAGTTCTGCGCAGAGTACCTACTCACGCTGCTTCTTACACTTCCGCTCGCACTCGCCGCATGGCAGTGGATCGAAAAGCCCGGCATACGCCTCGGCCGCTCCGTTATCCAGAAGCTGGAACACCAACGCGCTGCCCCGGACCGCTTCCCCGCCCTCCTATCCACCCGCGACACGCCAGACTCCCAGTTTTAGAAGGGCAGCACATTCGGCGAAGTCAACTCCCTGTGACACTTGCTGCCGGCAGGCGACACTTTTGGATTCAATCAAGAACCTGTTTGCCCAATTAACATGGCGGCGGCTGGCGTGGGTTGTTGGCGTTGGCCGGCCTTCACAGCGTGCATCTCACGCCCTAACCGGGTTACCCGGCCATCCCACAAACGAGCGCCATCCATGCCGACCTCTCCCCAGCAACTCATCAAAGCGGGTATCGCCGCCCTCCTGTCCATCGCGCCTCTTTCCGCGCAGGTCGCCGCCACCACTCAGCCCCTTACCAGCGCGCAAATTCTCCAAAAGCTCGACCCGCAGATGGCCGAGGTCATCGGCTTGTACGACCTCATCAAGGGCACACCCCTCCTTCAGCTCACTCCGCAGGACGCACGGCAGCAGTTCTCAGCCCAGGACGCAGCGAAAATCATCGCGCGCGGCGCCAACGTGCAACCCGCGCCCCAACCGGTCGGCAAAATTACAGATGGGGTAACCATCCCGGGTCCCGATGCCAATCAGATCCCCATCCGCATCTACACTCCCGCCGGTACCGGCCCCTTCCCGGTGACACTCTATTTTCACGGTGGCGGTTTCGTCATTGCAACAATCGACACGTACGACGCCAGCGCGCGTGCCCTTGCGGTAGGGAGCAACAGCATCGTCGTTTCTGTGGAATACCGCAAAGCACCCGAGGCACCATTCCCCGCTGCTCTCCGCGACGCCATCGCCTCCTACGAGTGGATCCTCAACAACATCGGCGTGTACAACGGCATTTCCACCAAGGTCGCCGTCGCCGGTGAAAGTGCCGGCGGCAACCTCGCCACAGAGGTGGCCATTGCGGCCCGCATCAAGGGGCTCCAGGCACCCACCCATCAGCTGCTCATTTATCCCATCACCAGCAGCAATCTCAAACAGACCTCCGACATCCTCTACACCAATTCCGCACTACCCCTCTACACACCTGAGCTCAAGTACTTCTCCTCGTTCTACATCGATCCCTCCGAGACAAACAGCCCACAGGTCGCCCCCATCAATGCAGGTCTTAGCAACCTGCCACCAACCACCATCATCGCGGCCGAACTCGATCCGCTTCAAAGTGATGGCGTCGCCTACGCCGCAAAACTTAAAAAAGAGGGCAACACCGTCACCTACCGCGTCTACCCCGGCACCACGCACGAATTCTTCGGCATGGGTGCCGTGGTCCAACAGGCGAAAGCGGCGGAGGACTTTGCTTCCAGCCAGCTAGCCGCTTCCTTCCGCTAACCCTCATCGCAAGCGCAGCGGTATGGCGACCCTTCTATACCGCTGCAGCTTTGTACTCTCCGGTCATCATTCAGCCTGTCAACATACGGCACCCTCATCCCACCGCACCACGCTGCCGGTTCGCGCACCATGCCTGCCGCCGCTCGTATACTTGCAATAGATGGCAACCACACAGACCACCCTGCAGCCCGCTTCCTCAAGCGAGTCGCGAAATCTGCCAACAACCCTAGGTCAACTCCGCAGCAGCGAGTGGCACGCGGAGCGCGTTTCCCGTTCCGTCAAGGACGAGCTCCGCGACAACCTCATCACGAAGATTCGCGCAAAGGCACCCATCTTCCCCGGCATCGTCGGCTACGAAGACACTGTCGTCCCCCAGATCGTCAACGCCGTCCTCTCGCGCCAGAACTTCATCCTCCTCGGCCTGCGCGGCCAGGCCAAAAGCCGCATCCTGCGCGGCCTCACCACCCTGCTCGATCCGCTTGTACCCTACATCGCCGGCTCAGAAATCCGCGATAACCCGTACAAGCCGCTCTCGCAGACCTCCAAGAATCTGATCGCCGAAAAGGGTGACGACACCCCCATCGCCTGGCTCACACCGGACGACCGCTTTGTCGAAAAACTCGCCACACCCGACGTGACCGTAGCCGACCTCATCGGCGACGTTGACCCAATCAAGGCCGCCCGCTCCGGCGAGCAGCTCAGCAGTGAACTCACCATGCACTACGGCCTCTTGCCCCGCGCCAATCGCGGCATCTTCGCCGTCAACGAGGTGCCCGACCTCGCAGGCAAAATCCAGGTTGCTCTCTTCAACATCATGCAGGAAGGCGACGTGCAGATTAAGGGCTACCCCGTCCGCCTCCAGCTCGATGTCGCCATCACCTTCTCCGCCAACCCAGAGGACTACACAGCCCGCGGTAAGATTGTCACGCCGCTGAAGGACCGCATCGGCTCCGAAATCCGCACGCACTACCTTGACTCCCTCGAGCAGGCCATCTCCGTTACACAGCAGGAGGCCTGGGTCACACGTCCTCAGATCGACATCCACATCCCCAAGTACATCCGCGAAGCCGTCGAGCAGATCGCCTTCGTCGCCCGCGAAGACAAGCGCGTCGACAAGCGCAGCGGCGTTTCACAACGGTTGCCCATCTCCACCATGGAGCTCGTCCTCTCCAACGCAGAGCGTCGCGCCCTTACTCACGACGAGACCGTCGCCGTCCCGCGCATCGGCGACATCTACACCGCGCTGCCAGGCATTACCGGCAAAATTGAACTTGAATACGAAGGCGAGATGCGCGGCGCCGACACCGTCGTGCGCGAGATCATCCGCACCGCCGTCGCACGCACCTTCGACGGCTATTTCGCCGACACCAACACCCAGCAAATCGAGCAGTGGTTCAACCTCGGCGGCAGCGTCCAGCTCTCTGACGCCAGCGCGGCGGAAGACTCCCTCAAAGAACTTCAGCAGATCCAGGGCCTCTTCGACAAGCTCAAGCCACTCGGCCTGGAAAAGCGCGCAAGCAACGAAGCGCTGGTCTCTGCCGCAGAGTTCCTCCTTGAAGGCATGACCGCCCACAAGCGCCTCACCCGCAACGAAGAGCGCAACTTTACCGCCGCAGAGCGCAACACCCGCAAAGACCGTGCCGCTAACTTCGCCGAAGAGGTGCGCGACAAGGAACGCGAACAGCAGGACTACCAACGCAACCGCACCAAGCGCGGCTTCAACTAACGCGAACTCTCGCACACTGTGGATGCCCCATGTCTCGCTTCTGAGACATGGGTTTCTCAAGAGCCAATACTTCAACCGATCGCTCAAGAGGCTCCTGCATGAAACGCACCCGCTACACCAAATACACCGGCGACCTCGCCAGCGAACTCGCGCTCGACGATGTCATGCAGGCGCTCTCCGACTTCCTGCTCGACTCCGGCTTTCAGGATCCCTTCAGCCAGTTCCAGGAACTCAACGGCGAGCACACCATGGAAAACCTGCGCGAAGCCCTGCGACAGCTCATGGAATCCGGCGACTTCCTCAACGAAGCCGACCAGCAGAAATACGAAGACATGTCCGACGAAGGTCGCGAGCAGATGCTCAGCGACCTCATGCAGCGGATGGAAAACGAGAATTTCATCCAGGGCCAGCAGCAACAGCCCGGCAAGTTCGACGACGGCAAAGTCGATCACGCCAACGGCCAGGGCCAAATCGACCAGCCCGCCCCACCCCAGGGCGATGCACGCTTCCAGGTCACCGACAAGAGCATGGACTTCCTCGGTTATAAAACCCTCCGCGACCTTCTCGGTGGCATGGGCCGTGCCGTCTCAGGACGCCACGACACCCGCTTCGAGGCTAGCGGCGTCGAGAGCTCCGGTTCCAGCAAGGCCTACGAGTTCGGCGACGTGATGAACCTCGACGTCAACGCCACCCTCTCCAACGCCATGTCCCGCGAGGGCCTCACGCTCCCTCTCAACGTCGACTACGAAGACCTCGTCATCCGCCAGTCCGAGTATCAAAGCAGCTGCGCCACCGTCGTCATGCTCGACTGCTCGCACAGCATGATCCTGTACGGCGAAGACCGCTTCACCCCGGCCAAGCGCGTCGCCATGGCGCTCGCCCACCTCATCAAAACCCAGTTTCCCGGCGACACCCTCCACCTCGTCCTCTTCCACGACTCCGCCGAAGAAATGCCCGTCCAGCAGGTCGCCCGCGTCAAGGTAGGCCCCTGGTACACCAATACCCGCGAGGGCCTCCGCGTCGCACAGCGCATCCTGCGCCGCTCGAACAAGGACATGAAGCAGATTGTCATGATCACCGACGGCAAGCCCAGCGCCCTCACCATGCCCGACGGCCGCATTTACAAAAACGCCTTCGGCCTCGACCCCCTCGTCATCGCCGAAACTCTGGAAGAAGTGAATCGCTGCAAGCGCGCCGGCATTGTCATCAACACCTTTATGCTCGCGCAGGACTTCGCCCTTATGCAATTCGTTCAGAAAGTCAGCGCCATGTGCCGAGGAAAGGCCTATTTCACCAGCCCCGAGCGCCTCGGCAGCTACGTCCTGCAGGACTTCATGAACCGCCGCATGAAAACCGTCCAGTAATCCACCAGTCAACACAAAGTGGCTGCCGCGAGATCGGTGCAAGGTCGCTCAAACGCCTCTATCGAGAGAACTTGGGTCGCTCCGACCACCAACCATCCGATCTTCCATCCCCGATCCATTGAATTCAGGAACTTAGACGCCAATGGGAGGGGTACCCTCCCGTAACCGGCCTGCTATGCTGCCCTGTAGCGACTCCACACCAGGTACATCGCCCACGCAGCCATCGTGCAGTTGTCCATCACCCGCCCATCCAGCATCATCCGCTCAAACTCCGCCACCGCAACGCGATGCACCGTCAGCCCGGTTTCCTCCACCTCAAGCTCGCTCGCGCCCTGCGTCAGCTCTTCAGCCAGCCACACGGCATGCTTCTGCCGCATCGCCCCGTACGCAATCCAGTTGGTACCCAGCTGTGTCATGCGTCTCGCACGCAACCCGGTCTCCTCTCGCAGTTCACCGCGCGCCAGCTGTTCCAAGTCGACGTCACCCATCTCCCAGCCACCCTGCGGCAGCTCAAAGTAGCTGCCCTGCACCGTGTACCGAAACTGGTGCACCAGCGTGATGAAGTCCCCCTCAGCTGTCCGCTCCAGAGGAATCACGATGCACGCAGGATCCTTGTCTACCACTCCATAGATTCCAGGCGTCCCGTCCACATGCACGATCGCATCCTCACGCAAACGGGTCCACCTGTTGCGGTACACCTCGCGGCTTGACAATGTCTTCACAGGCACATCTGCATGCGCAACCGGCCCGGTGTGCATCGTCCTGTAGTCGGGCTCGTCGTTCATCACTTGGTCAGAGCCAGTGGCTCGCTTGCGACCCGCAAATCAGGGTGCAACTCCGTCGTCGGTCGCAGCACCTCCAGGTGAGACGGATACTTCTCCGACGTCATAATCGAAATGGTCGCAGGCTTGTACGCCTCCGCCGGTGCCACCGGAATCCGTTCCACAAATGTCTGCGGATTGCGATCATACAGCGGAAACCATGTTGACTGAACCGTCACCAGCATCCGGTGCCCCTTCAGGAAAGTGTGATCCGCAGCATGCAGACTCCACCTGTACTCTTCCACCTTGCCGGCGGTGATTGCCTCTGGGTGCTCGAAGCTCTTCCGGTACCGGCCACGGAAGATTTCCTCCACAACCATGCTCTGGAACCCACCCATCCCGTTCGCAGCATCCGTCGGATACTCATCGATCAGCTTCACCACGAAGTCACCATCGGTCCCGGTCGTCGACGCAAAAACGTCCGCAATCACATCCCCGGTCACGGTCGTATCGTCAGCCAAAGCGAGTGACCTGAAACGCGCCATGTCCTTGCGATCTTTCAGGAACTGCTGATCTTCAGCGAGCCACGTGCGCCACTTCGATCCCTTGCCGTACGTCGGCTGGATCGGCCGCTCCCGGTACGGAATCGGGTTTGCCGGGTCGCTCACATACGTGACCGCACCAGCACCGCCCGCCTGCGGTGCAAAGCCCAGCGTTCCCCCGGCAGCTAGGTACAGCTTCGCCGACGTAAAGCCTTTCACGGGCGGCCACGCCTCATACGTCTGCCACTGGTTTACACCTGTGCGAAAGGCCGTTGCGTCAGCCATCTCATTGAAACCTGACTTGTCCTTCAGGTAGCGCTCGAAGAACGGGGCCTCGATCCTCTTCCGATACTCGCTCCCCGTAGGTTCGCCAAAATCGAGCGAGCCCAATGTGCGTCCCGCACCATACCAGCCACCATGGTTCCAGGGACCCAGCGCCAAATATGCCTTGTGGCCGAAATCGCTGCGATCCTCATGTGCGCTCAGCGCCGCATACTCTGCCTGCGTGCCCCACATGTCTTCTTGGTCAAAGAAGCCGCCCGTCTCCAACGTCGGAACCTCCGGCTTGCCCAAATGCCGTTGCACAGCCATTGCCTGCCAGCTCTGCGTGTAGCTCGGCTCATCTATCACGTGCCTGATCGTTGGAAGGAGATCGATCTTCGCCGCATCTGCAGCACCGGCAAAGTTCACGTGGGTCAAGAAATAATCGTAGTTGTCGCCTGACGCCTCAGGAAACGTCGTGGTCTTCCCACTCTCCAAGCCAATCGCATAATCGAACACGTAGGTCTGGCGCATCGCACCGTTATGGAAGAAGTCGTCACCCATCCACACATCCGTCATTGGTGCCTGCGGGCTGATCGCCTTGACTGCAGGATGATGGTCCACACCCGCCATCATCGCCAGAAAACCCGGATACGATATGCCAAGCACACCCACCCGGCCATTGTTGTTCGGCAGATTTTTGACCAGCCAAGCCACCGTGTCGTACGTATCGCTGCTCTCATCCACCAGCTTTGGGTCGCTGTGATCACCCATGGCGTGCACCACAGGACGATTCATGACGAACTGGCCCTGCGAGCCATACCGGCCGCGAATATCGGCGTACACAAAGATATATCCGCTTGCCGCCAACTCCGGCTTCGCGTAGTTGACTGAACCGTTCGTGCCGCCGGCTCCATACGGAGTGCGGTCCAGCAGTATCGGCAAGGGCGGGCCATCCGCCTCACTACCCTGCGGACGCAGCAAGACCACATGCAGCTTGACCCCGTCTCGCGCCGGCACCATCACTTCTGATCTCACGTAGAGCTGGCCGTGGTTCATCGGCACTCCATCTCGTGAGAGGCGGATGTAGTTCACCTCCGGCGACTTCGCAACAGCAAGGCTGTAGCCTGTCACCGGCCCAGCCAGGCTCCGATGGAAAACGAGGTGCTGCGCTTCGCCCTCTTCCGAGTGCAACACGAAGTGATCCGGCGATTCAGCCTTCCATACCTCCGGATAGAGCCGCTCGTCGTCCAGGGTCAGCGCGCCTGCACGCACGTACACGGCCTGCACTTCATCGGGATTCCCCTCGCGCTGGTAGCGGCCCACATACATGCTCAGCTCTGCCGTGGAGTCGGCTACAGCTGCTGATGTCGTGCTGGACATAGCCTGTTGGCAGATCAGTTCTGGAACATTGAAAGCAAACGCAGCAGCAACCGCGAGTGAACAGATGCAGATCTTCATGTCCATCCCAATTGGAAGTGCGCACTTGCGCACGTTACGTTGCACTCGCTCAAGGGTTTACTTTCCGTTGCCCGTCAGGTTGCCGGAAACTGGAGCCATAAGGTTGGTCGCTGCGCTCTCGCCACCAGTCAGGTTGCCCGCAGAAGCGTTGCATTGCCATCCAATCTTGTTATGTGACCCATCGCAGAATGGCCGCTTCTCGCTCACACCACAACGGCACAGTGATACCGCCGGTTTCCCTGTAAGATCCCACTCGGCACCATCTGCGTCGATCAGACGAATGCCACCCTCAATGCGCAGCGGACCATTCCGCCGAACCGTAATTGTTACCGGATCACCCAAGCGATACTCCCTTGCTGCCCGCTACCACGTGACACCCGCACGTACTCCTGCGGCCGGTAGGGGAACTAGCGGCAGCATACCAGACTGCCGCCGTCTGACTAGGCAGCGCGCAACCGTAGCCTCAGGTCGTCCGCCATCGCGCGCAGCTCACGAACACGTCGTTCCAGCACCGGCGAAAGGTTTTTATCGCGCAGAGCCAAATCGCTTTGCAGCAACATCCCTGTCACCGTGGACCGCAGCTCTTCGGCCATGGAGCGAGTCACCTCTTCACGCACGATCGTCTCCATCTCATTGCGACGCTCAAGCATGCTTCGCAGAAGCCGCGTTAACGCCGCCGCGCCGAGTGCACGCAGATCGACTTCCAGCGGCACGGCAACACCGCCGTTCTGCCACAGCATCTCTGTAGAGGTCACTTCAATTGCCGGCAACTCGGTATCCACGATCACGGCAACATACATCTGTCTCCGCAGGCTCGCCAACGCTGCACGACGGCTCCGCGCCACTTCCAGCACCACGCCGGCACCTTCGCTCAAAGACTTCGCGAGATTCTCCGCGCCGAGCATAGCTGTTACCAGCAACACCGCACGTCCCTCGTACACTTGTTCAGCCATAGCCGCACCCTTTGTGAGACCTTGCAGAAGAAGAAAACAGTCAAACCAGGAACAAGATCTGATCGGAACGTCAGCGCGTTCCTGATCCAGTAAGGCGTGATGCTACTTGGAATGCCGCAATGGCGCAATCCGTACCGTTATTCGTCTTCGAGTCCGTACTCTTTCAGCTTCCGGTACAGCGTCGTCTTTCCAATGCCAAGCAGCTTTGCAGCCATCAACTTGTCTCCGTTCAGCGAGCGGATGGCTGTCAGAATGGCCTGCTTCTCCAACTCGGCAATCGATACGATCCCCGTCACACCAGCGCCCGGAATCGTCGGCAACGCCCTTGTGTTCACCCTGCTTTCCTCCGGGTCGACTCTCGCATCCACACGCAACGTTTCAACAAATAGCTGCTGCTTGTAACCCATGAGCTGCGAAGGGAAATCTTTTAGAAAAATCTGCGGCCCGCTTGAGAAGGAGCAAGCCCTCTCGACGCTACCTTCAAGTTCACGCACGTTGCCGGGCCAATCGTAACCATCTAGAACACCCAGTACTTCTATGTCCAGCACGTACTCTGTATGCCGTGCATTTGCCTGCATTTGCAGAAAGTATGACGCCAGCAGCGGTATATCTTCACGCCGCTCCCTGAGCGGTGGTACCCGCAGATGCACTACGTTTAATCGGAAGTACAAATCCCGGCGAAACTGGCCAGACTCCACCAGCTGCGGCAGGTCGCGGCTGCTTGAAGCTAACAACCTTGCCGTCACGGGCAGAGACATCGCACCGCCCGCCGGTCGCAGGCGACGTTCCTGCAGCGCACGCAAAAGCTTTGCCTGCAACTCCAGCGACATGTCTCCGATCTCGCGCACAAACAGGGTAGTCCCTTCGGTCTGGGTCAGCAGTCCATGGCGCTCCTCGCGCAGCGCGGTACCCTCATGTCGCACATAGCCAAACAGCTCCGTCTCCAGCAACGCTGGCGCAAGCGCAGAGCAGTCCACGGACCGCATTTGGACGGTTGCCATACAAGAGCTGCTATGGATAAGGCGAGCAATCGCCTCCTTGCCGCTGCCGCTCTCACCCACGATCAAAACAGGGTGCGTCGCAGCTGCAACCTTGGCAACCATGCGCAACAATTTCTCCATTGCCGCAGACGAGCCGATCACACCCCGCTGTCCGGCATCGCGCACGATGCTCTCCTGCAGCCTCCGGCTTTCCACGTCAAACTGGCGACGCTGTGCCGCCACCTCCAACGTGCCTGTAAGTTCATCCAACGCAAACGGCTTGGTCAAACAATCGCTCGCGCCAATGCGCATAGCATCTACCACCGACGTTACGGTTGCAAACGCCGTCATCACAACAACGGGTACACGCGGCAGTCTCTGCCGCAGTTGCTGCAGGTAGGTGAATCCCTGGTCTTGCGGACGAAGATCCATCAGAACGACGTCTACGCTGCGACGCTTCAGCATGTCTTCCGCATCCCCTTCGTTCCGCGCGGAATGCGGAACGAATCCCATCACGGAGGCAGCCTCGCAAATCGCGCGCCGAACATTGTCATCTTCGTCGATAACGAGCAGGTGCAGCGGGTCCGGTCCTGACACCGACCGTTGTGCGCCCCCGTGCTCTTCCAATGTCGACCGCAGCAAAACCCCCGGTGCACCAGGAGGGACCTTCGCAGCCTCTATCTCGGGCGCGCGCGACTCTACTCCAGCCGGCACCATGTGCGGACGGAATGCCAACCGGCTGGTACCGCCCAGCCCCATCCCAGGCATCGGATTGCGATTTTGTGACACTGTGTTGCTTCCCATGACCAAGCTCTCCCGCGTGCAACTACGTCCGCGCAGACGCAAGCGTCCGGGACCACGAACATCTGGAGACCTGAAGACAGGACAACAAACAACAATGTCACGACACGCCTGGCGACCATACGAGATATCAGTCGCTGCTGAACGCGTGAAGCGCCATGAACATGCGCCAGGCCTTCGCCAACCGGCACCGGGCATGCACCATGTGATTTCGATCTTTGCACATTTTTGGTCGCACGGCGAATGCCACGGACGGGGCACGCGTGCCTCATCCATATACTCGTTAGTGTGCCCAACGATCCCGTTTTTCGCAGCGGCGGCCGCGCCCCCAACTCCCTGCGTCCCATTCGCCTCACGGCCGACTTTGTCGCTACAGCTGAGGGCTCCATCCTGGTCGAATTCGGCAACACGCGCGTGCTCTGCAACGCAACTGTAGAGCAAACCGTGCCCGGCTGGTTGCGCGGTAGTGGCAAAGGGTGGGTCACCGCCGAGTACAGCATGCTACCCCGCGCCACTCTCACCCGCACACCACGCGAAAGCGAACGCGGCAAGATCGGCGGCCGCACTCATGAGATCCAGCGCCTCATCGGTCGTTCCCTGCGCAGTGTCATGGACCTGAAAGCCCTCGGTGAACGCTCCATCATTCTGGACTGCGATGTGCTACAGGCCGACGGCGGCACGCGCACTGCCGCCATCACCGGTGCCGCCGCTGCACTCGATCTAGCGCTCGGCAAACTCGTGGCTGCAGGCACTCTCCCACAATCACCCATGCGCGAACTCCTTGCCGCCGTCAGCGTCGGTATTGTCGGCGGCCAGGTTCTGCTCGACCTGGATTACAGCGAAGACTCCCAGGCCGAGGTCGACAGCAACATCGTGATCACGGCTAGCGGCGGCCTAGTTGAAACGCAGGCTACGGCAGAGAAGCAGCCATACACCCGCGTCCAACTCGCCACAATGCTCGACTACGCGGAACTCGGCATCACAGAATTAATCGCGGAGCAACGCAAGCTGCTGTAGTAACTAGTCACCCCTGTTTGTCATCGAAACTTATAGCGGTACCATGGCTGAACCAAGCCGAAGGAGTTCGCATGTCGCTAAAGAAGCCCTCACCTGGAAAATTGGCCGGACTGAAAGCTGTATCGGATGCCCGCGGCGTCATTGCTGCCGCCGCCATGGATCAACGCGGCTCCCTGCAGAAGTCCATCGGCGCTGCACGCGGTACAGACGCCACCGAGCATGATCTCGAGGTCTTCAAATCCGGCGTTACCAGCGTTCTCACGCGTTACGCTTCAGCCATCCTGCTCGACCCCGAGTTTGGCCTACCTGCCAGTAAGGAACGCAATAAGGCTGGCCTGCTGCTCGCTTATGAGAAGACAGGCTACGATGCAAACACCCCCGGCCGCCTGCCTGACCTGCTCACACACTGGAGCGTCCGTCGCCTCAAAGACGCTGGTGCCGATTGCATCAAGATCCTGCTGTACTACACGCCGTTTGAGACCGACACCGTTAACGATCAGAAACACGCCTTCATCGAACGCATCGGCGACGAATGTAACTTCCACGACATACCATTTTTCCTGGAGACCGTCGGCTACGACGTTGCCGGGAACGGAGAGAAGTCACTCGCCTACGCCAAACTTAAGCCCAAGGTCGTCTCCGGCTCTATGCTTGAATTCAGCAAGGACAAGTACTCTGTGGACGTGCTCAAGGTTGAGGTCCCGGTAGAGATGACCTTCGTCTCCGGCACCCGTGCCTTCAAGGGCGAAGCCGCTTACACCCGCGAAGAAGCCCTGCAGCTCTTTCGCGACGCCGAGGCCGCCACCGACAAGCCTTTCATCTATCTTTCCGCTGGGGTTACCAACACGATCTTCATCGAGACCCTGGCCCTGGCCGGCGAAAGCGGAACCAAGTTCAACGGTGTCCTCTGCGGCCGCGCCACCTGGTCCGATGCCGTCAAGATTTATGCCAAGGACGGCAACGATGCGTTCCTTAAATGGATGGAATCAGCAGGTGTCGATAACATCCAGAACGTCAACAAGGCCCTTGAAGCTGCCTCCCCCTGGTACCTCAAGATCGGCGTAAACAGCATGGACGAACTTAGCTGATCGCAACTGAACCTCGGAAAGGGCCGCCGCTGTAGGCGGTCACTTTCTTGCGATACACTACCCCGCATGCGCGTCCTCCATGCATCAAACCTGCAAGCGCATGTAGTAGAAGTGCAGCTCCTGCTGACTTGGTAACGGTGCCCATTTCGCGCTGCAGGCTTGTAGGTCCGGTTCTGCACCGTCGCGATTTACCATTTCGTTGATCACCGGCGTAATCCCCCGTCAGCGTCAACTTTGTTATTGTGCCTGCTCGTCGGTCGCTGCATTCAGGACCACCTTCCATGGTGGCCAAGCGCAATCGTGCTCAGGTCCGATTGCGGCAGTGGAAACAGCCTCTGCAACGCCATCGTCATCTCCCCAGTGGCAAGGCCGCTCACCGCAGTCGTCCAGGTTCCCTTCTCAGCCTGAGACGCCACCGTAGACAGCGTCTGTGCCGGTGCCGTTACGCTTGGGCTCCTGTTCGCCGCATGCCCCGCATGCGTCCCCGGAAGCAAGAGAAAAGCAGAACACCTGCATGCACAGCAACCGAGCAGCAACTTTGCCTTTCAATCTGCCCATGCCTCCTGGACTCGTCCGTCGTACTTAAGCGTTAAGCGAGCCTACTCCCATTCAATTGTTCCCGGCGGCTTCGACGTAATGTCGTAGACCACTCGATTGATTCCGCGCACCTCGTTCACAATGCGGCTGCTCATCGTCCGCAGCACCTCATAAGGCAGCGGCGCCCAGTCTGCAGTCATGCCGTCGTCGCTGTGCACGGCTCGAATGGCGCACGTATACGCATACGTCCGTTGGTCTCCCATTACGCCCACACTTTTTACCGGCAGCAGTACCGCAAAGCTCTGCCAGATGCTCCGGTACAACCCGGCTTTCTTGATCTCCGCCCCAACGATTTCATCTGCGTTCTGCAGAATAGCCACACGTTCCGGAGTCACCTCGCCGACGATGCGCACGGCCAGCCCCGGCCCAGGAAACGGCTGCCGTTCCAGCACCTCCTGAGGCATGCCCAGGTCAGCGCCCACACGCCGCACCTCGTCCTTGAACAGGTCCCGCAGCGGTTCAATCAGCTTCAGCTTCATGTTCTCCGGCAGGCCGCCCACGTTGTGATGACTCTTGATGGTATGCGACGGTCCATTCACGCTTGAGGACTCGATCACATCGGGATAGAGCGTTCCCTGCACCAGCCACGCCACCTCCGCACCCGTGTCATCGTGGGCCACGTCACCCGAAGCGTCCTGCGCTCGCAGAATCTTTGCGGCCTCGTCGTCGAACACCGTGATGAACTCGCGCCCGATGATCTTGCGCTTCATCTCCGGGTCGGTAATGCCACCCAGCTGCGACAGGAACCGATTAGACGCATCCACCGCAACCACGTTCAGGTGCAGCTTCTCGCGCATATTCTTTTGCACCTGCGCAAACTCGCCCTTGCGTAGCACGCCGTTGTCTACAAAAATGCACGTCAGCCGGTCGCCAATCGCCTTCGATACCAGCACAGCCGCAACTGCGCTATCCACGCCGCCGCTCAACCCGCAGATTGCATGGCCATCACCGACCTGTGCACGTATAGTCTCAACCGTCGACTGAGTAAACGATTCAGGCGTCCAGTCCGCCTTCGCCCCGCACACGCCCAGCACAAAGTTCTTCAGCAGCGCCGTCCCCTGCTTGCTGTGCGCCACCTCGGGATGCCACTGCACCGCGTACATGCCGCGGCTCTCATCCGCTATGCTCGACAGCGCGTTGTGCGAACTTGCCGCAACAGAAAACCCGGCTGGCGGTTCGATCACGCTGTCGCCGTGGCTCATCCACACCTGCAGCGTCGCAGGCAAGCCGGCAAAGAGTCTGTTCTGCTGCTCCACCGTAACTTCGGCATCGCCATATTCGCGCTTGTCCGCCGGTTCCACCCGCCCGCCCAGGCGGTGTGCCATCCATTGCATGCCGTAGCAAATGCCGAGCGTCGGCAGGCCAAGCTGTAACAGCATTGGGTCCGCCTTCGGTGCGTCTTGGTCGTACACCGAACTCGGGCCACCGGACAAGATGATCCCGGCCGGTGATGAAGCACGCACTTGCTCCAGCGGCGCCGTGCAGGGCAAAACAACCGAAAACACGTTGAACTCACGGATGCGGCGCGCAATCAATTGTGTGTACTGCGCACCAAAGTCAAGGATCACGATCGTAGAACTGCTCACATCCTCAGTGTAAGCGAGGTGGCTGATCGACAAGCGCTTCGACTACGTTGCTGCGCGCGCCAGATCGCCTAGGAGGGGTCCTTCGTCCGAGTTCGCTGCACACCCGTGAACA
The DNA here is from genome assembly GCA_903642225.1 of Acidobacteriaceae bacterium. Classification (GTDB taxonomy): domain Bacteria; phylum Acidobacteriota; class Terriglobia; order Terriglobales; family Acidobacteriaceae; genus Terriglobus. Next base: position 28,794 of record CAHJWI010000012.1, on the reverse strand, counting down.
CACCAGCCCCTAACAGAATGAGCGCAATAGCAATAATCCAATGCTGCGGCACATGCGCAAGATTGCAAGCGTAAATTATGCCACCGATGAGGATGAGGTAACCAACGAGGTAAATGCCAAAGTTCATGGACTGCTCCGATGCAGGATTCTTTGTACGTTTCCTCGGATGCACGCTTAGGCCGTAGCGTCACTTCGCGACTTACAGTCGCTGCTCCTGAGCGGTCCCGGGCTCCCGGTCATCGAGCAACGTACAGTATGCGCGCAGGCGCGCCACATGGAACATGTCCGAGGCAGCGAAGTACCACACCGTGATCAGCGCCGACCAGAACAGGATGTACCCTTCCGTCATTACGTTCGCGAACGGCAATGGAAATGCGGAAAACGCCAGTGCCAGCACGAGCAGCATGATCTTTACCACGGCCAGAACCATGTTGATTTCGAACAGGCTGCCGCGCAAGTGCCGCAGCCGCGCCGTTGCCACCAGTGCTTGCCATGGCCGCTGGCCGTCTCGCATCGCCAGCACTGGAGCCGCCGTAAATACCCAACCCACACCCGCTGCAGCCACAAACAGGCCCAGCGATAGCACAATCACACCCGCGACGTACACCATCATCTGCGGTTCCCCGCCCTGCAATATCGGGTTCACAATAGCAAACGTTGCCAATCCCTGCAGCCCAAACCACCAGGCCGCACCCAGGGCAAGGATCGGTACCAGCCGCAGCACCTGCAACAGCAGCAGCGTTCCCGGCCGTGGGTGCAGCCGCGTATCCAGCCGCCGTAGTAAGAATGTCCGACCAACGGTCGACAGCACAATCCACCACACCAGAAGCAACGGCCCCAGCCACTGCATCGCTCGCCATACACCCGGCCCCACCATCGCGGCAAACGCCACCATGGCCGTGGCCGACTGCATCGGGTCCGTCAGCAACTGGTTCGCGGATATGCTCCCGATACCCGTCGTCGTCCATGGCACCGCGTCCAGTACGCTGCTGCCGGTACGCACCAGCAGGTGGATCGCCGGAATCCCGAATGCCCATCGCCACGCAATTTCAATCGCAGTCAGCGAAGGATGGCTCCACACATACGTCAGTACCGACACGAAACCCTGCGTCGCCCGCTGTGGCTGCCGCTCCGTGCGCACCTAGCGGACCACGAAATTCACAAGCTTCGCCGGCACTACAACCACCTTCACCACCGTCTTGCCATCCAGCCGTGCGGTGACCTTCTCGTCCGCATGCGCTGCAGCCTTCAGCGCTTCCATGTCCGCGTCCGCAGCCACGCGTACGATCACCACCAGCTTGCCGTTTACCTGCACCGGAACTTCCATCTCGTGTTCCTTTGCAAGCTCGACATCCGCCATCGGCCACGCCTGCCGAAACACAATCCCGTCATGCCCCAGCTCGGACCAAAGCTCCTGCGCCAAGTACGGCGCGAACGGTGCCAGCAACAACACCGTCGTGCGAAACAGTTCGCGCAGCGTCGCCGGCGCAATCTCGCCGGAAGCCATCTGCGATTCAACGGTCAGCATCTCGTTCACCAGGATCATGATGCTTGCGATGCAGGTGTTGAAGTGCCACCGCCCCGCAAAGTCCAGCGTGATCTTTCCAATCGTCTGGTGCAGCGTGCGCGTCAGCTTCGCACCCGCGGTGCCCATCGCTTCCTGTGTCGTCGAGCCCTCACTGGCAAGCAGCAATGGCGCATACGTCATCACTATGCGATAGAACCGCGCAAGAAACCGCGACACCCCAGCCACACCATCTTCCTGCCACTCCAGGTCCCGGTCCGGCGGTGCCGCAAATAACGCATACATGCGTGTCGCATCTGCACCGTAGCGCGCGATCATCTCATCGGGCGACACCACGTTGCCTTTCGACTTCGACATCTTGGCGCCGTTCTTAATGACCATGCCCTGTGTAAACAACCGCTCCGCCGGCTCGCTGTTCGCAATCAGGCCGATGTCGCGCATCACCTTCGTCCAGAACCGTGAATAGATCAGGTGCAGAATCGCGTGCTCCACCCCACCAATGTACTGGTCGATCTCGAACCAATAGTTTGCCGCATCAGTGCTGAACGGAACCGTATCGTTCTTTGGATCCGTGTAGCGGTAGAAGTACCACGACGAATCCACGAACGTATCCATCGTGTCCGTCTCGCGCTTTGCAGCCCCGTCGCACGCAGGACACGTCGTGTCCACGAAGCTCGGCACATTGGCCAACGGCGATCCTGTCGTGTTCGCCACGTCGATACTGTCCGGCAGCAACACTGGCAACTGTGACTCCGGCACTGGCTGCATCCCGCACTGCTCGCAATACACAATCGGAATCGGCGTCCCCCAGTATCGTTGCCGGCTCACACCCCAGTCCTTCAACCGGTAGGTCGTCGTCCGTTTGCCAAATTCACCGGCTTCGGCGAACTTCGCCATTTCCTCCTGCGCCTCCAGCACCGGCTCGCCGCTCCACTGACCGCTGTCGATAAGCACCGCCTCTGCCTTGCCAATAAATGGCAGTTGGAGCTCGCCGGTATCTAAATTCGGCGCAACCACCCGCACGATCGGCAGCCCGTACTTCGTCGCGAATTCAAAGTCCCGCTCGTCATGTGCCGGCACGCTCATAATTGCGCCCGTGCCATAGCCAGCCAGCACGTAGTTCGCCACCCAGATGGGTATCTTCTCACTGGTGAACGGGTTCACCGCATACCGCCCGGTCGCAAACCCCTTTTTCGGTAGTTCGCCCAGAGTATCGGTGTCGCGCGCTGTCTTCTGCTCGGCCAGCATCGCGTCCACCTGCAGCTTCAAGGCCCCATCGAACCCGCACCAGTGCGCAATTAGCGGGTGGTCCGGCGCAAGCTGCAAACTCGTCGCGCCAAAGATCGTATCGATCCGCGTCGTGAAAACCGTCACGGTCATCGCATCGGTGCAGCCGTCCACGGCAAACGTCACCTCCGCGCCCTCGCTCCGGCCGATCCAGTTGCGCTGCATCGTGCGCACCTTCTCCGGCCAGCCCGGCATCGCGTCCAAACCGTCCATCAGCTCGTCCGCGTACGTCGTGATGCGGAAGAACCACTGCGTAAGGTCGCGCAACTCGACCAGGGTGTCCTCATGCCGCCAGCAGTAGCCGTTGACCACCTGCTCGTTGGCCAGCACCGTGCCACACACGGGACACCAGTTCACCTTGCTCTTTTTACGGTAGGCAAGGTCGCGCTTCAACATTTCGAGGAAAAACCACTGATTCCATCGGTAGTAGTCCGGCAGGCACGTCGTCACCTCACGGTCCCACTCGTAGCTCAGTCCAATGCGCCGCATCTGCACACGCATCTTCGCAATGTTGCTCAGCGTCCACTCGCGCGGAGCGCTGTTGTTCTTGATCGCGGCATTCTCCGCAGGCAAACCGAACGCGTCCCATCCCATCGGGTGCAGCACGTTCTTCCCCGTCATCCACCCGTGCCGGGCCAATGCGTCTCCGATGGCATACAGCCGCATGTGGCCCATGTGCAGCACGCCGCTCGGATACGGCAGCATCTCCACCAGGTAGTACTTTGGCTTGTCGCTGGTATGCGGCTCGGCGGCGTACAAGGCCGGATTGGCGTCCCAGCCAGCCTGCTGTCGCGGTTCAATCTCTGCGGGGTTGTAACGAATTTCAGTCTGCTCAGGCATCTTCTCTATTGTACGAGGGCACCGAGGAAGCCCATCACTTGCTTCTTAGCACGTACATTGGAGCCGTAAGAACCACAGACACACACGCCGTCACCCACGGTTGCAACCACTACGTTCAGATCGTCGAATACCTTCGCATGAACGGCGTGGTACCACCCGGCATCAAGTAGCGTCATGGCCACGCCGAGAGAAGCGAGGAGCTTAAGCTCCTCGCTTTTCTCGGCTCTACATCGCCGGCGGTGGAGGCGGTGCATCCGGTCCGCCAGGATTACCCGGCCCACCCGGACCGTGTCCTCCGCGGTGCATCCCACCCGGCATGTGCGGCGGCGCATTCTTCACGGTGTAGCCCTCCGGAACCTTGAACAACGCGGCGTCTGGCTCACCCTTTGTCAGTGACGTCAGCACATCCGATCGCGTTCCCCGGCCACTCGTCTCCGTACTGCTCACCTCCAGCTTCAGGTCTGGCGAGAACCACATCTCATGCGTCATCGCGCGGGCCGCTGGAGCCGCCGCCGACGCGCTTTCCGGAGCGGCTGAGGAGGCCTTGTCGCCTCCGCGCACATGCACGGTGAAGGTGGTGCGCTTGCCACTCGCTACAACACCTGCAAACGTCTTTGACCCCAGATCCGTTGAAGCCGGGCCTGCGTCATGCCGCACCGGGCCGTTCACGCTTTCGCTCGCTTCCCTCGCCACAGCGTGCTTGAAGAAGTCGGCCGGAACGGTCTCCACAACCGCGGTCTTTTTGTCAGCCATTAGCCGTGTGATCGTATTCGCCACCGGGTCCGCGATGATCGTCACCAACCTCGGTGTGGCCGGTGGCTTTGGTGCAGCCGGGGCCTCGTCCGTACTCTGCTGCGAACGCCGTTGCGGGGGCGTCGGCATGGTCAGGTCCTCACGTGTGCGACCCAGCGAATCGCGGTACACGCCGTGCGTCGTGGTGAACTTCTGCACAAGGCTATCCGGCCCCGGCGCAGTGTACACCGATTCCAGAGTGTATTTCGCCGAGAATGGGGCATTCGTGATCGGCACAACACGGGTCGTCATCGGCATGTGGTGACCCATGCCCGAACCGCCACGGTGCATGCCAGGACCGCCATGATCCTGTGTGCCTGATGGTGGTGGTGGCGGAACGTCGCCGGTTTGCGCAAAAGCCGGGACGGCGAGGAGAGCAACGGACAGTACAGCGATTGACGCGAGCTTCATAGCAAACACACCTCTCCGTACGACATGTGTTGAAGTAGACGCGACACGTAAGCGAAACTTCTTTACCGGACGCACGATTGCTCGCCCTCGCGCCCAGCCAGGGCTCAAGCGTTCAAAGCCGCCAGCGCAAGCAGTGCGCTCACGTTCCGTTGTATGTCACTGGGATTGTCGACCGGCGTCTCCGCAATGAACGCCGCATGCGCAAACCGCCCGTCCTGCAGCAGCCGCCGGAAAGCAGCTGCACCCAACGTGCCCTCCCCGATATGCTGATGCCGATCCAGCCTGCTGCCCATTGCCGCCTTGGCATCATTGCAATGCCAAACCCGTACACGCCTCAGCCCCATCGTCTGTTCGATCCGCTGCAGCGTTTCCTCGTAGCCTTCAGCCGTCACCAGGTCGTACCCCGCCACATGCGTGTGGCAAGTGTCCAGGCACGCATCCACCGGCGCGCACTTGTCCAGCAGATGCAGCAGGTCGCCAATCTGCTCAAATGTTGCACCCATACTGAACTCCGACCCCGCTGAGTTCTCAATCAGGATCCGCAACGGCGAGGCATGGCAATCCAGCCCATCCGTAGCGCGCTCAACATTCTCTGCCGCATACCTCAGCGCCTCACTCCGCGTAATGCCCTTCCACGATCCCGGATGCAGCACCAGGTAGTCCGCCGCCAGCGCACGCTCCACCTCACCCCTGAACGCCCTCGTCGAGTTCTCCCGCACGCTCTCCGTCTGTGAACACAGGTTGATCAGGTAGGACGCATGCACCGTGAGCGGAGTAATCCCATGTTCCGCCCGCAGCCTGCGCATCTTCTCCGCATCTTCCGGCTTCACCGGCGCGGCCTGCCACGTCCGCGGAGACGACGAAAAGATTTGAAAGCAGTTGGCACCGCACTCCACGGCTCGCTGCACAGCAGTCCACGTGCCTCCGCTTGTTGACAGATGAATGCCTATGCGTTTCGTGTCAGACATCACGTTAGAGTACCGGGTTAGACTTGACCTGTTTGCATCAAGGAGCGATCGATGGCCGCTGTACAGCAGACCTATAAAAATCATGTGCGCGTAGACCGCGCCTACCTGGCCCTGCAGGTACTCAACCTCACGGATCTCATCGCCGCCATCTGGTGGATGCATCGCCGCTTCGATCTCGGTCACCTGGTCATCGTTGGCCTTGCAATCGCCGCCCTCAGCGCAACCATGGCGCTCCGCCACTACGCCATCGTCAACCAGAACCGTATCATTCGCCTTGAAGAAAACGTCCGCCTGCATTGGATGGGCGCAGATGGTGCCGGCCTCACCATCCAGCAAATGGTCGCCCTCCGCTTCGCCGGCGATGCAGAAGTCGTTGCCCTCGCCCGCCGCGCCGCCGCCGAGAGTCTCTTACCCAAACAGATTAAAGAGTCCATCACTGTATGGCGACCCGACCTCGAACGCGTCTGATAGGCCGGCCTCGCCGAAGACAAGCGACTTCGTCAAACAACAGATACCGCACGGAGTAGTGCTTTTCAGGACGGTCAGTGCGGCGCAAGAACGTTTGGCGACCTTCTACTGGAGTGTGCATTGAGACATAATCTGGCGCTTCGCAACCTGCTCGTAGGCGCAGTAGCGTTGATCACAGTGCTACTTTGGTGGATCGTCCGCGCGTCTCTTGGATAGAACGATGCACAGACTACGCGGACTGATCAGAGCTTTGGCGTTTAAACTCGGGAATGCGGCCTCTTGGCTCTAAGGCTCACCTGAGTAAGCCTAGTAAACGTCCAGCTGGTAGCGCTTTTCCTTTTTCATCGTGTTCAGGTACTCCTGCGCCGCATCCGGCGAGCAAGCCTTCCCATTCGCGATGCCGTCCAGCAGCGTCTGTTCTACGTCCTTGGCCATCCGGCTCGCGTCGCCGCACACGTAAAAGTAGGCACCACTCTCCAGCCAGGCGAACAACTCCGCGGAGTTCTCCTTCATGCGATCCTGCACATAGATCTTCTTCTGCTGGTCACGCGAAAACGCCGTATCCAGCTTCGTCAGTGTGCCATCCGCAAGCATGCCGTCCCACTCCTTCTGGTACAAAAAGTCTGACGCACGCCGCTGCTCGCCAAAGAACAACCAGTTCTTCCCGCGATCTCCATTGGCCTGCCGCTGCTGAAGGAACGCGCGGAACGGTGCAATTCCGGTACCGGGACCAACCATAATGACAGGCGTTGCAGGATCTTGAGGCAGCCGAAAGTTATTGTTGGCATGCAGAAAGATAGGCATCGTGACACCCTCGTCCGCACGCTCACCAAGATGGCCGCTGCAAAGGCCCTGCCGGTCGCGACTATGAGAGTGATAGCGCACGACGCGCACCGTTGTATGCACGGTGCCCGGGTTCTTTGCTTGAGCGCTCGCAATGCTGTACATGCGCGGCGTCAATCGGCCCAAAACTGTAAACAACTGCTGCGGATCTGTGATGCCGCCAGGGTGTTCCATGGCCAGGTCTATGAATTCACGGCCGTAGACGTATTCCTCAGCCTTTGACTTGTTATCCTGACCCGCTAGACTTTTCAGAAAATCCAGCCCCGGCGTCGACTCCGGCGCCACCTTCGCATACGCATTCACCGATCCCCGCGTCAGCTTGCCAATGTGCAGCTTGGTCGTCAGCGCATCCCGCAGATCGGTCGGCTTCTTAAAGAAGTCCAGCACCTGCTCCGTCCCCGTGTAGCCGAGCGCCTGCAGCACGCTCTCCACTTCGCCGTCACGGTTCGTTGGCAAAATTCCCACAGCATCACCCGGCGTGTAATGCATTGAAGGCTCGAGCGCCAGCTCAATGTGACGCGTCTCCTTTTCCGAGTCTTTGTCCGTCATCACGTAATTCACCAGCATGGTGCTCACGAAGGGATTATTGCGGCTGTAAGTCTGCGTCTCTGTGCTCATGGCAATCTCTCTTTTACTCGACTTTTAAGGCTAACATGCTCAGAAATACTTGCAAATGTCACAAAAGCTGTCCTGACATTCCGGTTTGAACAGTGCCTTTCATGGGAGGATGGTTGCGGAAGGTTTTTGGGGGGCTGGTTTGGCTGAGCGAGCAGGCGACACGACGGTTGAAGAGGCAAACAGCGCCTCAGGCATTCAGGACAACCGTTCGGCAGAAGGTGTCCGTTCCGCGTTTCTGCGTCACATGCGCCGCACTCTCGGCAAACCCATCGAGTTTGCAAGCGAGCTCGACCGCTACCGCGCCATGGCCCACGTTGTCCGCGACCGCATCATGGACGACTGGATCGAGACCGTGGAGCATTACAAGCAGCAAGACATCCGTGTCGTGGCTTATCTCAGCGCAGAGTTCCTGCTCGGCCCACACTTGATGAATGGCATGCTCAACCTGGGTATCACCAACTCCGCAGGCGTTGCCACCAGCGGCATGGGCCTGGACCTTACCGCCATGGCTGATGCGGAACCGGAACCCGGGCTCGGCAACGGCGGCCTTGGCCGTCTTGCCGCCTGCTACATGGACTCCATGTCCACGCTTGAAGTCCCCGCCATCGGCTACGGCCTGCGCTACGAATTCGGTATCTTCCGGCAAGAGATCAAGGACGGCTGGCAGATCGAGCACTCCGACAAGTGGCTCCAGTACGGCAATCCGTGGGAGATCCCGGCGTCCGACGCCAGCCAGAATGTCTCCTTCGGCGGACACACTGAAACGCAGACCGCCGAAGACGGCACCTTTCATTGGAAATGGATCCCTGATTTTCAGGTCAAAGGCATCGCCTACGACACACCCATCCCCGGCTTCCGAGACAAGCAGGTCAATCGGTTGCGGCTATGGAAAGCCGAAGCGGAGGACAGCTTCGACCTGGAAATCTTCAACCGCGGCGACTACATGGGTGCCGTCCGCCAGAAGATGGAATCCGAGACTATCTCGAAGGTTCTTTACCCACCAGACGAGACCGAGCAGGGCAAGCGCCTTCGTCTGATGCAGCAGTATTTCTTCACCTCCTGCTCGCTTAAAGACATGGTGCGCCTGCAAAAACTGCAGGGCAAACCCATCAACGAGTTCCACGAAAAATGGACTGTCCAGCTCAACGACACTCACCCCTCTATCGGCATCCCCGAGCTTATGCGCATCCTCACCGACGAGGAAGATCTGGAGTGGGAAGAAGCCTGGAAGATCACCCAGGGAACCTTTGGCTACACGAACCACACACTGTTGCCGGAAGCGCTGGAAAAATGGCCCCTGCCCATCTTCGCCTCCCTGCTCCCACGCCATATCGAGATCATTTATGAAATCAACCGCCGTTTCCTTAAAGAGATGGCTGGTAAGTTTCCCAATGACCCTGCAAAGCTCGAGCGCATGAGCCTTATCGGCGAGGGCGGGGAGAAACAGGTACGCATGGCCAACCTCGCTGTCGTCGGCTCCAAGGCGGTTAACGGTGTAGCCGCGCTGCATACCCAGTTACTGAAGGAAGATACCCTCCGCGATTTTTTCGAAGCCTTTCCCGAGCGCTTCAGCAACAAAACCAACGGCGTCACTCCCCGTCGCTGGATGATGCTTGCAGACCCGCCGCTCACGTCTCTTATAGACGAGTCGATCGGCCGCGGTTGGCACACCGATCTTACCGAGCTCAAAGGCCTCGAAAAGTTCGTTGACGATCATGGCTTCCTTGAGAAATGGCGAAAGCGCCAGGAAGCCTCGAAAGGCCGCCTCAGCGACTTCATCAACCGCACCATGGGACTTACGCTCAACCCAGCCAGCATGTTCGACGTCCAGGTCAAGCGCATCCATGAGTACAAGCGCCAGCACATGAACGCGCTCCACATCCTCAGCATGTACTGCCGCATCAAGAGTGGCGAGCTCAAGAACATCCCGCCGCGAACCTTCCTTTTCGGCGGCAAGGCAGCCCCCAGCTACACCTATGCCAAGCTCATGATCAAGCTGGTTTGCGCCGTTGGTGAACTCGTCGGTAAGGACGCCGATACCAAGGATCTCCTGCAGGTCGTCTTCGTTCCCGACTACTCCGTCTCGCTTGGCCAGCGCATCTACCCTGCCGCCGATCTGCACGAACAAATCTCCACCGCTGGCAAAGAAGCTTCGGGCACTGGCTGCATGAAGTTCATGATGAACGGTGCCGTGTCAATTGGCACCCTCGATGGTGCCAACATTGAAATCCGGGACGAAGCCGGCCCAGAAAACTTCTTCCTCTTCGGCCTCACCGCACAACAGATCGCCGACGAGCAGGCCCACGGCTACCGCCCCCGCACCTACTACGAAAAAAGCCCCTTGCTCAAAGAGGTCATAGACGGCCTCACCAGCGGCCGCTTTACAAACGGCGATCGCGATACCTTTGCCCCGATCGTCCGCGACCTGCTCCAGGTAGACCGCTTCTTCGTCATGGCCGACTTCGACGACTACGTGAAGGTTCAGGGTGAAGCCGGCGCAGCCTTCGCAGACGCCCACCAATGGAGCAAGACCTCACTCCTCAACACCGCCCGCTCCGGCAAGTTCAGCTCAGACCGCGCCATCCGCGAGTACTGCGCCGATATCTGGAAGGTGCCCGTCCGTCGTTAACACTCACTAGAAAGAATCAGCCTGCGGTCACCCAAGACGATTGTGTAAGTTAAAGCACAAGGTGCACTTCGCCCCTTATATGTTAGTCACTGCACTCTGCCTGCCTGTAGCTGCCCAGCGGCCGTGCCCTAGTCTGCGCCCCGTAGACCGTATCCAAGTCAAAGGTGCGTCGCGGCTCACGGCGCTGGCGAAGCTGGGTTCGCTCATCGGCACAACCATCCTTGTTGAAGCGGCAGCTCTGCCCTACCTGCAAAGCCCCGTCACTATAACGGTGTTCAGAAGCACCGTAGGTGAGGTCGCACGCAAGATTCTTGGCGATAGCTATACCTGGCGGCAGAAAGACGCGCTGTTCATTGTGGAGCCGGTCCAGGGTGCACGTAACCGCCTGCTCGACCTGCGACTAGCAACCTTTGACACCACCGGCACGTCCATATCGTCCCTGTATCCATACCTCGAATACCGCTTGGCTCTGGCAACCGGATGCAAGCCAGGCGGTTTTGGGTGGGCTGGACCACCCGGCGAGATTGGTTTGGTTCCCATTCACATCGCCGATGCCACACTTGAAAACGTGTTAGCACGCACCGCTGAAGCGCGGGATGCAACCATGGGGATCCTTCCAGCGGAGCCAAGCCAATATGGCTGCGTCAGAAGTGCGTTCGTCGCTGCAGAAGTGGGCGTGTACGGCTTCGGCCATAACTTTGCGTTATGCCTGCAACCGTTTAGTACATCCGTCGGCCCGGACCTGCTTGGCAAACCACTCGAGAAAGCAGCATTCCCAGCCTGCAACGAGTCTGCTGCCCACCACCCGTGACGTCAGCTCAGCATCCACCTCACGCTGTGTGGCCCAAGCTCCGTCGCGCTGCAAACCTCGCCTTCCACCCAGATCGTCTCCGCGCCCCCTGCCAGCACTGTAAAGCCGTTCCACGAGAACGGTCGCAGGTTCGCATCCAGCCGCAGCACCCGATTGTCCTTCAGCGTCCAGTTCACCTCAAAGGCATTGGGTCCGAGCACCCTCGGCTCGCCACATCGACCACCCAGTTCGCTGATCAGCGGAGAAATTTGCTCCAATCGCACCCGCAAAATCTTCGCGTACCATGGCAACCACTCCGCATGTGCAGGCTCCTGGAGCTCCTCCCAGTTCAGCTTCGCACTCTCAAACGTGGTCTCTGCCTGGGGATCCGGTGCAATGGCGAGCTCTTCGTCGCTCGCATGATGCAGCTCCTGCAGAAACTCGCGCCGACCCTTGCTTACGTCCCGGCCAAGTTGCCCGTGAAAGTCGCAGAAGTACGGAAACGGTGACGTCGCCCCAAACTCATCGCCCATAAAGATCATCGGCGTCTGCGGCACCAGCAGCAACACCGACATCACCGCGCGCACATTCCTCGGCGGAAGCAGCGCATGAATACGCTCCCCTGCGATCCTGTTTCCGATCAGGTCGTGCGTCTGTACAAAACTGATGAACGCCGTCGGCGGCACATCGCACAGGTGCTCCTCTACCGGCTCGCCGCGGCTCTGCTTGTCCTCCTCCGCCAGCACGTAACCTTCGGCAATCGCGTGCGAAGTTCGCCGCGTCTCGTCATCTTTACCATCGCCATCGAAGTTCGAGCGGATTCCGGCACCCAGCAGGTGGCTCATATCGTGGTTCCACTGCGCCGTATAGTGCTTCGCCTTGCCGCGACGGCTCCGTAACAACTCCGTCGAGATGTTGTGCTCATCCTCCCGAATCAAATGCACTCGCCGCCTCGGCTCACACGCCGCCGCAAACTCCCGCACCCGTATCGCCATCTCGTCCAGCACGTGCAGCGGGCTATTATCCAGAATCGCGTGCGACGCATCCAGCCGCAGCCCGTCGATGTGGAACTCCTCCGCCCAGTACAGCGCATTCTGGATGATCAGCTCCCTTACCTGCTTGCTGCATTCATTGCTGTCATCACTTGTCTCCTCAAAGTTCAGTGCATCACCCCACGGCGTGCAGTGCTCCTTGGTAAGCAACTGCGGAAAGTACCGCGGCAGGTAATTCCCCTCAGGCCCAAAGTGGTTGTAGACCACATCCAGAATCACCTGGATGCCACGCGCATGCGCCGCATCCACAAATGCTTTTAAATCCTCCGGCCTGCCGTAGCTGCTATCCGGCGCATACAGCAGCACAGAGTCGTAGCCCCAGTTACGCAATCCCGGAAAATCAGCGATACACATCAACTCGACCGCCGTAATACCCACACCCGCCAGGTGGTCCAGCCGTGTTGCCGCCGCTGCAAATGTACCGTCCGGCGTAAACGTGCCCACGTGCATCTCGTATAAAACGCACTCCGACCAAGGCCTGCCCTGCCACGCCGTATCCGTCCACGCGTACGCCGCCGGATCGATAACCTCGCTCGGGCCATCCACATCCTGCGGTTGATACCGGCTTACCGGGTCCGGCACCTCTGTCCCATCCGGTAAGACAAACTTGTACAGCGAACCTGCATGCGCCTGCGTCGTCACGACCTCATACCAGCCGCCGTCAAGCTGCTCCATCTGCAAGGTCTCGCCTTCCTCCAAGGCCAGGCGAACCGCATTCGCTGCAGGCGCAAAAAGACGAAAACGAACGCTTCCGGTCGCCTGAACCTCTGCGCCGAAAAGCATGTGGTGCTTGCTGCTCCGATGGTCACTCACATCGCAGTCAGATGCACTCCATCCAACATGGGGCTTCTTCGACCGCCCCCGGTGCGTGCACGGGGTGCTGGTGGTCTGCGTGGTGACAACCAGTACAGCCGCGCAGCCAGGTACACTTGCATTCTTCCGCCCAAGACAAACCGCAGAAAGCCAGTGACCCAGGCAAGCCATGGCACCCCGAACGCATCACACTCTCTACAGGTGATCGATGCTTTCTACTTTTTGGGATTCAAGGACTGCTCGTGTCCTGAGTACAATCCTCATCTTCGCGGTGGTTCTCGGCTTCCTGCACGGTGCCCGTGAAACTCTTACGCTCTTCCTATTCTCTATTCTGTTTGCATATTTCGTCGCTCCTCTCGTCGGGCGTCTGCAAAAACCCCTGCGTGGACGCGTCAAAGCAATCGCCGCGGTGTATGTCCTCATGATCGGCGTGCTCGTCGCACTCGGCTTCCTGATTGGACCCCGTATCGCACAGGAAAGCCGCGAACTCACTGCCAGCCTGCCCGGCATGGTCGATAGCTTTACATCCGGCGAGTACCTCAAACAACTCAGCCAGAAGCACGGCTGGGGTGAGGATCGAACCGCTCAGATTCACAGCTTCTTTACCAGCCACCGCGACGATCTACTCTCCTACGTCAAGGCACTTGCCGCCAAACTCGCCAATCCCATTCAGCATATCTGGTGGCTCATCCTCATACCTATCCTGAGCCTCTTCTTCCTTAAGGACGGCAGTGAGATGGCCGACGAGTTTGTGCAACTCGGAAACGATGCGAAGCAACGCTCCACACTGCTTGGCGTCGTCGAAGACGTTAACATCATGCTAGGCAGTTACATCCGCGCACAACTCATTCTTGCAGCGCTGACCATGGTTGTTTACACCGTGGTACTCAGCCTTATGGGCGTACCCTATGCATTTATTCTCGGCCCGCTCGCCGGCATTTTTGAGTTCGTCCCGGTAGTCGGCCCAGCCGTGGCTGCCGTGCTTGTCTTCGGTGTCGCCGGTCTTACAGGTTACAGCCATCTTGTCTGGCTCGTCCTCTTTCTCGGCATCTGGCGGTTGGTTCAGGACTACGTCAACAGCCCGCGAATTATGGGGAAGTCTCTCGAAATCTCACCCATCATTCAGATCTTCGCGGTGCTCGCCGGCGGAGAGATCGCTGGCGTCGTGGGAGCTCTGATTTCTGTGCCAGTGGTTGCCATCCTCCGTATCTTATGGCGCCGTCTCAGCAGTGGACGCAGCGTCGACGAACAAGTGGTCAATGAAGTTACATCACCCACAGGCTGACTTGTGCCAGGACGTGCAGGCGCGCGGGCATGAAGTCCGCTTGCCCGCACACTCCCCTCTCCATCTGGCTATCTGGCGTGCTGCGTCTTAGATCCTCTGATGTGGAGGTCCAAAATGACCCAGAACTTTACATCCATCGTCACACTTCTGCGCAGCCGCCTCCTCAAGCCCCCCAGCACAGAACTGACTGCCACCGACTCCTGGCTCCAGATTCAACACCGTTGCGCAGTCACCCCACCAGCCAACACACTCAGAGCCGCCAATTCAAGTACACCCATCACCAGCATTGCTACCACCTTCGTTGCGACGAGGACGTTCTCCGCGAAGAAATCCGCCGGCGTCGATCTCGCCATCACGCACGAGCCACCCTTCTACAATCATCGCAACGGCGTCGCTCAATTCGCGAACGATCCCGTCTAGAGCAGAAGCTCGCATACATCCAGAAAAACTATCTGGTGGTAATCGCCTCCACGACCAAACTGACGAAGACGCCGCAAGCAACGGCATCATGCTCGGCTTCTCCATCCACCCTTGGGGATCTCGTCCGCTTCATGCAGGCTCGTCTCGCGACCGAACTTCTGCATGTAGAAGGCGACCCCGCACTGCCGATTAGCTCTGTCGGGATCGCCCCAGGCTCCGCCGGCCTTACGGAACAGGTGCTGGCCCTCAACTTGCCCGGCGGTCAGGTACGTATCGCAAGCGAGGCTAGCGAGTGGGAGATTGTCAAGTACGTCCGTGACGCTATCGCTCAAGGCCCCTCCAAGGCCCTCATCCTGCTCGGCCACGAAGTGTAGGAAGAGCCCGGGCATGCAGCAATGTGCAGAGCAACCCACATCTCTTCCCCACTCTCCACGTCGACCACATACCCGCCCGCCAGCCATTCTGGAAGACTAATTCAGCTCCCTACATTCGGGTCGATTCCTGATGGTGACCCGCACCCCAAACTCACAAGTCGTCATTTCCCGCACTCGCTAACGCGTTTCAACACCGCCCGCTCCCACTTAGAAGCGCCGTACTACTTAGCCTTTGAGAGCGCTCTCTTCTACCGCGCCTATACGCCTGTAGTCCGCTCTCAGGTGCGCGCCCTGCTAAAGTTCACCGCGCATCATCTTGCAACCGTCTTAACCGGCACCGCGGGACATGTCGTACCCGCATCACGTGGCCCCGCCTATCAAGCGCCAGACTCGCGGCAGTACGGCTGATACCCGCCGGCTGTCATCGGCGCACAAAGAAACCTGGTGCCCTTGGCAATTCTTAAGAAGAAACGATCCTGCACTGGCGGGACATTGCCGACCGTCACTGTTCAGTTCCTATACCTTTCACAGCTATGCCTTTTACCTTTCACAGCTATGCCTTTGACACCGCTGTCCCGACAACCAATCAGCTTGGCCAGCTGTCAGTTCGTCTCGTCTCCCGCAATTACCTCTAAATCCTGTCAGAGCTTCATGCCTGCCAGAACTAAAACGGAAATGTGCCGCATCTTCGAAAGGACGGCTTCAAAAAACGAATGCCCACATCTATTTCAGATGGCACCCTTTATGGCTGCAGAGGTGTACCTAAGCCCGGGCCACTCTGGTTGTAGAGAGACCACCCAGAACGTCAACATTCGTGCCTGCCTACAAATAGACCTGTTCTCGTACAACATTCCGCAGAGCGGCCGGCTGATCCAATGAACGAACCGCAAAATACAATCAGCGCGTACGCGTCAACTGCAGCGTGATACTCAGCTCCCCCTTCACACCTGCTCTCACACCATTACGCAGCCAGCAGCACTGCTGCAAACCAGCGACGCCTGCATAACGCCGCTCTGATGACGTCATTTGTATTCCACCAACCCACTGGCTCGTCCGGCTCGCTTGTTCCGCCTAAACTGAAGCTGGCCTCCGTAAATCGGGATCTGTTGCAAATGGGAATGAACACCGTAGAGCAGCAGCGTTACGGCATTCCCGCCCTTCCACCGCGACTTCCAGGCCGTTCGCACAGCCAGTGCGACCAGCAGTCCGGAAACTATCAGCACTGGTAGAACCCTACCTATAACAACGCTCAGCAGTGAGCCAGCCAGCACCAAACCAACTAGTACCAGTGCCCTTCGCCGATTCCGGTCGACCTCACCACTCCAGAAAGGGTCGCGTGTTCCCCGAAATCGCTCAGCCACCTCTGCGTAGGCGTGCCCGGCTCGCGTAGCGCGACGCCAGTACTGGCTAAATCGCGCCACCGCCAGATCATGCCCCGTCATCGCCAGGTCCAAGTGCAGAACACGATATCCCGCAGACAACAGTCGTCGGCAAAGTTCGGGCTCCTCCCCGGCGATCAGAGTTTCATCAAAACCGTCCACCGCCTCCAACGCTTGCCGCCGGAATAACGCATCCCCACCGCAAAACGCTGTGTACCCCGGCGCATACACCCAATCCAGATCCATCACCCGGTTGTAGACCGAGTGGTGCGGAAACAGCTCCCTCCGGTGTCCCCAGACCACAGCCGTGTCCACCTCTTCAAAGGCAGACATCGCTTCCGCGACAAAGTTGGGGTGCAACACCGTGTCGCCATCCAGAAACAGCACTGTCTCAGCCGAGGCGACACGCCATCCAGCATTGCGCCCACGCGCTGCAGTGGGCTGTTCCACATGCAATGCAAGTACCCGTGCACCTCTACCCATAGCCAGTGCCACACTGCCGTCGGTGGAACCAGAGTCGACGTAGATCAATTCAACGCATCGCTCGGATACGTCACTTTGTGGATAGTTCCCAGCCTCGGCCTCCATGGCCACCACGGCATTTCCGGCTGTCTCGGCTGTCCCTTCTGGTATAGGACACGTGTCTCCGGCGGCTCGCATCGCTCGCACCGAATCCAGGCAACGTGCAAGGCGCTCCCCCTCATTACGCCCGATCACAACAACACTCAACCACGGCGTCGACATGAGTTCCCATCCCGCCGCACTCCGATGTTCGACGCCGCATAAACCGACACTATTACTCCTCGCGAAAGGAATAGGCTGCTTCGTCCACCAGACGTGCGGAATCCTCGTCCCAAATCTCCTCTTTTGAGGTGCCTACCACTCGCGGCCCACCAACAGCCGAACGCGCACGCGCCGGACGAACCCGTGATATGCTGCGCGCCATCGGATCGCCCGGTACGCGCAATTCGTCCATAGTCCCGACGTTCAAGACCTGCCACTCACCTGCGTTGTCTATTGGCTTACGGTTTACCTGTCGCGCAGCCCGCTCCTCGGCTTTTGCTAAAGCATTTTTGTATCCCGGTGCCGCATAGCGCATACGCAATTCTTGAAGAACAGCACCAATACCCTGCGTTCCAAGCTGCTCCAGCAAGCCAGAAGCCTGCACCAAGTCCTCACGCGTTGTTACTCCACTCTCAGATACCAGAATGGTCGCGTCCGTTCGCCGCACAGCATATTCGGCCAACGCGGATTGGAGCAGCGGCGGCGCGTCGATCAGCACCATGTCGTAATCTCGTTTCAGCCAATTAAGCCGCTGAATGGCAATTCCCTCGGGTACCGAACCATCGGCTTCCGGCGCATCAGAAAAACGTAAACCACTAGTGCTGTTCGGCCCCCTCCCATAGATTTGCTCGAAGTCTTTCTCGGCGCGAAGCAGTGTCTCTGCTCCCACCCATAGAGCGGAGTACCCCAAGTCGCGCAGCTTACCCTGTACCCGGAACACAAGCTCCTCCACATCGCTGTCTACGCTCGTTGCGGTAAACACAAAGGTCTTTGAGCGGTTCTTGAGGAATGCGCTCTCGATGCTCCCTGCCATCCGCAGCATTCCCTGCTCCGCAATGGCGTCTGACACCTCAGACGCAGCAGGCAGCACAGCCATCGGCCGGATTCCGAGTACCGCCTCCAGGTCCACCGCTAAAAACACTCGCCCATCCCGACGGTACGCAAAGATCGCAGCCACAAGACCCGCAAGTGACGCCAAGGGCAACGCTGCCAGCATCGCCAGCCGGCCCTTACCTCCGGCCTGCAACTCCGCATCCGTGGGTGACACCACCAGATTCACCCCGCTCGGCGCATTACTCTGCAGCAAGGTGCTGCTGATCGCGTCCCGCACCAAACCCGACCGAGTCTGCAAACGATCAATCTCGTGGGAGAGCTCAGAGTAGTGCTCCAGCTTTGCAGCAACGCCGGTCATCCCGCTTGTGTCCTGCACAAGCTGGTGTTGCAGTCTCTGCTCTTCGTGTGACACCCCACTCACGTTCCGGCTGCGCAACTCCCGTTGCCGGCGCAACTGCTCAGCATCGCTCCGACTCAGCGCAGAAGCTAGTTCGCCATCGATCGCCTTCAACTCAGCCGCGTTCTGCTGATAAATCGGATTCCTGACTGTCATCCCTGCCATCTGACTCTGGAGAGATGCCTTCCGAATATTCAGCGTCGAAACCAAACCTGCAACGGATGACGCGTTGTTGCTAGCATCGTCGATACCGCCTGCCTGCGAGGTGCTGATGCCAGCCTGCGCAAACGCACGCGCTCGCTGCAACTCCGCAAGCTGCGATCGAAGCTGATCCGCGCTCATGTCCGCGGGTGTGCGCTCATTCTCTCTCAACCGCGACACGCCCAGCTCTCCAGCGAGTGCAGCCGCGGCATCCCGGTCCTGTTGTAAATTGCTATCCAGCCGGCCAGCCTCCTCCTTCAGCAGCTGAACGCGTTCCGTCGCTCGACCGTCTTCTTCGCGGTGCACGGTCTTTAGGAACTGCGCGGAGATTGCTGCTAAACCCTGCGCCGCATCCTTCGGCGTGGGTCCACTCAGCGTGGCAGCAATCTGCAGACTTGTTCCAACCCTCGATACACCCAGCGCATGCTCCATGCGCAATGTCGAAGCAGCGACTGACTCCTTGGGCTTCCTCCACGCCCCCGTCGGCAACGTCTTTACTGCAGCTTCTACCGTGTCCTCGCGCTGCAGCGTCTCCACGTCCTGCTGCATGCTGCTGTCAAACTGTGACACATCCACAGTCCCCGGTATGCCTCCCTGCGGAACAAGCGTCGTGACCACCGGAGATACAGAGAACAACGCCTTCGCTTGGTACTGCGTCGGGGTCACCAGGCCAAACCCGAACACCGCAGCAAAGACCAGCGCCGCCGCAACGCCCGCAACTCCCGGATGCATCTGCAAGGCACGCTTCCAATTTAATCGAAATACGGGTGCCCCACTAGAATGCGCGCGCGCAGTGATGGCATCCACAGCCAGGAACTCAGGCTCCCTCGATTTGGTCAACTCGCTCATCCAGTCCTGTTTCCGCCGCGGAGTCTCATCCCGGCCTGCCATCCTGCATACAATTCAACCCCGCCCTGGATAATTCGGCGTAGGTCAAGCTTGCGCTACCGTTGTGTAATAAACGCCGCCGTCGTAAATAGATTGAACACGGGCGAAAGCCGGTCCAACACATAAGCGGCACTGTTAAATCTGCTCTGCGGCACAAAAAGAATGTCACCCGAACGAAGCGGAATCTCAGTTGAAGCCGGATTCAGCACATCCTTGAACGCCACTAAACGAGTCTTGCCCGTACTCGGCTCCACAATACGGAGCATCGGATTCGTCCCTGCTTCCTTCGTCAATCCACCAGCGTTGGACAAAAGCCGAGCCAGCGTCGTCTCGTGCTCCAACGGTTGCGCCCCCGGCCGTTGCACCTGCCCCAGGATAGAAATGAATCTGTCCTCCGGCGACGTCACATACACGACATCATCCCGCTGCAAACGGATATTCGCGAGCAGGCTCCCCTGCTTAGCCATCGCGCCAACATCGATCGTAATGGCTGTGTCCGCACCGCGATAAATCACAGCGCGTTCCGGCAGTGCCCGGATACCTTGCCCGGTGACCCCGGTGAAGTTTGGCGTACTACCGGTCTGTACACGGCTGATCGATCCACCGCGCGCAAGCAAGTCCAACAACGTCGGCTGACGCTCGAACACATACGGTCCGGGCCGCTCCACAGCTCCCAGCAGCAGCACCCGATTTGAGGTATACGTGTCCACCGTCACCGTCACAGCGGGGTCCGTGTAGTACTGCAACAACTTTTCTCGCAGAAGCCCGGCTGCCTGCTCCCGAGTTCTGTCCACAACCTCTACCGAACCAATAAGCGGCAGCGTGACCGCCCCGTCCGGGCCCACAGGCTGCTTGCCCGTCAGCTCCGGCCGCCCGGAGACCGTAATGGTCAGCAGGTCACCGCGACCCAGCCGGTAAGCGTCGCCGCCCGGAGCCGGATCCAAGAGCATGCTGCGTTGCTCAGGCGTCAACGCTTCAGCCAGAACACCGCCCGCTGACTCTGCAACCGGACTGGCCACCGCCTGTGCGGCGCACGCGCCAGGGCCGAATCGAAGGCTGAAGCACGCAGCAAACAGGCACCAGCGAAACGCCTGCCGCGCCGCGCGCCATGCCGACTTACTCGTGTTTCGGCCTGACATGATTCTCACTCTACCTTAAACTCCGTGCACCGTACCATATTCGTCCGGACACCTGTTAGCGTTCGCACTCTCACCTAAACCCGCGTAGAACGCAGGCTGGCGGCCAGTAAAGGAATCCTCAAACGCGTACGAGCAACAATCGTCTCATTTGGAAATATGAACCCGAGTGAGCCGGCGTTGAGCAGTCGCTGAATTGCTTCGTTGCCTCCCAGCAAGTACAGCTTCAAGTCATGCGACATTAGGCTGCGGCGTACGTCCAGCAGCGTTCCAACGCCGTCCGCTCCAATCCGGGTCGCACCAAAAAGGTCGATGGTCACATCCTGGTTTGCTGCGATGGCATCGCTCACCAGGTCACGTAAACGCCCGCACAGCTCGCCAGTCAGCGCATTGTGCACTGCAATCACGCAATGACCGTCGCGTTGATCGATCCGCAGGGAACCGCTACTCTGTCGCCGGCTCTGCGCCCAAGACGCCAACATTTCAACCGGCAAATATCGCGCCAGCGCCACCATGTCATGAAAGTAACGCGGCGCCAGCCGCTTGGGCTCCTGCAGCATCCGCCACATCCACTCCATCCCCAGCTGCTGCATAAAGATCGGCGCACGTCGCGTGGTACCGGCAATCATATCCAGTGTGCCGCCGATGCCAATCGAGACCGGAACCTTCAGCCGTTCGCGGTTGCGATGAATCCACAACTCCTGCTTTGGATTGCCGAACGCCACGAGCAAGATGTCCGGCCGCGCTACATGCACGCGCCGAACGATCTCCTCATTGTCCATTTTGTCCAGCGGCGCAGCCGCGGGCGAATAGTGGCCGACGAACTGAGCGCCCGGGTATTGCTCCTGCAAAATCTCAATCGCTTTTAACGCATTCTCATCGCTCGACCCGAGCAGGAAAATCCTGTAGCCCTTCGCTGCCGACAACTTGGCTAATTCCGGTGTCAAATCAGCACCGGTCAAACGCCCCTTCAGTGGCCGACCTAAAAGCTTCGAAACCAGCACCAACGGGTACCCGTCAGGAAGAACCATGGCGCAATCGCAGATCACCTTGTGCAACTCTGGATCCTTACGCGCATTTCGCACAAAATCCAGATTAGCCGTCGCAATCTGGTAGCAGCAACCCGATTGGATTCGACCATCAATGCTGGCGATTGCCTGCTGCATCGAGACGTTACAAATAGGCAGGCCTAGCATCGCTACAACCCGTGAGTTTTTTCGAACCATACGGCACGCAGCCTTTCGGGAGAAAACAGCAGTGCAACATGCCGTCAGAGTCCGGCGAGACTCAGTATTCCCGGTTCAATCAATCTGCGACATACCACTTCCGTGTAGCACCAGTTTCCGTCTGAGTCAGTTGGGCAAGCCGCAGAAGCTCGCAATCGAACTTACGTCTCGGTACCTTCGTACCTCCCCAGTACGCCTAGGCCGAACAGAAGTGGTACTCCCCACAGCCTGCAATCCGTTGTACCGTGATGGCATGCCTGTCCCCGGCCTCGCGTGCATTCAATCGCTGGCTGCAGTCCTGTGGATTGCGGGTCCGGCACACCCGGTTGCGGCTGAGCCCTTCGTATCCACTGAACCCGTCTTCCTGTCCAACTTCATCATCCTCGTACCCGCCCTCGTCACCGTTCTTGCGCTCTTCCGAACTTCCCTCACGAAGATCTTCTTCAACATCTATCTGCCCGTATTCCTGCTCCTGCCCCTTTACTTTCACATCAAGCTCCGCGGGCTGCCGCCCATCGACTTCAGCGAGGCTGTCGCCATTCCACTCGGCTGTGCCATGATCTATCGCCTGTGGCCCACCTTTAAGCTCTCCCTATCCGACTTCGCTATCGCCCTCTTCATTGCATCTGCCGGTGCCGTTCATCTTCTCGGCCATGACATCAGCCACGGCATCTTCAACATGTTCTACCGCGTCTTTGAGGCGCTCGTTCCCTACCTCATCGGCAAGCTCCTCATCGAACACTTCGACATACGCGTTCAGACAGTGCGCCGCATCGTCGTCCTCATCGCCGCCGGCTGCTTCGTTTCAGTCCTTGAATACTTCATCGGCGTCAATCCGTTCGCCACTCTCTTCCAGCCCTTCTTTCCAGGCCAGAAGCTTATTTGGGAAACGCAGTTCCGTTGGGGCTTCGGTCGCGTTGCCGGCCCATATGGCCAGTCGGAACTCGCCGGCATCATGCTTCTCACCGGCATCATCCTTACCGTCTGGGTCAGCCTTGCCCATCCCTGGAAAGAAACGCTCGGCAACCTCGTGAAAGTTCGTACCTTGCTTCTCGGCATCCTCGCCGTCACCCTCCTCAGCACCCAGGCCCGCGGCCCGTGGCTCGGTTGCATCCTCGCGCTTCCCATTGCCCTCCTCGGCCGCACACGCAATCTGCTGCGCAATGCCTCCATTCTTGTTGCGATCTGCCTTGTCGCCGGCCTTGCGCTATACGTCAAAGGCAAGGCGTACACCAGCACTAACCCGTCGTCCGGCGAGCAGCAAACCGCACAGTACCGCGCCGATCTTATCGACTTCTATGTCCCCATCGCACAACAGGGAGGTGCCTGGGGTTGGGGTGAGGCTTTTCCCGTCGTCCATACTTCCACCTCTGTGGACAATGAGTACCTTTTTCTATGGCTTGTTCAGGGTTGGGTTGGCATGGTCAGCTTTATCGTCATCGCTGGTGACGCCGTGTACCGGCTCGTCCTTGCCATCCTTCGCAGCACCGGTAGGCGCGACCGCTTTTTCGCCCTGACATTGCTTGGCTGTTTTCTGGGCATCCTGCTAACTGTCGGTACAGTCTTCCTCTTCGGACAGCCCTTTCAACTCTTCTTCCTGCTTGCCGGCTGGGCGCAATCCGTCAAAACCACACGCCTCCACCAGCAACAACGCCAGTTCGCGTTCGCCCATGCACTCACCTAAGCGGAAGGGCATGTGCGCCGTCCTCGCCACGCTCTCACTTCTACACACACCAGCGCCGCTGCACGCACAAACTCCGATGCCTAGTCGCATCACCATCGGTACCCGCGTCCTCCACCGCAACGTCAAGCGCTTCGGCATCAACCTCGGCGGTCAAAACTTCTACGACTCCGGCCAGATTCTCCGCAACCTCATTGCTCGCAACCCAGGCTTCCAGGGTCAAACCTGGCAAAGTATTCTGCGCTGCACCTCCTTCACCCGCACCACGTGCACTGCCGACCACACTGCCTGGCCTTCTACCTTCCTTACAACCGCTAACTTCGAAGTTGCCACAGGATCCGCAGCTGGCGTCCGCGGCACCGTCCGCAGATCCACGGTGACCAACGATGCCTACACGATCCAGTTCGCGTCCACACTGACCGCTGCCCCAGCTAATGGCGATTACCTTATCGTCCGCGTGCAACAACCTGGCGACCCGACCGCAGGCTGGTGGAGCACGCTCGATTGCGGAGCCACAACGAGTGCCGAATTGCACGACCTCTCTCCCAATTCTCCAGCCCACCAGGTTCTTCGCATTGACGCACCCAAAGCCTGCCAGCGCGCCGCCATCAACAGTTACTTCGACTCCACCCCGGGCCACTCGTTCGTCCGGCTGAATGGCGCCTACACTCTTCGTTTCAAGGCCAAACCCCTCACAGCAAAGGCTTCCCTTCACGTCAGGCTCGGCCGCGAAAACGGCCAGGTCTTTCTTGACAAGCCCCTCACCCTCGACCCCGGCTGGCGCACTTACACGCTCGCCTTCCACGCAGGGGAGACACTGACGACTCAACCCGGCAGTATGACCACCGCCGGCCTCTCCTTCTCCACCGCAGCCACATCGCTTCTGCTCGCCGACGTTTCACTCACCGCCGACCCAATCCCCTCTCATCACAACTCGACCGCATTTCGTGATGAGATTGTCGACACCCTCCGCGACCTTCATCCCGGCATCCTCCGCTACATGGACAGCGGCACCGACTTTGGCAGTACGCTCGATGACTGGCTCACCCCACCCGCCGGCCGTCCCCGAACCGGCTACTCCCTCTGGTCCACTCGGCAACAGGACATCAGTCTCGGCCTTCAGGAATTTCTTACCCTTGCCCAGGCCGTCAGCTCTGAGCAGGCACCCACAGAGCCGTGGCTCTCCCTCCCCGCCGCCTTCACCTCGGACGAAGCCCGACACCTCATCGACTTCCTCGCCGGCCCAACCTCGACTCCTTACGGTGGTCTTCGCGCGAAACTCGGCCACCCCCAACCCTGGACACAGGCTTTCCCTCGCATTCACCTTGAGCTCGGCAATGAGCAGTGGAACCGTGGTTCCTTTGCCGGAGCCACCATTGACGACCCCGCCGCATACGCAGAGCGCGCGTCCACCGTCTTCCGCGCCATGCGCTTGGCCACCAGCTTCAATTCCGCCCGCTTTGATCTCGTTGCCGGCTCGTTTTTCGAGGTTCCCGCGCACACCGCCACCCAAACCGCCGCCCTGCACGGTGCCGCGGACACCCTCGCCGTCGCACCCTACCTCTTTACCCACTTCAACAACACAATCAACACTGAGAATGTCTTTGGTCCCATGCTCGCTCAACCCGAGCAGTGGACCACCCTCGGCGGCCTCCTTCGCCAGCAGGCCGACGCCGTCCATGCCGCAAACCCTACCACGCATATCAGTCTTTATGAGGTCAACCTCGGCACCTTCACCGGCTCACCCGTCGTCACACAGTCCGACATCGACCGTACCGTCCCCTCCATGGGCGCAGCCCTCGACGTCGCGGACCTTATGCTTTTGGCTCTCCGCGACGTCGGCATCACCGAACAGTGCTTCTTTGCACTCACCGAATTCCGCAACGGCTTTACTTCACCCAATGGCTCAGGACCCGCTCGCACCACACCCCTCTTTGGTGCGGTCGTTGACATGGGCGGAGCAACCGACCGCCGCCGCCCCTCCTTCTACGCCCTCCGCCTGCTCAATCAGACCATCCTCGCCAACCTCATCGAGACTACGACCACCGCCGCCGACCCCACCTGGAACCAGTCCACAAGCTCCAACGACAACGTCAAAGTCCCGGAGGCTCACCTGCTCCAGAGCTTTGCCTTCGGCGAACCTGGCCGGCGCTCCCTCATCGTCCTGAATCTCAGCCGCACGGCATCGCTCCCCGTCACGTTTGCCGGCGTCAACGCCCCGCAAGGCGCCGTGCAGCAGACCATTCTCACCTCCGCCTCCATCGACGACAGCAACGAAAACGAAGTCCGCGTTGCCCCAATTACCACATCAGTCTCCAGCTTCCACCCCGCCGACCAGCACCTGCTGCCGCCGTTCTCCATCACCACATACACCTGGAAGGCTCCATGACTCTCCCGCCAGTCTCGACTCCCGCATGATCCATCTCCTTCTCACCGCCGTCGCAGTCGCCCTGCTGCTCGCTTCCCTGCCGCTCCTCGCGGAACTGTGTCTGCTCTCTCTCGCCGCTCTCCTGCTACCTGAACCGCGGCACAAAGCACACGGCACAGACCTGCCTGTCCGCCTCGCCGCGATCATTCCCGCACACAATGAAGAGCAACTCGTCGCCGCGTGCGTCACCAGCCTCAACGCTTCCCGCCGCCCGCCCGACGCTATCTATGTCATTGCCCACAACTGCACCGATTTGACTGCCACCCGAGCACACACCGCCGGAGCCGAGGTGCTAGTCCTCAACGACGACGGCCTTCACGGCAAAGGTGCAGCCCTCCACTACGGCTTCACCCACGCACTCGCCCAAAACAACACGGCCGTCCTCGTCATCGACGCAGACTCAGTAGTCGATCCCGCGTTCACCTCTCGCGTCGCCGCAGCCTTTATAGCTGGCGCAGCCGTCGTCCAGGCCCGCTATGTCGCCTCAAACAGCAACAGCAACGCCCGCACCGCCATCATGGCACTCTCCCTCACCGGCATGAACTTCGTCCGCCCCCGCGGCCGCAGCCACCTCGGGCTATCACCTGGCATCTTCGGCAATGGCTTCGCCCTCTCCGCCGCTACACTTCATGCCGTCCCATACACCGCCCACTCCGTCGTTGAAGATCTCGAGTACCACCTTGCCCTCGTATCTTCCGGCCGCACTGTTCGCTTCTTGGACCAGGCCACCGTTCTCGGCGAATTGCCAGAGAACGACAAAGCCGCAGGCACCCAGCGCGCCCGCTGGGAGGGTGGTCGCGCCCACATTCGCCGTAGATTCGTCCCCCGGCTTTTCGTCTCAGTCCTCCGCGGTAACCTCCGCCTTCTGGAACCCCTCCTTGACCTCCTCAGCATTCCTCTTGCCAATGTCGTCCCCATCCTGATCGCGATGGTCTTCATTCCCCTGGCCTGGTCGCGCATGTATGCTGCCGCCGGCCTACTCACCCTCGCTCTATACGTCTCCGCCTCCATCATCCTCTCCCCGAGCCCAGCCGCGGCCGGCAGAGCGCTGCTTTCCGTGCCCAGCTATCTCCTCTTCAAAGTCAGGCTTGTTCGCGCCAAGCACCGCGCCTCTCTCGGTCAGGCTGCCTGGGTTCGTACAGCACGCAATCCCGCCGCCACTCAAACGCCGGCACCCAACCCTGAACAGCCTCTATGACTAAAGCTCAAGCAACACCGAATCTCCTCCAGGCCTTTGACGCAGTCCTGCTCCTGAACTTGCCTGACCGCAAAGACCGCCTTCAGGAAAGCCTCAGCTCCCTCGAGCAGCTTGACCCGAACGCCCGCCGCTTCGTCGAAGTCGTTCCCGGCGTCCGCGCCACCGCCGCCGGCAGCTTCCCCTCCATCGGGGCCTTCGGCTGCTTCCAGGCGCACCTCGCCGCTCTTCGCCTCGCCCTCAGCCGAGGCTACAAAACCGTCCTGATTCTTGAAGACGACCTTCGCCTCACCCACGATTTGCACGCGCAATGGCCTGCCGTCGCACACAGCATGCAGTCCCAACCCTGGGACATGCTTTCGCTGGGCTTCAGTGAGCCCGACCCACCCTCACCTGCCGCCCCGACAGATACACCGCTCTATCGAACCACCGCGCCCATCGGCCTTTCCCATTGCTACAGCATGCAGGGGGCCGCGATCCCGCTCATGATCGCCTATTTCGAAGCCATCCTCACCCGACAACCCGGCCACCCCCGTGGCGGCCCCCAGCATCACGACGGCGCCATGTACCACTTCTTCCTCGAGCACCCCGACGCAATCCGCCTCCGTCCCCCCACCTCCCTCGTCGGCCAGCGCTTCTCCCGCTCAGACATCGCTGGCACCCGCTGGTTCGACCTGGACCTCCCACTCATCCGTCCCGCAGTCGGCGCACTCCGTAGTCTGCGCAACAAGCTTCGCTCCTGAAACACAAAAGGCCTCCCACCCGGTGGGAGGCCTTCGATCAACAGGAAACAGACTAGAACGGAATGTCATCGTCCGTAATCCCCTCGTTGGCATACTCCGGCATGGAACTCGACGACCGCTGATCGAAGCTGGCCGTACTGTTGCCGCTCCGCTGCCCATACCCACCTTGGCTGCCGGAACTCTGACCATAACTCTGGCCTCCACCCTCACGGTCGCCCTTGCTGCCCAGCAGCGACAAATCATTTACCAAGATCTCTGTCCGATACTTCTTCTGTCCGCTTTCCTTGTCGTCCCATGACCGCGTCTGGATTTTGCCCTCGATAAAGAGCTGCGTCCCCTTCTTGACGTAGTCGCGCACGATCTCGGCTGTTCGACCAAATGCCACTAGGTTATGCCACTCCGTCTTATCGACCCAATTGCCGGTCTGGTCCTTTTGCCGGTCTGCAGTGGCCAGCGTCAGAGATGCGATGACCATGCCACCCTGCGTCGCCTTCATCTCCGGATCCTTGCCCACATTGCCTAGCAACATCACCTTGTTCACACCCTTGGCCATCACCACACCTCACCAATTCTTCACACGTAGCCTAGCAGATTCCCTCCCCCGCCGCCGCTCCAACACCTCAGCAGCCCGGTGCTGGGGCGCTTCATTCTGTCGCGCCCAAGACCGCATCGGCTCCGCAACACCTTCCGCGCGCGACAGGGTGGGTTCAACATGCAAAACGCTCCGGCAAGCTAAGCTCGACCCGCTCCACCCTGCTCTACGATATGTCTGTGCCCCCACCCACCCT
>CAHJWI010000011.1 GCA_903642225.1 Acidobacteriaceae bacterium | reverse complement strand
CTCCCCGCGGTTTGCGTCGCCCTCAGCGGCCCCGCCATGCTCCAAACCGCCGACTATCTCCTCCCCGAGGCCACCTTCTTCGAGTTTCGTCTCGACACCATCGGCGACCCCACAGCCTTCCTTCCAACCTTAGAGGCCTTCCTCGACCGCAACCCCGCAGTCCACAGCATCGCCACCTGCCGTCGCACTCCCAACGGAGGCCAGTTTCCCGGCTCCGCCCGTGAAGAAGCACGCATCCTCCACGCCGCCAGCATCTCCGGTGCGACGATCGTCGACCTCTCACTCGAAACCGCGGAACACCTCCAGCAAAGCGCCCCTGAAGAACTCAACATCCTCCGCCACAGCCCTGCGCAGCTGCTCATCAGCTGGCACGACTTCTACACCACACCCGACCTCGAAGCCATCCACGACCGCCTCGCCCGGCACATTCCGGACCTGCAAAAAATCGTTCCCACCGCCACGAACCTGGCCGACGCCCTCCGCCTTCTCGACCTGCTCCAGCAGTACGGCACCAATAGCAACCTCATCGCCATGAGCATGGGCGTTCCGGGCATGCTCACCCGCGTCCTCGGCCCCAGTCGCGGCTCCCTCTTCACCTTTGCCGCACCAGACGCCGCCTCTGCCACAGCCCCCGGACAGCTCGATCTTCACACCCTGCGTAATCTGTACCGCATCGGCACCATCACCAAACACACACGCATCTACGGCGTCTTCGGCAATCCCATCACCAGCTCCAAATCACCGGCCATGCTCAACGCAGCGTTCGCCGCCACCGACACGGATGCCGTCTATCTCCCGTTTCTAACCAGCTCAACCGCCGATCTTTTCCACGCCGCCAAAGGTCTGCCCCTCGCCGGCGCGAGCGTCACCATGCCCTTCAAAGAACAAATCCTTTCCACCCTGTCCAACAATCTCGACCCACTAGCCGCCACCATTGGTGCAGCGAACACGCTGGTGCGCAGCCACAGCAACGAAACCGAGGCCCTGCACGCTTACAACACCGATGCGCCCGGCATCACCGATCCGCTCGCGCAGCGCATCCCCCTCAATGGCGCGGACATCCTCGTCCTCGGTGCCGGCGGAGCCGCCCGCGCCGCCGTCTTTGCCCTGCGCTCTAAGGGCGCGCACGTCAGCATCCTCAACCGCTCCACCCACCGCGCAGAGACCCTCGCCGCCCAATCCGGCTCCACCGTTCTCACCCGCCAGCAAGCCGCTAAGACCCGCTTCCACGCCATCCTCAACGCCACACCCCATGGCATGCACGGCCAGACGGTGGAAGCCCCACTCGCCGCCGACGACATGAACACGGAAATCTTCTTCGACCTCGTCTACAACCCCCTCGAAACCCCGCTGCTCATAGCCGCCCGCGCCCGCGGCATCACCGTCATCCCGGGCCTTGAGATGTTCCTCGCCCAGGGAGCCGCCCAGTTTACCCTCTGGACCGGCAAGCCCGCACCCCTCAGCACCATGCGGCAAGCCGTCCTCGACGCCCTGCGCTAGGCTCCCAGTTCCGTCCGAATGGCACCTGCAATCGCGTCCGCATGCCGCTGCATCGCGCCCTCATCCTCCGCCTCGATCATCACTCGCGCCAGCGCTTCGGTCCCGCTATATCGAATGACCACGCGTCCCGTCTCCGCCAGCTCCTTCTCGGCATCGGCAATCGCAGCCGCAATGGACGGAATGCCATCCAGCGCCTTCTTCTCCCGCACCCGCACATTCACAATCACCTGCGGAAAAGTCTTCAAATCCGCCGTCAATTCCGCCAGGCTCTTCCCCGCACGATGCATTACGTCCAGCACCAGCAGCGCCGTCAGCAGCCCGTCCCCTGTCGTGCTCTTGCCTGCGAACAGAATGTGGCCGCTCTGTTCCCCACCCAGCGAAGCCCCAGTCCCCTTCATCTGCTCCAGCACATACTTGTCACCCACCGGTGCCCGCAACATTCGGATGCCGCTCCTCCGCAACGCCGCTTCCAGCCCCATGTTCGACATCGTCGTCGCCACTACAAGGTCGTCCTTCAACAGCCCCCGCGCCTTCAGGTCCCGTGCGGCCAGCAGCAAAACAGCATCCCCGTTCACCACGCGCCCATGCTCATCGGCAAACATCACCCGGTCCGCATCACCGTCGAACGTAATGCCGATCTCCGCCCCCTCCTCCACAACCATCCGCGCCACCACCTCCGGATGCAGCGCACCGCACCCCTCATTAATGTTCCGTCCATCCGGCGACGCATTGTGTACCCGTACTTCACCCTGCAATCCCGCAAACAATTGCGGAGCCACCGCGCTCGCCGCCCCATTCGCGCAGTCCAGCACCACCCGCCGGCCATCCAGCGAGAGCCCGTGTACAGCGGCCAACAATGCCCGCACATACTCCGCTCGGTCTCCCTCCTCCACCGGCGGCACCGGCTCGTCCGGCACATCCTCGTGCGCGACCTCCAGCTGCTTGAAGATCTCCTCCTCAATCGCCAGCTCCGTCGCGTCTGCCAGCTTGTATCCGTCCGGCCCAAAAATCTTGATCCCGTTGTCCCGCCACGGATTGTGCGACGCGGAAATCACCACACCCGCGCTGAACCCATGGGCCCTCGTCAAAAACGCCACCGCCGGCGTCGTAATCACACCCGCGCTCTCCACTTCCGCACCGCCTCGCCGCAAGCCAGCGGTAAGCGTCGCTGCGATCCCCTCGCTGCTCTCGCGTGTATCCATGCCCAGAATCACGCGCGGCGCAGTGCCTAAACGATGCGCTAGCGCCACACCCACCGCAAACACCGTCCGCCTGTCCAGCGGGCTCTCTCCCGCAACCCCGCGAATCCCATCCGTCCCAAACAGCTTTCTCATCCCACATCCTCAACCGGCCCAGCGGCTTCGTTCTCTCTAGCGGCTTCATTTTCGAACGTACTCAAAGCCCCATCCAACACCCGTACACCCAGCGAACCGTCCGCCAGCCGCACCATCATCACTTCGCCGGCACCCACCTGGGTCACAGACCGCACCAGCCGCCCATCCGCGACAAACGCCAGCGCGTAGCCCCGCTGCAACACCGCCATCGGACTCAGCGCCTCCAGCCGCACCCGCGCCCGTTCCAGCCGCAACCCACGCCCTGACAACAACTGCTGCCCGGCGTGCTGCACCCGTGACCCCATAGCAAAGAGGCGCCCTCGGCCCTCCGCTATACCGGCACTCACATCCCGCCGCAGCAAACGTCCCTCAAGCCCGCTCACCTGCGCACCATGCAACCGCAACCGACTCGCCAACGCAACAGCCAACCCGGCCCGCAAATCGTCTACACGCTGCACCCGTCGTTCCAACGCTTCCGGCACACGCCGCAATGCACCTTCCGCGCTCACTCGCGAGAACCGCTGCCGAGCGCCTATCGACTGCCAGCGTACTCCGCGCAGTAGCCGCGCCCGCAGCGCATCCACCCGCTCCCCCGCCCGATGCTGCGCCTCTGTAATCATCTCGGCAGCAGCACTCGGCGTGGGCGCACGCAGATCCGCCACAAAGTCCGCAATCGTAAAGTCGGTCTCGTGGCCAACCGCACTCACCACCGGCAGTTCACTCGCCGCAATTGTCCGCGCCAAAGCCTCATCGTTAAACGCCCACAAGTCCTCGGTACTCCCGCCACCTCGCGCAACCACCACCACATCCACGCCGTGCTCCGGGTGTGCATTGAAGTACCGCACACCCGCCGCAATCTCCGCCGCCGCGCCCGCACCCTGCACTGCCGCCGGATACACCAGAATGTTCATGCACCCGCCACGCCGCCGGCATACCGTCACAATGTCGCGAATCACCGCGCCCTGGGTCGACGTCACCACACCGATCGTTCCCGGATACGCCGGCAACGTCCGCTTCCGCCCCGCCTCAAACAGACCTTCCGCCCGCAACCTCGCCTTCATCTGCTCAAACTGCACCTGTAGCGCGCCCGCACCCCGCGGCTCCAGCGACTCCGCGACCAGCTGCAACTGCCCCCGGTTCTCGTACACCGACACACGTCCACGCGCCAGCACCGCCATGCCGTCCGCCGGCTTCCACTTCAGCAGCGCCGCCTGCCGCTTGAACAGCACCGCAGGCAGCTGCGCGTCGCCATCCTTCAGCGTGAAGTACAGCGCACCCGACCCATACGGCCGCACGTTCGAAATCTCACCCTCAACCCACACGTCGCCGTACTCCCGCTCAAGGCGCCCACGCAGAACGCCCACCAGCTCCGCGACGCCCCAAAGCTTTCGTTCCTCGGCTTCGCCGGCACCAGGCATACGTGCAGACGCCCCTTGTTCCGCTTCTGAAACGTGGGCCCGCTCACCCTTCACACCGTCTTCCGCAACTTCGGCGGCAGGAGCCGCTTCCACAAACAGCAAACCAAACTGCCCCAACGCATCTGCCGTCGGCTCTGCACTTAGCGCTCCGCTCGCAGCCCGTCGAACTCCGCGTCCCCGTCGCGAAATCAACTGCGCTAAACTTTTCGGCGGTAGGTCCGGCCTGCGCTCCACTCACTTACCCCAACAGCAAAGACTGCGGATTCAAACGATGCAAAACACCTTTAGCGTTCCGCGCACCGGCAAACCTGCTTTTGCCCGGACTCTCCACTCTTACCGTCCCGGCGTCTCGCCCAGGTTCTGCGATGCGATCTCCGCCGCAGCACTCTTCGGGTCCTTGTCCTTAATTGCCGCGTAGATCTTGCGCGCCTGGTCCTTTTTGCCTTCACTCGTGTACAGGTCGGCCAGCATCAACTGCGCCAATCCCTTCGGCACCGTCACCGTCGGCTTGTCCGCCAGCTTCTGCAACAGGTCGATTGCATCCGCATCGCGACCCGTCCCATGATAGAGCCCCGCAAGCGACAGCTTGGACAGCGACGCAATATCCCCGTTCCAGCTCCCGGCACTCTTCTTCAACACCGTCTCCGCCGTCGCCGTCTGCCCCATCTGCAACGCGGTCACACCTTGTAGATACAGCGCATTTCGACCGCTCGGCGTCATGCCAAACTTGGCCGCCACCGCCGAAAACTGCGCATTCGCCTCACGCGCCTTGTCGGCATTGCT
The DNA here is from genome assembly GCA_903642225.1 of Acidobacteriaceae bacterium. Lineage (GTDB taxonomy): Bacteria > Acidobacteriota > Terriglobia > Terriglobales > Acidobacteriaceae > Terriglobus. Next base: position 86,019 of record CAHJWI010000011.1, on the reverse strand, counting down.
GCTAAATGTCTTGGTTCCCGCCGGCGTGGGCTGCCCCGGCGGAACCACCTGCGAGCCGTAGGTCCGCATACCCTCGGCCAGGGCCACACTTGCCTCGTTAGATCGGTGCCAGTACACCGCCGCTACCATTGATCCCACCAGCGCAGCTGCGACGACCACCCCCAGCACCGTCAGCAGAAAGCGACGATTTTGCGGGATGTACAACGGTCCACTCTTCACTGGAGCATTCTCCAGCACGGCATTCTGACGGGTAGGCAACGCGGTATTCAAAACAGCTCACACTCTTTCGCACGAACAAACTCGGCAGCCGCAGCAGCATCTCGATGCCTGCGTTACTGCCATCTCAAAGACTACCAGCGGCCCTCACCCCCTGCAACGAATCGATCACCACATCGCGAGCCATGGCAGCCGCGATCGCCGGCAAACTCCCAACCTTGCCCGCCAGGCGACAACCCGCTACCCTCAGACCAACGCCACCGCCGGAGCAGCCCCGTCATGTACGAAAACTTCCGCACCACCGACCACTGGACCGGCGAAGAACTCCACTGCGTCTGGAAGGGCACCGTCGTCGCCATCGCAACCCGCCATGCCGACGCTACGGACATTATCTTCGCCGTGAACGGCAAGCCTCTCACCATCGCCATGCCCAACACCGCATGGGTCGACATGAAGAAGCAGCACGGCCACGTTATCACGGACTACGCCGCTGCCCAGGCTGCCGGCAAGTACCTCAAGTCCATCATCGACTCCGGCTACAGCAACGGTCGCGACTTCTACTCCATGACCGTGCAGGAAGTGCTCGACAACGTCAACGCCGTCGTCAAGGAAGCCGGCAGCACCGGCGCCCTCCCCACGCTTCCCGTCATCAACGACGACGTCGAACCCGAGACCTACGCCGGTGCACTTCCCGCAGATCAGGTCAACGACATCGTCACACCGCCGAACCCCTGAGCGCCCGCCAAAACTTGAAAGCCCCCAAGCATGCCGGGGGCTTCTGCGCATCAGTAATCCTTCAGCTACATGGGCAAAACGCCGCGAGCAACACCGATTAAATCCCAGCATACCCGTCCCGAGCAGTGCCAGGCTTTGACGGTTCAGGAGTCGGCGCTACGGCCGACCCGAACCTTAGCACGGACGCCGCGCTGCTGTTCGTCGGCTCACCGGGATTCTGTTTCAATGTCAGCACGTCGCCGACAAGCGAAGCCATTCATCAAAGCCCATTGGAGAGAAAGCTGAAGGTCAGCTCCTCAAACGCCTTGTCTTGAAAGCTGTAGAGAACGCTGTTATTCAAAGGCCGCACAGGTCATTTTCGCAGCGGTCCGTGATCGTCAACATCTTCGCTGTGAGGTCTGCTGTGTCTCTATTTTACCGTCATAGAAACCAAACTCCACGCCCGAACCGACTTTGACCGTCTTACCGCTGATATTTCCATAGCCAGCCGGCACATAGCCGTTGGCCGGGTCGAAATGATTTGTGGAGCCATTACCGAAGGTGATGCTCCCGTAACATTGGTACCTGTAAGATCCGCCTTTGCAGAACCGTGCAGCATAAAAGACCAACAACAAATATCAAAGTTTCATTGACATAGATGTCCTGGAAGAAGAGATGTGGAACAGGCGAAAGCGCAGCACCGGCGTTCTTTTGAAGCGCCGCCGATAAGCCGCAATACCTCGTCTACTTCTTCCGGTTCTTACAGTCACATTGGAAGGTACTGGACTCCAGCGCCGCATGAAAGACACTTCACACCTGTAGCCCTTTCCAGCCGCACTGGATCGCAGCGTACCTGACTTCCTCCGGGAGGGACCGTATCAGTCGCGGTCCCGCACCAAACCGATTGCGGTCTGCATAGAACCAATCTCCGAACTGGACATAAACGTCCTCCAAATCAACGACGTACGACCGTTTTCTATCATCACCACTTGAGGTGCCTGGTTTAAACCCATGTTGGTGCTGGAGTACCAGTTTTCCCCCTCGTTAAACGCATCCCGAAATCCATAAATACTCCACGTTTGCGCACCCATATCACGATACCAATGCTTGAGCGCAAGCAAAGACTGCTGCGGTGTATAGGCGTACGACGCGATAGCACCCGTAGGCGCGATGGTACCGTCGTCTTCCTCAAACGGCTTGTACTCGTGGTAGCGGTCGTCGGGACCATCGACCGCGGTTAAACCCCAGCTGTTTGCACCATAGCCCTTAAACTGCTTCGGGTTTGCAATGCTGTACGCTTGGCTTACAAGGGCCTCGTTGCGATTATTGCGGAAATAATTGCTGTACTTATCCCGCATGCCGCGTGGATCGTAACCCATGTAACTGTACTGCGTAAAGAAAAGCGGTCCAGGAGAGTTCGGCACATACCCCTGCGTGAGCGGGATATCAAAGTAAGTATGTCGAATGCCGTACGTACCATGCGCGCCCGGGCCTTCACGCTCATAGCCGGTCCGATACAACGACGCCGGAACAGGATGCGTGGGTGACGCAATGGCGAGCAGGTAAGTAATCATCACTTCATTCCAACCTTCAAGCCGGTTGGCGATGTGAAAGGCGTAGTTCGGAGACCAGTGCCAGTAGAGCGCGTCCCGGTCAGGTGTGGCACGGTACCACTCCCAGTCCACATCGTGCCACAGGTCATTAATGGTCGAGCGAAGCGCAGCCTCCGCGGCTGTTTCCTGGCTGAAGTATTGGCGCGCAGTGAGCAGCCCCTGCATCATGAACGACGTCTCCACCAGATCGCCGCCATCATCGTAGATGCCAAAGAGCGATACCGTTTTTCCGGTGCGGCCGTCCAGAAAGTGGGGCCAAACGCCATGGTAGCGATCGGCTTTGGAGAGAAAGTCGACGATTCGCTGCATGCGCTCCACGCCCTCCGCGCGCGTGATAAATCCGCGGTTTACCGCAACAACAAGCGCCATCACGCCGAAGCCGCTGGCACCCATCGCAACAAGGTGGTCTGGACCGGGCTGCGACTCCAGGGCCATCCCGCTGTTCGGCTCCGCACCATCCCAGTAATAGCGAAAGCTGGCCTCCTGCACCATGGTGAGCAGTTCGTCGTCCGACATAAGATGGGTGTGCGCATTGGCAGAAGCTGTGCGTGGCGACTCCAGAAGCGAGGGCGTGCGCGCCGAGACCTGATAGGCCGCTTCAAAGTGCGGATCGCCGGTGTAATCGGTGTAGCGGTGCACGCCATACCGTTGCGTTCCAATCGCCTGAAAAGGCCCACCAGAAATTGAGCGGTAGATCACGTAGTCAGCAGTAACGGCGTCTTCGGGAGCCTGCCACTCCAGGTCGACATGTCGCTCAAAGCCCTTCGCCTTCAGTGCCGTCGGAGCAGTGGGAACGGAGGCCGCCCCCACGTCTCCATCGCCGACGCGTATCTCATCCACGTAAACCGTATGCGGCTTACCATCCGGTACGTTCTGGCTGAAGATGATATTGTCGAGCCGCGCCGGGTTAAAGGGATGCAACGAATCCGAGCGAAGGCCTGCAAAGGCGATGTTGATCCGCGTCCACTTGTGCGCGGCAAGATCCGCAGCCTTGAGAACATGCAGGCTGGTGGGATAGGTGTGACCACCGTCGGTATCTGTCAAAGCTACGCGTGGCAGATCGCCTGCAGCCACCGGCCTGTCTGTCCACATCCAAAAAGAGAGGCTCTGTCCTTTCCAGGAAGGGTCGGCGTTGCGCCAGTGAATGGCGTTGAGCTGTGCGTCCCAACCGCCATGGGCCGCGCTTGTCCAGGAGAGTTCAAGCGCATTGGGGCCGCTCACAAAGTGAGCCGTCTCCAACGGAATCCTGCCATGGACGAGCTTAAGGGAGCTCGGTGGCGAGATGCTGGCACGGCTATACGGGTCAGACTCCGACGAAGGGCTGTTATCGAAGAAAACATGGTCGCCGAAACGCGCAAAGCTTTGCGCGGGCACAGAGCAGGCCAGGCCAGCAGAGAGCACAGCAGCAAGGACCGGACCTGTCAGTTTCATATTCGCCATTACCGGGTAAAGGTGAGAACAACAAGGCCGTGCGCGGGTACTGTGACCTCGACACGATGGTTGGTAAAGGCCGGGTGTTCCGGCGCGGCAAGGGCACCGCCTTGCTTCAGCTGAGCCACCTGCGCAGGCGTCAAATCTGCAGGTGGCCGGCCCATGCTATCGAAAACAGCGACTGCATTGCTGTGGGTCTCATCGACGCGCCAAAGGCTAACAGCCGCGCTCGCGGTCTGCGGCAGGTCAAGGCTGAAGTGCTTGTCTGGTCCAATAGGCGTAGAGGGTTTGGTATAGGAAGCCCCGGTTCCACTTGGCGGGGCGTAGTTCCAGAGAGCTATTGTCAAGGCACCATTGCCATCTGTGGTGGCTAGGGCTGAATCTGAATCGAGCTTCAGCCGCCGAGTCCCGAGCTTGTGCAGTAGCAGAAAGTCGTTATACGAGGCCTTCGGAATGTTGTCTGCCGCGATCAAACCGAAGCCACCGTAAAACGGAGAGCGAACCACGCCCTGCTCCTCAAACACATCCGAAAAAGCCCAGTAATCCATGCTGTCCGTCAATCCATCGCAGAGGCGAATCGTATTGGCCAGCCAAGGGCCAATGTAGGGCGAGTCCGTGACATCGGGCTCGTTGGCATAGCTGGCGTTGTACTCCGAAAAAATGAGCGGCAGCTTGGGAAGCGACGACGCGACGATTTGATCGTGCACCTTCTTCACAGAGCGATAGACCATCACGTCGCGCGGAATGTCCTCATCCGTACCAAAGACATCTTTCGCAAGGTCGTTCGCATACACGTGAGTGGAGACGAAATCGACGGGTACGTGCTCTGCGGCGACATGTTTTAGAAAATCAGGAACCCATGCAGCCTGGGCTGTGGAAGGACCGCCAATCTGCAAGCGGGGCGAAACGGACTTGATAGCGCGCGCCGTGTGGTCGTACAGCTGCCAGTAGGTGTCTTGCTTGGGCGTGCCACCCCAGAAGTCAAGATTGGGTTCATTCCAGACTTCAAACTTCCAGGCGGCAACCTCTTCCATTCCGTAGCGCTCGACTAAGTGCTGGGCCAAGGCTGTGATCATCGCGTCCCACTTAACGTAATCGACCGGTGGCGAGACAACTGGCTTGTAAAAAAAGGACTGAGTGATGCTTGGGTCCGCAGCCATTTTGCGAGGCATAAAGCTGAGTTCAACGAAAGGACGAACGCCGTCTTTGAGCAGGCCGTCATAGATTTGGTCCACGTAGGAGAAGTTGTACTGCGAAGCATCGTTCGCCTTCTCCGCCGCAAGCCCCGGGTTCTTGGTCATACGATCAGGATCGTACAGGCCAACTTCATCCATCAGGATGCCGTGAAAGCGGACGGACTCAAAACCGGTGGCCTGCCTCACCGCGCGAATGTCCTGCCGATAGCTGTCACGCAGCGCAAGAATGGCACGACCGGAGCCGAAAGTCTTCTCCCAGAAGTGTGGAAACGGAGTAGTCGGCGCGGTCGCGTCAATCGTGATGTGATCCTGCGTGCCGCGCTGTTGCGCCAGGACGGTTACTGCTGAAGATGCGACGAGCCCTGTGGCCACGGTAAACAGACGGATCGCGTGTTTGGAAATCTTCATCGTGGGGCAAATCCTTGTGCGGTCGAGAAGTGTCATGTGGCTTGTAAAAACCTAACAGCAAAGGAGAGCGCCCGTCTGGTGGCGCACTCTCCTTTATTGATAGACAACGTTCAATAGTTAGAAGTTAAGGCGCGCCTGTATTTGCACTTGGCGACCAGCAAGGCCGGCTGTGGAAATACCAAAGTTGCCGTTGGTGGTAGTCACACCATTCGTAACAGTCTGCACCTGGCTGTTGATGTTGGAACTTAGATTGGTGATGTTAAGGACGTTAAAGGTGTCGATGCGGAACTCGATGCCGGTACGCTCACCGAGGTAGTGATTGGGAATGCCGAAAGCCTTGGTGACCGTGGCATCGAGCGCCTGGTAGTGCGGACCATCAAAGCTGTTCCGCGCAATGCCGGGCGTGGGATAGAAGGTGATGGGCGTTGGAAAACTGCTGGAAGTACTGCTAATGGTACTTTGGTCGTACACGCCGAAGTAGCTCTGCGGGCCGCCAGTAAAGTTCTTGCTTAGGCCGGTACTCATAAATGCCTTGTTACTGGTGTCGTGCCCCGCGCTGCCGTTGTAGAAGGTGGGTCGCAGCGTGCCGGTGTTGGACTGTGTGTAATAGGCGTTGGTTCCGTAGTTTGCCGAGGGCGTCCACGGGAAGCCGGTGTGCAGGTTATAGATACCGCTTATGTTGAAGCCGTTCAGGAACACCTTGGCAAAGTTGTTCGCACCATAATAGAACTTCGGGTTATAGGTGCCGAAGATCTTCAAGGCCTTGCCCACGTTGAAGTCAGACCGGCCACGCGCGAAGTAAGGGTTGTAGGTATAGGGATCCTGCTCGTAGGGGCCAGAGTTATCGTCCATACTTTTGGAATAGGTAAAGCTGGCGTCAACAGAAAAATTGTGCGCCATGTTGTGCTTCAAATCAAGAATAAGTGCGTTGTAGTTGGAGCCGCCGTTGTCGCCGAAGTACTCAATGTAGGGTGTTGAGGGGTTAAAAGCCTGGCCGTGAAACTGGCCGTATAGATAGGCGTCCTGGTGAAAGATGAGGTGGTGTGCGGAGCTACCCTGGTAGAGCGCACTGGCGACCATCTGGTGGCCAAGGTCACTCTCAACCGCGATGGAGTAGTGGTGCACCTGCTGCGTGTGCAGGTGGTTGGGAACGGCCGTCAGCTGGAAGCCGCTGGTGGTAGGCAGCCCGTTGGCACCGTAGGCCGTAATCGTATTTGTGTTAGCGGCGTAGCCAAAGAGCGAACTGGAGTCGCTGGGTACGTTGTACTGAATGCGCGAGTCTGCCGCAAGCGGTGTGCTGTTGTTGAAAGTCGGCGATACCGAGTCGTTGGGGCTATTGGACTGGTTGGCGGAGATGGCGATCTCTTCCTGGTTGAAGTTCAAGCCATACCCGCCGCGAACGACGATCCGCTTATGGAAGTAGTCGGGGTTATAGGCGAAGCCGAGTTGCGGGCCGAAATTGCCCTTGTCCGGCGTCCACGACTTACCGCCGCGGACAAGCGTGATGCCGGTGTAGGTGGCGGCGTCAGTGCCGAATACGGTATGCGGCAGGTTCTGCTGCTTGCTGTACAGGGCGTCGAAATAGTTGTAGCGAAGGCCGGCGTTGATGGTGAGGCTCGGCGTGGCCTTCCAGTCATCCTGCGCAAAGCCGCCATAGATCCACTCGCGCATGTCATAGCGGTTTGAGAACGGTATGCCAGTCACACGGTCGAACTGGCCGGCTTCCTGATAGGGTGCATCGTTCAGGAAATTCCAGACGTTATAAAACTTGAACTGAGGACGTGCGGCGTAAACCGGGTCCTGCAGGTAGTGCAGCTGCGTGGCATCGCCGCCAAACTTGACCGTGTGGTTGCCGAAGATCTTCGTCGCGACATCCTTGTAGCCGAAGGTCCACTGGTTAAGGTGGCTGGGACCGGAAGCACCAAAGTACTGAACCTCGGCATTGGCAGCCTGGTTAATGTCATCTTCCGGCAGGCCAAAGGGTGCCTGCGGATTGTCCGTCACCTCATTCCAGCGCCATCCAGCGGCGTTGGCGCGTGCCTCGTTCAGAAAGTTGGACGAGAACGTGTGGTTGTAGATGACGGAGAAGGCGTCGTTAATCTGGTTGTGGTTCCACTGGTTGTAGCCGCGCGCGGGGCCGTTGATGTAGTGCTGCGTTTGCGGCACCCAGTAAATGGCAAACGCCACATGGTCCTTCTGGGTAACGTCGCCATCGAGCCGGCCGTTGTACTGGACCTGCGTGGTCTCGGACGGGGTCGCAGTCTGGTAGTCGGCTATGTCGGCGAACCCATCAGGACCGTTGCCGACACCGGGATTGCCGTTGGACACATAGGTCGGGTCCTGCGTACCGCGTGCCGACTTCAGTGGCGAACCGATGTCCAGGCCCTTCCCGGGGACGGTGTTGCAGTTGACGCCTTCCGTGAAACCCGTAGTGTTGCACGTGGAGTTGATAAGGGTGGCGCCAACAGGAGAGTGGCTGGCGAAGTTGGTGAACTTGTTCGAAATGTTGCCGGCGGGTGCCAATGCGTCGAACTCCGGGGTCTCGTACCAGCCAGTAGCCGTCGTGGTGGAGTTGTTACGGATGGTCTCGTACGCGAAGAACGCGAAAAGCTTGTTCCGAAGAATCGGTCCGCCGATGCTGCCGCCAAAGTCGTTGTAGCGGGCCGTGTCGCGCAGGAGCCCGCGTGCCGCGGCGCGGTTCACGTTGTTGTCAGCAACGCCAGTACCGAGCGTGGCAGGATTGAGCGAGTTGGGTCCGTTGTAACGCTGGAACGCATTGAGGCCGGGACGCGCAACACGGAAGAAGAAGCTGCCATGGACGTTGTTGGTACCCGCCTTGGTGGTCACCTGCAGGTTGGCTCCGCTAAAGCGGCCGAACTCGGCGTCATAGCCATTGCTGGTAATCTTCACGTTGTCGATGGAATCTTCATTCGGCGTGATGATGGACGTGCCACCCCACACGGCAGACACGGTGCTGATGCCGTCGATATTGATGCTGTTGGTCTCATACTGACCGCCGTTTGCAAGGGCCTGGGGACCATTCTCGGTAGCAAAGGCGCCCTGCGAATTACCGGAGCCGCCCGGACCCTGGGTGCCAGGAAGGCTGTTGGTGCCGCCACCCGCGCCGCGCTGGCCGTCGCCGAAGGATCCCGGGGCGAGCTGCGCAAGCTGGAAAACGTCGCGTCCGGCAGAGGGCAGGTGCTGGATATCTTCTGCAGAGATGGTTCCGCTGATGGATCCAGTGGCGGTCTCCAGCGCAGGAATCGTGTCGGCATTGACGGTGACCGTCTGGTCGGCGGCACCTACCTGCAGCGTTACATTCACATTATTGGGCTGCTCCGGAATGATCGAAAGATCACTGATCGTCTTGGTCTGAAAGCCGGGCATGGCGGCGCTGAGCGTGAAGTGATCCGGCGGTAAGGCGTTAAAGCTGTATGCTCCGCTCCCGTTGGACGTGGCTGTCAGGGTTTTGCCAGTCGCGGTGTCCAGCAGCGTCAACTTGGCACCGGGTACGATTGCGCCGGTGGCGTCCACGACGGTGCCGGTGAGCGATGCGCGAAATTGCGCGTGCAGCGCCGGCCCACCGGCGAGGACAGCTGCCGAGGAAAGCAGAATCGTTGCAGCGTACCGACGGTGACCCTTTGTGGAAAGGGTTTTGGTCAGGATGTTCATAGTGCCTCCAAAGTCGGCAAACGTCTGCCTCCACAGCGCACAGCTCCTGTGGGCAAACGTTTGCACAGACTTCGGCACTATCCGTCTTCCAACACACGCTTGTCAACAAAGCCCCTAATCCTCTCTGTTTTAATGGCAATTGAAAGATGCTCCAAAATGGCAATGCTTAAGAAGCCTCGAAACGGCAATTCCGCGCAGCACAAGTACCCACACGTTGGCAGGACGGTGTCGCTGGCCTCATTGTCGGCCCACCTCGGCCTCTCCAAGGCCTCGATCTCGCGCGTGCTGAACGGCGCGCCGGCTGCGCGGTCCATCCCGCAGGTCACTCAGGACCGCATCCTGGCCGCGGCACAGGCGCTGAACTACCGGCCCAACCTGCTGGCGCGCTCGCTGCGACGCGGCCAGTCCATGACGGTCGGCGTCCTTGTGCCGGAGCTTTCGGAGGGCTACGCAACGCTTGTGCTCGCCGGCCTGGAGGAAACCCTCTCAGCAGCCGGATACGCCATGATGCTCGTCACCCATCACCACCAGGAGGCAAAACTCACAGACCTGCACCGCATCGTCATGGAACGTGCCGTGGATGGCATCGTGGCAGTGGATACCAGCCTGCCTGTCATCCATTCAACGCCTACCGTGACCATCTCCTGCCCCGACCCGCACGACGGCGTCACCAACATTCTGCTGGACCACGACCGTGCGGCTGAACTGGCACTCAGCCATCTGTATGCGTTGGGACACCGGCAGATCGCGATCATCAAAGGGCAGCCGTTTAGCTCCGACACCGATATTCGTTGGAGGTCGATCCAGATTGCGGCTACCCGGCTTGGTCTTAGCTTGCACCCTAAGCTTGTAGTGCAAATGAAAGAAAACCTGGCAACAGACGAGCCCGGCTTTCTTGCAGCACAACGCCTGCTGGCGACTGGCATTGCATTCACGGCAATTTTCGCCTTTAACGACGTCTCTGCCATTGGAGCTATAAGGGCCCTACAGGCGGCGCGTCGCCAGGTCCCGGAGCACGTCTCTGTCGTGGGTTTCGATGACGTGACACTCGCCGCGTATCATCGACCGGCATTGACGACTGTGCGGCAGCCATTGCGGCACATGGGCGCACTCGCGGCCCAGTCATTGCTGCACAGTTTCACCTCAGGCGGCAACCACGAAGCATCGCACAGCGTCGTCGTGGAACCGCTATTTGTTCTTCGTAATTCCACTGCACAATCACCCGCCTTATCCCTGCAATGTTGAGCTCGACTCCAGCATGGTCCGGGTGATCGTCGCTCCCGGCGATCACGCGGGTCGGGGTGACTATCCTGCCTGGGCAGATCGATCGTGGCCACCAGATCGAATCGATCGGAGTCCACTACGGACTACCGCAACCCATGGGCACCCATGGCATTCACCGGGTGCGCCGCCGTAATCGGCGAGCAGCACGGAGGCATGCTCGGCGCGTACTCCATCAACTCGATTCGCGTGCCGTCCGGGTCATACAGATTCGTCTGCCACTTACCATCCAGACCCATCTTCGGCCCGTTGTATTCGCCGGTCAGCCGCTTCGCCCGCAGCAGCATTGTCACAGCGGCTTCCATGTTTCCCACGCCCAGCGAAATGTGGTCCATACCGCCGAGTTCCCTGCGGTCCACCTTATTCGCCGGCGTGTCCGATCCATCGTTGGCCAGCATGTACTCCAGCCAGTCCCGGCCCTGCGGCACCTGCTGCGAGACCCAGTCCACCTTGCCCGCCGTGAACGCTCCATACCAGTAGGGTCTAAAGTGCAATTTTTCTCGGTAGAAAGCATCCTCCACGGCTTGATCCTTCACCATGAAACCCGCATGAATCATGCGGCACGACAGGTCTGAGATACACACGGTGGAAGTTGCCGGCCGCTGTTCAAAGCGCACGCGATTTCCCTCTGGATCCCGCATCTCAAACCACCGCGCACCGTCTGCATCTTGATGCAACTCGCCGGCAGAACCCGCACCCTCCGCCTTCAACTTGTCTCGCAGCGCGGCTACGTCAGAGGAGCGATACGCCACATACGCCATCCGGTTGTCGCCTGCATCGGCAGGCATCGGCAGCACTGTCACAAACTGCTGCGTGCTGAAGTAGAACCGCCGCGCGCCCGCGTTCTGCGGGTCCGGCATCTCCCGCGCGCCGAGTACCCTCGTGTAAAACTCGGCGGAAGCGACAGGATCGGCGGCATACAGCGCCACATGGTCGATAGCCGTGATCTGTGGCTCTACTCCACGCGCTGCAACGGCTAACGGCATCAGCACAACCGCGGCCCACATCCAAGAAAGCAGCATCATCCTTATACCTCGAAGGGCGCGCGCATCGCCGGTCGAAGCAAACCCGTCGCCCTCTCCGACCCCTGTGTAAACCGCATTCCCGCAGCGTCCCACAACAGCACTTCCTGCGTTCGCTGCGCAATCACGCCAAGCATCAGAGTCTCCACGATGGCCGCTTCGAACGCGTAGTTCCCGCGTGCCGGCGGACCCGCACGGCATGCGCGCACCCAATCCAGATAGTGCTCCGACGATGCTCCCGCCGCGCCATATACAAGCTCTGACTGCTTTTCAAAATATGGAAAGCCGCCCTTAGGTTCCGGCGGGTAAAGCTCCGTCAACGTCCCGTCCGGCAGCAGCAAGTGCGCATTCTGTCCCATGTATTGCGTCAGCAGCTTGCCCTGCTTGCCGTGGTAGATCACACCTTCTGACAGCATGGGCACACTCGCCGCAAGCTCCGGCGGTCGCTCCGGCTGCACGCCGCCATCGAACCAGTTGAGTTCCACCGCCGGTCGCTTGCCCGTTGCCGCAAAATGGAAATGTACCGCCGACGCCACTGGGAAACATGCCGGAAACAATTCGCTCGTACTCGCGGAAATCCGGTCAGGTACGCCCAGGCCGACTGCCCGGTGAATCGTGTCGAAACCGTATTCGCCCATGTCGCCCAGCGCGCCGCAACCGAAGTCATACCACGCCCTCCACCGGAACGGCTGGTACACGTGGCTGTAAGAACGCAAGGCCGCCGGACCCAGCCACATCTCCCAATTCAAAGAGGCCGGCACCACATCAGCCGCTACCGGCGTGGGCAAACCCTGCTTCCAGAACGACGAAGCCCGCGTCGTCCATATATCTACCTTGTGCACCGGACCAATTCGCCCAATCGCCTCTCGCACCTGCGCCGATGCCGGTGCATGCGCGTTGAAGATGGACACGGACGTCTGCCGCTTCGTCTCCGCCGCAACCCGCACCATCTCCCGCGTCTGCCACACGCTGTGTGCCATCGGCTTCTGGCTGTACACATGCTTTCCTGCGCGCATGGCTGCAATCGCGATGGTCGCGTGCCAGTGATCCGGCGTGCTCACCACCACCGCGTCCACATCATGCTCTTTCGCCAACAACTCGCGATAGTCCTCATACGCCGCGCAACCCCGGTAACCCGGTCTGCCCTTCTCCTTTGCGTAATAGCGATTGACTACGTCCTGCGCCACTTCCCGGCCTGCTGCGGGCCCCGCGTACCGTTCGCCCCAGCTTGCATCGCCCAGCACGCCGCGCACCTTGGTCCGCAACTCGTTACCACCCCAGTCTTCATAGCCGTCGCTGCCGCGGTTCACATCGCACACCGCCACCACCTGCACCTCGGCCAATCGCAACAGGTCCAGCATCACCCGCATGCCCTGCGAGCCGACGCCAATCATCGCAACCGTAAGCTTGTCGCTCGGTGTAACAGCCGCCCCCGCAAAGCGCGCCGCCGGTAGCACCAGCGCCGCAGAACTCAAGACCTGCAATAACTCCCGACGCGTTACACCACAAGCCATCGTTCATCTCTCCAAGGTCAATCCGCCAACCCGTCCACTCTATACTGCCGCTCTCGCCCGTGGCTTCCGGCCCCGCATAAACCGTTTCGATACCCTAACGCGAAGTTGCGTGAGGTCCTTGTACACCAGAGGACAACAGTTTTTCCCGATCAAGGCAAGCTGTAGACCATCGTTGAAGCTGCAAACCTGCTGCCTTGCGAGAAGTGCGCTAGATAGCGGGATCGAAGTGTATTTCGCGTTGAACTCCCTCCACAGGTTCTGTGGACTCACGTCGTATGCGAAGTGCAAGGAAGGGACGCTCTACGGCAAGGTACAGCAGGGACGCGGCTCCGAGACAAGTCACAGCGTAAATGGCGAGCGATTGCCACCCGGTTTGGGCCGTCAGGCCGGGCAGCAGACGGTGTGTGGCATGGGCAACCGACTTGTGTGTGAGATACAAGCTGAACGCTAGTGCTGCAAGCGTTCCCGCTCCCGGAACGCTGGTACGTAAGAACCCCGTTTCGCATATTGCCGAAGCGACAAGAAATCCAAAGCCGCATGCGAGAACCGGAAATGCAAAAAGAATGCTCATTGGCAGATCAGGGTTAGGGTAGTTAAAGTCACATAGCTTGAGACCTGCCAGCACAAAGGCGAGTCCTCCGATCGCGAGGAGTCCACCATGCCTGGTACACCGAGCCCACCACTGCGCTTTGAATAATCGGATTGCGGCTAGGCTTACACCCACCACCAGTCCATCAAGACGCGAGTAGGTTGGGTAATAGATAAATTTCATCATCAAATAACCTCGCTCGTCATCCGCAGCCATGATGAAAGAGCGAAACAACCATGCTCTCAATCCCACTCCACCGAGAACGAGAAGCAGGAGAACTGCGGTTGACTTCCACAACGCTGGCCGACGCATCAAGAGAACAAGCAGAAGGGGGAATACAAGGTAGAAATGCTCTTCGACACATAATGACCACACATGTGAAAAGGCCCGATTCTCGGGATACCCAAGCAGCAGGACATTCCACGTAAAGCTTGCGTACTGCCATCCGGCGTACGGGCCGGGAGCTTCACGCCAGATAGGTACAAGCAGATATAGGAGTAGGACGACAAAGAAGGCAGGAAGGATACGATACGCGCGACGTGTATAGAACTGCATAAGTGATGGTTGGTCGCCCAAAAGGTAGGCTTTTATCAGCTGAGAACCGATAAGAAAACCGCTCAAGACAAAGAACAGGTCGACTCCAATCCAGCCGATCCTGGCGATGGAATTCAGATTCGATGGAAGCAGGCCCTGAATATTGAGGTGGTAAAGCATCACAATGACAATAGCCAAAGCGCGCAGTGTATCCAGTCCATGCAAGCGTCCAGATTTCTTGCCTTGAAGAGACTTCATGGGACGACCTAGCTATAAAGATTGTGCCGAATCTAAGCACGATGAGGCACTGAGTGCCCCTTTGGACGCCAGTATCAAAGCTGGTGCCGGCGCTGTTCACTCAGCTTGCCTGGACGGCGTTGGTCTTGGACAAGATCAGGTCGGATTGCTCAACTTACTCAAGCGCAATCGCCTGCCCTAAACAATCAAGCCTCTGCCTCAAGAGTGGCGAAGCGCCCCTGAGTCAACGCACGGCCGTGTCGCATACGGTTCTCGTAGCTGGCTTTTACAAAATCGCGGAATAGCGGGTGCGGCTCGAGCGGCTTGGACTTGAACTCCGGATGAAACTGACAGGCGATGAAAAAGGGGTGCGTGGTCTGCGAGAGCTCGATCATCTCCACGTAAGTCGCGTCCGGCGTCGTGCCGGTCAGGCGCAGCCCGGCGCCGGTAAGCAGGGGTTCGTACTCCCGGTTGAACTCGTAGCGGTGCCGGTGGCGTTCGCTGATTTCGGTGGTGCCATAGGTCTTTGCTGCCAGCGACTCTGGTTCCATAATGCACGTCCACGCGCCCAGACGCATGGTGCCGCCCATCTCTTCCACACCCGTGAGTTCTCGCAATTTATAGATCACGCGGTCGCTGGTGCTGGGATCGAACTCGCTCGAGTTCGCATTTTTCAGTCCACACACATTCCGCGCAAATTCGATGCACGCCGTCTGCATGCCAAGGCAAATGCCGAAGTACGGCACACCGCGTTCACGTGCAAAACGAATCGCATTCAGCATGCCTTCGATGCCGCGCTTGCCAAAGCCGCCCGGGACGAGGATGCCGTCGAAACCATCAAGCTGGGCGGTGTATGAGCCGTTCTCCGTCTCCAGCCCTTCCGCTTCAATCCAGGTCACCTTCAGTTTTAAGTTGGCATCCAGCGCACCATGGACAAGGGCCTCCTTTAAAGATTTGTAGCTGTCCTCATACTCCACGTACTTGCCTACAATGCCGATGTGCACCTCATCCTTCGGGTGATACGCGCGATGCACGAGCGAACGCCACTTGTCCAACTTCGCATCCGGTGCGTCTTCCATGCGCAGGTACTTCAACACAAGGCGATCGACGTGCTCGGCTTCCAACGCAAGTGGCAGCTCATAGATATTTGCCACATCGCGCGCAGCAATCACCGCAGCTTCTTCCACGTTACAGAAGGCAGCAATTTTTGAACGCATCTCCTTCGGCAAATTGCGCTCGGTACGGCAAAGCAGAATGTCGGGCTGGATGCCGATACTCAGCATCTCTTTCACGGAGTGCTGCGTCGGCTTCGTCTTCAACTCCTGCGCGGCAGCAATCCAGGGCACAAGCGTCACATGGACAAAAAGGGTGTTGTCTCGGCCCAGATCCTGACGCATTTGGCGGATCGCTTCCAGGAACGGCAGGGATTCAATGTCACCCACTGTCCCGCCAATCTCAACAAGCACGACCTGGTTCTCTGCCGCCACCTTGCGCATCGCATTTTTAATCTCATTGGTCACATGCGGGATAACCTGAACCGTCTTGCCAAGGTAGTCGCCACGGCGCTCTTTGGTAATCACCTGCTCATAAATTCGGCCACTGGTCAGGTTGTTGTCGCGACTTAGTCTCGCGTGTGTAAAACGCTCGTAGTGGCCCATGTCCAAATCGGTTTCAGCGCCGTCATCGGTCACGAAAACTTCGCCATGTTGAAAGGGAGACATGGTGCCTGGGTCGACGTTCAGATAGGGGTCAAACTTCATCATGCCGACGCGAATGCCGCGAGCCTCAAGCAGGCAGCCAATAGAGGCCGCAGCGAGACCTTTGCCGAGCGAAGACACGACGCCGCCCGTTACGAAGATGAATTTCGCAGACATGTGAGCCTCGATCTATTCAAATGTGGGAATTGGCCAAGCAGAAGCGGCACGGCTAAGTATAGCAAGGCGACTTTGCGATGACCGAAGCTGTGCAAATAGCGCCGTTGTGCGCAAGCCCTACTGCATACTAGTAAGTGGTGTTAAAAGATGTCGCAAACCCTGGATCGAAAGCACGCATGAGCCTGAAATCAAAGATCGAAGCCGTCATCTACGCCTCAGAGGAACCTGTAACACTGCTGCAATTGGTAGGCCTGCTGGGTGTCGAAGCCGAGGCCGAGCTGCGTGCGCTGGACGCCATGCAGACGCAGCTCCCCCTGAGTGGTGCAGGCGGTGACTTTCAGAGCAAGGACATTCACGGCAGCGACTTTCCCGGCCATGCCAACGACACAGCTGACACCTTCGCCGATCTGAACGCGACCGCGCTTCCGAACGACTCTACTGCTGCGGAGTCCGCGAAAGACGAGGACGAGGCAGCACCACAACCCGTGCTCAGCCATGTCGCAGTCGCAGGTGCCACGCCGCCTTATACCAACAACACCGACTTCGAATCTTCAGCCGTTGCTGAAACGCCACACACCACCAACCAGGCCTCTGACGCACGTGCCGCGCGCGAACGCGAGCGCCAGGTCCGCGACCACCTGCGCCGCACCATCGATGCACTCATGCGCGAGTACGCCGAAAGCGATCGCGGGATCGAGATGCGGGAGGTCGCCGGCGGATTCCGCGTGGGCACCAAGCCGGAATACCACGACGCCGTGCGTGGCTTTATAAAGAGCCTGAAACCGGCGCTGAAGCTGACGCTGCAGGCCTTGGAAACACTGGCCGTCGTCGCTTACAAGCAGCCCGTCACCGCGGCAGAAATTTCAGAGATTCGCGGCGTCGATTCTGCCGGGGTCATGGGTGGACTGATTGGCCGAAAGCTGATCGCAACAGCTGGGCGCAAGCAGGTCATAGGCCGTCCCATGCTGTATAAAACGACCAAAGAATTCCTGGTGCGGTTCGGTTTGAAGGATGTGCAGGAACTGCCGTCGATGGAAGAATTCGAGCGTCTTGCAGGGGAGCTGGACGAGCAGGAAGACCTGCCCATGGAGGCAACGGACGCCATCATCGAACGCGCAAACGAGCGCGGCGATGCGGATCACATCCGCGAGATCACAGACGACGATGCTACGGAAGCATCTGATTCAGAAGCTGCTGAGCAGCCGGAAGGTCGCACGCCGCAGCCTGTCGCGGACGATAACACCACCGAAGCGCAAAAACCGCGCTGGTGACAGGAGCCGCACCCTTCCACCACAACAACCGCAGAACACGATCCAACCACACCATAGCCGAGCCGGGAGGCACCGCAGATGAAGAAGGCCACAGCAACCACCACACCTCAGACCAACGAGCCGAAGCCCAAACCGACCGCAAACAAAAAACCAGTTGCCGCGCAGGAACAGCCGACTGGAGTCCGCCTGCAGAAGCTGCTCGCCGAAGCCGGCATCGCTTCACGCCGCAAGGCCGAGGAGCTGATTCTGGAGGGCCGCGTCGAACTGAACGGGGCCGTTGTCACCGAGCTTGGCACCCGCGCTGAGCTCGGCAAAGATCACGTACGTGTTGACGGCAAACTCCTACAGGGCGTGCAGGAGCACCGCTACTTCATGGTCAACAAACCGCGTGGCTACGTCACCACGATGAGCGACCCGGAGCGCCGCGAGACAGTCGTCGATCTGCTGCGGGAAACGGCACGCAAGAGCGGCCGCAAACTCGACGTGCGCCTGTACCCGGTGGGCCGGCTGGACTACAACTCTGAAGGTCTGCTGCTGATGACCAACGACGGCGACCTGGCCAACAACCTGTCCAAAGCTGCGAACTCCGTGCAGAAGACTTATCTAGTCAAGATCGCCGGCAACCCCACTGGCGAGGCGCTGGAACAGCTTCGTAACGGTGTCATGATCGACCGTGGCCGCCTTGCAGAGCAGCGCGGCACGCGTCGAGACCGCGTTCTCACGGCACCGGCGCGCGTTGAGCTTGTGCGTCGTGGCGAGAACCCCTGGTACGAAGTAACATTAACCGAGGGCCGCAACCGCCAGCTACGCAAAATGTTTGAAGAGGTCGGTCACCACGTAGAAAAGATTCGGCGTATCGGCTACGGCGCGCTCACCCTTGACGTGCCGATGGGCGACTTCCGTGAGTTGACCACCGGCGAAGTGCAAGCCCTAAGCCGTGCTGCCGCCGGTAAAAGCGTGCAACGCAAGCAGAAGCTGAGCGAGCACGCGCAGTTGAAAAAGCCCGGGCAAAAAACAGGTTCACGCGGTGCCAAACCGCGCTTCTAAACCAGCCCTCACGAAACGCATCTGACCGCGGTATGCGCACCTACGAAGTTCTCCTGACCAACATCACAACTCTGCGGGTCGACGCCATCGTCAACGCAGCCAACTCCTCCCTGCTGGGTGGCGGCGGTGGGACGGTGCCATCCACACTGCCGCCGGCCCGCAACTGCTGGAAGCCTGCCGCACCCTCGGCGGCTGTGCCACAGGCGATGCCAAGGCGACGCTTGGCTTCAACCTACATGCAAAGTGAATCTTCCACGCGGGGTGGGTCCCGTCTGGAACGGCGGTCACCGCAATGAAGACGCACTGCTGGCCAGTTGCTATCGCCGCTGCATGCAGCTCGCACAGGAGCATAGCTGCGCGTCCATCGCCTTCCCGGCCATCTCCACCGGCATCTATCGTTTTCCCCTGCAACGCGCCGCAGAAGTCGCAGTCCGCACCGTCCGTGAAACACTGCCCAACGGCGACATCGAGCGTGTGGTCTTCTGCTGCTTCAGTTCCCAGGCGGAGGCAATCTATCGCGCGCTACTGCCTTCATCGGCGTGACCTACACAAACGACGCGCGCTTCACCTTCTGTCGAAAATCCTCGCCCTGCATCTCTACTACAACGCACATCTCCTGCAAGCGTGACCGCATGCGTTCACCAATGCGATCGCCAAGCGTCTCTTCTCGCATGGCAGAGCGCGCCGCGGTCAACGGCGTGTCCGCACCGCTACCGGCGGGTGCCAGGTTCGCGTAGTTGGTCGTCAATATTGTCGTGAGGCGGTCGTTATAGCGGCTGTTCAAAATGTGCGCGACGGTATCCCACACCCATTCCGTCGGCTTCGACGCGCCGATCTCGTCCAGCACCAGGACCTCTGCCTCGAACACAGGTTTCAGCACCTCCAGCTCCGTCGCCGCGACGCTCGGGCTGTAGCTGTTTTGCACTTCCTTCAGCAATTCCCGATAGTCGTAGAAGATGCCGGTGGCACCGCGCTCGGCAATCAATGCCTGCAGAATTCCCACTGCCAGGTGCGTCTTGCCGACACCGATGGACCCGGTAAGCAGCAAACCGGTGCCGTCTGTCTCAAGCGGAAAACCGGCGACGAACTTGCGTGCAGCCTCGTAGGCGCGCCCCAGGGAGCGGTTGGCGCCGCCAAAGCTGTGCTCGTAGCTGTCCAGCGTGCAGTGCTCATAGCGCCGCGGAATGCGAGCCTGCGCAATGACTCGCCGGCCACGCGCCTCCCGCCGACACACACACGGCTCTGCGTGCCTGCGCCCGTGGTCGTCTTCAAACACACGCATCCCTAACCCATCACAGTGGGGGCACGCGGCGTCCTCAAGCTGGCCCAATGAAAACTCCATCGCCTACAAGTATGCAGCCCGCAAGGGCTGTGCACTACTGTGCATTGCGCGGCTTCTGCCTTGCACCGGCAAGCCACACCCGCTAGACTGAATCAAGGCTGAACCCTGTGCATCCAATGCTCAGGCCGTTTTCCTCGTACCGCGACAGGACAATCGATGTGGCGTGAACCTCGTCCGCCGCAAGCGAACCGCGACCGGGAAGCATCCCAGCCAAATTTGACCAGGATTGGACTACCCATGCCAAAGCAGGGAATTCACCCCAACTACAAGGCCACAAACGTCAAGTGCGCCTGCGGCAACACCTTTGAAACCCGCTCCACGAACAAGGGCGACATCGTCCTTGAAATCTGCAGTGCCTGTCATCCCTTCTTCACCGGCAAGCAGAAGTTTATGGACACCGCTGGCCGCATCGAGCGCTTCAAGCGCAAGTTTGCCAAAAGCGATTCGTCTGTTGCCGCGGCAGCCAATACCGAAGCTAAGTAACGCCTGACAATCACACCGAACAAGGGCCTCCGCCAACGCGGAGGCTCTTCGCTTGAGCCACCAACATGAAGAAGTCCTGGGACCAATCCGCAACCGCCCTGCTTGACCGGCCCGTCCCTTCCAGCGCGGCCGTCCCTGCATCGTTCACCGTCGGCAACGTCCACATTTCACCCGCCACCGTCCTGGCTCCGATGGCCGGCGTCACAGATACCGTTTTCCGCCGCTTCATCAAGAATGCTTCCCAATTCTCGCCAGAGAACGCCTCCACGAACATCGAAGTCACAACCACCAACACGCAAAGCGGTTGCGGCCTGATCATGACGGAGTTCACCAGCGCCGACGGCCTGAGCCGCATGCGCGAGGTAAAGCGCAAGCGCTACCTGACCTACTACGACGACGAACACCCCATCAGCGCGCAAATCTTCGGCTCCAATCCGCAAACCCTCGCGGACTCTGCACGCATCTGCCAGGACGCCGGTTTCGACATCGTCGACCTCAACCTCGGCTGCCCCGCCAAGCGCGTCGTCAGTTGCAACGGCGGCAGTGGCCTCCTGCGTGATCTGCCCCATATTCAAACCATCTTCGAAACGGTGCGCAAGGCCGTTACCATTCCCTTCACCGTCAAGTTCCGCATGGGCTGGTCTGACTCCAGCATCGTTTGCGTGCCGTTAGCCAGAATGGCAGAAGGCTGCGGCCTGAATGCGGTGGCGTTGCATGCGCGCACCCGCGAGCAGGGGTACACCGGAACAGCACGCTGGGAATACATCGCCGCCGTTAAAGACGCTGTGCGCATCCCGGTCATCGGCAACGGCGACGTGCGCACGCCGGAGGACGCCGCCGCCATGGTCGCAGCAACCAGCTGCGACGCGGTCATGATTGGCCGCGCCGCGCCTGCCAACCCGTGGATCTTCCGCCAGATCGCGCAGTACACCGCATCGCGCGCGACAACTGGCACCGGTAGCTACACCCTCGCCACCGAAGACGATCGCCACCGCATGATCCGCACCTACTTCGCTATGCTGCTGCAAGAACTGGAGCAGGAGCACCCCGAAATCGACGTCCCTGAAGACACCGACCTCACGACCCTGTCACCTGCCGATCTCGCCGCGCACAATCACCTGCGCCGGCTCAAGCGCGACCGTGAAAGCGCTCGCCGCGACGGCATCGGCAAGATGAAGCAGTTTGCCAGCTGGTTTACCCACGGCATCCCCGGCGGCGCCGCACTTCGCCGCTCCATCTTTGACAGCAAGCAGGGCACCGACATTCTTCATGCAGTCGATGCTTTTTTCGCAACGGTTCACGACCAACAACCGGCTGATACGGCGCTCCCTGCAATCACCGGCTTCGCAGATGCCTGACGAACTGCCTTCACCACCTACCAGCCGCCACAAACAATCCTGTGCGAAGAAACCTGCGTTATTCTCCCGCAATTCTTCCAACTTCTTTGAAGTGTCGCAGCATTTATTGTGAACTGTAGAGCTTGATCCGGCACCAGCAAAGGGTATGAAAGCAATGAAAGTTACGGATATCGTGCTTGGAAAGCCGCTGGCCACGGCTGCGGAATCGGATGAACACATCGGCGTCGCAGCCGGCATCCCCATCTTCGGGCTCGACGGCCTGACCAGTGCGGCATACGGCCCTGAGGCCGCCATGACCTTGCTCATCGCGCTCGGTTTCGCCGGTGTACAGCACTGGCTGTTGCCGGTCTTTGGTGCCATCCTCACACTGCTGGTCATCGTGTACTTCAGCTACCGGCAAACCATCGTGGCTTACCCAAGTGGTGGCGGATCGTTTACCGTGGCCAGCGAAAATCTGGGAGATGGTGCCGGCCTGCTCGCCGCAGCGGCGCTCATGATCGACTACATCCTCACCGCGGCCGTTGGCATCTCCGCCGGCGTCACCGCTCTTATCAGTGCCGTGCCGTCGCTACACCCGCACCAGCTTTCGCTGTGCATTCTCATCCTGCTCATCATTACGCTGGTCAACATGCGCGGCATGAAGGAGTCCGGTTTCGCATTCATGTTGCCAACGTTTCTCTTTGTGGGCACGCTCGTCCTCACCATTGTCGTCGGCGTCTTGCATGCGCTATCCGCCCACGGCCATCCCATCGCCGTGGCTGCACCGCCGCCGGCCATCCCCGCCACCCTGCCATTCATGACCCTGTGGCTGCTTATGAAAACCTTCGCCAGCGGGTGCGCGGCCATGACCGGTGTCGAAGCCGTCTCAAACGGCGTCACAGCCTTCAAAGAGCCGCGCGCCAACAATGCAAACCGCGCGCTCACCGTCATCATCGGCATCCTCATCATGCTTCTGCTTGGCCTGGCGTATGTGGCACGCGCTTACGGCGTCACTGCCATGAATCCAGACGACGCGCATTATCAAAGTGTTCTGTCGATTGAAGTCGCAGCCGTCTTCGGCCGTGGCCTTTTCTACTATGTCACCATGGGTAGCGTTCTGGCCGCACTCGCTTTCAGCGCCAACACGGCCTTCGCTGACTTCCCCCGCATGGCCCGCGCCATCGCTCTCAAGGATTACCTGCCGCACGTCTTCATCATCCGCGGCCGTCGCCTGCTGTTTTCGCACGGCATCTACGCGCTCACAGGATTCACCGCACTCATCCTCATCCTGTTTGGCGGCGTTACAGACCGCCTGATCCCGCTCTACGCCATCGGTGCCTTTCTCGCCTTTACGCTCAGTCAGGCCGGCATGGTCAAGCATTGGATCGACAACCCCGACGAGAAAGGCCGCGGGATCAAGCTGTTTCTTAACGGCCTCGGTGCTGGTGCGACCGGCATCACGCTGGTGGTTGTCCTGGTGGCAAAGTTTACCTCCGGCGCGTGGGTCACAGCCCTGCTTGTGCCGGTGCTCATCCTCATGATGCTCGGCATCAAGCGGCACTACACCCGCGTCCGCGCTGAGACGGCAGACATCTCGCCCATGCGAGTCACCGACCTCAGAAAGCCGATCGTCGTAATTCCCATGGCGCGTTGGGACAAGCTCAGCGAAAAAGCCCTGCGCTTCGGCCTTAACATGAGCGACACCGTAAAGGTAGTGCACGTCCACACCGAGGAAGAGAACGTGCTGGAGCACGCATGGGAGCCGAACATCCTTACGCCCATTCGCGCGGCCAGCCTGCCAGAGCCGGAACTGGTCACCGTCGCCAGCGATTTCCGCACCGTTATTTCGCCCTTGATGGATTACATCTTGGAGCTCGAAAACCAGCACCCTCACCGCAAGATCGCCGTGCTGCTGCCGGAGCTCGTCGTGCGACACTGGTGGGAAAACCTGCTGCACAACCAGCGGGTGCAACTGCTCAAGCTCTACCTGCTGCTCAAGGGCAATCAACGCATCATCGTCGTCAACATTCCCTGGTACCTTTAGCGCTTACCTTTAACGTCGTAGGAATCGAATCCTCTTCGCCCATGCATCACAACGGCATAGAGGATTCCGATGTCACTTTCCGCTACCTATCTGCCCAGTCCGTACCGCTACAAGGCCGTCCCATACCGGCGCTGCGGCGACTCGGGCATCGTCCTGCCACCCATCTCCCTCGGCCTGTGGCAGAACTTCGGCGGTGCCGACGTCTTCGAAACCGGCCGTGCCATTCTCCGTCGTGCCTTCGACCGCGGCGTTACCCACTTCGACCTTGCCAATAACTACGGCCCACCCTACGGCAGCGCAGAAGAGAACTTCGGCCGCATCCTCCACGACGACTTCCGCCACCATCGCGACGAACTCATCCTTAGCAGCAAAGCAGGCTGGGACATGTGGCCCGGACCCTACGGCATGGGCGGCTCTAAAAAGTACCTCGTCGCCTCGCTCGATCAGAGCCTCCAGCGTATGGGCCTTGACTATGTCGACATCTTCTACCACCATCGCCCCGACTTCGATTGCCCCATGGAAGAGACCGCCGCCGCCCTCGCCCAGATCGTCCGCCAGGGTAAGGCTCTCTACGTCGGCATCTCGTCCTACTCGCCACAACGCACCCGCGACATAGACGCATTGCTCAAATCCGAAGGCGTCAAGCTCTTCATCCACCAGCCGTCCTACAGCATGCTCAACCGCTGGATAGAGCAGGATCTGCTAACCGCTCTCGACGACCTCGGCGTCGGCTGCATCGCCTTCAGTCCCCTCGCACAGGGCCTGCTTACCGACAAGTACCTTAACGGCAAACCCGCGGACGCGCGTGTCGGCAACACCGTCGGCAGCATGAACGACAGCATGTTCTCCGACAGGAACATCGACCGCATCCGCGCCCTCAACGACATTGCAAAGCGTCGCAACCAGAGCCTGGCACAAATGGCCATAGCCTGGTCCCTTCGCGACCCGCGTGTCACCTCTGCCCTTATCGGCGCACGTAACGTCCAGCAACTCGACAATTCGCTTGATGCTCTGAATAACCTGTCCTTCTCATCTGTGGAACTCGCCGCGATCGACCAGCACGCAGTAGACACACCCGCCATCGACCTCTGGCGTGACATCAGCACCAAAGATAAATAGAAGAAAATTAAGACGGAAAGTACAAGGCAGAAGGTAGATAAGTAGAAAAGCGATAACAGCAGCAGAAGGTAACGAAAAAGTCTGAAGGAAGTCGGAGCCTTACTCCTTGTCTACCTTCTTACTTCTCCTGCCGCTTATCTCTTTCTGCCTCCCTTTTCCGCTCTCCTCCTACCGGCTTCGCTTGCGCGTAATCACCTTCATGGTAGTGCGCCACTGTTCGTGCAAGCCCAGCAACGTCCAATCCACCTCCGGCTTCACGTAGCGCAACACCACCTCTGTCGCCGGATGTACGCGCAGAGACGGCGCCACCAGATATAACCGTGGCGGCTCTGCGCTAAGCCGCACCCCCGGGAAGTATCCATGGCCCTGAAACGCACCCATACCCGTGGACGGATCCACCGTCTGCGTGTGGTGCCAACGCACCCGCATCCAGTAGTCCAGCCCCTGCAGGGCAAAGTGCATGTCCTCGTTCGCCTTCAGCTCCAACACCGCCAGCCGTCCGTCTGCTGTAACGGTCAGCAGGTCCAGCATGCCGCGGTCACCCGCCTGGAACGCCGGCACCTGCGCATACACGTGCGCGGGATCGAACCGCGCCAGTGATCCCTGCCCCTGCGTCAGCGGACCAATGTTCTGCCGCAGGGCACTCTCCAGCCACGCCTCTGGGCTCATCCGGTAAAGCACATCCTTGGGCGATCCAGAAGCGTGTCGCCGCGCAAACAGCTCTGTCACCAACTCCCGCAGCATCGCTTCCGTCTCCGGTCGCAGCTCCGTCTCGTTCTCTCCCGCACCAAACGTAATCTCGCTCACCGGCGCGAATGAGTTTGCCGCCAAACCCTGCCGGATGCTCGCGAACTGCAAACCGTGCAGCAACACACCCATCTCGTTCGCCGATCGCAACCTTGTCTCCACAGAGCCAGCCGCAGCTTCCGGCACCAGGCCCATCACGCGAGCCAGCGCAGGCGCAAATCGCTCCCGTGCCCTCTCCGGGTCAGGCGCGTGCAACAGCTTCGTCGTCAGATTCCCCGTGTCTGCCGGATCTCGCTCCGTCAGCTCCTCCGTACGCTCCTCCAGCTCATACATTTCCCACTTTGCCGCGTCCGTACGCATCCACGCCAAACGCGAAAGCGTGACCAGGCCCATGCCGGCCGGAACCACCAGGCGCAAGCCCTGAAAGAGCCGCTTGCCTCCCGCCCGTTCACGGCACAGGTGCAGCCACAAAATCCCAATCGTCAAAATGCCGTCGACAGTCGCTGGCGATTCCTCCGCATTTACCCCAACCACAGCCCAGGCCTGCTGCCCCTTGTGCAGCACCCCTCGCGCATACGCCGGCCCAAAGCTCTTCTCCAGGTCCATCGCACTCTGGAACGGATCAGCCTTCCACCCCGCAAACTCACGCAGCACTGCGCGCACCAGCACCGGCACATACCGCTTGCGTGTGGCCTCCCTCGCCGTCACGGTACGCCGGTCCGGCTGCGACACCACTTCCAGAACCTCTGGCTTGGTCTGGCCAAACCGGATCGTACTCAGCCGCAACACATCTTTGCGGGTCGTTACCGCGACAACGCGACGCACCAGGTTTCGCGCATCGCTCCACATCTGCAGCGTGCACCGCCCATTCGCCACGGTCAAAGAATACTTTGCCGTTTGCAGGTCAAAAGCGACCCGGCCATCCTCCAGAACGACAGCCCTGGGATGAAGCGCCATAAAGTCATCAATCCGCGCTGAGATCTCTTCCGGAGTTTGTTCGATATTCATCGAAACACGTCCGACCCTGGTTCGACCACGACTAAAGGACAGGTGTCAATTTTTGATCCGCGTCGAAACATGCGGTCTTTACCAGCCTTTGCCAGCGCGCAACCGCGTAATGTGCGCCACATGGTGGCGCGAGTGCCACGCATACATCAGCGTCGCCTGGTCCAGCGCGGTACTTCCATTTTCCGGATGCACAAAGCTACGTTGCCACTGTTCGTCTGTCAGCCGCTGCAGCAACGCGACCCAGCGCGCGTGCAGACCATCCAGTACTACCAACGACCACTCCACCGGACCGCCAGTCGCGTCCGGCAGCCGCGCCCACGCCGCTTCGTCGTACACCTTGATCACTGGTGCGTTCTCCGTCAGCGCAAGCCGAACCCGCTGCACGGCGTTCAGGTGCGAATCGGCAACATGGTGCACCACCTGCCGCACCGTCCACCCACCCTCGCGGTACGGCGTGTCCAGTTGAGCGTCGCTCAAACCAAACACGGCAGCACGCAACCGCTGCGGCAACAGCGCAAGCTCTTCCATGGCAGCATCACGGTCGGCAGCAACGACGACACCCGGCCGCGCATGCCGGCCGACAGGGTAGCGAGGATCCATCTCCGTCGGCAACAGGATGGGCGGGGAACTCTCCTGCGTGTTCATCGCTAGAAACTAGCACACGCCGCCGCGTAAAATCAGTGCAGATGACATCGACCGCAACTCTCCCCGCCAAGGGTAAGCACCACTTCGCAAGCACCTTCAACATCACCGACGTGCTGCTGGACCGCTGCCTGGGTGCGGCACTCAGCAGGGGCGGCGACTTTGCTGAACTGTACTTTGAAGCAACCAGCGCCACCGGCATTGCCGTCGACGAAGGCATCGTAAAGTCGGCGAGCCAAAGTCACAGCATGGGTTGCGGTATCCGTGTGCTCAGCGGCGAGCGCACCGGCTATAGCTACACTGACGAGTTGACGGGGGAGAAACTCCTCCACGCAGCACGCACGGCGGCCCTCATTGCAGATGGACCTTCCACCGTCGCCGTTCAGCCCTTCACAGGTTCCCACAACACCCACACCCTTTACCCAGTCGCGCTCGCTGACGCCTCCATCGCCGCGCGCCTCGCCCTGGTACAGCGCGCCGACCGCGCAGCCCGCGCAGCCGACCCGCGCATCACTCAGGTACGAGCCGGCTTTAACGACGAAGTCCGCCACATCCTCATCGTCGCCAGCGACGGCACCTATGCATCCGATACCCAGCCCCTCAGCCGCTTCAGCGTCGGCGTCCTCGCCAAAGATGCCACGGCCGACGGTGGCAAGGGAGCAACCGCACGCGGCTCAAGCGGCGGCGGCGGCCGCGTCGAGCTCAGCTTCTACGACACCGACAAACCCCCCGAATACTTTGCGAAAGAGGCCGTACGCCAGGCCCTCGTCCAGCTCACAGCGCAGCCCGCCCCCGCCGGCGAAATGGAAGTCGTCCTCGGACCCGGCTGGCCCGGCGTGCTCATCCACGAAGCCGTAGGCCACGGCCTCGAAGCCGACTTCAACCGCAAGAAACAATCCGCCTTCGCCGGCCTCATGGGTCAGCGCGTCGCGACTGAAAAGGTGACGGTCGTTGACAATGGCACCATCCCCTCACGCCGCGGCTCCCTCAACATCGACGACGAAGGTCAGCCCACCCAAAACACCACACTCATCCGCAACGGCATCCTCGAAACCTACATGAGCGACAAGCTCTCCGCAAAACTCATGGGCCTGCCAGGCACCGGCAGTGGCCGCAGAGAAAGCTACAGCAGCATTCCCATGCCGCGCATGACCAACACCTACATGCTCGCCGGCACCGACGCACCAGAAGACATCTTGCGCTCGGTCAAAAACGGCATCTACGCCGTAAACTTTTCCGGCGGCTCAGTCGACATCACCAATGGCAAGTTCGTCTTCGCAGCCAGTGAGGCCTACCTCATCGAAGACGGCCGCGTCACCGCCCCCGTCAAGGGTGCCATGCTCATCGGCAACGGCCCCGAGGCCCTCAAGCACGTCAGCATGGTCGGCCACGACCTCGCTCTCGACGAAGGCATCGGCACCTGCGGCAAAAAAGGCCAGGGCGTCCCCGTAGGCGTCGGCGCACCCACACTCAAACTCGACAAAATGACAGTCGGCGGAACAGGAAGCTGACCATGGCCACCATACAGCGCGAAAAAATCTACGAGTGCGAAGTCAAACGCTATATCAAGAAGCCGTCCGGCGCCCGCTCGCCCTTCTGGAAGATCAAGAACGTCGCAGAGGCCGTTGCCGACGAGGACAAGGAGTACCGCTGCAAGGACTGCCACGGCAAGGTCAAGCTCTTCCGCAAGCACGTCGCAAACGGACCCGCTTCCCACGTCGAGCACGCGGACAAGCAGGACTCCGAGTACTGCGCCGGCGGCATGTACTTCCTGCAGGCCACCGACGGCCGCACCCCTCGCCTCGCAGCCGACCCCGTCGTCTAAAACCGGCTTACCGGTTCGCAATCACCACGCGGAACGGAGGCTTCGAAGCCTCCACCGCATCCTGCGCAAACGTCTCCGCAGTCTTCGCCGGGTCGTATCCGCGCCAGAGCCAGGTCATCTCGTCCGGAAACTCGGCCCCACCCTCGCGTCCGCTATGCGGCCCCGTTCCAAAGCTGAAGCGAAAGTCATACCCCCGCAGCTTTAACGCGTTCGCCATCCGCAGGTTCGCCAGCGGCCACGATCCGTATCGCTCGTTCTCCTGGTCGTTGTTCCCGTCCTGCACCCACACCCGCAGGTTCCGGTGCGGCTCGCGCAGCACCTTGTCCGGGTAGTCCTGCCCACCGTCCTGCACCGCCGGGTCTTCGTGCCACTGGATGCCGGTAAACGTCCCGATCCACGTGATTACGCGACTCCACTGCTCCGGCTCCTGCCACGCCGCATTGAACGCACAGATCCCGCCCGAGCTCATTCCCGTAATCGCGTGCGAATACGCATCCGTGCGCACGTTCAACCCGGCCAGCGCCGCAGGCAGCAGCTCCTCGCGAACAAACCGCGGGTACCGGCCACTCACCGTGTCGTACTCCACACTCCGCATGGAGTCATCCATGCCGCGCTTCCACTTTTCGCTGTACGCCTTCACCGCTGCGTACGTCGGCGCCCCCGGCGCCTTCTCCACACTCCCCGGGTTGGTGAAAACCGCGATCATCACCGGGATCTTCCCCGCCGCCGTCAGGTTGTCCAACACATTCAGCGCCGGGTGGTCCCCATCGCGATGCGCATACCCAAGCCCGTCCTGAAACACCATCAACGCCGCCGGTTTCGCTGGATCGTACTGCGCCGGCACATACACGCGGTACTCGCTGACCATGCCGTCGTACACGTGGCTGGTCACCGTGCGCACATCAGACAGAGCACCCGTAGGAACGCCGGGGTGCTGCAGCGAGTCTGCTGTCAGAATAGACGGCAACGCCTGCGCGCATGCAGACACAGGCAGTACGCAGGCGCCACAAACCAGCAACGAACAAAGCAGCTTCATGGTCACGAATCTACCGCGTTCGCAGTATGGCTGTCCTGTTATGCCGCCGACAGTGCAGCCAGCGCGGCTGCCGCTTTGTCGTACAGACCCTGCGTCTCCGCCTGCTGCTTCTTCAAACCGTCCACCACCGCTGCCGGTGCCTTGGCCAAAAATCCTTCATTGCCCAACTGCCGCTGCGCCGCTTCCAACCCCTTCGTCAGCCGCGCAATCTCCTTCGTCAGCCGCTCGCGCTCCGCCGGCACGTCCACCTCGCGCTCGTACACCACCGCCACATCCAGCGGCCCGCTCGCCGTGTGCAAATTCCGCGCCGCGGCCCCCGTCAGCGGCTCCGCGCTGAACTCCACATCCCTCACCCGCGCCATCCGCGCCAGCATGTCGCGGTGCGCATCCACCAGCGCCAGCACGCGATTCTCGCCGAACACCATCACCGGCGCAGCCTCCTTCTCCGGCACGCCCATCTCCTTGCGCACCGCGCGCACCGTTACAATCACCTCCTGCAGCGTCGCGATCGCATCCTCCGCCGCCGCATCCGCAGGAAAATCCGCGACAGCCGGGTACCGCGAGAGCGCAATCGACTTCGACGGCGGCTCGCCCTCATACAGCGCATGCCAGATCTCCTCCGTAATAAACGGCATAAACGGACTCAGCAGCCGCAGCGACGCCTCGAACACACCCACCAGCCCGGCCAGGGAAATCGCCGTCTCCGGGTTCTGCACCGGCGGCTCCCCACCCTCCACCGGCTCCGCAAAGTTCAGCCGCAGCTTCACCACCTCCAGGTACCAGTCGCAGAACTCGCCCCAGAAGAACTGGTAAATCGCACTCGCCGCCTCATCGAACCGGTACTCCCCCAGCGCACGATCTATCTCTGCCGTCACCGCGCGCAGCCGACTGAAAATCCACCGCGTCTCCACCGGCGTAATCTCCGGCAGCGCGCCCACCGCAGCCACCGGCGCCATGCGCATCCGGTACCCCGCACCGCGCGCCCGCTCGATCTGCAAAAACAAAAACCGCGCTGCATTCCAGATTTTGTTCGCAAACGCGCGATTTCCCTCCGTCCGAGCCTCGCTAAACGCAATATCCGTCCCCGGCGACGCCTGCGACGCCAGCGTAAACCGCACCGCATCCGTCCCATACTGCTCAATAATCTTGATCGGATCGACCACGTTCCCCTTGGTCTTCGACATCTTCTGCCGGTCCGCATCCCGCACCAGCGCGTGAATGTACACCTCGCGAAACGGCACCGCCTCGCTCAGCGGCCGCGCACTTCCGTCCGGCATCGGCACGTCGAGCATAAAGTGCGTGTCCAGCATAATCATCCGTGCCACCCAGAAGAACAAAATATCGAACCCCGTTACCAGCAGGCTCGTCGGATAAAACTTCTCTGACTCCGGCCGCAGCTTCGGCCATCCGAACACCGTCACCGGCAGCAAACCGCTTGAAAACCACGTGTCCAGCACGTCCGTCTCCTGCTGCATCTCCGCGCCGTCGCAGCTGCCGCACCGCGTCGGCCGCGTCCGGCTCACGCACGTCGTCTCGCACTGCGGACAGTGGCCGCGAGATGCACCAGTCATGGATGTTCCGCATCCACTCGAAGTACGTCTTCGCGTAGTTCGCCGGCGTAAACTTGATGTGGCCTTCCTCAACGGCAGCGATGGCCTTCTCCGCCATTCCCTCCACCTTCAAAAACCATTGCAGGCTCAGCCGCGGCTCAATCACGGCTCCGCTCCGCTGCGACGTCGCCACGCTCATCGCATGGTCCTCGACCTTCACCAGCAGCCCCGCCGCGTCCAGGTCCGCAACGATCCGCTCCCGCGCCGCGTACCGCTCCATCCCGTCATACGGCGACCCCGGCAGGGCAACGTTCGCCATCTCGTCCAGGATCGTCAGGTTCGCCAACCCATGCCGCTGCCCGATCGCATAATCGTTCGGATCATGCGCCGGCGTCACCTTCACAGCGCCCGTCCCAAACTCCGGCTTGGCCCAATCATCCGCCACCACAGGAATCTCGCGCCCCACCAAAGGCAGCGTCAGCAGCTTGCCCACCATCGCCACATATCGCTCATCGGACGGGTTGACGGCGACCGCCACATCCCCCAGCATCGTCTCCGGCCGCGTCGTCGCAATCACGATCGACCCCGTCCCATCCGCCAGCGGATACCGCACGTGGTAAAGCTTGCCCGCCACATCCTTGTGCTCCACCTCAAGGTCCGAAACCGCCGTCTGCTGCACCGGGTCCCAGTTCACGATGTAGCTGCCCCGGTAAATCAGCCCCTGCTCATACAGCCGAACAAACGCCTCCGTCACGCCCTCCGACAGCTCCGGCGACATCGTAAAGTATTCGCGCGACCAGTCCACGCTCGCGCCCAGCCGCCGCATCTGCTCCGTAATCGCACCGCCGTACTGCCCCTTCCACTGCCACACCCGCTCCAGGAACGCATCCCGCCCGACCTCTTTCCGCGACGACCCTTCCGCCAGGAGCTGCTTCTCCACCATCATCTGCGTCGCAATCCCGGCATGGTCCGTCCCAGGAACCCACACGCTCTCTTGGCCACGCATCCGGTGCCACCGCGCCAGCACATCCATCTCCGTCTGGTTCAGCATGTGCCCCATGTGCAGCCGGCCCGTCACGTTCGGCGGCGGCAGCAATTGCACAAAAGCCTTCGGCGCTGCATCTGCAACAGCGGTCGCAGGCGCGTCAAACAGCTTCTCTGCAACCCAGTAGGTCGCCCATTTTTCTTCGATCAGCGCAGGCTCGTAAGCTTTTGAAAGTTCGGTAGGCATGAGTCTCTAGGGTACCGGACACGGCGGCGGATGACACCTGTCATCCCCGAGTAGTGACGCACCTAGCTGGAACGCTGCGCATCCGTCCGCAAGAATGGCTCCACACCGCGAGGCCCCAATGAACGCCGCCACACCGCTCAATGAACTCCGCGCAGACTTCCTCCGCACAGCACGCAGTCTATGCCCATTGCCGGCATGCTCTTCTGGATCGCCGTCGGCATCGCCGCGCTCCGGCTGCAACCCGGCACCTTAGCAATGGTCGTCCTTTGCGGCAGCGGTGCCATCTTCCCACTAGGTTTGCTCATCGACCGCCTACGCGGCCGCACCATGCGCGCCGGCACCGGCGGCAACCCTGTCGTAGGCCTGTTTCTTCAGTCGCTCGGGCTTGTCGCGCTCCTGTGGCCGCTCGTAATTCTTGCAGCCCGCGCCGCCGGCAGTGCCGACCTCATCGTTCGCGGTGGAGCCGTCCTCATGGGCATCATCTGGATCCCCTACGGCTGGGCCGCTGACGACCCGTCAGGCCTGCACCACGCCATCGGCCGCAGCGTCCTATGCTACGGCGCCTACATCGCCGCCCCGCCTCACTGGAAGCCGACGGCCATTGCCGCGGCCGTCGTTCTCGCCTACTTCTATAGCTTTCTCCGCATGCGCCATCCCGCTATGGCAGCACCCGCGCTGCACACAGAGAAGTACTGAGACCACACCGCTCCGGGAGTTCGAGTGCTGCCATTTCGTCACCTCACCGGAGTGGACGGGTCTGCTTAGCAGCAGAGCTTATTGCGGAGTGAATTGCTACTTGAACATCAGCTGCGAAAACGTAATCAGATTCTGCCGCCACACCAGCCACGTGTGCATGCCCGGCGTCTCGTTCACGCTCACATTCCCCTTGATGTTCTGCTTCGCCCAGGCCCCAAACGCCCGGTTTGTCGTAATCAGCCCATCCTCGGTCCCACAGCTGATCCAGAACAACCTCGTCGCAGGCTGTGTCTTGTAGTTCGGCACAATCCCTTCAAACGCCTGCTGCAGAATCGCCGGCGTAATCTCGGCCGGGTTACGCGGCGTCAGTGGCGACACAATCGCCGAACTCATCGCGCCCACATACCCAAACACCTCCGGGTGGTTTAGCCCCGTCGAGATCGTCTCGCCGCCGCCCATGCTCAGCCCCGCAATCGCGCGATGCCCGGGGTCGCGCGCCACGTGAAAATTCGCCTCCGCATACGGCAAAATCTCCTGCAAAAGCATGTCCGTCAAAATACTCTGGTTCGCCAGCGGCGTCGCGTACGGCGGCGTCCAAACGTTCCACCCCTCCGTAATCATCCGCATCGTGCCATACGCACGCGGCATCACGATCACCGTCGGCTGCAGCTTGCCATCCGCAATCAGCCGGTCAAAGATCAGGTTCGCATCCCCCACCTCACTCCATCCCACGGCCGAGTCGCTGTAGCCGTGCAGCAGGTACAGCACCGGGTACGGCTGCTTGCGCTTCGGGTCGAAACCAGGCGGAGTGTACACGTACAGGTCGCGGTCATGCAGGCCCGCCTCGTCTGTCGCCAGCTTCGATGTGTACAGGTGATGCGTGACGTTGCCGTGCGGAATATCCTGCAGGTCCCACGGCATCGGCGTCGCACCCGTCACGTGCACAAAGCTCGACGGCGCCTGCAGGTTCTGCCGCACCTTCGCATTGTGCGGGTCGAGCAGGTGCTGCTCATCCACAACGAAGTAGTACCCGTAGTACTCCGGATCCAGCGGCTCGCTTGTATACGTCCACAGCCCCTCTGCGTCGCGCGTCATCGGGAACGGTTCCGCATTGCCCTCTAAAAAGATCGCCACCGTCTTCGCATCGCTGTTCTGAAACCGGAAGGTCACACTCCGGTCGGCATTCACAACAGGTGACTTCAGCGCCTGCGATCGTGCCGCCGCCGCAGGATCAATCGCCACCACACGGCGCGGACGAGCAACCGGACGCTCCGGCCGTGGCAGCTCAGGCTGTGCCTGCGCACCAGCATGCAACGAACTGGCAAAAAGAACACCGCAGCAGAGCGCGGCGTAAAGAGGACTGCAACGGGAAAGGATAGGCATCGACGCCGAGTGTATCAAGCAAGCGTCGCAGTTGGCAGCACAGGTGCGTGAATCGCAAACTTACGAGAAATGCAAAAGGAGACGACCAAAGCCGTCCCCCTCTCGCTACGCCACCCTTGGCTTACAGCGGGTCGAGCTTCTTCAAACCCTTTTTCTTCTTGTGCTTGCTCGAGCTCTCCTCACCCTTGTCAAAGTCAGGCTTAGGATTATGAACCTTGCCGTTTGCATCAGCCAACGGCGGTGCCTGGCCGTTGGGCGTCTTCACACCTTGCACATCGTTCACCGCATCCGGCGCTGCCGCTGCCTTCTCAATCGCCGGCAGCTCCGCATTGTTGGCAGGGCCAACGGAGTTCAACCCGTTCCCCGCATCCTTCACAGCCGTCGCACCCGGCGAAAGTATCGTGACGCCAACAGTGCTGCTGCCCCCGGCTGTCACCGGTGCAACACCCGATGGTGTATTGCTGAACGAGGATCCAGTTAGCCCCGTCTCACTGGCCGCCGCACCTGCCGCATCCGCAGCAGGAATATCTGACAGCGCGGTAGCGGGTGCAGGACCAACTGGCGTGGGAGCGCCGCCGGCATCAGAACCCGCTGGAGGTGCTGCTGCAGCGTCGGTCGACACAGCCGCTGGTGCGCCAGGTGCTGATCCCTTGATCGCCGCCTGGAACTCCTCATTGATATGCTTGACCACATTCGGCGCAAGCGTTGCCTTCGGGTCGGCCATGGATGGATCGCCAACCTTGGCCGCCTGCACCACATCCGGTGACCGCATCACCAGCGTCCGTACACGGCTTCCCACGCTGTACGACTGCCGGCTGTTCTCCAGTGCCTGGCTCGCCGCTATCTGCTCCGCCGAAGGCTCCGGCACGGCTCTGCCCATCGCCTCCAGCCGATCGCGCGCATCCTCCACACGGGCCGACGCGGAGTACACCGTCACCACACGGCCGTACGCCGCCGCAGCCGCGCCCTCATACACCCGCAGCAGCCGCGACTTCTGATCCTCGTTCAGATTTTTCATCGCTGGGCTGGTCCGAACGTAATGCGCCTGCGCCGCATACGAATCACCCAACCCAATCAGCGCTGTGTCAATTTTGCTGTACAACGGGTAGGTATCCACCACGGTCTGGTAACGCGCAATCGCCGCGGCATAGTTCTCATGCCCCTCGTAAAAATCGGCAATGCCCGTCTCGCGCGTCGCCAATAGCTCCTGCACCTCGCGCAGCTTCTGCTTTGCCTGCGGAACCAGCGTGCTGTCCGGGTACTGCGTCATCATCGTCCGGTACTCTTCCTGCGCGTGGATTGCCTTCGTGTAATCACGATCAGGCTTGTCCATCTGCTTGAAGTAAATGTCGCCAATTCGCATCTGCGCCTCGGCCGCCTCCGGCACATTCGGAAAAAAGATGATGAAGTCGTGGTACTCCGTCTCCGCCTGCGTCAGCGCCGCCGTGCCACCCTCGCGATACCAGCTGTCCGCAAACGCCAGCTTGGCCCGCATCTGGTATTCCGAATCCGGATACGTCGCCAGCATGTCCTGCAACAACAGCCGCGACACGTCGAACTTGCCCTTCTTCAGCGCCACCTGCGCGCGGTCATACAACTGCTTGTCCGGCTGTTTCGAATCCACATTCGCCAGCGGATTGTCCTTGAGCCGGCGCTTCATCTCGCGCTGCTCCTTTACCGTGTCCTTGCTGGCCGTAACTTTCTGGTCCTTCTTTTGCTGCTTCGTGTCCGGCTGCTCGTCCGTGCCTTTGCGCGTCTTCCTCCTGGTCGTCCGATTACTCAGCACGCCCGTCGGCACGCTGTCCTGCGGCGTCGCCGATGTGGTTCCCGCCGGCAGATCATTCGGCGTTGCTGGGGCAGTTGCCGGTGCCGTCTGCGTGGTATCAGCAGGGGCCGTCTGCTGCGGTGCGGCCTGTGCCGCTGCAACCTGCAAAGCTACCGGCGCACACAACAACGCACCCATCAGCACAACTGCCGTGCCACGGCGCGGGAAATAGGACGAAAGCGCAGCTACGCGCGGTGCAAACAAAGCCATACGTAATCCTCTGCAATCCGGTGCCCGGGTCGTCTCGGCTGCCACCGCTCGTGCATCTTCCATTCTAAAGCGCAAACCTGCAAAATAGGCGTGGAAACCCAGCTGCGCCAACCTGGTGTGGAGACTTGGACTGCACAAACCCGCAACCGTTACACCAGAACTTTTTTCCGTGCCTGCTCTGCCAGCCGCACAAACTCCCGTGCATTTGCCTCAATGCGCCCCGGCAGAAAGATCGCCGAACCCGCCACCAGCAAATCCGCCCCCGCGTCCACCACCGCCTCCACAGTCGCCGGCGCAATGCCGCCATCCACCTCAATGCGAAAGCCCAACCCCTGCTCCTCGCGCAGCCGAGCCAAGTGCCGCACCTTATCCACGCACTTCGGAATAAAGCTCTGCCCGCCAAAGCCGGGATTCACCGTCATCACCAGCACATGGTGCACCAGTCCCAGCACCTCTTCCAGCGTCTCCACAGGCGTAGCAGGGTTGATTGCGACCGCAGGCTCCATCCCATGCGCTTTGATCTCCGACAGCGTCCGATGCAGGTGCCGGCACACCTCCTGGTGCACGATAATCCAGTTCGCGCCGGCCTTGGCGAAGTCTGCAATGTATCGGTCCGGCTCCTCGATCATCAGGTGGCAGTCCAGCGGCAGATCGGTCACGCGCCGCACCGACTCCACCACCGGCGGCCCAAACGTAATGTTCGGCACAAAGTGCCCGTCCATCACATCAATGTGCACGGCACTTCCACCGCCGCGCTCTGCGGCCGCAATGTCCTCACCCAACCGGGTAAAGTCCGCCGCAAGAATGGAAAAGGCAAGGTCAATCACACCTCAAAGTGTACCAAGCCCGCTATCCTGAACCCATGCCGTCCGTCACCTCCGCACCCCTGCCTCTGCCCCCAGGCGACTTCAAGGCCTACCTCTTCGACCTCGACGGCACCGTCGCCGACACCATGCCCATCCATCTCGTCACTTGGCAAACCGCCGTCCGCGAGCAGGGCGGTGGCTTCCCCGAAGACCTCTTCTACGCCCTCGGCGGCGTCCCCCTCCCCCGCACCGTCGAAATCCTCAACGAACGGTTCGGCTACACCCTCGACCCTCACGCCGTCGCCAATCGCAAGGAACAGCTCTACCTCCAGCAGATGGACCACGTCCTGCCGGTCGCCTCCGTCCTCGCCCACATCGAAGCCAGTCACGGCACCATCCCCTTTGCCATCGTCTCCGGCTCCCCACACGCGACCATCATCCACACCCTCCGCGTCCTCGGGCTCACCGACTACTTCCCCGTGATCGTCGGCGCAGAGGACTACACCAAAGGCAAGCCCGACCCCGAACCCTTCCTCACAGCCGCCAAGCTTCTCAACGTCGCACCCGCAGACTGCCTCGTCTTCGAAGACGCCGACGCAGGCATCGCCTCAGCGGAAGCCGCCGGCATGCAATGGGTTCGCGTCCCCAGCCCTAGCAGCTAGGCATCAGCAACCTACGGCTAATCCGCCGTCCGCAGATCGTCGCGCCCCGGATGCGGCGTAGGCCGGGTCTCCCGCTCCGGCACCACCGCCGGTGCCAGCAGCTTCGCCGCCGCCCGCACAATCTTCCGCACCGCCCAGCTCCCCTTTTCCTGCAGAAACAACCCGCCCTCTCGCTGCTTCTCCGGCCGGTAATACCACCGCCGCAACATCGCCAGCTGATCGCCCAGCACTGCCACGTCATCCGTCCCGGCACCTTCCTCAAGCACGCCGATGGCAGCCAGCAGCCGCTCCTCCGCGGAACCCGCATCCGCTGCAGCCGCAGGCACACCAGTCGCCACCGCATCCAGCGGCACCGCCGCCAGCATCATCGGCTGCGCAAACAAACTCGACCCCACCTCCGCCTGCTCCCGCGCCAGCCGCACCCCCAGCAGGCTCACCACCTCCGGCCCGCGCAAACACCCATCCGCAAATAGAAACACCTGCACCCGCGGCTCCTCACCCTCCTTCATGGGAACCACCATCAGGCACCGCAGCCCATCCAGCGCACCAACTAGTCTGTCCGGGATCGCCACCACCGCTTTTACCCCCACCAGCCGCGCATGCACCGCGGCAGCCTCCTCAAACAGCATCTCCGCACTTTCGCGGTCCCGCTCAGCCTCCAGCTCGCCCACCATCGACTGCCCACCCGTCTGCAGAAACCGCAGCACCCGCTCAGCCTCCGCACCGTACACCTCGTCCGTCACCCGCACCTGGCACGGCGCAAGGCACTTGTGCATCTCGCCATAAATGCACCCGGGATCATCCGGCGAAGGCTTCAGCTCCATAAAGCACCGTCGAATCAGAAACAGGTTCTCCACTGCCTCCCGGTAACGATCCGCGTCCAGCCTTGAGGCAAACGGGCCAAACGTCGTGTGCAGCGACCGCCGCCGCAAATGGCTCGTCACATAAATCCGCGGAAACCGGTTCTCCACCGCATATCGCACAGTAAACGGCGGACGCAGCCGCAGCTTACGCCTCGCCTCCACCGCCCCAAACACCGCCGCCATCGCCCGGTGCAACAGCAACAAACTTTCCAGCGACGAATGCGTCTCGCGCCACGCAATCCGCGCAATCCTGTCCCGTAGGTTCAGCCGCTTCGTCTGCCCCTCCGGCGGCATCAGCAACCGCTGCAAACGACGCCGCAGGTTCGCGGTCTGCATCAGGAACGGCCGGTCTGTCGCACTGTGCCCAAACAGGCACACCACCCCCGCCCCAGCCGGCACCGCCCGCAGCACCTCGGCCGCCGTCTCCGGCGTAAACAGCACCTCATCCGTAAACACCGGCCGCTGCATCACTCCGCTATCCTACCGGCATCCCACTCGACGCAGACCGAAGCTCCAACTCATGTGCAGTGGACCGCAACGGTCAATCGGCTGCGGCACCTCGTCGCGGCTAAGCTACCGCTCCCTCTCGCTATCTGCCCTCTCCTGCACTTGCACGTCCAGCAGTAACATCCAACCAGATAAGACAGGCCTGAGAAAGCTTGCGCCAGCCGGTCCGGCAACCCGCTACTACACTCGACAAGCCGGCTTATGCACCTCAGGCTGCTCCACCTTGCAAACTGAACGCCTTCGCAAACTCCGGCATTTGCCCCCGTCTGAGGCACCCTCAGCTCCGCGCACCGTGCGGATTCGTCGGCACTATCGTCCGCATCGCCTCCGGCCGAAATCTGCGTGCACCGCGTGTTGCCGTATGCCAAAAGAAGCGCTGGTACGAAAGAAGCCATAGGTGAAGGGTCGCGGCAACCTCTCCAAAGGCAAAGAGCCCAAGGCATCGATGTTCAGTTAGAATGCGACAGCAAGTTGCAGACCTCCTCCGGCTATGAACCCTCCCAGCCAAATGGAAAAATGGCCAGGAATTTGTCATCCTGCAGCCCCGTTCGGCAAAGCCGCGTATGACAGCTGCCACTCAAAAAGGGCTTGTCCAATACCTCACCTACATCACGCAGGCAGGCACGCTCACCACCGAACCCGCCAGCCCCTTCAAAGACTGAACGACCGCCAAGACCCCAACCTCGAGCAAAGCAAGAACACCCACACCGCTCCTGCCGCCGCACCCGCCAACTGGGGCGTCCTGGCTTCCAAGGCTGAGGGCTTCGTCGCTCCGCTCGTCACAACACCACTCAACGCAGCACCGGCTACTTTCGTTCCAAGTCTGCAGGCACCACCGCACAGCCGCGATGATCACGCACCTGTGCAGAGTGACCAGTGCACCTGGCGAAAAAGGCCGCCCTGCCGGATTCCTAAGCCAGGCGGCGACATTAAATTCCATGTCCGCCAAAACTCTTTATCAGTATGAACAAGGTACTGCTCAGGCCGCTTCATCGCGCTAAACCGTCGATGAACTCCGTCAAGAAGACAGTCCAGATTTCGCATTCTCGGTCTCACCCGGCCCAACACTCTCGCTGCGATATCACCAACCCCGGCTCCGCTCTAGCTCCCCGCAATCGTCATCCCCTCCACCCGAATCGCAGGACTCGCCGCCGCTCCCCGCCACACCAGATCACTCGCCACTGCCACGATGTTCTTGTACATATCCTTCAAATTCCCAGCGATCGTAATCTCCTCGACTGCCCCCGCAAAGTGCCCGTTCTCAATCCAGATCCCGGTCGCACCCTGCGAGTAATCGCCCGTCACCAGGTTTACGCCGCTGCCCAGCGTCTCCGTCACATACAGCCCATTCTGCACATCGCCGATTAGCTCCCGCAACGTCTGCGTCCCTGGCTGCAGGTAAAAGTTTCCCGCCCCAATCCCCGGCGCTCCGCTCAACCCGCGCGACGCATTCCCCGTGCTCTTCATGCCCAGCTTGCGCCCCGTGTACGTGTTCGCGATCCACGTCTTCAGAATTCCGCTTTCCACAATCACCTTGCGCTGCATCGGCAGGCCGTCCCCATCGAACGGCAGCGTCCCGAACCCGGCCAGCCCCGGCTCCAGCATCATCGTCCCGTCGTCCACCACCGTCACCAAATCGCTCGCCACCTGCTTGCCCAGCATGTCCTCAAACATCGTGCTGTGCCGGTACACAGCCTCGCCGTTCACCGCGTCGAAGATGTCGCCCATAATTCCACGCGCCACCTGCCGGTCGAACACCATCGTCGCCCGCTGTGTCTGCACCCGACGCGCACCAAGCCGACGCACCGCGCGCTTTGCCGCTTCGCGGCCAATCTCCTCCGGCGTCTCCAGCTTGCGCATCGTCCGCGCGCTGTGCGACCAGCCGTCCCGCTGCATTCCACTCGCATCCTGCGCGATCGGCGACGTCCCCAGCGACACATAGCTTTTCCTATACCCGCCGCTGAAGCCGCGCGAATTCGCAATTACCCGGTGACTCGTCGCCGCCGAAAAGTTCCCGCCATCCGAGTTCTGAATGCGCGTATCGGCCGTTATCGCCGCAGCCTCCACGGCCCGCGCCAACTCTATCCGCTCCGCTGCCGGCAGCGAATACACGTCCTCGAAATACAAACCCATCCCCTCGGCATCGCGCTTTGCCGAAAACTCCGAAGCATCCGCCAGCCCCGCATACGGATCTTCCTCCGTCAGCCTCGCCAACTCCACAGCTCCGCTCACCATCCGCTCCAGCGACGCCTCGCTCAAATCATTGGTGCTGGTCGAAGCCGTCCTCCGCCCGTTAAACACCCGCAGCCCTACTGCACGCGACACCGACTCGGTTAGCGTGTCCACATGGCCCAGCCGTACCTTCACGAAAAACTCATCACCTTCCAGCACCGTCGCCTCTGCGTCCGTCGCGCCCGCACGCACGGCCCGCTCCACTAGCGATCCCACCAACTCCTCCAGCTTTTCCCCGCCCATCACATCCTCGCTCCGCATTATCAGCATTCTCCCGTCCACTCCATCCTACCGGCGGCGCTCCGACCAAGCCCTCTGCCCCAAACTTGTGCAGGTTCACCCAACTTCATCGA
The DNA here is from genome assembly GCA_903642225.1 of Acidobacteriaceae bacterium. Classification (GTDB taxonomy): domain Bacteria; phylum Acidobacteriota; class Terriglobia; order Terriglobales; family Acidobacteriaceae; genus Terriglobus. The sequence goes on along the minus strand of CAHJWI010000011.1, from coordinate 43,499 downwards.
TCTGGGCAACTTGCCACACAACACCGCGAAAGCGCAGGTCCGCCATCCCGCACCTTTCGAATCAGAAATCTACGGATCACAAGGAGGTACCCACTTCCCCACAAATGCAAAAGGGCGACCCGAAGGCCGCCCTTTTGCATTCGCCCGAAGGCGAGACGTTATGCAGCCTGAACGTTCTCAGCCTGGAAGCCTTTGGGTCCCTTGACGACATTGAACGTCACGGTCTGGCCTTCCTGCAGCGAACGGAAGCCGTTGCTCTGAATCGCGGTGTGATGCACAAATACATCCTCACCGTTCTGGCGGCTAAGAAAGCCAAATCCCTTGGCGTCGTTGAACCACTTCACTGTCCCTGTTTCCATTATCGTAAGTTCCTTGTTGCCCCTCTACGAGGAGGCGCGATGTACCGCTGAACGCAAATTGGTAGAGATTGCGAGTGCGGACAGCCAGGCAAGCAAATCGGACCAGATCGGAGTTCTACGATCAGTTACCACACTACACGCTCGCTTGCCTACACGCAACGACCAGCGTCTAATTCCTGTGTCATCAACCAACAAAATTTGCGCAACACCGTAAACCTGCGCCAAAGCCCGGCACCTCACGCTGCCTGCTTCTCCTCCACCGCAATCGCTACATTCTCGTGCTTAATGTCCAGACGCAGCCTGTTATACAGGCTCATATACATGTTCGCCAAAAGAACCAGGGCAAACTCCGCCAGCACATACCCCCGCCAGCCCTCATACAGCAAGTGGAATCGCGTAAAAAACAGCACAACCGCCGTCACATAATGGCTAAAGCAGTATTCACACGTAAACAGGTAAAAAAACTTGCGTTGCGGAAGGCTCTTGCAGTTCTGGCTCTTCGACTTGCAAAACTCGCGGGGCTCCCGAAACACCTCTTCGTGCGTTACCGTCCAACTCATGCACGCAATCGGCAGGGCGATCAGCAACAGCATACCTACCTGATGCGGCAGACCCTCCGCAACCTGAACTGGAACCATCGCATCTCGCAGTCTGTAGGACCAGCGCGGTTTGCGCCCCCCACCCGTTTCCCGTAGGATGCGCGTTGCACCGGCACGATGGTTCCATAGTGAAGGGTTGTTCCTCATGGATTGGAAAAGCAGGAAGGTCGCGGCAATCCTTGAAGCCGCCCTGGCTGAAGACAAGGCTACCGGCGACATCACGACCGCACTCACCATTGACCCGGATCTCCGTGCCTCCGCCACCGTTCTCGTCCGTCAGGACTGCGTCATCGCCGGCCTTGGCTGCATCGCGGCCGTCTTTGAAGCATTCAACGCCATGAGCACACGCGCTGGCAAAAAGTCCCGAGGCCGCTTCGAAGTCGTCAGCCATCCGGAGATCTTCGACGGTGTAAACGTTCGCAAGGGCCAGACCGTCGCCGTCATCCGCCACAACGCTGCCACCATCCTCTCGTGCGAGCGCGTCATCCTCAACCTGCTGCAACGCATGAGCGGTATTGCCACCCTCACCCGCGAGTTCGCCGAGGAAACCGCAGGCACCCGCGCCCGCGTGCTTGACACTCGCAAGACCATGCCCGGCCTGCGCCTGCTCGACAAATACGCCGTCTGCTGCGGCGGTGGCCAGAACCACCGCATCGACCTGCAGGACGGCGTCATGCTAAAGCAAAGTCACCTCTCCCTTGCGGGCGGGCTCGAAACCGCCATCGCACGAGCCATCAAGGGTCGCAAATCCGGGCAAAAAATCGAGGTCGAAGTCACCGACCTTCAGCAGGCTGAAACCGCCGTCCGCGCCGGTGCCGACGTCATCCTCTTCGTCCGCATGACACCACGCGAAGTCGCACTCGCCGTCGAGCATATTCGCGCCGAAGCATCGCACATCCTGCTTGAGGTCGCCGAACACCTCAACCTTGAAAACGTTCGCGAATACGCTGAAACTGGCGTCGACTTCCTCTCCATCGGCGGCCTAACCCGCTCCGCCACTGCCGTCGACCTCAGCATGCGCATCACCGCCGATGTCTACTAGCACCTTGGACCTACCCGCCCTCGACACCGCCATCGCCAATACGATCTTCCACGGCAAACTTCACCACTTCCCCACCATCGATTCCACTCAGACCCGCGCCCTCGCCGACGCCGCCCGCGGCCTCGAAGCCGGCCAGGTCTACATAGCCGACGAACAGACCGCCGGCCGCGGACGCGGCGGCCACACCTGGCATTCCGAACCCGAACGCGGCCTCTATCTCACCGTCCTCGTCCGGCCCCAGATCGCGGGTAACGACGTCCTCAAACTCTCCCTCGCAACCGGCCTCGCCGTACAATCCGCTCTCCTCGCAGCCACCGGCTTCCATGCAGACCTTCGCTGGCCCAACGACATCGTCACACTGCCCGGCCCACAGGAGGCGCGCAAACTCGGTGGCATCCTCGTTGAAACAGCGCTGACTCCCGACGGCCTGCTCAAACATGCCGCCATCGGCGTCGGCATCAACCTCAATCAGGTGGACTTCCCCCCGGAGCTTTCCCAAACCGCCACATCCGTCCGGCAGCAGACGGGCGAGCCGGCCTCGCGGTCAACCGTACTCATCACGTCACTTACAGAGCTCGACCAAGAACTCACCAGCCTCGAAGCCGAAGTCACCGGCAGCCCGTCCCGACCCCCAATCATCGACCGATTCGAACGGTCCAGCTCCTGGGCGCGCGGCAAACAAGTCGAAGTCGCAGAGGACGAAAGCTATACTGGCCTCACCGCTGGCCTCACCGACGATGGCCTGCTTCGCGTCCAGAGCAGCATAGGCCCCCTCCGTATCGTGCGCCACGGCGGCGTCCGCGAATTCCTACCATCCACCCCATAGACGACAAGCAGAGAGGGAGCCCCTCGGAAGGAAGTCATGCTGCTGGCGATCGAAGTAGGCAACACCAACATGGTTCTCGGCCTGTACCGCCTGGCCACCCCCCAGCAACCGGCAGAGCTGCTGCACAGCTGGCGTCTCGCCACCCCGCTCCAGCAAACATCTGATGAGTTGCGCATCGTACTCCATGGCCTGCTCGCAATGGACGGCCTCAACAGCAAAACCATCACCGGCGTCGCCATCTCCTCCGTCGTTCCGCCTGTCGACACCATGCTGCGCGGAACGGTCGAAGCTTTCTTCGGCCTGCATCCGCTCTTCATCGAGCCCGGTGTCAAAACCGGCCTGCCCGTGCTCACCGACAACCCGGCCGAAGTCGGTGCCGACCGCATCAGCAATTGCATCGCCGCCTTTGAGCGCTACGGCGGTCCAGCCATCGTCGTCGACCTCGGCACTGCAACCACCTTCGACGTGGTCTCTGCCAAGGGTGAGTTCCTCGGTGGCGCCATCTCCCCCGGCCTCGGCATCTCCGCGGAGGCCCTGTTCGGCAAAGCCGCACGCCTGTCCAGCGTCCATATCCGCAAACCCGCAAAGGTCATTGGCACCGGCACCACAGACAACATCCAGATCGGCCTTTATTACGGCTATATCGGCCTCGTCGACGGCATCTGCGAACGCATGATCGCCGAGCTCGGCCCCAACACCAAAGTCATCGGCACCGGCGGCTTCGCAAAAATGATCTCCCCCGACTCCAAATACCTCAAAATCATCGACCCTCACCTCACCCTCGACGGCGTCCGCCTCGTCTACGAGCGCAACCAGAGCCGCAACCAGGACCGCCTGCAGCGCCGCTCTGGCCGCGACATTGTTTCCGCAATCTAGCGTGCGCAACTACTTCAACTACTTCACCGAAATCGAAGAACGCTTCCAGCGCCGCCGCGGCACCGCCACCCTGCTCAGCACCCTCGACTGGGCACTGATCGAAGCCTGGAGAGAAGCCGGCGTCCCGCTCGACTCCGTCCTCCGCGGCATTGACGACGCTTTCGACAAGCACGACGAGCGCGCCGCCAAGTCCACCCGCCGTGTCCGCAAGGTCAACGGTTTGGCGTGGGCAGCACAGGCCGTCATGGAAGCCGCCGAGCGCGGCAGAGACGCCGCCGTTGGCCTCGCACCCGCAGAGCCCGACCGCGAAAGCGGCTTCGAAGCCGACCAAGTCGCCGCATACCTCACGCGCAACGCCGAGGCACTCGCCGCAGCAAACATCCCCGCGCCGGCAGACCTCCTCCTCGCACAAATCTCCGCACGCCTGCGCGAACTCGCCGCCGCGCCCGGCACCAACGAAGAGCTCGAAACCAACCTGACCGTCCTTGAAGAAAAGCTCATCGCCGCCCTGCAACTTACCGCCGCCGAAGCCAGCATGGTCGCTTGGCGCGAGCAGGCCACCCGCGAACTCGCTCCCTATCGCGGCAAGATGCAGGCCGCCCAACTCAAGCAGATAACCCAGCAGTTCCTCAACAAGCGCATGCTGCAGCAGAGCGGTCTACCCCGACTCAGCCTCTTCTACATGGAGCATCTGTGACCGGCGAGCCGCACGCATCACAGACCGGCGAGCCGCAGGCACCACAGACCCTCATCGTCACAGTCGGCCACGCCACCTACGGCGGCACCTGCACCGCTACCCTGCAGCGCGACCCGGCCGCTGCTCCCCTCCACCTCGACGTGCCGTACACCATCGAAGGCGAACGCGCGCAGGTCACCATTACCGGCGAGGCCTCGCGGCGAACCAACCCCAACGTCGGCCTCGATTCCATCCTCGCCCCATCTCCACACCGCATCACCCCTCGCTGCCTCCATTTCGGCATCTGCGGCGGCTGCCAATACCAGCACATGCCGGACGCACTGCAGCTGCACACCAAGTCAGCCATCCTCCAACGCCTCCTGGAAGCGACAGGCGTCCCGGCACCAACACCGCAACTGCACGCCGGCCCACCCTACGCCTACCGCAACCGCATGCGTCTCCGTCTCCAAGACAACCGCATCGGCTACAACCGCCGCGCCTCAAACACCTTTTTACCCATCCAGCAGTGCCCCATCGTCTCGCCACTCCTGTGGCAAACCGCAGCTGCGCTCAACGGGGCGCCCCTCCCCGCTGGCACCACCGAAGCCGAGCTCTTCGCCACCGCCGAGGACACCGCCGTCCAACTCACTCTGCACCTCGACGCCGACGTAACCACCATCGACCGAGATGCCCCGGCAGCCTTCCGTGCCCTCTGCACCGGCCTCGCCAACGTCATCCCGCAACTGGTCGGCGCAGGCCTCCTGGTCCACGCACCCGCCACGCCCGGCACCTCTCGTCGCATCCAGCAACGCCAGCGCATCGAGATATCCCGCTGGGGCCAACCCGACCTCCCGTACGTCGTCGATGACCGCACCTACACCGTCTCCCGCGGAGCCTTCTTCCAGGTCAACCGCTTCCTCACCGGCACCCTCGTTGACATCGTCCTCGGCAATCGCACCGGCAACCTCGCCCTCGACCTCTTCGCAGGTGCAGGCCTCTTCTCGCTCCCTCTCACACAGCGCTTCCACCAGGTCATCGCCGTTGAAGTCGGTCAGCCCGCCGCCACCGACCTCAACCGTCTTCTCCAATTACAGGGCCCGCAACACCGCGCCATCCCGCAAACCACCCTCGCCTTCCTCAAGTCCTACAAGGGTGCGCCAGACCTGGTCGTCCTGGACCCGCCCCGCGCCGGTATCGGCACCGACGCACTCCGTGCTCTCCTCAAACTCGCGCCCGCAGAGATCGTCTACATCTCCTGCGACCCCACCACCTTCGCCCGCGATGCACGCTCACTGGTAGACTCGCGCTACGCAGTCGAAGAACTGCACCTGGTCGACCTCTTCCCCCAAACATTCCACATGGAAACCGTCGCCGTCTTCCGCAGTCTCTGAACTGCGTTACGCACGGCGGCACGGGAAGAGTGCAGCAGCGTGGCAACGTGGTCCTCCATCCCCCGGCAACGTGGCGCTCCAGCCCTGCTCGGCGTCAATATCGCCGCACACGGTGCACCCTTCTCCCCAGTACTCCCCTTGCAGTTTCGGCAGGCTCCCCTCCTTGCCGCCGCAGCCGCCTTTGCCTCCGGCATCCTTCTCCGCCACTTCTGGCGTCCCTGCTCCACCCTCGTCCTCGCAACCTGCCTGCTCCTCCTGTCCAGCATGTGGGCCGCCTGGCGCGCACCACGCCTTATCCTGCCTTCGCTTGCGGTTCTCTGGATCGTCCTCGGCTGGACCTGCGCTGAACTTCGCCCTCAGCTTGTCCCATCCACGTCCGTCCTCACTTACGCCGACGGCCTCAGACGAGACATCACAGGCATAGTTACCGACCTGGAAACACTTAAATCAGCCCCCCTCAAACCCGCCGAGGACCCCCTGCGCTGGAACGAAACGAGGCCGGACATGGACGTCGATGAAGCGATCCCGCAGGGTGAAGCCATTGACCTCCAACTAACCCGAATCGAGCAACTCACCCCTGAAACCTCCACGATGGTTCCCATTGTCGGCGGCGTTCGTCTTACGCTTCCCAACACAACGACCATCCACTGTGGCGACCTTGTCCAACTCACTACCCGCTTGCGTCCGCCAACACAATACCGCGACCCTGGCGTGTGGCAGTATCCGGAATACCTCGCGCAGGACGGCATCTCCGCCGCCGGCTCCGCGAAAGGTAGCGAAGTTTACGTTGTCCGAACCGGCTCCCCCCCACTCACTTGCCGGCTCACGTCCCTGCGCCACTGGGCAACGCAGCGCCTCAACGGCTTCGCACAATGGCAGCGCCGGCTTCCCTTGCCTGCCCCACTCCACTGGACAGGGACCGACACCGGCCTGCTTGCGGCCATGATCGTAGGCGACCGATCCCGGTTTCAGCACAGCCTCCGCGTGCAGTTTGAGCGTACCGGCTCCTTCCACCTCTTCGTCGTCGCCGGCATGCACGTCACCTTTGTCGCCGCCGGTGTGTACGCCCTGCTTACCCTACTTCGCGTACCCCGCACACCAGCGCTTCTGCTGGGCATGGTCGCAACAGCCGCATACGCCCTCGTCACCGGCTTTGGCGCACCCGTTCAGCGCGCCCTGTACATGACGATCGCCTACATGCTGGCGCGGTTGCTTGCACGCGATCGCAGCCCCCTCAACGCCCTCGGTCTGGCCGCCCTTGCCCTGCTCGCGGCGCGTCCGCAAACCCTCTTCGATTCTGCCTTCCAGATGACCATTCTCGTCATTCTCGGCATCGGCGGCGTCGCTATGCCGCTGCTTGGACGCACCCTGCACCCCTACCTGCATGCCTGCCGCTACCTCGACCACCTTCGGCTCGACAACAACGCTCCACCGGCCATCGCACAGTTCCGCGTCGCGCTGCGCTTCTACGGCGACCTGCTTGCAAGCGCCTCGGCATCACCCTTCCGCCACCTTCCCGCATGGACCGCCTGGCTGCTTCTCGCTGCCGCAGAGCTCACCATCCTCTCCTTCATGGCAGAGATGGTCATGGCGCTCCCCATGGCCATCTACTTCCACCGCATAACACCCTTTGCCCTCCCTGCCAATCTGCTCGTCGTCCCGGCTGTCCCCATCCTTCTTGCAGCGGCCATCCTCACCTTCGTCGCCAGTCTGCTCTCCAACTGGCTCGCCCTCCTTCCATCTCTCGTCGTCGCCGCTCTGCTCCGCTGGACTGCCGCCGTCATCCACGGCCTCGGCCATCTGCGCTCCGCGGACTGGCGCATCGGCGACCCGCCGCACCTGGCCGCCGCCTGCGCCTTGCTCTGCACAGCCGCTGCCGTCCTCGCCATCCGACGCCGCACGCGAGCACTTGCATGGGCAGGTGTCGGCCTCGTCCCGCTGGCCATGCTCCTCGCCCTCTACTCCTACCCGCCCCAACTCCATCCCGGCACGCTTGAGGTCACAGCCATCGACGTCGGTCAGGGCGACAGCATCTTCCTCGTCGCCCCCAACGGCGCCACCATGCTCATCGACGCCGGCGGCCAGGTCGGCGCAGAACGCACCTCCCGCCAGGCCACCTTCGACACAGGCGAATCCGTCGTCTCACCCTATCTCTGGAGTCGCGGCCTCCGCCACCTCGACGTCCTCGTTCTCACCCACGCCCACATGGACCACATCGGTGGCATGCTCGCCACGTTGCAGAACTTCCACCCTCGCCAGCTATGGCTCAGCGTCGACGCCGATTCTGTGACTCTTCGCGAACTCACCGCAGAAGCCGTCGCCACCGGCACGGCGGTCGTCCATCTCCACAGCGGCGACCATCCCCAGTGGCCAGGCGGCACCATCGACGTACTCTCTCCTGAGCCGGACCGTCCCGCCAACGATGAGCCCGTCAACGACGACTCTCTCGTCCTGCGCGCCAGCTACGGCAAAAGCTCTGCCCTGCTTGAAGGCGATGCCGAGCACCCCAGTGAGGACCGCATGCTTGCAGAAAACCTCCTGCGTCCCGTCACATTGCTCAAGGTCGGCCACCACGGCAGCCTCACCTCCACCTCTGAAGCCTTCCTCGCAGCCACCCATCCACTCGCGGCCGTCATCTCCTGCGGCCGTGGCAACCGCTTCGGCCACCCACGCTTCCCTATCCTCGAACGCCTGCAGGCCGGCCACGTTCAAACCGCCCGCACCGACACCATGGGAGCCACGCAATACCTCCTCCACCCGGACGGATCCCTCGAAACCCGCTTCCCCGGTGCTGCGGACAACTCCCGCCCTAACCCCTGAGACAACCGAGCACACAGAACAACCATGCGACCAGCAGTGAAGGCTGTCGTTTCAACCGGACTCGGACAGCTCTACCATTCAATGCGGCGGAAAGTCGCCTTTCACCCTTCCACGCACCCATGAAAGTCCGCCGCTACCCTCCCCGCATCCAATTGCAAACCATCGCGGAGGCCTCATATGAACCACGCCATCAACCCGCAACCTGCGAACCCCGCACAGCCCAGCCCGGAAGCCGAGGAAGAACGCAAACTCCTCCGCCGCCTACAAATGATGATGAACCTTGTCCAGCAAACCATCGCACAGGACGGCTCGCTCACGGTAGATGAGGCCTCACGCATGATCGCCGACAGTCGCGAGGCCGCACTCGCCATGTTTCCCGGCAAGGAGCTCGCTTACGACCTGCTCTGGAAACCACGCTTCCAGAGGCTCATGATCGAGCGTTTCCGCCTGCAATAGCCAAAGAAGAGGGATGCAGCGTCAGCCGCACCCCTCGTCCTGCACAACCCACGAACTACTGCGTCTTCAGCCACTCCGCAAACTGCGGCTGTTGCCTTGCCTGCAAAGCCACGCAACCATCGATGCGCTCAAGCGCACCCCTCAGGCTGCGGTCCGCGTTTTTCACGGGATGCGCCGTAAAAAACTGCTCCACGTCCGACCGAGACTCGGCGGTGCACAAACCTCCAGCAGCCGACACCACACCTCGACCACTGCTCGCCGTAAACTGAGCGCTGACCTTCGGCCAGTTTGCCTTGATGTACGCCCACGCCTGCGCTCGATTTTGGCCCTGGCCCAACTCCGATGCGAACACGCCGGCACTATCCTGGTTTGGCACCTTCCCGCTGCTCGCATACTCCAGCGTCCTCGTCACCAGCGCGGGCTCGGTGAATCTGCCCAGCACGCGCAGCGCTGTGTTTCTCTGCTGTGGATCGACTGCGGTCTCATACATGCGCAGAACCTTCGCGTACAGCGCCGCATCCCCGTGCGAAGCCGCCACCAGCAGCGCATTGACAGCCATCTGCGGGTTCTCTGTACGGTCTCCCGCTAGGTAATTTTCCGCTAAGCGCTTTGCGGCACTTACTACGGTCGCATCGTTTGCCTGGCCAAGCTGCAGGAACAGGTCCGCCCGCAGCTCAGCCGTCCCTTCCGGCTCACCTGCAACTGCGGGTCCCAACGACGCCAGCACCGGCCCATATGTCCGCCGCTGCCACGCCAGGTACGCACCGCGCTGCGCGGGGTCAGCAACATGGTCCGAAACAGCATTCAGCGGATTACGAACCGCCTCAAACACCGCCGTATTCCGATCCGCACGCAACGTGTACGCCAGCGGTAGAAATTCCGCGACGCTACCGGCACCCGACCGTACCAGCGCCCATTGATCCCCCACTAGGCCTATACGTTCCGGTGCACTCATCTGCGTCTCCGCACTCGCCTCAATCCTCTTCAGCGTTGCGGGGTCATACGCACTTCGAAAATATCCCCTGTCATCGCCATTCAGATACGTCACACCCGCAATCGCAATCGTGCTCTGAACGCCGCTCGCCAGCTCGCACTTTGATCCAACGCATACCGGCACCGTCCAACTCTGCGCGGTCGGCCTACCCGCCAGGAAGAACCGCGACTGCGACACGCTCACCCGGCCATCGCTCGGCGCGCCAAACGTAAGCAGCGGAACACCCGGCTCCGCCACAAAGCTCGCCATAATCTTGTCTACGGGCAGCCCACTGTTGGCCGTCTGCGCCCCCCAAAAGTCCTCAGCCGTCGCATTCGCAAACTGGTGCGCAACGAGGTAGTTATGCACACCCTGCTGGAACACCTTTGGCCCCAGGTAGTGCTCCACCATGCTCAGCACGGCGCCGGCCTTGCCATAGCTCAATCCATCAAACTGCTGGTCGATTTCATCCGGCGTCTCTGCCCGCGACCGAATCGTCCGCGTCGTCGCTGCCGCATCAATGTCCATCGTCGCATTCAGCACGTCGGCCTCATCCTCGTCCAGGCCCCACGTCGGCTGCCAGTCACGAACGGCCTTGCTCTCCATCCACGTCGCGAAGCCCTCGTTCAACCACAGGTTGTCCCACCACTGCATCGTCACAAGATCGCCAAACCACTGGTGCGCCATCTCATGCGCCACAACCACCGCCACACGCTTGCGCTGGTCCAGCGTGGCATGGTCTGCATCCACCAGAAAATCCGTTTCCCGGTACGTAATGCACCCAAAGTTCTCCATGGCACCGGCTTCAAAATCCGGGATCGCCACCATATCCAGCTTCGGCATCGGGTACTTCACACCAAAATACGTGTCGTAGAAGTGTAGAAAGTGCTCCGCACTCTCAAGCGCCAGCTTCGTCAGCGGCAGCTTGTCCGGCGTGCTGCACGCCCCAATCGGAATGCCATCCGCACTCCCATGCGTACACACAAAATCACCCACCTGGAATGCCACCAGGTACGTCGACATCTTTGGCGTGGTCGCAAACGTCAGCGTGTGCTTCCCCGCCCCCGCAGCAACGTCACTCACCTGGTTCGTATTCGCAATCACCGTGTCACCGGTATCCACGGTCAGCGCCACATCAAACGTCGCCTTCGACGCCGGCTCATCGAAGCTCGGAAACGCCCGCCGCGCATCCGTCGACTCAAACTGCGTTACCGCATAGCTCCGTTTCGCCGTCTTTGACAGATAGAATCCACGCAGTTGGTCGTTCAAAATCCCGGTGTACTCCACTCGTAGCGCAACCGGCCCCGCAGGCAGAGCACTCGGAAACGTGAACGTCGCCTGCTCCTTGCTCACGTCGTACGACACAATCCCGCTCTGCACCGCTCCAGCGACGCTCGCCTCTACCCGCGAGATCTTGATCTCCAGCGAGTTCAACGTCACCGTCGCACTCGGCGACGTCAGGTTCACATCAATGCTCTCTGACCCGGCAAACGTAGCCGCCTTCAAGTCCGGCGTCAGCTTTAGAGAGTAGTGCGAAGGAACCGCATTAGCAGGCAAACGCTGCGCCATCGCTGGCAAACCAGCAAGATATAAAAACAGAAAACCTCGGAACACACGCATGCCCACCAGTGTACCGAGCACGCTTCCCGCCCCACGGTCATAACGCGCCAGCAGCCGGCACAACCCAGTCAAACAACAACATCAGGCCTTTGAAGCCGCCCGCTCGCTGTGCCCCGTCATCTCGCTCGTCCGCGCCTCCGCATACGCCGCCGCCCCAATCAGCGCACACTGCTCTTCCAGGATCACCCGCACGGGCATCCTCTCCAACACAGGCGAAAGCCGCCCCTTGTCCAAAAATGCCTTCTGAAACGTGCCGTTCTGCAAGGTCTTCAATATCTTCGGCGCAATCCCGCCACCCAGGTACACGCCACCCGACGCCAGCAGCTTCAACCCCATATTGCCGCACTCTGCACCATACGCACTCGTAAACATGTCCAGTGCGCGCGCCGTCAATTCACTGGAGCCATCCTCGCCAGTGGTGCCGATCACAAAGTTCTGATCCTCCGTCTCAATCCGCTCCCGCAACCAGCTCGGCTCCTCCATCCCCTTGTGATCGCGAAGAAACTCATAAATATTCTTCAACCCAATCCCACTCACAACCCGCTCATACGACACGTGGCCCCCAAGCTTCTGGGTCAACCACTCCAGCAACTCAATCTCGTCCGGCGTGCGCGCCGCATAGTCCGCATGCCCACCCTCACTCGCAAGCGGCAGGTGCCGCTGTGCCTGGCTGTTCCAGATCAGCAGCGCCTCGCCCAGCCCCGTGCCCGCACTCACCAGCGCCCGATGCCCCAGTGCAGACTTGTCGCCCGGCTCCAACTCAAAGATCTGCTCCGGCCCAAGCTCCGCAATGCCGTACCCATTCGCCTCCAGGTCGTTGATCAGGAAAATGTGCTCGATATCTAGAATCTTCGACAGGTCCCGCGAGTCCAGCTCCCAAGGCAGATTCGTCAGCTTCAAATGCCCGTCCTTCACCGGCCCAGGGCACCCAAAGCACGCCGCCACCACCTCATGCTCCACCTTTTCGACCGTGCCTTCGGTCGCCAAAAACGCCTTCACCACATCCTGCAGCGTCGGGAACTCATTCGCCGGGTACTTCTGCTGCCGCTCCAAACTCAGCTTGCCGCCTTGAAAGTTGTACAGCGCCAGATCAACCTTCGTCCCACCCACATCGCCCGCAAGAATCATCGGCAAAGCTCCAGCGTTCCTGTCTCTGCATCGCCGCTCATCTCCAGCTTCGGCAAGCGCCGCGCAGCCTCTGCATCCAGCAGCAGGTACAGCGTCCCGTTGTCTGGCCGAATCAACTGCGCCGGCAATGCCTCCGGATCATACGTGCCCAGTAGCACATCGTGCAGCTTGTCTGCCTTCGCCCCACCTTCAATCAAGAAACACACATATCTGCCCTGGTTGATCACCGGCCACGTCAGCGTCACTCGCCAGGTCTCCTTCTGCGGCACATGATTCGCAATCGCCAGCCGGCCCATTTCGTTCAAACCATCCGTATGCGGAAACAGCGACGCCGTATGCCCGTCGTCACCCATCCCCAGCAAGACCAGGTCAAAGCTCGGCACCTGCGCGCCCTCCAGCTTAAAGTTGTTGCGCAGGTACGTCTCGTACCGGTTCGCAGCCTCTTCCGGCGGCAACTCGCCCTCCATCCGGAAAACATGGTCCGCCGGCAGAGACACCTTGCTCAGCAACTGCTCGTTCGTCATGCGGTAGTTGCTCTCCGCATCCTCCGGCCCGACACACCGCTCATCCACCCAGTACAACTCCAGCTTGTCCCACGCCACACTCCCCGCAAATGGCTGCGTCGGATCTGCAAGCAGCGCAAACATCCGCTTCGGCGTCGTTCCACCGCTGATCGCCACCCGCGCCACGCCCCGCGCACTCACCGCATCCGCAACGTGCTTCGCGAACGTCTCCGCCGCCGCCTGTGCTACCCGTTCCGGCGTGTCATACACCAGAAAGTTCGCTACCGCGCTCTTCGCCATCTCAACCCCTCTTGCCACACACACCTTGTCATTTCGTTCGAAGCGAAACGCAGTCGACGAACCTGCTCTCCTCGCGCACCGCACAGAATTCACCGAATGCAACTCAACGAAAGCACAACCACCCACAAACAGCAACGCGCCCGAGTCTACTGAAATCCTCAGGCGCGCGCCATGACTTCCATTCAGACACTAGCTAACCTTCCACTCCCGCCCATCGCGCCCCAGCAACTCGGCACCCTCATCCGGCCCCCACGTTCCCGCCGCATAGTTCGGAAATTCCTTCTGCTGCGCCTTCCACGCTTCCAGAATCGGCGTCATCAATTTCCATGTCGCCTCCACCCCTGCGCCCTCGGCAAACAGCGTTCCGTCGCCAAGCATCGCGTCCAGTAACAGCCGCTCATATCCATTGGCGCTCGACTTTCCGAACTCCGCAGCGTAGCTGAACTCCATCTTCACCTGCTTGATGTCCGTCACCGGCCCCGGCACCTTGTTGCCGAACTGCAGCTTGATGCCATCATCCGGCTGAATTCGCAGCGTCAGCACGTTCTGCTCGATCTGGCTCTTGCCCGGCGCGCCAAACAGGTCCAGCGGCGCCTTCTTGAACGTGATTACAACCTCGGTCACACGCTCTGTCAGCCGTTTCGCCGCGCGAATATAAAACGGCACACCCGCCCATCGCCAGTTATCGATACTCAGCTTCATTGCCGCATACGTCTCCGTCTGCGACTCCGGATTGACCCGGTCTTCCTGCCGGTACCCGATCGCGTCCTGCCCGTCCACCTTGCCCGGCCCATACTGCCCGCGAGCAGTATTCTCCAAAGGCACTGCCTCGATCGCCTTCCACACCTTCAGCTTCTCCACCCGAACGGCAGATGATTCAAAGCTGTCTGGTGGCTCCATGGCGACGAACGAAAGCACTTCCATCACGTGATTCTGCAGTACATCGCGGAGTGCACCGGCCTGCTCATAGAACGGCCCACGTCCCTCAATCCCGATAGACTCCGCCGCCGTAATCTGCACATTGTCGATGTAGTCCCGGTTCCACAACGGCTCGAACATCCCGTTCGCAAAACGCAGCACGGGAATGTTCTGCACCGCCTCCTTACCCAGGTAGTGGTCGATCCGGAAGATCTGATCCTCGCCCAGCACAGCGTTGATGTCCTTATTAAGCTTGATGGCGCTGTCCAGATCGGTGCCGAACGGCTTCTCGATGATGAATCGGACCCACGCGCCGTTCTCGGCCCCCTCTGCCGGTTTCGTCATGCCGTGCTTTCCCAGTCGCTCGACGATATCTGCAAAAAACTCGGGAGCCACGGCCAGATAGAACAGCCGGTTTCCCTTCGTCCCGCTCTTGCCATCCTGCTCCGCCAGAAACGCCTTCAGCTTCTCGAAACCGGCGTCGTCATCGAAGTTCGTCGCGAAATACTCGATCTTCTCCACAAACTTGCCCAGCTTCTCTTCGTTCTCCTCAACGCCGCCGCCCTTTAGGATGCCGTCTTTCATGTCCGGCGCAAAGGTCTTCGACAGATCCCGCCGTGCAACACCCACCACGGAGAAGTTCTCCGGCAGCAGATTCTGCTGATCCAGGTGATACAGCGCCGGCAGCAGCTTGCGTTTCGTCAAATCACCGCTCGCACCAAAGATCACCACAATGCACGGATCAGGTTTGCGCCCGGCGTCTGTCACCGTCTCTGCCTTCGCCTGTGTCACACCCATCTCAGAACCTGCCATCCGTCTCAATCTCTTTCCGGCCTTGCGCCTTGGTACGTCCAACTCCGTTTTGATTCACCCACACACCACTCGGTCGCACTGTCCCCCATGCGCCGCACACGCCGTCACCGGGTACACCATTACTCCGCAACTACCCACGCACATACTCTGTTATTTCGACCGGGGCGAAGCGCGGTGGATAAACCTGCTTTGGGCGACACCACATCCATGCCCGCCGGGTCCGGACCTTCGCAAGGCGAAGGTCGGGTGACCTACACCCCATCTGGAAAATCCGACCCGAGCGTCACATCCCGATGCCGGTCGATCTCACTCTGCCACAGCTTCAGCTTGGCTTCCATTCGGTTCAGCGCACTCGCACCCAGCAGAAGCCGTAGCGGCGGATCGTCCGCATCCACCATCTGCACAATAGCCTCCACGGCCTTCTGCGGATCGCCCTTCTGCTTGCCATCCTCAGACTTCAACCACTCGCGCGTCTTGCCCGCCGTGCTGTCATAGTCCGCGATGCATTCCTGCGCAAACACGGCCGACCGGCCCGCAAAGTCCGTCCGAAACGGCCCCGGCTCAATCACCGTCACGCGAATGCCCAGCGGCTTCACCTCCAGCGCTAAGCCCTCACTGAAGCCTTCCACGGCAAACTTGGTCAGGTTGTATATGCTTACACCTGCGGTCCCCACCACCCCCGCGGCCGACGACATATTCACGATGTGTCCGGACTTTTGCGCCCGCATGTGCGGCAACACCGCCCGCGTCACATCCACCGTTCCAAATACGTTCGTTGCAACGATCTTCTCGATCTCCTCATCGCTCGCCTCTTCCGCCGCGCCGATCAGCCCATACCCGGCATTGTTCACCAGCACGTCGATGCGACCGAATCCGTCAATCGCGTCCTGCACCCCCGCCAGAATGTGATCCTTCTGCGTCACATCCAACTCCAAAGCCAGAGCGTCTGTGGGGTAACGGTCGGTCAGGTCAATGACCTTGCCCTCGTCCCGCGCCGTCGCGACGACCTTGTCGCCGCGCTTCAGCACTTCCTCCGCCAGCAGACGACCGAAGCCGGTCGATGCACCCGTGATAAACCAGACCTTCCCTGCCATGCGCTAAACCTTCTCCGCCGATTTCGTGCTTGCCGGAATATCAGCCGGCTTCGGCGTGATCTCCACTTGCTCGCCGGAGGCCCTTGGCATGTACAGCTTCTCAATCGCAAACACCTTGTTCAGTCTGCGCACAAACCGCGGCTCGGACCCGATGAAGTTCGCTTTCAGGTAGCTGTCCACGCACTCGTACGCCAGCGCCTCGCCGATGATGCGTGCGCCCAAAACAAGCACGTTCATCTGGTCGTGCTCCACACCCTGGTGCGCGGAGTACGTGTCATGACACATACCCGCACGCACGCCGGGCATCTTGTTTGCGGCCACACACACACCCACACCCGACCCGCAAATCAAAATACCCCGGTCGGCACCGCCGGCCATCAGCACCTTGCCGACCTTCTCGGCAAAGTCCGGGTAGTCAGACGGCTCCGTGTTGTATGCGCCCAGGTCCTGCACGTCGTGGCCAAGCGCGGCCACGTGTGCGCGGACAAGTTCCTTCAGCGGGAAGCCCGCATGGTCGGAAGCGATCGCAATCCTCATAGAATCACTACTTTCCTATGGCCTTCTTCGCCTGCTGCACGATGTTTGCCGAGTTAAACCCGTATTTATCCAACACTTCCGGCCCCGGCGCAGACGCTCCAAACCGGTCGACACCGATTGCCGACCCGTCTCGCCCGATGTACTTCCACCACCCCATAGTCGAGCCGGCTTCCACCGACATCTTCGCGATGCCGTGCGGAAAGATGCTGTCCTTGTAGGCCTCGTCCTGCTCTTCGAAGATATGGAACGACGGCATAGAGATCACGCGCGCCTTGATTCCGGCAGCCTCCAGGTCGCCCAGCGACGCCAGCACGAGCGACACCTCAGATCCAGTCGCAACAATAATCACGTCCGGATTCTCTTGCGGAACGAGCACATACGCACCCTTGCGAGGACCCTCCACAACGGGATATTTGTCGGTGTCCAACACCGGCAAGTCCTGCCGGCTCAGCGCCATGAACGATGCGTTCGTGCGCTCCACTGCGAGCTTCCAGCACGCGTTGGTTTCGTTCGCATCCGCCGGACGGAAATCCGTCAGCTGAGGAATCGCGCGCAGACTCATCAGGTGCTCCACAGGCTGGTGCGTCGGTCCATCCGCGCCCAGGCCGATCGAGTCGTGCGTAAAAATGAACAGGGAATGCGTACTCATCAGCGCTGCCATGCGGAGCGCCGCACGCGCATAGTCGCTGAACACGAAAAACGTCGATCCGAACGGGATCAGCCCGCCGTGCGCCGCCATGCCGTTCACCGCAGCGCACATGCCGAACTCGCGCACGCCGAAGAAAATATTCTTGCCCGCCGGGTCAACGTGGAAGCTCGGCGACGCCTTGAAGATCGTCTTCGTCGACGACGTGAGATCGGCCGCGCCGCCCACCAGCTCAGGAATGTTTTTGCCCAGCGCCTCAAGTGCAACGTTGCCCGCGGTACGCGTGGCGATTGGCTTGTCCGTCGCAAACGGCTTCAGGTCCTTATCGAAGCCCTCTGGCAGTTTTTGCGCAAGGGCTCGCTCGAACTGTGCCGCCAGTTCGGGGTGCGCCGCCTTGTACCCGGCATATGTCTCGTCCCATTTCGCTTTCGCTTCGGCGCCCTTGATCTTGGCCTGTTCCCAGTTCTCTTTCACGCCGGGCGGAATCGCAAAATCCACATCCGGATCGAATCCGAAAAACTCCTTCGTCTTCCGCGTCGCTTCCTTGCCCAGCATCTCGCCATGCACCTTGTTGGTGCCAGCCTTTGGGGAACCGTAGCCGATGATCGTCCGTACGCGAATCAGCGACGGCTTGCCCGTCTCCAGCTGCGCGATGCGGATTGCCTGTTCCAGCTTGGGCAGGCTCTCGCCGTCGTCCACGTATTGCACATGCCAGCCATACGCCTCGAACCGCTCCGTCACGTTCTCCGTAAACGAAAGCTCTGTCGGGCCATCGAGCGAAATGAGGTTGTCGTCGTAGAACACGATGAGCTTGTTCAGCCCAAGCGTGCCCGCGAGCGACGCCGATTCGTGCGAGATGCCTTCCATCAGATCGCCATCGCCCACGATGCAATAGGTGTGGTGGTTCACGATCTCGGTGTCTTTAGTGTTGTAGATCGCGGCCAGGTGCTTCTCTGCAATCGCCAGCCCGATGGACATGCCGAAGCCCTGGCCAAGCGGTCCGGTTGTCACTTCGACCCCCGGGGTAAATCCATACTCGGGGTGCCCCGGCGCCTTGGAGTGCCACTCACGGAACTGCTTCAGGTCGTCCAGCGAAATATCGTATCCGCTCAGGAACAGCGCACCATACTGCAGCATGGACGCATGCCCGTTCGACAGCACAAACCGGTCCCGGTTGCTCCACTTGAAGTCACTCGGATCGTGGACCATGTACTTCGTGAACAACAGGTATGCCAGCGGAGACAGTGCCATCGGCGCACCGGGGTGGCCATTTTTGGCCTGCTCAATCGCATCCACAGCCAGCAGCCGGAGAGTATCAATACTCAGCTTGTCGAGATCGCTCATTTCTTTCCTCAGTCTTAATGTGGGTACTTCAAATCTGTTTGGCGGCAGCGCATGCGCCTGCCATGCCATCTCGATAGTGTACGCGCGCCCGGTGGACTGAGCGGCTGCGCAAGGGCCACTACGCTACCGTCACCCGGTAATTCTGCGGCGTCCAGCGATCACCCTCAACCCAGTGCAAAGCAAACTCCAGGGTGCTTTTTGTCAAAGCCGGCAAGGTGGCCACAAAGCCTGGATAGCCTAGCGACACGGCAGACGTCGTCGTTTTGGTCTTCCATTCATCCACCGTCCACACGACCTCAAAGCACGCCTGATCAAGTACGGCCATGCTCCTTCCGGCCGCGACCTTAGTCACCGGGCGGGTTACCTGGAAGTATTCTGTGGCGCTAATAAATGTGCGTTCCCCGGCGTGCACGCCGTACCGCTCTTCCACCACGCTGATGCGGTCGAAGACATGGCCATCCACGCTTGAGCGCAGCAGCTTGATGTATTCGGCATGCGCCCACACCAACGGCTGCGCACTGTACGCCGCCCGGCCCAGGTAGAGGCCTTTGTCCGGCATGTCCTTGTAGTCCCACACCTGCTCCGGCAGCATGCCGCCGACGGAGGCAAACTGCTCCATCGCCTCGACCAACGGCTGCACATCGCCGCCAGCCGCCAGTTCATAGTGCGCACGTTCCCCGGTCAGAATGGGCCAGGCACGGCCCTGCCCGTAATGAACGAACGGGCCGCCGTCTTTTTGCTGGCCATACCCGTCATGGTTGTAGCGACGCCAGCAAGGGCCAAACGGTGTGTCGATCTTGAGGACGTGGTCCACGACCTTCAACGAATCCACGATCAGCGGGTCGTCGGCGCGCCGTATGCCATAACGGACCAATTCCAGAAAGCCGCCGTCGATAATCTCCTTCGCCGCAAAGTTATACCGCTCACCGGGGGCACGATTCGCAATGTTGTACCGACCTTCGCCAGCTTCAGGGTTGTAGAAGTTTTCTCCCGGCCGCGGTGGATTGATGCGTACGTAATGTCGTTTGATGTCTGGAAGCAGCACACCATCATTTGTGGTGGTCCACTCGTCAAGGTGGGATTCGATCCAATCGGCGTAGCTTTCAAGGAAAATTCCAAGCTCGCCAGATTTGTGATCCCGTGCGATGTCTGCGGCGCACAGCAGGCCACTAATGACGACAGCCAGAGTGGAGGGAGAGTACCCACTTGCTTCTTCCCAACGCTCCTGCTGTGTCACAGGTGCATACCGTACAAGGAAGGCCGCTGCAGACTCGACAAATGGGAAGAGATCAAAGTTGCCAGTGCCTCCAGCCTTCCACAACCGCCATGCCAAAATGATGGGAAAGGCTACCTCGTCCAACTGAATGCCGGACCAGTAGGGTGTGCCGTCGATCCAGAAGTTCTGGGCGAACGAGCCATCGGGGCGCTGCGTGCAAGCCAGGTACACAAGTGCGCGCCGAGCCGTATCCACACGACCGCAGGCCAGGATCGCCGTTGCACTCTGGATCATGTCCCGTGTCCAGACCAGGTGGTAACCGCCCAGGTCGTCGTCACCCTTCGCATTCCCCCAGGGGATGGACGCCGATGCGATGAATGCTCCGCTGAACTGCTTGTCCTCGTGCGCAAGGATGGTGTTGTGGCTTATGCGCATGATGCGGCCGCCATCCGTGCTTGCGGCGGCCAAGCGCTCCGGCGATGCCGCGCGGTGCCACTGCTCGATAAAGCGCTTGAGGTGCAAGGCAAAGGGGACGCTGAGCGACTGCATGACGTTGGACAGGGACGCATGATTGCCCTCGCCGAACCCGATCGCGATGGTGAACTCCGGGTTGAGGGCGAGATCGATTTCACCGGTTAGAGCCAGATTGCCGTCAAGCGCCTCGCCAAACTGCCAGTCCATGACCATGTTCTCTTTCAGGTCCTTGAACCCGTCCGATACGCCAGCGTAGCCGCAGGAGGAACGGGCAAATCCGCAGTCCACACCCATCGCCACCGTGTACTGGCTCTTCCACGCCAGAAGCAGGCGCTGGCCGGCCACACTCACACTGCGCGCGCTGTTGCCCGCGCCACCGCCATCCAGGTGCGGCGCAAGCAGGGCGTAGCACTTCATGCGTCGCAGCGTGCTCGCCTCGCCGGTAACCGCGACGTGCATGAGCACGACCGGCTGGTGCGGGTCGCAGACAATTTGCTTGGTGACGGTGTAACGCCCACCGGTGTCGTCTGCCACCATGCGCACGGCCAGCGCGTCGGGGTCGATGTAGTCAAAGCTGTAGACCAGGTCTCGCTTTTCCTCATGGACGAAAGTTTCGCCATCGGTAAACAGCAGCTCCATGTCGCGAACCTGCGGACGGTCGATGGTGGGGTAGTACATCTCGTTCAGCGTGCCGTGCGATGCAGTAAACCACACGCGACTCGCCGCCGAGTACGCGGTTGCTACCGTGTCCTTCTTGCTCGTGGTCCAGCGGGGAGGAATTCCGGGCGATCCGAATGCAGCACCCTGGTCGGTAAACCACTTGTATTCAGCAGTGGATGGCATCATGGCTGGCCTTATTAGAAACCATCTGCCAGACCCGGGTGATAACGCGCCGTAAATTGCCGTGCTGCATCCACCCCCGATGAGGCGGCATCCAAGGCAACGTGATACGTGCGCAGACCGCGCCAAGGAGAGTCCCGTGCCCTTCGAACTTCCACCGCTGCCCTATGACTACGCCGCCCTTGAGCCCACCATCGACGAGGCGACGATGAAACTGCACCACGACAAGCACCACGCCACCTATGTCACCAACCTGAATGGCGCGATTGAGAAACACACTGAGCTCGGCAGCAAGACTGTAGACGAGTTAGTGAAGAACTGGGAATCAGCACCGGAAGACGTGCGCGCCGTGATCCGCAACAATGGTGGCGGTCACCTGAACCACACCATGTTCTGGACCATCATGAAGCCGGGTGGTGGCGGCGAACCGCAGGGCAGCATTGCGGGGCAAATCAAGGCAGACTTCGGAGACTTTGAAAGCTTTAAAAAAAGCTTTAACGAGACCACTGCCAAGCAGTTTGGTTCCGGCTGGGGATGGCTCATCTTCAAGGGTGGCAAGCTTGCCATCGTGACTACGCCGAACCAGGACAACCCAATTTCGGGTGGTAGCTTTCCCATTCTTGGCAATGACGTATGGGAGCATGCCTACTACCTGAAATATCAAAACAAGCGTCCCGAATACCTTGCCAACTGGTGGAACGTTATTAACTGGGACGAGGTGAACAAGCGGTTTGAGACTGCCAAGTCTTATAAGTAACCTGGTTTCTACTTTGTCGAAACGCAGCAAAGAAGGTCGCAGTGGAAGCGGCCTTTTCGCTGCGTGCCGCCTTGATGCTTTCCACAATAAAGGCGGCAAAAACTCCCGAAAAATCGAATTATTTACGGGCCGCAAGGCATAGATGGCTGTGGTGTCATAACTCAAGACCCCTGCACGATTTGCAGAAGGAAGGCCTTTGAGAACTGCACCGCACAATTCCCACTCGGTCCGCGTACCCTCCAACTGGCTGCCGATGGTCTTTTTGCTCTGTGCCATCGCAGCGGAATCGACCCGCACTGCGGGCCAGTCCCACACACTTCGGTTTCTCTCGGCGGTACTGAATCGGCTGCATCTTACCGGCTACTGCCCTGACCTGAGCGTGACTAATAACGAGTTGCGCAAGCTTGGTCATTTCTGTGGCTACGGGCTGCTTGGCCTGTTCAGCACCCAGGTCTGGCTTAGCCTGCTACTGCACTCCGGCCGCCGTGGATGGCGTTTGGCGGCCCGCCGCGGTGCTGCTCTAGGCGTGCTCACCGCAGCTTCGGTCGCAACTCTCGACGAGTGGCACCAACGCTATCTGCCTGGTCGCAACTCTTCGTTTGCCGACGTTCTTCTCGACACGTCAGGTGCTGTGCTTTTCGTCAGCCTTTTTCTTTTATCCGCGTTCATAAATCGGCAGCAAGCGAGTAAGGATGCCGAGTCGATCACTCGCTGATTCTTCGCAGGCGCACACGCCATAAGATCGCAATCAGGCCGCAGAGGATGATCGCGCCTGAGGTGTCGAGCAGGACATCAGAGGCCAATCCGGTGCGATCCGGAATCCATGTCTGGTGCAGCTCGTCCATTGACGCCACCACTGCCGTACATAGAATCGCCATGCGCCATGCGAGGGACCGCCAGGTCCTCGCAGTGCTTCGACGCAGCGGGCGCGCCCACATGTGCAGCCAGGCGCGCAGCCAAGTCAGCCCGAGCGTTCCATAGCCCAGGAAGTGGCCAGTTTTGCGTAGCATGTGGTGGATATGCTCCCATCGCGGATCGGCTACTACCCCGAAGATTGCCTGGTACAGGGGCCGAAGCATTACCGAGGTATGAAGGCTTGCGAAGCCTTCGGTGGATTCCCTGGCGATGACCAGCAACATGAACGCCACCGGTAGCCAGACAAAGGTGGTAGAGACCCAGGGGTTATGAATGCCTGGTGCGTGCCGCCCGCCCCAAAGGATTCCAGTCACTTGTTCCTCTTGGCCTGATCAGGCCGTGTTTGCGAACGATGCGCTCGCTCAGAAACGTAAGAATGGGCGTACGCACAGAGCGCACACCCATTCTTGACAAATCACACCAAAATCACTCGCCGTCGGCTGGAACGTTCTCATCCGGGCCGGCACCTTGCTCAGCCATGGCCTTCTGCATCTCCTCGCGCTTCTTCTCGCGGACTTCAGCACGCTTCTGTGCCTTCTCGCTAAGCTCCGTCTCTGCGCCCAAAAGCTCGATCATGGCCTTCTCACCGCCATCGCCCTGGCGAAAGCCCGTTCGAACAATGCGCAAATAGCCACCGTTGCGGCCGCCGTAGCGCGGGGCCACGGTCGCAAACAATCGCGATACAGAGTCCGGAGTCATGAGAAATGCTGCAGCCTGACGTCGCGCGTGTACATCGCCACGCTTGCCCAATGTGATCATCTTTTCGACCAGCGGACGCACAGCCTTTGCTTTCGCAAGAGTGGTCTCTACACGATCTTCAACGACGACACTCGTCACCAGGTTGCGCAGAAGTGCGCGACGGTGGCTAGGATTACGTCCGAGTTTGTTTCCTGCTTTACGATGCCGCATGGCGATCCATACCTCTTTAGATAATCGACGCCCCAATCAGGAGCTATCGTCTAGAACCTGTGGTGTCGGTGAATGAACTACCCTGAACCCGCCGTGGATATACAGTCGCTGCTCACTCGCGACCTAACAACTTCAAGTGCAATCGGAGTAGTGAACCCAGCCCACTACCCCGGTCGCCGACTTAGAAGTTCTCCGTCTCCGGCACGCCGAACTCTTCATCCTCTTCTTCTTCGTCCTCGTCCTCGTCGTCAAAGTTGCCGAACGACCCCGCAAGGGTCTGGGCGGGCAGGACCGACGTCGGTCCCGGGACCGGGTTGCCGTTCTCGTCTATTTTCATACCAAGTGAGAAGCCCATCTGCGCGAGAATTTCCTTGATCTCATTCAGGCTCTTGCGTCCGAAGTTCTTGGTCTTCAACATCTCGGCTTCGGTCTTCTGAATCAGCTCGCCGATGGTGGCAATGTTTGCGTTCTTGAGGCAGTTGTAGCTGCGGACACTCAGCTCCAACTCTTCGACCGAACGGTTCAGGTTGTCGTTGCGCAGTGCGGGACCGTCGTGCGACCCATCCAGACCCGTTTCCATCTCCTCTTCAAAGTTAATGAAGATGGTCATGTGGTCCTTCAGCAGTTTGGCGGCCAGGCCAAGAGCGTCTGCGGGAAGAACCGTGCCGTTTGTCCAGATCTCAAGCGTGAGCTTGTCGTAGTCGGTAATCTGACCGAGACGCGCTGCTTCCACGGCATAATTCACCTTACGTACGGGCGAGTGAACCGAGTCCACAGGGATGAAGCCGATGCCGAGGTCCGGATCGTAGTTTTTATCTGCACTCTGGTACCCGCGGCCACGCTTGAG
Source organism: Acidobacteriaceae bacterium (assembly GCA_903642225.1). Lineage (GTDB taxonomy): Bacteria > Acidobacteriota > Terriglobia > Terriglobales > Acidobacteriaceae > Terriglobus. The sequence goes on along the minus strand of CAHJWI010000011.1, from coordinate 18,620 downwards.
GCGCATCTCCATATCCAGCTTGCCGCCCTCGGACACGGTCGCGATGTACACGTCCTTGTCGAGGATTTCGACATCGCCGTCGGCTTCGATCATTCCGCTGGTCACAACACCGGGCTCTTCAACGCGCAGGTACAGCGCCTTTGGGCCGTCACCGTTCAGCTTGAAGGGAATCTGCTTCAGGTTCAGGATGACATCTGTCGCGTCTTCTACAACGCCCTGTATGGACTGGAACTCATGAAGCACACCCTCAACCTTGACCGCGGTCACGGCTGCACCTTCAATCGAGCTCAGAAGGGTGCGGCGTAGGCTGTTGCCAATCGTCGTACCAAAGCCGCGTTCGAATGGCTGCGCGCTGAACTTGCCGTACTTCTCGGTCAGTGTTTCCTGCTCAACCGCGAGACGCTTGGGCTTTTGAAAACCTCTCCACAACATAACAATCTCCTTCATTCCCTCCCCCCAAGCCGGCCGCGAAGCATTTTGCGGGTACTGAGGTTCGGTCGTGCTGGCTCCTGTGGCGATGCGCCACGTACAACAGCCTCGATGCGAGCGGCTGTCCCTCATTTACAGACGAACAGGCTGAAAGCGGGCCAAAGAAGCCGAAAGGTCCTGCTTCTTTGGCTGTTCAGCCACTACAACTGCTTCTACTTGGAGTACAGTTCGACGATCAGCTGCTCATTCACCGGCAGCTGAATCTCGTCACGCCGCGGCAGCGCAACGACCTTGCCGCTGAATGCGTCGCGGTCGATTTGCAGCCACATGGGCTGCAAAAGGCCGCTCGCGAACTGCTTTGCCGTCTCCAGAATTTCGAGCTTCTTGGAACCCTCGCGGATCTCGACTACGTCGCCCACTTTCACCTGGAAGGAGGGGATGTTGACCTTGCGGCCGTTGACCTGCACGTGGCCGTGACGCACAACCTGACGAGCCTGGCGACGCGAGATTGCATAGCCGAGACGGTAGGCGACGTTGTCCAAACGGCGCTCGAGTTGCTGCAAAAGCAGCTCGCCGGTGACGCCGGTGCGCTTGTTTGCCTTTTCGTAATACTCGCGAAATTGACCTTCAAGCGTGAAATAGATGCGCTTGGCTTTCTGCTTTTCACGCAGCTGCAAACCGTAGCCCACGATCTTCTTCGCGCGAGCCTGGCCATGCTGACCTGGCGGGAAGTTACGCTTGTCAATGGCGCACTTGTCAGAAAAACAACGCGAACCCTTCAGGAACAACTTGACGCCATCGCGCCGGCAAAGACGGCAGACAGCTCCTGTGTAACGTGCCATTTCTAAACTCTCTTTCCTGACTTCAGGTGACGATCGGTTTACAAGGCAGTCGCCTCTCCGTCCCGATCCTTAAAACAGTGGAGAGTATGGGCGGTGTAGTAGAGACATCGATGAGAAACTTCTCTACTTTTAACTCGCTTCACACTTACAAAAGACTAAGTCGAAGCCGAGAATAGAAAGGGTTCATTCTTTCTACTCTCTACTTCCTTACACACGACGACGCTTGGGCGGACGGCAACCGTTGTGGGGAATCGGCGTCACGTCGCGGATGCTCCGCACATCGAGACCTGCCGCCGCCAACGCACGTACTGCGGACTCACGGCCAGAACCTGGACCGGAGACGCGCACATCGACCGAACGCAGACCGTGGTCGCGAGCGGCAGTGGCGGCACCGACAGCAGCCTGCTGCGCTGCGAACGGCGTGCCCTTACGCGAACCGCGAAAGCCGAGTGAACCCGAGCTCTTCCACGACAGGGTGTTGCCCTGCTGGTCGGTGATCGTCACGATCGTGTTGTTGAACGACGCCTGCACAAATACGAGACCATACGGAACATTTTTGCGCTCACGCTTCTTAAACTTCTTGCCCTTGCCGCTCTTACCGGCAGCGCCCGACGTACCTTTATTCTGCTGCTTGGCCATTTACTTGGTCGCTTTCTTCTTGCCGGCAACCGTACCCTTGCGGGGGCCTTTGCGCGTGCGTGCGTTGGTGTGGGTGCGTTGTCCGCGGACAGGCAGGCTGCGACGATGGCGCAGACCACGGTAGCTCTGGATTTCGATCAGGCGCTTGATGTTAAGGCCGACTTCCTTGCGAAGGTCACCCTCAATGCCGCCTTCCTGGTCGATCACGCTACGGACGCGATTCAGTTCGTCCTCGTCCAGCGTCTGCAGTTTGCGCGTCGGCTCAATGTCTGCCTTGGCGAGGATCGCCAGGGCACGCGTTTCTCCGATGCCGTAGATATAGGTGAGGCCGATTCTTGCCTGCTTGTTATTCGGCAGATCGACACCTGCAATACGTGCCATTTGTCTTCCTCATACTTCGTGTCTCACACGCTGTCGTGTAAAGACGGGTTGGGAGCGGATACCTCGGGTTCATCGCAAGCCTTGACTTCGGCTAACTCGCCCTGGAAGACCATTGATCCTTGAGGTGTTCTTGTGTGGATCGGTTTGGGTCCGCTCGTGATTCTTGTCAGACCAGGTTACCCCTGGCGCTGCTTGTGCTTCGCAATTTCGCAGATGACGCGCACCACACCATGGCGGTGAACGATCTTGCACTTATCGCAAATACGCTTGACGCTTGCTCGAACTTTCATCTTGATTTCCTCTCAGTAATCCACAAAGTGGACCACCTGTCGTGCGTACAACACCGGCGTACTACTTGTACCGGTAAACAATGCGCCCACGGCTTAGGTCGTAGGGGCTTAACTCGATGGCCACGCGATCCCCTGGAAGGATCCGGATGAAGTTCTTGCGCATGCGTCCGGAGACGTGGGCGAGCACCTGGTGCTTGTTTTCCATTTCGACTTTAAACATAGCGTTCGGCAGCGTCTCCACTACGACTGCCATCGCCTCAATTGCGTCTTCCTTCGACAAACCGTCTCCTCGTAACTTCTACCGCTGTAACTTCTAGCGCCACACCTTCTACCGCGTCAGAACCAGCGGTCCATCCTTAGTGATCGCTACGGTGTGCTCGAAATGCGCCGACAGGCTGCCATCCACCGTCACCGCGGTCCAACCATCTTTCAAAACCTTTACCTCAGCCGAGCCGGCATTGATCATCGGTTCGATAGCCAATACCATGCCGGCTTTAAGCTTTGCACCCTTACCACGTCTGCCATAGTTGGGCACCTGCGGATCCTCATGCATGTGCTTGCCGATGCCGTGCCCTACAAATTCTCGAACCACGCCAAACCCTGCACCCTCACACAGGTCCTGCACCGCGGCTCCGATGTCGCCCAGGCTTTGACCTATCTGACACTCCTGAATTGCCTGCTCCAGCGAAGCCTTTGTGACATCCAGCAGTTTGCGTGCACCCAAGCCCAACCTGCCCACAGGGTAAGTCACGGCCGAATCGGAGTAGTAGCCGTCCAGAATGAGACCGCAATCCACCGAGATGATGTCTCCCTCGTTTAGGATGCGCTTGGGCGAAGGTATGCCGTGAATCACTTCGTTGTTCACCGAAGTGCAGAGAACCGCCGGAAAATCGGAGTGCCCCGGATTTTTGACGCCCTTGAACGCTGCCTTTGCGCCCATCGACTCGATCTTTGCGGCCGCAATCTCTTCCAGGTCCATCGTGGTCACACCTGGCTTGACAGCTTCAGAGATGACTTGGTGCACCTGCCGAAGAAGGCCTCCACTGCGGCGCATCTTTTCAATCTCCTGCGGTGTTTTCAAAACAATAGCCATCTGCTCTTACAAAGATCGTTTCTGCGCCTGCATGGAACAGACGCGCTAGTTGCCTCGCATACGCCTGAGCACCGCGAGGATATGCTCTGCAACTACGTCGATGGATTGCTCTCCGTCGACTTCCTCAAATCTACCGAGAGCCCGATAGTGGTCAATCACCAGGCCCGTCTGCTCCGCGAACACGCGCATCCGTTCCTCGAATACCTCTTCGGAATCGTCTGGCCGCTGTACCAGCGGCTCACCATCCACATCGCAGACACCCGGTGCCACAGGGGGGTTGGTATAGATGTTGTAAATTCGTTTGGAGACGGAACCCGTTCGACGCCCGGTGATACGACGTAACAACTCATCATAGCGAACATTGATACTTACCGCAACAAGCGGCTGGGCCGTGCCGCCACCGATACCTTGAGCATCGGAATGTAAATCGGCCTCGCGGTTTCTGCCGGTGAGGGCAGCGTCCAGCCAGTCCGCCTGCCCTACTGTTCGTGGGAAGCCATCCAGAACGAATCCGCGTTCACAATCAGGCGCCATGAGGCGGCTTGCAACCATCTGGTTGACGATGTCGTCCGGGACGAAGATCCCCGCAGCGACCATTTCCTTGAAGCGCGTTCCGATCAGCGTCCGGAGGCGGATGTTTTCACGGATGAGGTCGCCAGTGGAGATCTGCGGTATACCGCAGCGGTCCATGAGCAACTGCGCCTGGGTACCCTTGCCTACGCCGGGTGCCCCCAGTAGCAACACGGGGCCCGGCTGCCACTGATCCTTGAACCCTGCCACTGTGTCTACCAGCTCCGCCGACCGCGGATGCGACCACTCTTGGGCGTGAAGCCCTCGTAATGCCGCATGATCAGCTGCGACTCAACTTGCTGTACCGTGTCCATGGCGACCCCAACCACGATGAGCAGGGATGTGCCGCCGAAGTAGAAGTTCAGGCCGAGACCGTTACTGACCCAGGTCGGCATGCGGTCGAAAACGCCGCCGACCAGCCACAGGTGGTTGAAATGAACGCCTGAAACCAGGAGTTGCGGGATGATGGAGATGATGATCAGGTACAGCGCACCAACGAGAGTGATACGGGTCAGAATCTCATTGATGAAATCGCTGGTGCGGCGACCTGGACGGATGCCGGGAATGAAGCCACCGTACTTGCGCATGTTGTCTGCAATATCGTCTGGGCGAAAGACGATGGAGATGTAGAAGTATGCAAAGAAGATGATGGCGGCAATGTAGAGCAGTTCGTACCACGGCTCGCCAGGACGCAGACCTTCGGTGATGCGACGAAGCCAGCTGGTGTTTTGTACAAAGCCGACATTGGCCAGAAGAAGCGGCGCAGACAGGATGGAACTGGCGAAGATCACCGGCATAACGCCGCCGGAGTTGACCTTGAGCGGTAGGAACGTGGCTTGACCGCCCATCATCTTGCGGCCCACAATCCGCTTGGCATACTGCACCGGAATCTTCCGTTCAGAACGCTCAACGTACACGATGAAGGCGACGACCGCAACCATGATAGCGATGAGGAGCACGACCGCCACCGGTGTAAACCCGCCCCATGTGCCGTCCTTCGCCTTCTCATACAAGTCGGCGATGCCGGCAGGCAGGCCGGCAACGATGCCGGTGAAGATGAGCAGGGACATGCCATTACCGATACCACGCTCGGTGATCTGCTCACCCAGCCACATGATGAAGGCCGTTCCCGTGGTCAGGGTCAAAACGCACATCAACAGGAATTTGCCAGAACCCATCGTCACCATGGGTGCGCCGGTCTGACTTTTCGTCAATGTGAGTGCAATGGCAAAGGACTGCACAATCGCGAGCAGCACGGTGACGTACCGAGTCCACTGCGTGATCTTGCGTCGACCGACTTCGCCTTCCTTCTGCAGCTTGGCCAGCGGCTCATAGATAACTGTAAGCAGCTGGAAGATGATCGACGCCGTGATGTACGGCATAATGCCAAGGGCAAAGATCGTCAAGCGGCGCAGCGATCCGCCGGTGAATAGGTCCACCAGACCGAGCGACGAACCAGCATTCTGCGAAAAATACTGCTGCAGCAGATCGGCGTTGATGCCTGGCGTAGGGATATGGCCACCGATGCGATAGACCGCGAGCAAACCCAGCGTGAATAGCACTCGTTTGCGCAGGTCAGGGATGCGGAAGATATTGGCAAACTTGTCGAACATCAGGCGATGCACACCCATCCGAGGCACTGAGGCCTCACTACAGAACTCTGTCCTAAAACGGGGCAGCGATACCGGTATGGTAAAGGTTTCGCTATGACAGAGAAAGGCCGGACCGCACTGGTCCGACCGTACCCGAAATGTTTCCCGCGGTGTAGAGGACTACGCGGCGGAAGCAGCCTCTGCCGCCCCACCAAGAAGAACAGCCCTGCCACCGGCAGATTCGATCTTCTGCTGCGCCTGCTTGCTGAACTTGTGTGCGTATACGGTAACGGCGGAGGTGATTTCACCATTGGCCAGAACTTTGACCAGGCCGTTCTTCTTCTTCAAAATGCCCAGCGCCTGCAGGTTCTCGAGCGTCAGTTCCGTTTGGTTCGTCGTGGACGCGATCAGTTCGATGCGATCCAGGCCGAGCACCAGGTACTCCTGACGGAAGATGTTTGTAAAGCCACGCTTGGGCAGGCGGCGGTGCAACGGCATCTGGCCGCCTTCAAAGCCGCGCATCATGCGCGAACCAGAGCGTGCACGCTGACCGTCGTGGCCGCGCGTAGAGGTCTTACCCATGCCAGAACCCATACCGCGGCCGACGCGCTTTTTGTTTGCATTGGCACCTTTGGGAGCGTGCAGATTGGAGAGATTGAGTGCCATGTATTTCCTCGCTAACGCCGGGGTGGAAAAAACCGACTCGCATTGGGACGCCGGGGTGGAACCGGCAGATTATGTACGCAATGATGACGCGATACGACTACTGGACGATGCGGACCAGATGCGGGATAGTGAGAACCATGCCGCGGATCGATGGCGTGTCTTCCCGCTCAACGATCTGGTTAAGCCGCGTAAATCCAAGACCCTTGACTACCAGCTTGTGTTTCACCGGTGTTGCGATCTTGGAGCGGTAGTACTGAATTCTGATCTTGCCTGTTGCTTCTGCCATTGTCTTGTCCTCGTAGGAACCGGAGCACGCCCCGTCTCCTGCCCGCTGCTTAGAGTTCCGAGATGTCTTTGCCGCGCAGCGCAGCAACTTGAGCCTTATCGCGAAGTTGCGTAAGCGCGTCAAAGGTCGCCTTGATCACATTGTGTGGGTTTGCCGTGCCCAGTGACTTCGTGAGCACGTTTTGTACACCGGCAGAAGTCATTACCGCACGGACTGCCCCACCGGCGATAACGCCAGTTCCTTCAGGCGCAGGCTTCAGCAGAACGTGACCCGAACCGAAGCGTCCAAGCACCTGGTGTGGGATCGTTGTCGCGGTTAGATTGACGCGATGAAGGTTCTTCTTTGCGGCCTCGATCCCCTTGCGGATCGCCTGCGGCACTTCCTTCGCCTTGCCGGAACCATAGCCCACGATGCCTTCCGCCGGGTCGCCGATGACGACAAGAGCAGCAAATGACATGTTTTTGCCACCCTTGACGACCTTGGTCACGCGGTTGATGGCGACGACCTGGTCCTTCAGGTTCAGTCGGTTCGCATCAATCTTCTTCTGCATTGCCATTGTATTCCTTCCGGGTCACCATGACCCTTGCAACCTTACGTTGATCACGCAACCTCTTAAAACTCAAGTCCAGCTTCACGTGCCGCATCTGCCAAGGCTTCGACGCGGCCATGGTAGAGGTAGCCGCCACGATCGAACACCACACGAGTGATGCCCTTCTCCTTGGCACGCTCAGCGACCATCTTGCCCACAGTCCTGGCTGCGTTCACATTTCCACCGATGAGCTTGTCTTCACCCTTCTTTGTCAGCGTCGATGCCGAGACAAGGGTGCTAGCGGTAGCGTCGTCGATGATCTGCGCATAGATGTGGTTCAGGGAACGGAAGACGTTGAGGCGGGGGCGTGCCGTAGTTCCCTCGACCTTGTTGCGAACTCGCTTGTGGACACGCTTGCGGACCACGTTGCGTTTTGTCGGTGTAATCATGGTATTCCTTCCTATTGGCGCAGCCACCTTTGGCAGCCGCGTTCGGATTTGGGGAGTGCCGGTATCTGGGTCCGACACCTCTGATGTGCAAGCAAAACCGCTCACGCGGCCTACCTGCTTTTCTGCTCTATCGTGTCGTCACGCGTTCGGAAAAGCGCGGTGTTACTTCGAGCCTGTCTTGCCGACCTTCTTCTTTAGCTTCTCGTCGGAGTAACGTACGCCTTTATTCTTATACGGATCGGGCTTGCGGAGTGAACGCATGTCTGCGGCGACCTGGCCGACCTTCTGCCGGTCGATGCCGGTAACAGTGACATGCGTCTGCTTGGGATCGATTGCAACTTCGATCCCGGTGGGCAGCGGAAACTCGATAGGGTGCGAGTAGCCGAGCGTAAAAACGACCATCTCCTTACCTTTCATCTCGGCACGGTAACCGATGCCGACGATGTCCAGTTCCTTCTTCCAGCCGTTGGTCACGCCTTCGACCGCGTTGAACATCAGCGAGCGCGCGAGGCCATGCATCGCCTTCTGCGAATCGTTGTCACGTTCAGCCAGGATCTGTCCGTCTTTTTCGACAAGCCGGATACCGGTGGGCAGAAGTGCGTTCACCTTGCCTTTTGGACCCTCCACGGCAACGATGTTTCCGTTGACTGTGTACTTCACCCCAACGGGTTTCGGGATAGGCTTTAATCCAATACGTGACATCTGTGTTTTCCTTGTGGCTTGCGAGTCGCGGCAAACACCGTTCCACTGCAGCCATGCGGCAATGCCGCACTATGTTCAACCTTCGTCAGAAAGCAAGTACACTGGTCGGGAACGCTCAGCTGTACCTACCAGACGTGCGCAAGAACCTCGCCACCAACGTTTTCCTTGCGGGCTGTGCGGCCGGTCATCACGCCCTTCGGTGTGGTCAGGATCGAGATGCCGAGGCCACCCTGCACGCGACGAATTTCGTCACGGCCGATGTACACACGCGATCCCGGTTTCGAGATGCGCTTCAGGTCGGTGATCACGGCTTCGTTTTCTGCCGAGTACTTGAGGTACACCCGAAGAACGCGCTTGCCTTCTTCTTCCATGACCTTGTAGTTCGAAATATAGCCCTCTTCCTTCAGGATACGGGCGATCTCGGTCTTCAGGTTGGAGGCGGGGATATCCAGCTTGTGGTGGCGCGCGCGGATGGAATTACGGACGCGGGTCAGGAAATCCGCAACTGGATCTGTGAGGTTCATGGTCGTCTCCTGCGGGTCCCGTTTGCTCCGTGCCCTGACGTGGGCCGGGAGAACCGGACGGACGCGCTTCTTTTGGTAAAACGTTAGGTTCGAACAGAATGATGCGGAGCTTACCAGCTTGACTTTACGACACCAGGGATTTCGCCTTTGAGTGCGAGCCCGCGGAAGCAGAGACGGCACACACCGAACTTGCGGAGAAAGGCACGGGGACGACCGCACAGCTGGCAACGATTGTGCTGGCGGCTTTTAAACTTGGGCTTCTTTGCATCCTTGACTGCTTTTGCGGTCGTCGACATCGGAATCCTTTACTGAACCTTGTGCGGCTAAGACACCGCGGTAGAAGTGTGCGACAACTTACGCGCGGAACGGCATGCCGAAATGCTTAAGCAGAACACGAGCACCATTGTCGTCAGGCGCAGTCGTCACAATGGTCACGTTCATTCCTTTGAGCTTTTCCACCTTCGAGTAGTCGATTTCCGGAAAAATGAGCTGGTCGCGTAGACCGAGGGTGTAATTGCCGCGGCCGTCGAAACTCTTGCTGGACACACCCTTGAAGTCACGCACGCGCGGCAGGGCCACTGAAATCAGCCGATCCAGAAACTCGTACATAGTGTCACCGCGAAGTGTAACCATGGCACCGATCGACTGGCCGGCACGTACCTTGAACTGTGCGATGGACTTCTTGGCCTTGGTCAACACCGGCTTTTGACCGGTAATTTGAGCCAAGTCGCCCACCAGCGGATCCAGGATCTTGTTATTCTGGGTGGCCTCGCCGAGACCCATGTTAATAATGATTTTCTCAATTTTCGGTACAGCCATCGTGTTCTCAATTCCTAGTTCCTTTTGAACTGCGGCCCTGAGTTCCGAGTTGAACTTGTCCTTCAAACGTGCTGCCATGTACTCCGTCCTCTTTCTCCACGGTGCCGGGGTGAACGCGAATGTCCGTCTACCGTTTCGTGGGGTGCTCCCTTATTACACAATCTGCACGCGGTCTACTTGCGCTTCGCGACCAATGTCTCGCCGGTAGTTTTGGCATAGCGCTCGCGTTTGCCGTCTACGGTTCGTATACCCACGCGAGTGGCTTTTCCATTGCCATCGACCAGTGCCACGTTTGACACATGAACCGGACTTTCCTGCTCGGCAATGCCGCCCTTGATGTTGGCCTGCGGGTTTGGCTTGACATGCTTTTTGATCATGCCCACGCCTTCGATCAGCACGCGGTCCTTATCCTTGATCACACGTAGTACTCGACCAGCCATGCCCTTGTTCTTGCCGGCAAGCACGATTACCACATCATTGCGAAGAATGTTCGCCATCTGTTACTCCTTATCTCCGCCGGTGTGTCGGAGGAGCCTCGGCGAACCGCGCCGGACGGAAAATCGCGCGCCACACAGGCGCACGACCAAACCCTTTAACTGTACGCGACAACGCGCACGCCGTCCAGCAGCGCTGCGCCGTCACAGACGGCCGCCTCAACTAAGCTAAATGACTTCAGGTGCGAGCGAGACGATCTTCAGGAACTTTTTGTCACGCAACTCCCGTGCAACAGGTCCGAATACGCGGGTACCTACCGGCTCACCCGCATCATTGATAACCACAGCTGCGTTCTGGTCGAAGCGGATGTAGGTACCATCGCGGCGCCGAGCCTCTTTCCGAAGGCGCACGATCACGGCCTTGACGACCTTGCCCTTCTTCACTGTTCCATCTGGCGACGCTTCTTTCACGGCCGCCGTGACGACATCGCCCAGTCCTGCCTTCTTTCCTAGACCACCGCCTAGCGGCAGAATGACCTGCAACCGGCGCGCGCCCGAGTTATCGGCCACGTCCAGGATGGATCTCATTTGAACGGACATTGTGTTCCTCCTGACCTCGTCACGAGGCCGGGGGCCGTGGCCCCAAACTGTTGGTAGAGCACCTGCGAGGCGAGAGGAGCGGCATCAGGAAAAGCCCGTTCATCGCTTCCCGCGGGCGAGCATTTTATTTTGCGGCAGGTGTGGGTGCCGTATCGTTGAGGGCTGACAACGACGAACGACGGACGATCTCCTCAAGGTTCCAGCGCTTCAGTTTGCTGAGCGGCCGACTCTCGCGAATGCGTACCTGATCGCCGACACGTGCGGAATTCTGCTCGTCATGCGCGTAAAACTTCTTATTGGATTTAACCACCCGTCGATACTTCGGGTGCGCTTTGCGCATCTCGACAGATACCACTATGGTTTTATCCATCTTGGTGGAGGTCACAAGACCGATCTTTTCGGTCCGATGTCCCGTCTTTTCACTGCTTTGTGCGGCCGCGGGTGCCGTCGTCTGCTCTACAGTATCAGCCATAATTTACGCGTCCTTCTTTGCTTTGCGCGACTTCTTTGCGGGTGCCGCACTCTCGGTAGGGGCAGCCGCAAGGCCGAGTGTGCGTTGGCGCGCGGCGGTCTTGATGCGCGCGATATCTTTGCGCAAGGTGCGCAGCTTCGTGGTGCCTTCGGTGTTGCCGAGGCTCTTCTGAAAACGCAGGCGGAACAACTGTTCGCCGGCCTGGGCTTCCTGCGTCTTGAGCTCGGGCTCGGTTAGCGTTGTAATCTCAGTAAACTTCATAGGTCTCTCTCTTCATCGCCCGGCGACGCCGTGCGTCGGTTTATGGGGGCCACCCGGCTTAAACCGCTGCAGCAGTCTTCCCGACGGGCGCAGCCTGCACGTTGGGGCGCTGCACAAAAACGGTGCGCAGCGGTAGCTTGCTTGATGCCAAACGCATGGCCTCTTTCGCGATGTCGACCGTGACACCTTCCATCTCAAAAAGAAGTTTGCCTGGACGAACCACGGCGACCCAGTGGTCCAGAGCACCTTTGCCTGATCCCATTCTGACTTCAGCGGGTTTCTTGGTGATGGGCTTGTCAGGGAAGATGCGGAGCCACACCTTGCCGCCACGCTTGATGTAACGAGTCATCGCAATACGGCTGGCTTCGATCTGGCGATCGGTGATGTATCCACACTCGACGACCTTAAGCCCGAAATCACCAAAAGCCAACTCAGAGCCGCGCCATGCCTTGCCTCGCATTTTGCCCTTTTGCTGTTTCCGGTACTTCACCTTCTTTGGCATTAACATGGCACATATCCTTTTGCAGGGCCTTGGTCGGTGTCCGCCGCCAGTCTCCCCACCACTACTATTCTTGGTACTCTGCCGGTCCTAACTTTTAGACCGGCAACTTACGCGATTTCGTTTAGAACGCGCCGGCCGTGGTGCGTGTGTCACGGCGCTTCTTCTGCTCGTAGATGTCACCGCGGTAAACCCAGGTCTTCACGCCGATGATGCCGTACGTCGTCTTCGCTTCCGAGAAGCCGTAATCGATGTCGGCTCGCAGCGTGTGCAGCGGCAGACGACCCTGGAGGTACCACTCCGACCGTGCGATCTCGTTCCCATTGAGGCGACCAGATACACGAACCTTGATGCCCTTGCAGCCGAAGCGCAGGGCCGAGTCCACGCTTTTACGCATTGCGCGTCGGAATGAAACCCGCTTTTCCAACTGTAGAGCAATGTTCTCACTCACCAACTGCGCATCGAGTTCCGGCTTGTTCACTTCCAAGATGTCAATGAAGACCTCTCGGTTAGTGCGCTTCTGAATGTCAGCCTTCAATTTATCGATCTCCGCGCCTTTGCGGCCGATGATGATACCTGGGCGAGCAGTGCGGATGATAAGACGCAGTTTGTTGCCTGGACGCTCAACCTCAACGGACGAAACACCCGCGGCCTTCAACTTTTCGCGAAGCTCTGCCTTCAGCTTGACATCTTCGACGAGCAGCTTATCGTAGTCCTTCTCGACAAACCATCGCGACTTCCACGGCTTGTTGATGCCGAGGCGAAACCCATACGGATGGACTTTCTGACCCATGTTCCTAACCTTCTCCCCGCCTTACCTCTCGGTAAGTACGCAAACCTGCATCGCCCGCAGGCGAGTTATGCTGCAACCTTCGCCGACTTACGCACGGTAAATTTCTTGGTGGGCTTTGACTTACCCTCTGCGGCAGCGTTGCCAGTCGCATCCGCCGATCCAGAGGCGGTGTTGCTCTTCTCTGCCACGACAACGATGATGTGAGCGAGGCGCCGCTGATAGCGGAACGCGCGACCCATCGGGGCAGGCCGAATACGCTTCAGGCGCGGACCCTCGTTAGCAACGGCCAGTTTCACAAAAAGGCGATCCAGATCCAGGTCAAAGCCCTGCTCCTGGCTTAAATAGTTCGCGTTTTGCACGGCCGAACGCAACGCCTTTTCCACCACCGGAGCTATCCGCTTTCGGGTGAACATAAGCGTGTTGAGCGCCTGCTCTACACGCTGGCCCTTGATGGTGTCCAGCACCAGCTTGGCTTTCTGCGGGCTGGTGCGCTGGAACCGGGCTTCCGCACGGAACTCACGTACTGCTCCTGCTGCACTCTTCTCGGCTGTCTTCGCCATAGTTCTTCCTTTTCGAGAGTCGGTCGAAACTCTGCCGCTCTGTGACTTACTGAGGCCGTCGGCCTGTTACTGGACTACTTACCCTTCGCGGTACTTTCAGACTTGGCTGCATGGCCCTTGAAGGTACGTGTTGCCGAGAACTCACCCAACTTGTGACCAACCATGTTTTCCGTGCAATACACCGGGATAAACTTGCGCCCGTTGTGTACGGCGAACGTATGGCCCACAAACTCTGGAAAAATAGTGGAACGGCGTGACCAGGTCTTCACAACTTCCTTCTTGTTCGCCGTATTCAACGCCTCCACCTTCACCATCAGGTGGAGATCAACAAAAGGACCCTTCTTCGTAGAACGTGCCATCTCAATTCCTCTCGAACCCAAAGTCCGTTTACTTGGTGCGACGATTCACGATGAAGACATCCGTGCGTTTGTTGTTGCGGGTCTTGTACCCGCGCGTCGGCTGGCCCCACGGTGTCACTGGATGACGTCCGCCCGAGGTCTTACCTTCACCACCACCGTGCGGGTGATCGACCGGGTTCATGGACACACCGCGGTTGGCGGGGCGGATGCCGCGCCAACGGCTTGCGCCGGCCTTACCGTACGAAATGTTCTCATGCTCCACATTGCCGACCTGGCCCACAGTTGCCATGCACTCAACAACGACGCGACGCGTTTCGCCAGAGGGGAGCTTTAGCAGGGCGTACTCGCCTTCTTTCGCAACCAGTTGGGCGCTGGATCCAGCGGAACGCACCATCTGAGCGCCCTTGCCTGGGCGAAGCTCGACGTTGTGTACGGTGGTCCCGGCCGGGATGTTCTTGAGCGGCAGAGCGTTGCCAACCAGGATATCTGCTTCCGGACCGCTCATGATCATCTGCCCGACCTTGAGGCCGACCGGCTGAATGATGTAACGCTTGTCACCATCGCGATAGCTAATCAGAGCAATACGCGAGCTGCGGTTGGGATCGTATTCAATCGTCTCCACCTTGCCCGGTACGCCAAACTTCTCGCGCTTGAAGTCGATGATGCGCAGCTTTTGCTTGTGCCCTCCGCCGTGGTGACGCATGGTCATCTTACCGGACGAATTGCGGCCGCCGGTGCGGGGCTTTACTTCGAGCAGCGGCTTATATGGCTCGCTGCTCGTGATGTCCGATGTAACCAGCCGCGACTGGAATCGTAGCGTCGGTGTAATCGGTCGAAAGGTTCTGATCGGCATCTTGCTTTCCGCTTCTCCGCATAGCTTGTCAGGCGCGCGGCGTTTGTGCGCGAGATCCGGGTATCGGCATCCCGCAAAGGTGACTTAGCCACTTACAGGCTGTTGACGTACTCCGGCATTTTCTCGCCAGACTGCAGGCGGACATACGCCTTTTTCCAGTCTGGGCGATAACCTGAAAACTTTCCTCGGCGTCGTTCCTTGCCGGGCATAGTGGCCGTGCGAATGGTCGAGACTTTCACCTTGAATAAGGTTTCGACGGCCTGCTTTACTTCGGTCTTGGTGGCATCGCAAGCCACTTCAAACACGAGCGTTCCCTCAGCTTCTTTGACGCCGATACCTTTTTCGGTGATAAGCGGCCGGCGGATTACGTTGTAGAGAGTCGACATTACGCAGCCTCTTTCTGTGAATCGAGCTGTGCATGCTTGCGCTTGCTCACGTTCTTCTTTAAAGTCTCCTGCAGCGCCTCGATGGCATCCTGCGAAAAGATTGCGTGCTCGTAACGGAGCAGATCGTAAGGGTGGACTTCAGAGCTCAACACAAGTTCAACGCCATCCAAGTTGCGCGAACCATAAAAGAGGTTGTCGCTTAGCTTGTTGCCACTCTCAACGAGCAGAGTCGTTTTGCTGGCTTCGAACTTGTCCAGCATCTGGCGATACAGCTTGGTTTTTGGCTTTGTGCTTTCCAGCGTTGAGACGACTGTCAGCTTGCCGTCGGCGAGCTTGGATGCGAGCGCGGACCGCAGAGCACCGAGCAGCTTCTTCTTCGGAAATTGATAGTCGTAGCTGCGGGGCTGAGGCCCGTGGACCGTACCGCCGTGACGCCAGATGGGTGAACGCACCGAGCCCACGCGGGCGCGGCCTGTACCCTTCTGCTTCCACAGCTTCTTGCCCGAACCGGAGACGAGCTTTTTGTTTTTCGTGGCGGCCGTGCCCTGGCGCAATGCAGCACGGTAGTGCTTCACTGCCTCCCAAAGCAAAGCCTCGTTCACTTCGACGCCGAACACCTCATCCGCAAGCTCAAGCTCGCTGACCTTGTTCCCGTCGAGATCCATCACATCAATCTTTGCCATTACGCTTCCTTTTGGCCCCGTACCATTGCGGTGACCCTTGAATCCTGCGTCATTCACCGTGCTGTCGTTCAAGAACGATGCCGATGAGTGCGTTTGCGTACAACCCTTCGCAGCGCAGAGGCACAGCCGAACTTCGCCGATGCCGCCCGCAAACTGAGGCTATTTTTTCTTGGCAGGAGCCTTGCCAGCCGAGGCCTTCTTAGAAGCCTTCAGCGGGTCGACCGTACCCGAACCTGCGAACCCACGACGCTCACGCGGCGGAGCCTTCGCCTTCGACACCAGAACCACACCATCGCGAGCACCAGGAACCGCGCCCTCGACCATGATCAGATTCTCTTCCACATCGATCCCGCGAATGCGGAGATTTCGAACGGTAATCTGCGCGCCGCCAAAGTGACCCGGCATACGCTGACCCGGAAATACACGTGACGGAAACGATGATGCTCCGATCGAACCCTGGATCTGAAACATGTGTCCGTGCGACTTGGGCCCGCCCGCAAAACCATGCCTGCGGACGACGCCGGCGAAACCGCGACCTTTGCTGGTTCCGATAATGTCGACAAACTTTTCTTCAGCGAAGATGTCAACCATGACGCGGTCGCCCGCCTTTACCTGGTCTTCGCCCTCGGTGTTTGAGCCGGACTTCGACTCAATCCCAACCTCGCGAATGGTACGAACCGGAGGAACGTCGCTCTTTGCAAAGTGGCCCGTCATGGCCTTGTTTACCTTGCTTGCCTTGACGAACTCGACGAGACCAATTTGAGCGGCATCGTAACCATCCTTGACCTGAGTTTTCAGTTGGGTGATAACACAAGGTCCAGCCTTAATGACTGTGATCGGGTGAAGCTCGCCCTTGTCGTCAAACACCTGGGTCATGCCGATTTTCTTGCCGAGAATACCAGTAACTGCCATTGGAACTACTCCTCATCATGCCCACACGACGGGCACTGCCGGTGAATATGCCAGGCGCAAGGCCCGGCAGAACTTACTTGGTGACTGTCTTAATCTCAACGTCGACGCCGGCAGGCAAATCGAGTTTCATCAATGCGTCCACAGTTTGCTGTGTCGGTTCTAGGATGTCGATGAGGCGCTTGTGCGTGCGGATTTCGAAGGCTTCGCGCGACTTCTTGTCGACATGCGGCGAACGGAGCACGCAGTACTTGTTCTTGATCGTGGGAAGGGGAATCGGGCCAGCAACCTGTGCGCCCGTGCGCTTTGCCGTCTCAACGATTTCGCCAGTCGACGTGTCAAGCACTCGGTAGTCATACGCCTTCAGGCGAATACGAATTCTCTGCTGTCCAGCCATGGGTCTTCTTTCTGGGATCGTGTCAAAGATCAGTGTGGTGCAGGCCGTTTTGGCCAACCTTACGAATATACCGCAGGCGGCGTGCCAAGGCAACTCATGTCCCCCAAGGCAAGAACGCGTGTGGCAGGCTGATGGAAGTTGCGGGTACGGTGACCGTACGTAAGCCGATTAGCCGATCAAAGCACATCATCCCAAAAGTCACGGCGTCTTGGTGCTTCTGCTCGCGGCGGCGTCAACAATGCTCGCCAAGTTACGGCAGCTGCCAGCAAGTGCTTTACTGGAACGTAAGCGACATGAGTGCCGGCGCCAGCGCAGTTCAAACCATCGCCAGCTTCCAGACGTTCATTCGACCTGCAGTTACTGCGACGTTCATCACCTGCCAGCGCTGCAGCTTTGGATGGCGTTCAGGCGGGGGACGAAGCGATCCCTTATTACGAACTCGACGCCAGCTCACGATGCACCTCAAAGATCTGGTACTCGTTTGTTTTGTGGTGGAGCTTCACCCTTTCTATAGCGGCCAGTTCACCTTCCCACTGCGGCCAAAGCAGCACGATGACGACATGGCGGGGCCGCCGTTGCAATGACAGCCCTAGGTTGTACAACACTTGACGCACCGTCGCTACGCCAAACGGGTTGAACATGTATAGCACGATTCTGCCATCGGGAAACTGGAACTGAGTTGCGTCCATGTTGAGGGACACGATGGCGCGAGACCCGCTGCCCCAATGCCGGAACGTGCGTGTGTTTGCGAGGGCAAGAGCATGCAGACGCGGCGAAAGCTCCACGCCGATAATGCGACGGAAAGGCCGTTCGGCAGCGATGAACAGGCTGCGCCCTTTGCCTGATCCAAGGTCGATGTAGCTGTAGTCCGAGACATCGTCAACTGCAATCCTGTGAAGGGCCGCACGGATGTGCGCGGGGCGGGCCGGCTGGTATGCCTCACTGTCGTGGAAAGCTGTCTCGTCGACACCTGCGGCACGCAACGACACCTCTCCCGACGTGTGAACGCGGCGGCTTTGATCGAACCACTGATCCTGGAAGAACTCGACCATGGCCCGTACTTGCGGCTCGAAGCGATCCGACAGCTTCATCATGACTCCTGGCGCGCCCTTCACTGGTTCTCGCCATAGGTGTTAGAGTGCAGCGCTGGTCTATGGGATGGAAAACCAAGCTCAACGCGAAGGCCGCATCTCTCGATGCGGCCCTTGTTTTGCTTGCTAGCCTTTGAGCGAGACGAGGCGTGCAAACGCATCTCGCTGTCCGTTGCGGAACTATTTGACGATTTCGGTGATGGTACCTGCGCCGACGGTACGTCCGCCTTCGCGGATGGCGAAGCGCAGACCCTTTTCCATGGCAACCGGGGTGTGCAGGGTGATTTCGAGCGAGATGTTATCGCCCGGCATCACCATCTCGGTGCCCGCAGGCAGCTTCGCCGAACCCGTCACGTCCGTGGTACGGAAGTAGAACTGCGGACGGTAGCCGTCGAAGAACGGCGTGTGACGGCCGCCTTCTTCCTTGCTCAGCACGTAGATCTCGCCCTTGAAGGTGGTGTGCGGCGTAATCGATCCCGGCTTGGCCAACACCCTGCCGCGCTCCACGTCTT
>CAHJWI010000010.1 GCA_903642225.1 Acidobacteriaceae bacterium | reverse complement strand
TCCAGGCACGCCGGCCGCCGCACCGGCACTCCCAGCAAATCCGCCTGAAACTGCATCAGCATATCGTTCGCAGCTGCACCACCATCCACCCGCAGCTCCTTCAAGCCAGTTGGCGTATCCGCATCCATTGCCCGCAGCACATCCGTCACCTGCAGCGCAATGCTCTCCAGCGCCGCCCGCGCAATATGCCCCCGCTGCGTTCCCCGCCCCATGCCAATCACCATTCCGCTCGCATAAGGATCCCAGTGCGGAGCTCCCAGCCCGGTAAACGCCGGCACAAACACCACACCTCCGCTGTCTGGCCCCGTCCGCGCCAGCGCCTCCACATCCCCGCTCGCCGCAATCAGCCCCAACCCGTCCCGCAGCCACTGGACCACAGCCCCGCCAATAAAAACGGACCCCTCCAGCGCATACTCCAGCTTCCGATCCACCGAACAAGCCAGCGTCGTCAACAGCCTCTGCTCACTCTTCCGAAACTCCAAACCGATGTGCTGCAGCAGAAAACACCCCGTCCCATATGTGTTCTTCGCGTCTCCCGGCTCGGTGCACATCTGCCCGAACAGCGCGCTCTGCTGGTCCCCCGCAATGCCAGCAATGTCCACGCCCTCCAGCCCCAGCGTCGTCGAAACAGGCCCCAGCATTTCGCTGCTCCACACCACCTCCGGCATCATGCTCCGCGGCACCCGAATCAGTCGCAGCAGCTCGTCATCCCATCGGTCCTCGCGAATGTTGTACAGCAGCGTCCGGCTGGCATTCGTCCGGTCCGTCACATGCCGCTTGCCGCTAGTCAGGTTCCATACCAGCCAGCTATCCACCGTGCCGAAACACAGTTCGCCGCGCTCCGCCCGCTCCCTCGCACCGGCTATATTGTCCAATATCCACGCGACCTTTGTCCCACTGAAGTAGGGGTCCAGTCGCAGCCCGCTCCGCCCCCGCACCTCATCTTCCACACCATCGCTCACCAGCCGCGCACACACATCCGCCGTCCGCCTGTCCTGCCACACAATCGCGTTGTACACCGGCTTGCCCGTCGCCCGATCCCACACCACCGCAGTCTCCCGCTGATTCGTAATCCCCAACGCCGCCACATCCCGCGGCCGCACCCCCTCGCGCCCCAGCACCTCCACCGCTGCACTTAATTGCGAGGTCCAGATCTCGAATGGATCGTGCTCCACCCATCCCGGCTTGCCCTCCGGAAAAATCTGCGTGAACTCGTGCTGCGCCGTCCCCACAATCTTTCCGCTACGATCGAACAGAATTGCCCGCGAGCTCGTCGTCCCCTGGTCCAGCGCAAGTATGTACTCCGCCATGGTCCATTTCCTCCAGCGCAGCCACCTTACCACCCGACTGCCAGCACCGGCCCACCCCCTCAACCGCCATGCGTCCATTCGCCTCCAGCCAAGCCAACAAGACTGGCAAACGGTCGAAGCAGAACGAACTATCCGCAGCGCTACGGCCTGTACCGATCAGCGCATCAGCCTGTCTTCAGGCTAAAAACAGGCTGCTGTAAACACAATGCGACTTGTCGGGGAGACTGGGGAGAATTTACCTTTCCAACCATGCGGCGACTCTTCCGGAACTGTGCCCTTTTCTTTCTTGCCGTCCGGAGCGCCTGTGCAGTCGCTTCCGGTCCCTGGGACGGAACGTGGTTTCTTGATCAAGAAGCGTCTCGACGAACTCATGGAATGCAGTTGCGTTGGGTGGCCAAGAACACCTGGAGCTTCTTTGATGGCTTTGAGGATCGGGCCTTCGTTGCTGACGGGAAGGTTCATCGCACGAAGAGTTCGGCCATCGAGCGCAATGCATCATCGCCGAACCCCCAGATCTTGCGTCTGTCGGAAGGCATTCACGGGCGGGAGTACGAGTCCTATACCCTTCTGCTTTCGTCCGATGGTCAAACTCTGACATGCGACGATCAAAAACTAAGATGGAACGGGCAAGTGCGGAAGCTCTCCACCACGTACAAGAGATCCTCCGCCGGGCACGATCTGCAGGGATCCTGGCAAGAGGCGGAGCCGGAGAACACTCGAGACCAGTTGTCAGTAACTCCAGTCATTGCGCCGCCACCACAATCTTCCTGGGTCATCTGGACCGGCCCTGATGACGTGATGACGTGGTTTATTCCAAGCACGGGTGAGGTACTTCGGGGAAAGGCAGACGGGGTGCTGCGACCGATTGGCGGACCGTACTTTGATGGAACAACTTTCCAATGGAAGCAGACAGCGCCGGATCGGCTCGAGTTTGTGGCCTACTCTGATGGCAAACCAGAGGAGTACGCGGTCGAGACGATCTCTCCGGATCACGAGACGCTCACTGACGTTCTCTGGGCTCCAGGACACGAGGACAGCAAGGTGGTCAGCGTCTTCCATCGGCACCCATAAGCCCCAGTAAGCGCGATTGTAGGAACTTGGCCGAACGAGGCAGATCAACGCGTCGCGAGGGGATTGCTGACGAGATGCGACTTGTCGGTCCGAATCGGGCTGACTACACTCGCTACGCAGGCGAATCGGGGGAAATTGGTACGCCATGCGACGGAGCATTTTCAAGACGATCATGCTGAATCGCCGGACGGGCGGACTCTGGGCCGAGGCAGATCCTACGAACAATCCAATCCCAAGTTGCAATTCAAACTTCTTTGCAAGCTGCTCCGTGAGGGGCATAACGATCCCGGTCTCATCCAGAATGTCGCCGAAGCCTACGCTGGGGGCATAGGCACACGACCGAACAGGCTTCGTGCGCGGGCCCTTAATAGAAAGGCATGGCGACGAAGTTCAGAGACTGCTGCCTGCAATGCGGGGAATCGACGCAAGGCTCGATCGTTGGCATGCGCTGGCACTCCTCTGGTTCGCCGAGCAGTAGCGACGGGTAGTTCTGATGCTCTCCTCAACCTCGCGAAGCTCCTTCTAGCCGACCCGAGTAGAAGAAGTGAAGCTCGCGCTTTGTTGCAGAGCCGAGTGGATCGCGGTCCTGAAACAATCGTCGACATCACAGATGAGGGCGACCAGCATCCAAGTGAAGATGAGCAATTCACCGAAGCTAAACAGTTGCTAACGAACTGACCTCCCACCATCATCAGTTCTGATTGACGCCGTTCTCATCAGCTTCTTCGTTAATTGCGTCGAAAGTGTAGCGTCACTCATTCGCTGCGGAGACTTTGCGGGGCTCGACCAACCCTACGGCAAAAATCCCGGCACCAGCAGTTGCCGCAGCTTCGCCCACGGCACCACCGTGTCGTCCAGTTGGTACAACCGTGGAGCAAGCGTGTACTCCGGCCATCCCAGGCTCAATCCCCGCTCCGTCACCGTCCAGTTGTCCACGTCACTCAGGTCGTCCAGCAATGCCTTTGTCCGTGCGCCGTCCTTTGTCTCGTACAGGCCGGCGCTCTGCTCCCCGTGGCTTAGGTCGTTCCACGCATACACCGCCAGCGCCTGCTTCCATGCACTCCCTGGCTTGAATACATCCTCCGCCGTCAACGCTCGCTGCTTGTCCAGCACCCACGTAAACGTCAGGTATGCCTCGTTGGGGTGCGCCGCGCCATGCCCCATGGTGTTCATCGTGATGCCGACGCTGACCCTCCCTTGCCGCATCTCCGGCGTCGCCGCAATCAGCGTGCTGTCCGTGTCGGCAGCCATGCTCTCCCGCCACCCCGGCTTGAAAGGCTTGCCATCCACAGCCAATCCCGACTGCAGCTTGCGCACCACCGCGGCGTTCCAGGCTGTCCATCGCGGATCGTTGCTCTGCGCCTCCGGCCAGCTCACAGCCAGCGACCCAAAACCCGGAAACTCTTCCGTTCCTCCCACAGCCGTTCGGTCCGGCGAGCTGTCTGGCGACAACAGCAGCAACGACCGCGTCATGAACGCCACGCCGTCCACCTTCGCGTACCCATGTTTCAGCACGTCCGTCCGGTCGCCGTACGCACCCTTCATGCAGCCGGCCATCCGTGCCAGATTGGCTTTGCCATCGACGCTGCTGTCCGCCGCGTCCACCGGCTTGCCGTCCTTTCTTGCAACTTCCACCTCGGCAATCTGGCAGCCGCGTTCCAGCGCCACCAGCCACAATCTTTGGTCCCCACGAAAACTCGCAACAGCCTCGGCCGGCAACAATTCGATCGCCTGCCGATACGCCGCCGCCATCCGCACATCCGCCGCGCTCAACTCCTTGTCACTGCAGATCGCCCTCTCCATCGGCGAAATCGCCTTGCCGCAGTCAAAGCTCGCAACCGGCAAAGGTCCCTCCGCACTTCCAGCCAAAGCGCTCCCCGCCATAGCGTGCGCTGCCGCCGCGTTTACGGCCAACGGGCAAGAAGCTAAACCCAGCAGCAACGCTCCGGTCGCGACTGCAACTATCGCAATGCGTGCTGCCGCACAATGTCGGCCGTGCGTTATCTCAACTGGATCAGGAAGTTGTCTCATCGCTCGCTGAAGGTTCCTGTTCGCCGTTCGCGGCTTCCGTGCTCGTGAGTGGGGTTGGGTGTTTGATCTTGCGCTTTTCGCCGGGCTGGTCCTGGGACGCTCGTCTCTTGCCTGGGGATGGACGCGCCAGGATTCCGGCAAGCTCCTGTAACTCCATCCGCATCCTGTTCAGCTTCTGGGGGCTCGCCGTCGGTTCCTCCGGCTGCAAAGGCAACTCCGGTTGACGCTCCCGCACCTCTGACTTCAACAGCTGCCGCGCACCCGGAATCGTATAGCCCTCGTTGTACAACAGACGCTTGATCCGTAGCGCCATCTCCACGTCCCGCCGACGGTAAAGACGCTGACCCGTTCCACCCTTGGTTGGACTAAGCTGTGAAAATTCGACCTCCCAAAACCGCAGAACATACGCTGCCACACCGAGAAGCGACGCCACCTCGCCGATGCGAAAGTACAGCTTGTCCGGGATCACGGGATTGGCCGGTCCGGAAACGGCCTTTGCTCTTCGGCGATCTGCGTCCACGTGCCCTCCAGCCCATAAACTGCCGCAAGTCAACGCACTGAGTCTACAACGTCAACCGCTGCTTCTCCACTGGCCTGCAAGTGCCACAAAAATAGGCCCCACCGCCAGGGTGGGGCCTCGCTCAATAGACGGGAAACAGCGGACACACGAGGCAACCACACCGCACCACTGCCTGCCTCCGCCCGTGGGCCTCTTCCTGCGAGAGCCCGGAATCTACTTCGGCAACGCTACAGGTGGTACCTAATTTGTCAGCCACCCCAAGTGTTGCGCCACACTGGCACTCTGTCAAGCAGAATTGCGCAAATCGCGCTACATTTTGTACCCTCAGCCCACATCGGGTCCACTCCTCATCTCCGGCCACGGAACCAAACGCCGCCCCACAACGTAAGGCATTGAACGGAAAGAAGGTTGCCGCAGGTGAACGCGATGCAGACACAGGCAAGACAGCACGTGGTGAAGGCGATGACCAACCCAGCCAGCGGCAGGCCGCGGGCTTTGCTGGCGTTGGCGGCGGTTTTGCTGCTGTGTGGTTGCCATATCTCCAGAAGCAAGGACGCGCATGACGACGTTTCCATCGATACGCCGCTGGGCGGGTTAAGTGTGAAGCGGGACCCGGCTGCAGTGCTGGGCAAGGTCGGCCTACCTTCGTATCCTGGTGCCCAGCCTGTTGCGGAGGGTAAAGGAAATCACGACTCGGCAAACGTCGACCTATCGTTTGGCGGGTACAAGCTGCAGGTGCTGGTGGTCAAGCTGCGGACGACCGATGACGCCTCTCAGGTTCAGGCCTTTTATCGCAAGGCGCTGTCGCAGTACAGCGATGTAGTTGCCTGCCACGATAGTCAACCGATCGCGACACCGAAGAACACCGGGATGGGTCTGACCTGTTCCAAGGACAAGCACGTGACCACCGACACGGACGAGAAATCGGGTGACGTGGAGCTCAAGGCCGGGTCGCCCTCTCGGCAACATATTGTGGTGATTCGTACGCGGGATGGTGAGACGACCATGGACCTGGTGTCGCTCGACCTGCCAAAGGGCATGGCGGATTGACCTGCGCTGTGTTCGCCGGTCGTTCAAAGGTATGCCGATGATTCGGTATGCCATTACCAGCGGGCAGATACCTGCCGGGTGCGGGGACGAGAGATGTGAATACCTGCTTACCGAGGCAGTGCGTCTGGCGAGCACCGGCGTTGATTACCTGCAGGTGCGTGAAAAGGATTTGCCGTTCGCGCAAGCCGCAGCTTTGGCGAGCGAAGCCTTGTCCCGCGTCCGCGCGGCAGGCTTCTCAATGGAAGTCATGCTGAACGCTGAATGGCAGGACACCAAGGGCTGGCCCACCGGCGTCGGGCTGCACCTGACGGCCGCGGGACTGGGTTTGCTTAAGCAGAGTGACAGGAGTAAGGAAGCGCAGTTGCCGATGGCAGTAAGTGCTTCATGTCACACCGCGGAAGAACTAATTGTTGCCCGGCATTTCGCCACACTTTTGCTGTTCGCGCCTGTTTTTGAGAAACGCGTGGATGGCCACCTGGTTCAACCAGGCCAAGGCTTGAAGTCTCTGGCCGAGATGTGCCGGGCAGCAGCGCCGCTGCCGGTTCTGGCGATGGGTGGTGTGACCGTGCACAATACCGACGAGTGCCTTTCAGCAGGCGCCAGCGGCATAGCCGGTATCCGCTTGTTCCAACAGCACGCGTGACATCGGCGCGTTCTGTGCTGCTCGGGTAGCTCTACAACGAAGTGCAGTGCAGAGGTTGTCTGCAAGAAGGCCAAGTAGCAGGAGCGTGTGTTCCGGCGAACGCTAAAGGTCTGGTACTCTGCGCAAACACATGACTTCGATCCGTTTGCTTTTTTCCAGAGGCTTGCCCTTGCTGCTGTCCGTTCCCGTATTCGCCAGCGCTGTTGCACAGGCGCCTGCGTCCGCGCGGGTGGCAGAGCGCGTAATGACGCAAAACAAGCTGTTCGACGAGTACTTTGAGAATGGCCTGCGCGAAAACCCGGAGCGTGCGACGGCCATCGGGGATTACCGGTACAACGCTCTGCTTGGGGACGAGTCGCTGGCCGCGATCGCCATGCAGCATGCGACAGCAATGGCCTTTGAACAACGGCTGCGTGCCATTTCAACCGACGGCATGACGGAGCAGGATGCGCTATCGCACCAGCTGCTGATGCGCAGTTTTGAGCGCGGCGATGAAGCCTACCTGCTCAAGAACTACGAGATGCCGGTGAACCAGCAGGGTGGAATTCACACCAGCCTGGCCGACCTGCCGCTCAGCATGCCCTTTGATTCCGTGCAGCATTACAACGACTATGTAGCACGACTACACGCAATTCCAATTGCGCTAAATCAAATCGTCGAGGTGTTGAAGGCGGGGGAGCGCGACGGCCTGATGCCGCCGAAGTTCCTGATGGAAAAGCTGCCTGCGCAGTGCGACGGGATCATCGCGTCGAACCCGTTTGCCTTGCCGCTGAAGAAGTTTCCGGCGGCATTCAGCGATGCAGACAAACAGCGGCTGACGGCCGCCATCAACACCGCCATTACCATGGACGTGATGCCGGCCTACAAGAGTTTTGCAGTCTTCCTGCGGACCGATTACGCGCCAAAAGGCCGGGAAACGATCAGCGTGGAAAGCCTGCCGGATGGCAGGCATAGGTATGCCGTTGCGGTACGCAACCAGACCACGACGGACAAGACGGCGAAGGAGATCCACGCGATCGGCCTGAGCGAGGTTGCCCGGATCACCACGCTGCAAGCGGACATCGCCAAGCAGCAAGGATATCCGGATTTAAAGAGCTTTCGTACCGCCATTGCCAAGGACCCGCGTTGGATTCCGACAGGCGCCGATCAGATCCTGAACGACTTTCGCGAAGCCATTGCGCAGATGGAGCCGAAGCTGCCGGAACTGTTCAACGTGCTGCCAAAGTCGCCGGTAACCGTGGAGGCGATCCCGTCGTTTCAGGCTGCGTCTGCAACCCACTACCAGACCGGGACGCCGGACGGCAAGCGGCCGGGGCGGGTAAGCGTGGCAACCAGTGATTTTGCGCACCGCACGCGCGTGCTGGACGAGGCGGTGGCGTATCACGAAGGCATTCCTGGCCACCACATGCAGCTGTCCGTGCAGCAGCAGTTGACCGGTTTGCCCAAGTTCCGCAAATTTGGCGGCAGTGGATCTACGGCATACGTGGAGGGCTGGGCGCTGTATGCGGAGGAGCTTGGCAAGGAGGTCGGCTTTTACAAAGAGCCGGTGAGCGACTACGGACGGCTGAATAGTGAGCTGTTTCGGGCCGTGCGCCTGGTGGTCGACACCGGCATCCACGACTACGGCTGGACACGCCAGCAGGTGATCGATTACATGCTGCAGAACGACGTAAACGAGCCGCTTGCGCAAAGCGAGACCGACCGGTACATCGCGTGGCCAGGACAGGCGCTTGCCTACAAAATGGGCCAGCTAAAGATCCGCGAACTGCGGGAAATGGCAAAGGCGCAACTCGGGCCTCGGTTTGATATCCGCAGTTTTCACGATGAAATTTTGAGTGGAGGAGCGATGCCGCTGGACCTGCTGCAGGTGCGGGTGGAACGCTGGATCAAAACGCAGAGGCCGACGGAGGCGAAGCGGTAGAATTTAGGATGCGGGTAGGCGTAGGGTGCGATGGTGCTCCATGGTTGCGAGGCGGTTAGAGACGTCGAGAGCGGAACCAGTCTGTCGATGTGCAAACCAATCCGCTCAGGCATTGTCGCAACCTCTGCTTCCAGCTTCTCCAGGTTAAAGCGGCCATCGACGTCATCGAAGCGGCCCTTTCAAGTTCTTAAAGCTCTGCATCCGTTCGGCAAGGGCCCAAGTTCCGGGCAAGGAAGTCTTGTGCGACGCCACGCATCCCCTTCGTCGCGGTAATGCATGAGGTCGCTCCTGACATCTGCGTCACCCTTTTGCGCTATTACAGAAGGTATACCGGAAGCAGTTTGACCGGGTTTTGGGGCGGACCTATACTGTTGAAGGTTTGCCGCGAGCGGTTTGTTGTGGAACTGCGTCTATCCACTGATTGCGCGTGGCGGGTTTGTGGCCAATGCACCAAGCCACCACGTCAATGCAGCAGGTGATCCAAGGTGCACCAGGCGATCTGGTGAGACTTACTACAGCATTCATTACGGTCGCATGGGGCGAAGCATCGACTTCAGCCGGCCACGATCATCAAGGAGCTCTACCATCCGCATGACTTTTCTCCGTACCGTGTCGACGCTTGCCGTCGCAGCCACTTCGCTTGCCGTTTCGTCCGCGACCTATGCCCAGGCAGCGCCTGCGGCCCCTGCTGCTGCGCCAACCACGGCTGCGCCGGAGGCAATTCCCGCAAAGATTGCACTGATCAGCTTTGAGCAGGCAGTGTTTGCCACCAACGAAGGGCAGAAGGCAATTCAGGATCTGCAGGCCAAGTACCTGCCCAAGAAGAACCAGATCGACGCTGCCGGCAAAGAAGTGGACAGCCTAAAGCAACAGCTGCAGAGCTCACCGAATCTGTCGGATACCGAGAAGGCAAATCGCGTACGCACCATTGACACCAAAGAAAAGCAGTTGCAGCGCGACGGCGAAGATGCCAGCGCGGCCTACCAAGCCGACCTGCAGGAAGCGTATGGCAAGATTGCCCAAAAAGTGAATGGCACCATGCAGAGCTATTCCGGGCAGAAGGGCTTTACCCTGGTGCTGGATGTGAGCAACCAGCAGCAGAGCAACGTAATGTACGCCGATACGAAGACGGATATTACGCGTGCCGTGATCGATGCCTACAATACGTCGTCGGGTGTGCCCGCACCTCCGCCTGCGGCTCCAGGGTCTGCAGCGCCGACGCGGACAGCGCCTCGTGCGACGCCGCGAGCCACAACGCCGCGCTAGTAAGTTGTTGATTTGCAAGCAATGTCAGGAGTCAGGTTGGCGGCAGGAAACTATTGCCGCCAACTTGCGTTTGCAGGCACGGCGCGCCTGTGGAAAAATCTGTGGATCGTTGTGGAGGCTATTGTACAAATGGCTGAGGGACATCGATTGTTACCGGATTGAAACAAGCCGTGCTTGGCGTAAACGCATTGTTTGGTTGCACTTGCGAACGAAACTGCATCCCCTGCAGGGCAGCGTTACGAAAGTTTGGCATGGCCTACAGATTTTGGCTTTTGCACAGATTGCACTTTTCATCCTCAGCATTTTCCTTTGCAGAATTCGGCGATTTGGGGTAGCCGGCGTTGTGGGTGCGGTAGTGGTTTATGGGGGTTGGGTCCCGGCGGCCGCGGCGCAACTCATCGGGAATGCCCCCACAAGCCAGACAAGTGTCGCCGACCGTCTGGCAGCGGATTTGCAATGGACGCCAGCAGAGCGTGTATGGCGGTTCAGCCGGATGGAGACTATGTTCCCCGTCAATACGGTGGCTCACGTAGGCAGGGTGCTGCGGCTGCCAGGCGGGGCTGCGCTGAACATGCGGCTGGCCGGCGGCGAAGGCGTGCGGGAACGCATGCGGCGCGATGGCCTGATCGGGCTGCTGGTGCTGCACCATGGCACAGTTGCTGCGGAGATGTATGACGAGAAAGCCGGGCCGCTTACCCGGTGGACGTCGTTCTCTGTTGCCAAGTCTTTTCTGTCGACGCTGGTGGGCGTGGCAGTGCAGCGTGGCTGGCTACGAAGCGTGGATGTTGGTGTGACGGACTCTCTGCCAGAGATGCGAGGGAGTGCCTACGACGGCGTCACGGTGCGGCAACTGTTGACGATGAGCAGCGGTGTGCGGTGGGTGGAGGCTTATGACGCCGCGGACAGCGATAACGTACGGCTATACCGCTCGGGTGTGCCGGGCGGTGGTGATGAGGTTGTGGAGTACATGCGACGGCTGCCGCGCGCGCATTCGCCTGGAACGGTGTGGAATTACAGTACGGGTGAGGCGGACCTGCTGGGAGTGTTGTTGCGGCGGGTGTGTGCGCAGTATGGAGCTGGTGACACGCTGAGCGGCGTGCTGAGCGAGGCGGTGTGGAAGCCGTTCGGCATGGAGCGGGATGCGTTCTGGATTGCGGACGGTGGGCGCGAATTTGCTGGGTCCGGCGTGAGCGCGACTCTGCGTGACTATGGGCGGTTCGGGTTGCTGGCATTGCAGGGTGGCGCGGGCGTTGTACCGGCCGGGTGGTTTGCCATGGCGACGCGGCCGGCGTTTGCCGCCGGAGGCGCTGGACGCGGATACGGCATGGGGTGGTGGACGTTTCCGGGTGGCAGTTTTGCGGCGCTGGGGATTTTTGGGCAGTCCGTGTGGGTGGATCCGGCGCGGGACTTGGTGGTGGTGATGCTGGGCGCATGGCGGACGGCTACCAGCGATTCACTCGCGGCCTCGCGCGCGGAGATTTGGCAGGCCGCGCAGACGGCAATCGATCATGAGGTGCGTTAGCGGGCTGCGCCGGTCTAGTAGCCTCCGCGTGCCTCAATGGAGCTCTTCCTGTCGTTGGGCAGGTCGACAATGATCTTTTTGTAGCTGTCCATGTACAAAGGTGTCGTTCTTTTCAGGCGTTCGTGCATCTAGTGGGTATGACTTTTGCAAAGCAGATTATGGCTGTGGGAACCCTGGCAACGGCATTTGCCGTTGCTCTGCCGTCAAGCGCGCAAGTGGCTCTACCTGCCGTGAAGGCACACCTCTACGACGACAATGCCTATCCCCGCGCGGACATTGCGGCGGCGTTGAAGCAGGCTCAGCGCGAGCACAAACGGGTGCTTGTGGACTTCGGCGGAGACTGGTGTGGCGATTGCCAGGTGCTCGATGTGTACTTCCACCAGCCGGCGATCCAATCCATCCTGCAGCAGTCCTATGTGGTGGTGCACGTGTCCGTTGGGCACGTTGACAAGAACCTGGAGGTACCCACAGGTTACGGCATCGACATTAAAAAGGGAGTTCCCGCTCTGGCGATTCTGAATGCGCAGGGTAAGGTGCTGGACGCGAATCGCACGGGTGAGTTTGAGAACATGCGCAACATGAACTCGCAAGCCGTCGTCGACTTTCTGAATAAAGGCAAGGTATAGCGGCGGGCGAGCCGCTGCACCTTACCGGGACCGTGCGTTGCTAGACTCAAGTGCGAAGGATGGTTGAGTCGATGCAGGGCGTTGATCCCACTACAGACCGCACAGATCAAGGCGTCTCCTCAGAAGTGGTGGGAGATCCATGCGTCGTAGTGCCCAGCGGGCTTCCGCCAGCCCACCCCTTCTTGCGGGGTAGTCTGCAGACGCAGGCACATCGTGCGCGTGTTCTGGGCAAAGAGAGCCTGCACTTTACCGACAAGGTGCGGCTGGCATACTGGAACGCCTTTCAGCACGATGTTCTGAATACGGCGAAGGCAGCTGCGTATTCGGCAATTTTTGCGTTGTTTCCGGCGCTGATCGTATTCGCAGCCCTGGTGACGTTTCTGCCGTACGCCGCCCCGCTGCGGTACCAACTGGCGCTCTTTTTTGATCGCGTGTTGCCCAGCAGTGTCGCTCCGCTGCTGGAGCATTACATCCTTTCAGCCAAGAGCTCGCCGCAGGGTGCGGGCGTGGTGCTGGGCACGGTGCTGGTCAGCATTTCAGGTGCGGCCGGCGTGCTGGGTACGCTGATGGAGGGCTTTCGCCGCGCCTACCTGTTGACGGACGATAGCTGGGGCCTGGGTTGGCGTGGGCAGGTGCGTCGGTTCTGGTGGTCGCTGTTGCTTGTGCCTATCAGTCTGGTGCCTCTGACGGTGGCAAGCATGTTGATTGTGTTTGGCCACTTTCTGCTGCCGGCTGTGCGTACCATGCTGCCGGTGACGTTGGACCTAACGCTGTTAATGGTGGCCAATGCAATCCGGTGGGTGGGTGCGATTCTGGTGTTTGCCGCCGTGATTGCCGGCATTTATCGCTATGGCCTGCCGGTGCGGCCAAGCTGGCGCCGTGTGGTGCCGGGTGCGCTGTTTGCCACGGGAACGTGGTTTTTGTCGACGCTCGCGTTTGGCTGGTACGTGACGCACATCGCAAACTACTCCCGCACATACGGCTCGTTGGGAACAGGTGTGGTGCTGCTGTTGTGGCTGTTTCTGACGTCGTTCACGGTGCTGTGCGGTGCGGAGTTGAATGCCGAACTTGGGCGGGATGTGTAGGAAGGTCGATAAGATGGCCGTACTTCGGCAATGCACGAACAGCAAGTAAGACGGCTATATGCATCCTCCGGCTTACGTGTCGTCGCGGCGACCCGCCTTCGGCAATCCTTGGACCCACACCAAAGTTTGCAGGGCGACGTAGATTGAACGCCTATGTTTTGGCATCAGCGGCTTTCGAGGCGGGTGACCGTCCTGGGCTCCTTCGGGGAAAGAGAAGCCCTCTCAACGGCTAAACCTACCGATGGAAACACGATCAACCTCAGGGTAGTTGGCGGTCTGATCGTATGTTTCAGTAAGCTCTATGTAGTTGCCTATGAGACATGCCGTTCTAATGTTCCAACAAACCCGCCTCGCTAAACACCGCAAACTCCATAAGCGGTAGTTGGGCCTCCGGTACGAGGTTCTGGACTGGCAGACCCGCTGATCGGCATCATGGGCGTTGTCGCGACAAATGCGAGACTGATCTCAAAAGTTCAGCCCAAGGTAACGGGGGAGCTGGACATCATTCTGCTTGAGACGCGGAATAAGCGCTCAGCACGAGGGCTTACAGGCTAGGCAAGAGTTATCATCCCGCATGGTCCGCGTCGCCAGTTACGTGCTTGCCTGCACAATTGCAACATGCGCTGCCGTTGTGCACGCGCAGGAGTTGCAGCTGCCAGACACGCCGGAGGTATTGGACATTGCTTCGGTCTCAGACCGCTTTCCCGCGAAATGGTATCCAGGCAGAGGAGACGGAACGGACGTTGCTTTTGCGCCTGTTCTGGAGAGGCCGTACGTTGCCGTGTCGGAGACAAAGGACTTGCGTGCGCGGGACAAGTTTGGCCGCACCCGCACCGAAGCTGTGACTGGCGGAGAAACCGTCAACGGAACGTCTTTCAAGATCAAGGAAGTGTCGGTAAGCGACCCCGTGTCGCACTGTCAATTTCACTGGATGGAGCGCGTGCCGGATAGGGAGTTGCCGGCGGGACAACGTGTGGCATTTGTGACGTGCGCGCCGCTAACCATTCGCTACAAAGAATCGGATGTGTATGCCTTTATTCGGGACAACATGCCGAATGAAGCGACCACTATCGGGGACACAACGACCAGGGTCGAGCATCCTCGGGACATTCTGGTCGAAGGTCTTACTGTCCAGCGCATGCGTGTAACCAACAGCAAGACGGAAGCAGACGGCACGGTGACGACAAATGTAAACGAGACCTGGTACTCGCCCCGATTGAGAGAAACCATCCGCCTGGGTGGTGTGGAGGACGGTGCCATGATGCTTTCCCGCATCGAGCAAAAGGATCCGGATCCGACGCTGTTCTATCCGCCAGAGGGGTACGAGGTCGAGGTACAGAAAGCGCGGTAAGCAGGTGGTGGCGGGACGAGAAGCCTGCCGTTCTTCTGTGCGCCTTATGAGAGCCGTGCAGAGCCGCGTGGGCTATCGCAAATTCAGCAGCATCTTATTGTTATGAGTTCTTTGCTGCTGCCGATTTTGCAGGACGAGCCTGCGACCGAGTTGGGATTAGAGGCGCAGCTTGTGCCGACCGCGCCGGATGCGGCGCTGGCGGAGGGACGGCTATGGCGGCCGCGGCGGGTGTTTATTACGCCCGATGCATATCTGCTGCCGCATGGGCGCGACATGCTGGAGCGGGCTGAGAGTTATGGCGCGGCGGTGGTTCGGCTAAAGAGCAACCGGCTGACCGGGTTGAGTGACAGCAGCCTGGGTGAGGTGGATGAGCGGCGTGCGTATGCGGATGCCAAGACGAGCTTTGCCATTGTGGTGTCGCCGCCGGGTGCGCGCAAGCTCCAGCCGATTCCGCCGTCTGCGGACTGGCAGTTTCACCTGGCGCAGGGGTGCCCGGCGCACTGCCAGTACTGTTACCTGGCGGGGTCGCTGAGTGGGCCGCCGATCACGCGTGCGTACGCGAATATGCCACAAATCCTCGACAATTTGCGGGAGTATGCGGGTGCGGGGCGGGTGACGTCGGCTTCGCGGGAGCGCGCACACGAGGGAACGACGTTTGAGGCTTCGTGCTACACCGACCCGCTGGGGATCGAGCACCTTACCGGGTCGCTGGCGGAGTCGATCCGGTTTTTTGGTGCGTGGGATGCGCCGGTGCAGTTGCGGTTCACCACCAAGTTTGCGGCGGTGGCGAGCCTTGTCGGTATTGAACATGGCGGACACACGCGGGTCCGGTTCAGCGTGAATGCGGCGGCGGTGTCGCGAGACTTTGAAGGGGGTACGGCGACGCTGGCGCAACGTCTTGGGGCCTTGCGGCGGATGGCGAAGGCCGGGTATCCGGTGGGGCTTACGGTTGCGCCCATTATGCCGGTGGAGGGCTGGCGAGAGCAGTACGCGACGCTGTTTGCGGACGTGGCAAAGGCGCTGGCCGATAGTGCCGACGTTGATCTGACGGTGGAGCTGATAACGCACAGGTTTACACCGGGCAGCAAAGAGGTGCTGCAGGGCTGGTATCCGAAAACGACGCTGGATCTGCGGGAAGAGGCCCGAACACAGAAGCGGACCAAATTCGGAAGCGTGAAGTATGTGTATCCCAAGGACAGCATGGCGGAGATGCGAGCTTTCTTTGAAGGCACGATCGGCGACGTGCTGCCGAGCGCCCGGGTGCTGTACTGGACGTAAGAGTATGGCTGCGGGACCTGCTTCCCACGATCCATGGAAGCGATTACTTAGTGCACCCCTGCCATCCGATAGAATGACTCCGGTTGGCGTTGTTGCTTTGTACAGCGCGCCGGGAGTGGCATGAGCGAGATAGAGAAGTTGGCGGGAACAGGCGTGGCAGCGACGCCGGTTGGGGATTCTGCGTGGTTTCGCGATAGTCCGCGACGCAGTGCAAAGATTGTGGCGACGCTGGGGCCTGCATCGAGCAGTGAAGAGATGTTCCGCCAGCTGGTGCGCGCCGGTTTGGATGTGGCGCGCCTGAACTTTAGCCACGGATCGCACGAGCAGAAGGCAGAGCTAATCCAGATGGTGCGCAAGGTGGCAAAGTCGGAGGGCAAGCCAATTTGCCTGCTGGCAGACCTGCAGGGGCCGAAGATCAGGACTGGCAAGCTCCTGGACCACAAACCGGTGCTGCTGGAGGCCGGTAAGCGTTTCACGATTACACCGCAACAGACCACTGAGGGTACTGCGGACAAGGTCAGCACCACCTTCACCACACTGGGCGAGAACCTGGAGCCCGGGGCGGCGGTGCTGCTGAGCGACGGTCTGATCGAACTGCGCGTGCTTGAGGTGCACGGCAACGGTGACGTAGTCACCATGGTGATCAACGGTGGCGTGCTTGGGGAGAACAAGGGCATCAACCTGCCGGGCATCCCGGTAAAGGTGCCGGCGCTTACGGAAAAGGACGAAGAGGATCTGGTCTTTATCGCGTCGCAGAACGTGGATTTGCTGGCGTTGTCATTTGTGCGGACGGCAGAGGATATTCGCTACGCGCGACGACGCATGAAGGAGCTGAACTGCAACGCCTGGGTGATCGCAAAGCTGGAAAAGCCGCAGGCGATTGAGAACCTGGAAGAGATTTTGGCGGAGACTGATGGCTTGATGGTGGCGCGCGGCGACCTGGGTGTGGAGGTTCCGCCGGAGAAGGTCCCGGCGATCCAGAAGCACATCATTCGACGTGCCGCTGTGTACCGTAAGCCAGTCATCACGGCCACGCAGATGCTGGAGTCGATGATCGACAATCCGCGGCCTACGCGCGCCGAAGCGAGCGACGTTGCCAACGCCGTCTATGACGGCACGGACGCGGTCATGCTGAGCGCGGAGAGTGCCGCCGGCAAGTACCCGCGCGAAGCCGTCGCGATGATGGCCAAGATCATCATCGAAAGCGAGACGCAGATGGAGATGGACAAGGCGTCAAACCCGCTGGGCGTGCACCCATTGCGAGGCGCCAACCTAAGCGTGGCGGAGACGATTTGCGAGTGCATGGCACACAGTGCGGATGATCTGGAGCTGAGTGCCATTGCCATCTTTACGGAGAGCGGCTTGACGGCACGCCTGTTGTCGAAGTATCGCCCGAATGCGCCCATCTTTGCGCTGTCGCCGGCGCCTGAAGTGATCGGGAAGGCCATGCTGCTGTGGGGGGTGTATCCCATGCTGTGCGAACGCTTCGCAGAAACGGACAAGCTGGTGAACACGGCGGAGGACATTCTGGAGAAGAGTGGCTATGTGCAACGCGGGCAGATCCTGGGCATCGTCGGCGGAACGAGTACGCGCAGCGGAGCCACCAACTTTATGCGGCTACATAAAGTTGGGGACAGGTAGTTCGTCTACTTTCACTCTCTCAGAAGCACGCCTCCCGCCTGCGAAGGAGGCGTTCTTTCATGAGCGGTGAGTGGGCTACTTGTCGATTGTTTTCATCCCGCCTTCGTTGTAGCGGCTGCCAACGATCTCGTCCTGCGGTACAGCTGCTTCAAGTTCCGCGACATCTTCCGGTGAGAGCTTGATGTTTACGGCTGCCGCATTCTCTTCCAAATACTTGCGGCGTTTGGTGCCGGGGATGGGGGCGAACGGTCCTTTGGCGAAGACCCATGCGAGCGCGAGCTGGCCGGGCTTAACTCCGTGCCTGTCGGCGAGGGTCTTGATCCGGTCAACGAGGACCTGGTTCTTGTCGAGATTGTCGCCGGCGAAGCGGGGATAGCGCTGCTTGCGGAAATCCTTGTCGTCGAGCTGCGTAGCAGAAGTTATGGTGCCGGTGAGGAAGCCGCGACCAAGCGGGCTATAGGGGACAAAGCCGATGCCGAGCTCTGCGAGGGTAGGCAAAATGTCGGTTTCTGCGTGACGTTCCCAAAGGGAGTACTCGGTCTGTAATGCCGTAATGGGGTGGACCTTGTGCGCACGGCGAATGGTCGCGGCGGAGGCTTCGGACAGGCCCAGGTACTTGACCTTACCGGCTTTGACGAGTTCGGCCATAGCGCCGACGGTGTCCTCAATTGGAGTGTCAGGGTCAACGCGATGCTGATAGTAGAGGTCGATGTGGTCGAGGCCTAGGCGCTTGAGCGAGGCATCGCATGCCTGGTGAACGTACTCCGGCTTGCCGCTGACACCCCAGTAGCCCGGTTCTTCCTTCCTGCGTAGGTTGGCAAACTTGGTGGCGAGGAAGACCTCGTCACGACGAGCCTTGATTGTCTTTCCAACGAGCTCTTCGTTGTCGCCGAAGCCGTACACGTCGGCGGTGTCGAGGAAGTTGATGCCGAGGTCGAGGGCGCGGAGGAGGGTCGCGGCAGACTCCTCGTCGTTCCGTTCCCCATAAAACTCGCTCATGCCCATGCAGCCCAGGCCTTCGCGTGAGACGCGGGCACCCTGCGAACCGAGATCGATCTGTTCAATAGCCATGGTGACTTGGATGAAACGTGGAGCCCAAAGACGCACATGTAGCGCGCTGTGTGGCAGGCTTTGGCGCTGACGCGCCGTTAGGTGCGTGGAAGCTCGAGCAGGGAGCTGATCACAAGGTCGGCTGCCTGCAGTTGCGCGGCGGTGTAGATGCCGGTGGCAATGGCAATCACGTCAACACCGGCAAAGCGCGCGGCTGCGATGTCGCCGGGGGTATCGCCCAGTACAAGGACTGCTGCCTCTGGATCATGGAGAGTTGCGCGTGCGGCCGCCACAGCTCCGGCAATCATGTCGCCACGCATTTCGTACCTGTCGCTGAAGCCGCCGAGGGTGAAAAAGTCGCGCAGGCCGCAGTGGGAGAGCTTTGCCCAGCCAATGCGCTGGAGATTGCCGGTGCCGACGCCGAGAAGTTTGCCGCGTCTCTGAAGGTGCGTGAGTGTTTCCCGAACGCCGGGGAGCACCTCGATGTCGAACTCCGCCGCGTGCGCTTCTACGTGTTCGCCCATCCCCTGCAGCAGGCTGGCGAGCTGCGGACGCCACTGCTGTTCGGGGACGCCGGCGTGGTGAAAGGCGTCGCGCAAAATGCCGGGATCGATCTTGCCTTGAACGGCGATGCCGTCCAGGTTGACGGGCCGGCCGGCAGCACGGGTAAGCGCGTCGCAAAAGGCGAAATAGTGCACGGCATCCTTACAGTGGAGAAGTGTGCCGTCGATGTCGAAGAGGTATGCGTCGTAGCTGTCCCAGGAGCGCCGCAGCGAGTTGTGCGTGGGTATGGTGCTGGGGGCACGTTCTGGCGGTGCAGTGGAACTGCCCTTGTGACTCCAGCCCTCGGTGGGGAGCTGGGTTTCTGTTGAGAGATCCTGACGTTGTTCGACGTTGATCGAAGTGTCAAGATCAGATCCTGCTTGGGTTTCGGTGGATGTCGAAATAAGGCGTGGAAAAGCCTCCTGGTCGGTCATGCGCATTGCTCCTCGTTCCAGTGGCGCAGGTGATCGCAGACGCAACGGAGTACACCGTCCCAGTCTCCGGGTGTGGTTTGCCTCAACAGCTTCATCCCTGGGTACCACGGCGTGTCGGTTCGGTCCAGCATCCATCGCCAGTCGGCATCGTGCTTCAACATGAGCCAGGTGTCGATGCCGAGCGAGCCGGCAACGTGCGCCGCAAGCGTGTCGATCGTGATAACCAGGTCAAGCTCCGACGTGAAGGCGGCCACGTCCGCAAGCGTCCCATTGCCAGGATGGCCATGCGCGTCACGTGTGTAAAACGTTCGTGGTGCCAGACCGCGCGCGCGGCACAAATCTTCCCACAAGCTGTTGCTGCCGGGCGGTTGAAGGCTCCAAAGCTCCACGTCGTGCCGTCCGAGCAGCGTAGTTTGCAGCTGTTCAAACGGAATGGAACGCGCCGCGTCGAAGTCGCTGCCGTGCCACACGATGCCGACCCGCGGTTTCGTATGCTGCCCCATGCGAAGCCGGATTGGGTGCAGGGCGGCGTCAGGGAACACGATGCGCGCGGGCGCAGGCAGTGTCGCGGGTGTGGCGCGAAACAGGTAGGGCAGCTCAGCGCATTCGACCTGCACATCCCACGCGGGTTCCGGCTCACCGGGTGCGGCCCAGGTCATCACGCGATCCGCATCGGCAAAGCAGCGGAGAAGCGAAAGCATCTCCGGCGCGGCCTGCACGGTCATCTCCGCAGCAAGCGCGCGCATCTGTGGCAGCCACCGCAGGTACTGCACCGTATCGCCAAAGCCATGCAGGCAGCGCAGCATCACACGTTTGCCGGCCAGGCTTTCCCCGCGCCAAAAGCGGTTTGGGTCAGGGTTGCCGCGCGCGCGGATCTTATCCGATTCGAGCCATGCCTCTGTGTATTGGCCCAAGAGCATATGCGCCATCCATGCGCCGGCAGCACACCGATC
This sequence comes from Acidobacteriaceae bacterium, assembly GCA_903642225.1. Taxonomy (GTDB): domain Bacteria; phylum Acidobacteriota; class Terriglobia; order Terriglobales; family Acidobacteriaceae; genus Terriglobus. Next base: position 71,901 of record CAHJWI010000010.1, on the reverse strand, counting down.
TTCATCAGCACCGGTTGCAACTGCCCAATCGAACATAATGAGGGCGTGGCCGCATTGGCGCTGCTGCAGAAGCGATTCGGCCTCCGCAAGCGGTACCTGGTGCCGTGGTGCTCCTGCGTCGATATTCACCTGGCAACGGGATGACTGTGTGGGCCGGTGGCCGGGTACACGGCGCGTGGTCCCTCGTGCGTCAAGGGAATTTCGATGCGGCGGCAGAGGTACACCTCGTGCTCCGGATGAGCCCGAGGTGCGAAGCCGCTGGAGCGCAGCATGGCTTCGGTGCAGGCACGGTTGGGCACCCACCAATTGGTGTTGTCGCCGCTGTAGTTTTTCTCGATGAAGTACATGGCCGGATAAGACGGGTCGCTGAAGTGGGCTGTATCTTGAAAGTCGTAATCGTCGGCCACGTCGCTAAGGTCTCGGCTGCCGCGCTGCATCGTTTGGAAGAGCAGCATGTCCTTTGCGACGTGCTGGTGAATGAGATCCAGCGCAAGCAGCGGGTGGCGAAGATGGTAAAGCACGCCCATGAAGATGACCAGGTCGAACTGCTCGCCTAGGGCGCCGAGTTCCCACACATTCATCTTGCGGTATTCCACATCAAGCCCTGCCTGCGCTGCGGCAAAGCGTGCCTGGTTCAAGTACAGGTCTTCCATGTCGATGCCGAGCACGCGGCTGGCACCACGACGCTTCATCTCCAGCGAATAGAAGCCGGCATTGCAACCGATGTCGAGCACGGATTTACCGGTCATGTCTGCGGGCAGAGCATCGCGGAAGCTGTCGAACTTGACCTGGGGGTAGTCACCCAAAAAGTGTTGCGGAGCGGTCCTGTATCCGCCGATGGTCATATTGTGGAACCAGGGTCCGAGGCGTTCGATCTGTGTCTGCAGCGCCTCGCCTTGCAACTTTGTTTCTACCAACGTGCGGGTCTCCCTGATTCATTTGTGGCGCGTTGCAAGTGTACTGTCGTGTTGCTGTTTGTGCGAGGCGCGGCTGTTAGGTGGCGGATTTGTACTCCGTCTGAATGGGAGGCACTGATTTCAGTTCTGCCGCGCGTTTCTCCACGGCCCGCATTACGCGAAGCAGGTTGCCACCGTAAATCTTCTTGATGTCGTCAGCGGAGAAGCCTTTCTGAAGCAGGGCGCGGGTCAGGGCAGGAAACTTGCTGTAGCTGTCAAGGTCTTTCGGCACGCAGGTCACGCCGTCAAAGTCAGTGCCGATGCCCACGTGGTCAATGTCGCCGACCTGAACAGCGTGCACTATCTGGGCCACAACGTCTTCCATCGTCGCGGGTGGAATGGCGGCGGTGGCCTCGTCGCGCAGCTTGTCCATGGCTGCCTCGCGTGCGATCGGGTCGCTTACCTTGAGCGCTTCCGTAAACCTGGGCCGCAGCTCTTTCATCAGCGGAATGGACGCGTCGAAGTAGCGCTGCGAGAGGAAGTCGCAGCCGAAGTTGAGCTGCATGGTGCCGCCGTTTGCGGCAAGCTGCTTGATCATGTCGTCCGTCATGTTGCGTGTAAAGCTGCTAACGGCGCGGCAACTGCTGTGGGAAGCAATAACGGGTGCGGTCGTGGTGGCGAGGACGTCGGCAAAGGTTTTGTCGGCGGTATGGCTGATGTCGACCATCATGCCGAGGCGGTTCATCTCACGGACCACGTCTTTGCCAAACGGCGTAAGACCGTTGTGGTGGGTCACCTTGGGGTCGTCGATGTCGCCCTGGGAGTCTGCCCAATCGTTGGTGTTGAAGTGGGTCAGGGTCATGTAGCGCACGCCCAGCGCCGCATAGTCGCGCAGCAGGCGCAGGCTGTTCTCGATGGCGTGGCCGCCCTCTATGCCCATGAGCGCAGCAATCTTGCCGCTCTTGTGCGCGGCGACGATCTCGTCCGCTGCTGTGGCGTAGACTAAATCTTTTGGGTGCTTCGCGATAATATCGGTGCGCACGGTATCGATCATGCTGAGCGTTCGGTTCGCCGCGTGATTGCCGGTCACGTATTCGGCACCCACGTAGACGGCGAAGAACTCCGCGCCCAGCACGCCGCGCATGCGGGGCAGATCGGTCTGACCGCTCTTGTTTGGTGTGGCGATGTCATAGCCGGTGACGGTCAGGCTGGTCACGTCATTGTGCGTGTCGATGAGGATGGCCTCGTGGGTTATGCGGTCCACTTCAGCCTGGGTCACGGGCTTGGTGCGCGGTGTTTGCGCCAGGACAGAACCTGTAAACAGCACAGCCACGACGGCGGAACGCGAGAGCACAGGCATGCGGCGAACTCCTGAATGGGCACGGCAGAATGATGGATTGTGACTAGAGTGTAACGCTACCGCTACGCGGCAAAGCAGGATGGGAAAGCTGGCGAATGTAAACGGCGGTGTGCGTCTTCGACCCACGGTGTGAGTTACCCTCGCCCACTTAGATCGCGTTTTAGGAGAATCAACGTTCCGCTCGGCCGCCAGTAACTGCACCAGCGTGGCGCAGAATGCAACCTGCACCATCAACATCAAGTTCGCTCAGATAGCCGTCGGCACCCGCGCAGCGACGTCTCACCGTGACGAGCGGTTCCACGATGGCGTCTAAACTGACGGGTGACTTGATGGGGCACGCTGCTGGCCGGATTGGACAGGGTATCGAGGAGCGCACGCTGAGCGACCTGGACGACATGGACACCCTGGCGCGTCTGTACCGTCCGCGCCTGCTTCGCTTCGTCAGTGCGCAGGTGCGCGATGACGATCTGGCCTTTACCGTGGTGCAGGACACGTTGCTCAAGGCGTACCGCAACCGCACCGGGTTCCGTGGCGATTGCAGCATCAACACCTGGCTTACCGGCATCGCGCTAAATCTGATTCGCGACCATGCACGCACCCAAAAGTTCAAATTCTGGCGCACGGCAGAAGCGAGCGCCGTGGACTCGACTGAAATGCAGAACCACCTGCGCAGCAGCGGCAGCAACGCCGAGCAGTCCATGATCGCCAAGCAGCAAGCGCTTACCGTGCACGGTGCCATCAAAAATTTGTCCCCGAATCAACGTGCCATCTTTACTATGAGGTTCATTGAAGAGATGGAGCTGCAGGAGATCTCCCTTGCCATGGGAATGCCGGTGAGCACAGTGAAGACCCACCTGCACCGCGCCACTAAAAGTGTGCGGGAACGCGTGAGAGGGGCAGCGTAATGGCAAACGTCATGGACGACGACAACTTTGAACGAACGCTTATGGAACGGCTGGACGAGTCCAGAGGCGTAGCCGGCGAGGAGGAGGCTTGCAACTTGTTGGGTGCTGAGAACGACGATGCAGAGTTGTTCGCGATGCGCGACGCGCTTCGCAGTTATCGCGAGCAGTCGCTGGACTGGGCGCAGCAGCGTTCAGCAGCCATGCCCTCCCCGTTGCCGGCAAGGCAGTCTGGGTGGCTGGTGGCACCGCAATGGGCGCTGGGTACAGCCGCGTTCTGCGCCTGCGTTGTGGGCGCAGCTTTGTTTACGCATCACCAGGCAGTGCTGGTGCAGCAGGCAGCCGCAGTGTTACCAGCAGCACCCACACAGCAGGCTTTGTCAGAGGACAATGAACTGCTCTCGTCTGTGGACCTCGCACTTCGCAGCAGCGTGTCACCCACAGAGCAGGAGCTTGGACTCTCTCAAGTACTGGACGCTAACAGAGCGCAGAAGCGCCGTGCGGTTCAGCAGCACACAGACTAGTTTGGCTTGCACGCTCACGGAGGCTCTGCCCGATGGTCGATCTTAGGAGGGGATGCACATCGCTCGGCGCAGCGTTGCTGGGTTTCACCCTGGTATCGGGTGCAGGTCTGCTCGCGCAGCGACCAGGTGGCCGGCCGGGCGGTCCTGGTGGCCCCGGCAGGCCCGGTGGCTTTCCCGGCGATGGCCATCCGGGCGGGCCGCCACCGGGAAGCGGCGCAGGAATCGGGCAGGGCATGCGCAACCCACTGCAGCGTGGTCCGGCTGGTCGCTGGTGGGATGACACACGAAACGCGCGAACAGTGGGACTGACAGGCGATCAGCAGCGACGCATGGACGGCGTCTTTGCCGAAAATCGAGCGGCCCTGGTGAGCTGCCTGGATACATTACGCAAAGCCGAGGCAAGGCTTAGTGCAGTGTCGGCCGCGGATCATCCCAGCGAGGGTGCGCTGAACTCCGAGATCCAGAACGTGGCACAGGCGCGCGCCGACCTGGAAAAGGCGAACACCCACATGGTGCTCCAGATTCGCAATGAGATGACAGGGGAGCAGCTGAACAAGCTCGGGAAGCTGAAGGAGAAGGTCGAGAGTGGAGCCAGATGATTGCAAAGACGAACGGCGAGAGCTCACACGACCTTTCCGCTTTCCGCCTCCTCTATACTGGCTGGAGCCATGAGTCAGGACACATCCGGCACAGCATCTGCCGCACGCCACATCGACATTCAGCAGATCATGCGTTTGTTGCCGCACCGCTATCCCTTTCTGCTCATTGATCGTGTCATTGAGGTGGAACCACGACAGCGCATTGTGGCGATCAAGAACGTCTCGATGAACGAGCCTCATTTTCAGGGGCACTTTCCGGATTACCCACTCATGCCGGGTGTGCTCATCGTGGAAGCGATTGCCCAGGCTGGAGGCGTTCTTCTGCTGGATGAGATTCCGGATCGCGAAGGCAAGCTGATGGTGTTCACCGGCATTGATGGCGTGAAGTTTCGCCGGCCGGTGACACCTGGCGATCAGCTGCGTATCGAGGTCAAGGTGCTGCAGTGGCGCAGCCGTGCCGTAAAGATGCAGGGCACGGTTACGGTCGACGGCAAGATCGCCTGTGAAGCCACAGTGATGTGTCAGCTTGTTCCGCGTCCGGGTGCAACGACTACTGCTGCAACGCTGCCGGCACAGACAGAAAGCATTCCCGCCGCCATGGGAGTAGGGGCTGAAGCCACGCCGGCCAAAGCCGCAGTAACTGTAGGCGAATCAAACTCCACCCAGGACGCGACCGCACTGCCGGAGGCTGCGGTTTAGCCGTGGCGATCCATCCAACCAGCATTGTTGCCATAGACGCTGTCGTTCCAGAAAGCTGTTCTGTCGGCCCATTCTGCACTATCGGCCCGAATGTTAGACTCGGCGAGCGTTGCGAACTGGTAAGCCATGTTGTGCTCGACGGCCACCTCTCCATGGGCGACCGCAATCGCGTCTTTCCGTTCACATCGCTCGGCATTGAGCCGCAGGATCTCAAGTACCGCAACGAGCCGACAAAGCTCACCATTGGCAGTGGCAACGTTATTCGCGAATCCGTCACGATCTCGCGCGGTACAGCTGGCGGCGGAGGTGAGACGACGGTCGGGGACGACTGCCTCATCATGGCCTACGTGCACATCGGCCATGACTCGCACATCGGCAACGGCTGCATCTTGGCAAACGCCGCAACACTCGCGGGTCACGTCACCATTGAGGACTTTGCCGTGGTCGGCGCGCTCAACCCTGTTCACCAGTACTGCACGGTGGGCACCTACGCCTACGTCGGCGGCGGCACGACCATCACGCAGGACGTGCTGCCATACTCGTTAACCAGCGTTCGCCGGGAAAATCGAGCCTTCGGCCTGAACAGGGTTGGTCTGGAACGCCGCGGCTTTACGCCGGACGAACTGAAGCAGCTACGCAGCGCCTATCGCCTGCTTCAAGGGAGCAAGCTGAACACCACGCAGGCCCTCGAGGCCATTCAGCAGCGGGTAGATGTCGGTGAGTTCGGCGAACGCGTTGCGTACCTTGCGCGCTTTATTGCGAAAAGCGAACGCGGCGTCATCAAGTAGCTCGGTACTTATCTAAAAGTTTCCCCGGAACCCGACAGTGCGCAACTGGGCGCGTGTCACTGTCGCCTGGATGCCATCCAGAGGAAACGTCGTCCAAACTCCCACACCCGCGGCCTCCAGGCCGCGCAACGCTTCGCCCTCAGTGCGTACCCGTAACCGGTGCACGTGCGTCATTGCGAACTGTTGCTGGCCGCCGGGTACGGGTTCCGCGTCAAGCCAAAGGCCGGAGCCGAGCCGGCGAAAGATGAAGTGCACAAGGTTGGTTTCCATGCCCTGTCAATCCCGCAGCGCCGCAGTGGTGACGCTGGCAGCAGAACCTTGCAGGACTGAATGTCCCTGCGATTGAAAGCGGCGCCACCATAGGGAGTTCGCTGCCTCTCCTGTGAACTCAGCAGACACGCCGGGTTCCGGCACAAACAGCGGCAGGCCTGCCTCTGCGGCAATCTGCGTCATGCGCTCCGGCGGCTGATCCCAGGCGTGGAACGCCAGGTTAAACAGTCCCCAGTGGATCGGCATCATCACCTTGGCGCGCAGGTCGAAGGCGGCCTGCAGTGCGTTGTCCGGTCCCAGGTGGATCTCGTTCCAAAGTGGATCAAAGGCGCCAATCTCCAGCAGCGCCAGGTCGAACGGGCCGAAGCGCGTACCGATTTGTTGAAAGCCTTCGTAGTATCCGCTGTCTGCGCCGTGGTACAGATTGTGCCGGTCGGTACGCAGCACAAACGACGACCACAGAGTGCCGAAGCGCTTGAGCGATCTGCCGCTGAAGTGCCGCGCCGGCAGGGCAGTCAGAGTCAGCGGCGTCGTGCTGGCAGAGGGCACCTGGAAGGTGTCCATCCAGTTCATGGCTTGGATGCGGCCGGTACCCACGCCCCAACGTTTCAGGTGCATTTCCAAGCCGGTGGAACAAATGAACAGCGGCTTACGTTCTTCCAGTTGCTGCAGAGCGACGCTGTCCAGGTGGTCGTAGTGATCGTGGGTCAACAGCACGGCGTCCAGTGCAGGCAGGTCGGCAATGGCCAGCGGCGGCGCGAAGAACCGTTTCGGACCCATCCATTGCACCATGGAGGCGCGTTGCGAAAACACGGGATCGATCAGCACGGTCGTGCCATCCTGCTCCACCAGCACCGAACTGTGGCCCAGCAGGGTAAGGCGCAAGCCGCTCGCCGGCGGCTCACGAAAGACGGCGGGGTCGGTCTTGAAGGGGCCGAGCGCCTTTTTCGGGACCGCTTCCGCTTTGTTGGTGATGGACTTTTTCAGCGCGGCGAGAAGGATGCGTGCGGACGCCATGCTGGTCGGTACGGGATTTTGCCACTTGCCGTCGCGGTACAGGGCGGGTTTCAGCAGACTCATGCAACTCCTAACGATACTGGATACCGCGCAGGACGAGTTGAACGCCCTATATCAAACAGTTACGCGCAACAAGTTTCACAGAGTAGGCTAGGGGAACAGGACAACCAACGATGGGCTGGAACGAAGGTCTAAAGCTCGCAATGCAGTCGCTGTTGGCCAACAAACTGCGCACCGTACTCACGCTGCTCGGCGTGGTCATCGGTGTTGCGGCGGTGATTGCCGTGGTCACGCTGGTCAACGGCGCAAACGCCTATGTCGCCACCAAGGTGAACAACTACGGCGCCGATGTGATGACGGTGAGCAAGCGGCCGCAGTTCATTGCCGACTACAACGAGTACCTGCGCTACCAGAAGCGCAAAAACATCGACCTGGACCAGTATCGTTACCTGCAGGACAACTGTCACAAGTGCTCCGGGATTGGGGCCCAGCAGGCCACCACCGGCAAGATCGTCTTTGGCAAACAGAGCAGCACAGACACCAACATTCGCGGCAACACCTGGCAAATGCCGCAACTGCAAAACCAAACCATCGTTGAGGGCCGCAGCTTCACCCCTGCCGATGACGACCACGCGTCGCACGTCGCCATCATCGGCGCAGACGTGCAGGAGAATGTTCTCAACGGGGAAGACCCTATCGGCAAGGAAATCCGTGTCGACGGCGTGCCCTACACAGTGATTGGCCTAGGCGAGAAGCAGGGCAAGACCCTTGGCCAAAGCCAGGACAACTTCGTCATCCTGCCGCTCAACGCGTACCAGAAAACCTACGGCACGGCGAAGACTGTCACAATCTACGCCAAGGCCGGCCCTGGCGCGACGGCGCTGGAGGACCTGCAAGACGAAATCCGTGTCCTCATGCGCGCCGCCCGGCATGACCGACCTGGCGAGGAAGACACCTTCACCATTGAAACCAGCGACACCTTCATTGGCATCTGGAAGAGCATCAGCGGCGGCTTTGAGGCTGTGGCTGTCGCCATCGCTGCCATTTCCCTCGTCGTCGGCGGCATCGTCATCATGAACATCATGCTGGTGAGCGTCACAGAGCGCACCCGTGAGATCGGTGTACGCAAGGCGCTGGGAGCGCGCCGGCGAGACATTCTTTTACAGTTCCTTATGGAAAGCGCTGCGATGGCGCTGGTGGGCGGCCTCATCGGCGTTGCGATGGGCGTCCTTCTTGCGCAGATTGTCACGATCTTTCTTGGCTTCCCCTCCTCCGTCGCCCTCTGGAGCGCACTCGCTGGTATGCTCGTGGCCACCAGCGTTGGCATCTTCTTCGGCGTGTACCCCGCGCGCAAAGCCGCCATGCTCGACCCCATCGAAGCCCTTCGGGCCGACTGATACTTTCCGCTACTGTTCCGCAGGCGTCCATACGTAAGAAAGGAATCCACCATGAGCACTGCGAGCGCTCCTCCACCCATCCAGGCATCTCGCGTAGAGCGCCTCATTTCCGGCGTGCGTGAACCCGTGAACATGGCCATGGAACAGTTGCGCGGCAACAAGCTTCGTTCCGGTCTTACCATCCTGGGCATCGTTATCGGCGTCAGCACGGTGATCGCCATCTCGTCGGTCATCAACGGGCTCAATCACAAGATCGGCGACCTGGTCAGTTCGCTCGGCACCAACGTCATCTGGGTCTTCCGCTTTCCCGTCATCGGCACGCGCCCCACAACGGAGATGCTTACCCGCAAGCAGCTGACCTATGACGACTCGATGGCCATGAAAGATCTGCCCCATATCGTCAGCGTCGTTCCTTCGCTGCGCTTCCAGAGCTTCGACTTCGGGTCCGGCTCCGTAGTAGCAAAATATGGCAAGTCGAAGAGCGAGAACGTGTCGCTGGAAGGCACCACGGCCGACAACGTGAACGTGTACGACTTCGGCCTTACCCAGGGCCGCTACTTTAGTCAGCGTGAGATGGATCTGGCCAGCGACGTCGCTGTGCTTGGCCATGACACGGCGGAAGACCTCTTCGGCAGCGACAACGCCATCGGCAAGGAGATCGACGTGGCCGGGCGATACTTTACCGTTGTCGGCGTGCAGGAGAAGGAGAAGTCAGCCTTCGGCGGCGGCAAGAACGCGGACGACAACATGGTCCACATGCCCATCACGACCTTCAAAAAGATGCACCCGGAGATCCTCGACTACTGGATCTCCGCCAAGTTCGACGACCAGAAAAACAAGGGCATCGCCGAGGACGAAATACGCGAGCTCCTGCGGCGCCGCCGCAAGGTCAGCAACGAGGCCGACGACAACTTTGCGATCTTCGGCTCTGACTCGATCACCCGCCTATGGAGCCAGATCACCGGCAGCCTGTTCCTGCTCATGTTCGGTCTAAGCGCGGTCGGTCTGCTGGTGGGCGGCGTCGGCGTGATGAACATCATGCTCGTCTCCGTGACGGAGCGCACTCGTGAGATCGGCATCCGCAAAGCCATTGGCGCGAACCGACGCACGATCCTGCTGCAGTTCACGCTTGAGGCTGTGACCCTGTGCGCCGTCGGCGGCATCATCGGCGTGCTCGCCGGTTCGGCCTTCGGCTACGGCCTCAGCTTTGTGCTTTCCTCAAGCGTGTCGCTGCTGTGGGTCATTGCGGCCTTCATCGTCTCCTGCAGCATTGGCCTGCTGTTCGGCATTTATCCGGCGTGGAAGGCCGCGAGCCTTAACCCCATCGAGGCACTGCGCTACGAGTAGCGAACGTGGACTTCGGTCGATGTTCCGGAGTCAGCCGCATCTCGCCTGGTCGTAACCGCTAACATGTCTCGCGTCAGGGCCCAAAGTCTGGCTCTTCGCTTAGTCCTTCAATCCGTTCAGCAGCAGGCCCTGCGACGCAGCAGACCAGCTATGCCAAGTAATCCTGTGCTGAGCAGAGTCAGACTCCCGGGCTCCGGCGTGGCAGTGGCAGTCGTTGTATCTGTCACCGTCAGTGTGCCGTCATAAACGCTGTACGTTCGGTACTCGTACGATGACTGATACACACCGGGAATAAAGATTGGGTTGCTGTCCGGGCCAGTGGTAAAGCTCGGCTCAGTCTCAATTGAGGCCACACCATACGAATCGTAAATACTGCCATCCCTTGTTAAAAAGTCAACGCTCGCATACACATCAGGAATGTAGTACTGGTAAAGATTGTACAGACCGTGGAATCCGCTTCCACTTACTGCGATCGCGGCAAACTCGTAGTAAGGGGTTTCCCCGTCGCCAGGGTCATAAAGGAAGGGCGGGCTAGAGATCTCGTACGAGAAGTTAAGTGTCGGCCCTGCCCCAAGCGGATCGTAAATCGGTCCTTCGGGCAGTGGTGGCTCTAGGTTCCCGGCGAAGGTGAACTTGTACGTGTCAGCAAGTGCAGGCGGCACAACGGCGGTACATGCCAGCAGAACTCCGAGCAGACGTGAGCACAACGTGACTCTCCGCATGTTTTACTCCGTGGTACAGCTGACTCTGCACCGTCCCCAGTAGGACGTCAAGCGCCAGAACGGTTCACTTTATGCAATCTTTTTCCGCAGGTATCGCCGTACTACTTCGGTGGCCACACCGTACAGCACGTGGGTGAAGAACTCGCTAGCGTGCTCGCGCGCGGGCTGCTTCCATGGCGGTACGTCCAGGCCGGCAAGCGGCACCAGGCTCTCATGCGTAAAAAACTGCAGCACAAACCCAAAGGCGCTTCCATAGCCGGCTGTGACGATCGGCGCAAATTCCGCGACTACGCCGTATAGTGCACCCGTTCCCGCACCAAAGATGAAGTGGATCACCTGCATGCCAGCCTGTTCCTGCGCGTGCGTCATGGGGTGGCCGGCGATGCGGCGCTCCAGCACGACAGGCGGCGGCGTCTGGCCCTGGTTGCGCGGGTCGTACACCAGCTCTCCCGCAATCTTTGCCACTGACCCGGCGATGCCGCCGAGTAGCCCGCACAGCAGTCCCTTGGCAATGTTGCGGCGATACGTGGGTGCGATCAGCAGATTCATTCGTTAAAGTCTCCAGGCAGCTGGGTTGCGACGTTTCAGTATGCTACGTGTTTTGCGTACAACTGCGTGTGACAGTCGTTAGCGGCTGTCCACCTATCGCACCCAGCACCCGCACCCACCGGAGCAGCGACATGGACATTCGCTATGCTGAGACGGTGCTCTCGCTCTTGCCATCGCTGCTTCAACTGGTGACGCTGCTGCTTACGGTGGCGGGACTCGTCTACCTGTCGCTTAGCCTGCTGGCAGTGCGTTCGTTCCAGCGCCAGCCCGTCCCTCCGCCATCGCCGGTGCCACCCACAGTCTCCGTTCTCAAGCCGGTCAAGGGCTTCGATCCAGGCCTTCTGGAAGCCTTTCGCAGCCATTGCCGGCAGTCCTATTCTGGTCGATTTGAATTGTTGCTGGGTGCTGGTGGCTCCGGTGAAGAAGTGGCCGCGTTGCAGGGGATGGCAGCAGAGCTGCAGGCCGAGTTTCCTCTGGTTCCGATACGTGTGGTGGCCTGTACGCAGCGGCTTGGAACCAACGGCAAGGTCAGTACCCTGGTACAGCTGTTGCCGCATGCGCTGGGCGACGTGCTGGTCATCAACGACGCGGACATTCGGGTCGGCACAGGGTATCTCACGACAGTCACGGCTTCGCTTGCTGATCCGGGTGTTGGCCTGGTCACCATGCCCTATCTGGCACAGGTGTACACCGGTGGCGGCATCTGGGCACGACTTGAGTCGCTCGGCATCTCCACGTCGTTTCTGCCCTCGGTGCTTACAGCGCGCATGATGGAAGGCGGTGTGCGCTTTGGCCTGGGTAGCACGCTTGCACTCCGACGCGAGACCCTCCAGCGTATCGGCGGCCTGTCGCCGCTGCTGGAACACCTGGCAGACGATTACGAAGTTGGCGCACGCATTGCTGCCCTTCCCATGCGGGTGGTGCTCTCGCGCGAGGTCGTGGCGACCAGTGTTCCGCCGTATTCGTTGCACGGCTTTGTGGAGCACCAGGTGCGCTGGGCACGGACCGTCCGCGACGCGCGCAAGTGGGGCTACCTGGGCATGGTCACCACCTTCGCTCTGCCCTGGGCTCTGGCGACGGTCGTTAGCAGCGGTCTGGCTCTGTGGAGCCTTTCGCTACTCTCGCTGACGGTGCTGCTGCGTGTGGCCGTTGCGCTGACCGCCGGTGTCGGCATCCTGCACGATGGTCAGGTCCTGCGCGATCTGGCTCTGCTGCCGTTGCGCGACTTTTTTTCGCTGTTCTTCTGGGCGTGGAGCTACGCCGGGGACGACATCGTGTGGCGCGGCGAGCGTTTTCGCGTGCGAAACGGCCTTCTCGTTCGCACCCCAAAGCCCACCCTGACATCTGTTGGCTAGAGAACACCGTCCCAAAGCCGCAACTCCGTTTCCTGCGGTCGAACGACCACCGTACTTGTCCGGTCCAGCAGCATCGTCCTTCGTTCTGTCGCCGTCCATTGCGGCCAGGCGGGCAGGCCCGGTGCGGCAGGTATGCCACCCTTGATGAAGGTTACCCAGGCAGCGTGCATCTGCGCGGCCAGTGCGGCTGCTGCAACCCGGTCTTCCGTGGGTCCACCCGGCTTGTTCCACACCAGCTCTATATCTTCTGAGTGGAAAGCGTACCCGGCAAAGCGGCCTGCCGTCTCTGCAAAGTCCAGCCGGTAGACGTACGTTTCGCCGCCATTCTGCGCGTGCGCCGCTGCCAGGCGCATGCTTGGAAGCCAGTACTCCTCTGCCGTGACGGCGCGAATGCGGCGTTGCTCCGCCGTCATGTCGGGATACAGGGCCGCGTACTTCGCGTACACCCCGTTGAAGGCTGCCATGGGCATGTTGCCCAGATTTGCCGCCGTGGGATCCTGCGTCGGATGCGGCCCAAGGAAGAGGGCGCTCTCGTCGCGGTTGGTGCCCAGCAGCAGCCGCTTGCCACGTGTGCTGCCTGTCGCAATGGTTTCGATGGGTACTCTTGGGATCAGCTTGCCGTCCACCTCGCACCGTAGAGGAAAGTGCTGCGGCCAGTCGTTGATGAATTGCTCCTGCGCTGCAATGATCGCTGCCGGATCGGCACTCTTCAGGCGTGCTGGCACAACACCGCTCACCGCCTGAAACGCCTTACCGTATCCAACCGCAACAGTACGGCTGTTCTCCAGCGGCCACACCCGTTCCGCACCGCCGCTCTCTGAAACCACAGCATGGAACAGTTCTTGTGCCGCAGGCACGCCCATCAGGATGTCGCACAGCTTTGCACCGGCACTCTCGCCGCCAATCGTCACCCGCGACGGATCGCCGCCCAGGCTCGCGATGTTCTTTCTCACCCATGCAAGCGCAACGATCAAGTCGCGCAGCGCATTGTTTGCTGAAAAGCTGTACTCCGCGCCAAGCAGCGGGCTCACGTCCATAAAACCAAAGACGCCCAGCCGGTACGCCACCGTTACGCAAACAATTCCGTTGCGCGCAAACTCTTCCCCGTCCGTCACCGGGTCGAACGCTCGGCCACCTGTGAAACCGCCGCCATGGATCCACACAAACACCGGCAAGGTTCCCGGCTTAGCGCCGTCGGGCGCCCAGACGTTCAACTGCAGGCAGTCCTCACTCTTCGCTATCTTGGGCGTGCCGGTCTGCCATGGCTCCGCGCCAAAGCGCGTCGCATCCAGCTCGGTAGTCCACGGCTTTTTTCCGACCGGCGCACGGAAGCGCAACTCGCCCACCGGCGGCTCTGCAAATGGCACTCCGCGAAACACGCGCACGCCGTCCGTAAGCTCTCCCCGCATTGTGCCAAGCGGCGTTGAAACGGTGGTGGCTGAATGTGTCCTCGCCAGCATTGGCCGGCAAACGAGCGGTAACGCCGTCAGCAGAGCACTGTTGCGCAGCAGCGTTCGCCGCGTCCATTGTGCGTTCCTCATGGTCCCTCCTGGTTGGGCAAATTGCTCACGATCTCTTTGCCACCACCCTCGGCAATTAAGAATACCGATCCGGGCAGTGTTGGCAGCGTTTCCGGTGTTGTCCACAGGAAAACGCGGCGTGCTGAAAGCCACTCCCGGCGTAGGCTTTCGTCCGTCTCGAAGCGCAACGGCGCGTCGCGGAAGAACGAGCCGTACCAAAGATTTGCCGAGTGGCCGTGATACAGCCGCAGGTCGTTGCGCCGAAGATAGAACCCCAGCGACGACGCAGACTCGTACTCCCCGTTCACCACGATCAGGTCGCCAGCTTTTATCTCCCTGCCGATCGCCTGCGCCAGCGACTTGCTCGTTAGTACCGGGGAAAATGTGGTGAGTCCCACGTGCGACGCCAGCAGAAACCCCATCGTCGCCGCCAGCAGCACCAGGTTCGCCGCGTGCGGCCGGTAATTACCGCGCAAACGCCAAGCCACGACGGTGCCCGCTAGCAGCGATCCTCCCGCCATAGCCAAAGGCAGCCGGAAGAAGGCCATCGCCTGCGTGTTCAGGTCAAGAAAGTGGCCGAATGACAGCGCATAGTCCTCAGGGTTCTGCTTGAGCAGGGTAGCCAGCCCCACACCGGCCTGCGGCTGCTTGCTGATTACCAGGAGCAAAGCACAGACCAGCGCCGTCGTGCAGCCGAAGACAAGCAGCACAGTGCCCACCCTCTGTCCCGTGTCATGCATCGTCTCGGGCAGGCGCACCATCTCGGTCTCATGCGCCTCACGATCCAGCCAACCCGCAATCAGCAGGCTCAGAAAAGGAATCGCCGGCAGCACGTAGTATTCCTGTCGTGTCGAAAACGAAAAGAAGACAAGCGGCAGCAAGGCAGCAATTCCCAGCAGCAGCAACGTCTTCTGCCGCATCGTTAGTGGCACGCCCATACTGTCCCCATCGGCACGCAACGTGAGTCGTTGGACAACAAAGGTGCATGGATGCGTCCGCCGCATTGCAGCGAACCACGGTACCGACCGAAATGCCGGGTACAGAAACGCGCTCCACGGCAGCATCCATACCAGCAGCAGACCCCAAAAAAGCAGGATCGGCACCGTGTCGTAATCGCGCGGCACGCGCAGGTCCAGGTAGCGCAACAGGTGCTCATTCACAAGGTAAAACCATGCCCAGCCATGCACATTTCCCACCGTCGGCTCCGGCACAGTCCACCCGCGCCAGGGAAAGGGAAGCCACCGGCCCACATGGGTCAGACCTCGTGCGAAGCCCTCATCCGGATTCACACGCGCAGCCGCGATGTGCCAGGGAGCAGCCAGCAGCAGAAACGTTATCAGGACCGCAACAGGACGCAACTGTTCCAGCCGCTGAAGTGTGCCACGCACGCCACGCGTCAGCAGCAGAAACACCAGCACCGTGCCCACCGGAAACACCAAACCGATCAGCCCCTTGGTCAGAATGTTCAGCGCGCACGCTGCCCCAAAGCCAAGGCACGGCAGCAGCGGCCCGGGTCCGTCCGGGTCGGCAATCTCCGTCCGCCAAAAGCACCACACCGCTGCCGTAAGCCACAGGCACACCACGGCATCCGGAATCAGGATCCGGGTAAAGATGAACATCCCAAAGCTGCTCAGCACAATCATGCCCGCGTACAGCCCGGCTCGCGTCGTACGGAACGCCTCTCGCCCGAAGAGCTCGGCCATCAACACCAGCAGCAGTGTGTACAGGGCAAGGGGCAGACGCGCCGTAAAGTTATGCACGCCCATCAGCCGCATGCACGCAGCCATGCTCCAGTACAGCAGCGGCGCTTTCTCCAGGTAGCGAATGCCGTTGGCGTAT
Source organism: Acidobacteriaceae bacterium (assembly GCA_903642225.1). Lineage (GTDB taxonomy): Bacteria > Acidobacteriota > Terriglobia > Terriglobales > Acidobacteriaceae > Terriglobus. Next base: position 56,117 of record CAHJWI010000010.1, on the reverse strand, counting down.
AGCGTCACCGGGTCGTGCCGCACCACCATCTCGCGCGCTACCTCGGCGTGTACGCTGTCCGCGTCGTCAAGCAGCGGCGGCGAGATCAGCGCAAAGGTGCAGTAAAAGAAGAACCATAGCCAGCCCAGCACCGCCAACGTCTGCTTCGACCGCCTTGGAAACCCCGTCACCATCTGACCGCATCATCGCATCCCGCGTCGCTGCCTTCCAACGGCAGCGGTATCCTTAGGCTGACGCATGCGCCTGCGAAACGACCAGCCCGACAGCACAAACCAGCCCGCCGCCGAACTCCTCTTCGGCGACTGGTACCCCGCCATGCGCGTGGCCGACCTGGGTAAAGGCAGCATGCACACCACACTGCTGCTCGGTATCCCGCTCGTTCTCGGTCGCAAACATACCGGTGAACTCTTCGCTCTGCGCGATCTCTGCCCGCACCGTGGTATTCCGCTCTCCAGCGGCTGGTTCGACGGCAACACCATTCAGTGTCGCTACCATGGCTGGCGCTTCGAACCCTGCACCGGCCAGTGCACCGAGATCCCGTCCCTCACGCAAATCGACACCCTGCAGCCCACCAAAATTTACGCCGGCGCCTATCCCTGCCGCGAACAGGACGGCTATGTCTGGGTCTACCTACCTACACCAGGCATGGGCCGCATCACCGACATCACCGTGCTGCCGCCTGTCCCCGAAGTGCCCAAGTTCAGCACAAGATACCGCGAAGCTCACCTCACCGCAGACCTCCCCTGCAATGTCGATCACGGCATTATCGGCCTCATGGACCCCGCCCACGGCCCCTTCGTGCACCGCAGCTGGTGGTGGCGCTCGGCTGCCAGCATCCACGAAAAGACCAAGCGCTTCGAGCCCCTGCCCGAGGGTTTCCGCATGACCGCCCACGCCCCCAGCGCCAACTCCGCACCCTACAAACTCCTCGGCGTCTACGGCGAAAAGATCGAGACCACCATCGACTTCACCCTGCCCAACCGCCGGGTCGAAACCATTCGCGCCGGCCACGGCGAAACTGCAAAGTGGTTCAGCTCGCTCACTACCGTCACCCCAGTTACCCCGTCCACCTGCCGCATCGACGTCGCCGCCGCCTGGAACATTTTTTACAACGTGCCACTCGTGCCGCAGATCGCCAAGTACTTCGGCGCACGCTTCGTGCAGCAGGATCAGGAAACCATGGTGCAACAGGCAGAAGGCCTGCGCTACCGCCCCGCCATGATGCTTATCGATGACGCGGACAAGCCCGCCAAATGGTACTTCGCCCTAAAACAACGCCGCCTCGCCGGCACCGGAGACCACCCGCTGCCCGTCCCGGTCGAACTTCACTGGCGTAGCTGAAGTCTTATTCGCCAGCAGGTACATGCCACTGCTACACTGACGCGCGATCTCATCCGCTTCTGGTAGTCCTATGCGCCTTGGTACCTTTAGCCTCCTTCTTACGGCGCTGCTGTCCACAGCTGCGCAAGTTCAAGCAACCACTCCGCAGTTTGCAACGCTGGTTGTGCAGTAGGTCCAACTACAGCAATCCTGCCCGCTCCAGCGCCGCACGAATGGCCACCGTCCCGTCACCCATCACGCGGCCATGCCCCGTTACAACGGTTGTCGGTGCGACATCCAGCAATTTGCGTGACGATGCATTTGCCAAACCAGCATCCCAACTGAAGATTTTTGGCAGCGGAAACCACCAGGGGGTATCAATCGCCGTCCGCATCACGCCTGCCATGGAAACAAACGCATCGCCGGTGAATAGCGTGCCCTCGCGCTCATCCAGAAAACTCATGTGACCCGGCGTATGTCCCGGTGTGGCGATGCACCGCAGCGATCCAAAAAGCTCGCCCTCCGTCAACGTATGCGTCGGCTGTGTTTTCGTTCCCGGAAACAGGAACCCCTTCAGCTTCGTTTGTGGCTCGTCCGCATGCAGCCGCAGGTCCTTGCGCAGCAGCGGAGCCTCGCGCTCACCGATCGCCACCATCACATCCGGCCCGAGCGCCGCATGCAGCTTGTCTAGCGCCCCCACATGGTCCCCGTGCGCATGCGTCAGCAGCACCCGCCGGATCGGCAGCTCATACGTCCTCGCCGCCTCCAGGATGGTCCCCGCACTGCCCGGCAACGACGTATCCACCAGCGTAAAGCCATCGCTTTCACGCACAAGGAATACGTTGGAAAACCGGTGCAGCGTCACCATGCTGGTGTAGCTGTCCACGCGCGTCAGATCCATGGCAACTCTCCTGTTTGCAATTCTTAGGATGCGGCAAATGGTTCATTCGCAGACCGTCGCTCGCTGTCGTGTCGGTTTGCGAGCAGAGCTCAACGGTACGGCGTCGCGCCATTTCAGACGTTATTGAAAGCAAACACCTGCGCTCAGCAGAGCAACACCGAAGCCTATATTCCCCCTGTGTACGCCTCAGAATCTTTTCTATGTTGAAGCGGAGACTAGCCGCCGCTTTGCAATTCGTCTGGCAATGCCCTCGTTGGCTGCCGTCGTATCCTAGCCTCACACCATGTCTTGCCCGCAGTCCTTCCAGCAGCACGCAGCGCCCGCCACACAGCGTATTAGCGTCGTCCTCGTGCGCCCGCGCAACGTCCTCAACATTGGTGCGGTCGCACGCGCCATGCTTGACTTCGGCTTCAACGACCTCCGTATCGTCACCGACTATCCGCTGCCGTTCCAAGAGGCTCGCAGCGCCGTCGACGCCGCCTCTGTCCTCGCAAGCGCCCAGCTCCACAACAGCCTTACCGACGCCATTGCAGACGCCCGAATCGTCTACGGCACTACTGCCCTCGGCGAACGCAATCTTCAGCACCCCGTGGATGTCCTGCGCAGCGCAGCCCGCACTATCCACCAACAAGCAGCACAAACGGACGGCCGCGTAGCCCTCCTTTTCGGCTCTGAGAAAACCGGCCTGTCGAACGACGAGCTCAGCCACTGTCACCGCCTGCTCACCATCCCCATGCACGCGGCCGGCATCAGTATGAACCTCGGCCAGGCCGTCGCCGTCACGCTGTACGAGCTCGTCCGCGACACCGACCCGCCACGCAACCTGCCTGAGCCCGCGCTGCCCGCCACCGCCGCCGACCTGGCCCGCTTTCAGGAACTGCTTCGCGGCATCCTGCAGGCCTCCGGCTATGAGGAACGCCACCCCGGCAATCTTGCTGACAGCAACCTTCACCGCCTCGTGCGTCGCCTCGCCCTGCCGTCCGACGACATCCCCGGCTGGCTCGGCATGCTGCGCCAGGTGCTCTGGAGACTCGGCTCACCAACCACGGGTGCCCGGCCGTAAGCGTCCAGACCGGCGCGCCACGCTACCATCAGCTATCCCCTTCCCGCCGCGCGTGCCCTGTAGCATGCTGGCCGTCTCGCCCCAGGAGTTCCGCTTGTCCATGCACCAGTGCTTCCGTATTTTTCGACGCTGCTTCTTCGCCCTGCTTGCGCTTGCCGCAGCCAACCATGCATCCGCTCAAGCGGGTACCCAGACAGGTCGCATCTACACCGACGCCGACTACCAGCGCGCCGTGTCCATGCTCAATGACGCAGCCGCACCCCTCGTCGATCACGCCGTCACTGAGGCGCATACCATGGCCGACGACCGCTTCTGGTACATCGACGTCGACCACGGCCTGGGCACGCCGATGCTCGTCAACTCCAACCCCGCCACCCGGGCACCCCTGTACGATCCCACCCCCATGGCTGCCTCGCTGCACACCGCTGGTCTTCCACAGGCAGACCCCAGAAAGGTCACACCGACCGAGATCACCCTTGTCGACAAGGACACCGCCGCCCTGCTTTCCGTGGACGGCGGCAAGTACCGCTGCACCCTGGGCGCTCCCTATACCTGCTCCCAGGTGCAGCCCGCCGCGTCCACGCAGCCAGGCCCGCTTGGAAGGCGCAACACCCCAGACGCCGTCCTTTCGCCTGACGGCAGGCGCGCCGCCTACATCCGCGATTGGAACCTGTGGATCCGCGACATCCCCGCCGGCACCGAGCACCAGCTCACTACCGACGGCGTCAAGGACTTTGGCTACGCCACCGACAACTCCGGCTGGCTCCACACCGACCGCGCCGTGGCCCTGTGGGCGCCAGACTCCCGGCACATCGCGACCTTTCAGCAAGACCAGCGCCGCGTCGGCGACTTCTACATGCTCACCTCTGAGGTCGGCCACCCCAAACTTGAGCAGTGGAAGTACCCCATGGTCGGCGACAAGGACGTCATCACCATCCAGCGCGTCATCATCGACGCCGACACCGCGACCACCGTTCGCCTGCAGATGCCGCCGGACAACCACCGCTCCACCATCTGCGACGACGTCAGCTGCAACGGCGGTTGGGACGACGTGCAGTGGGCTACCGACAGCCAGACCCTCGCCTTCGTCTCCACCTCGCGCGACCACAAACTTGCCCAGGTCCGCATCGCCACAGCGGGCACGGGTGCCGTGCGCGATGTCTTGGACGAGCGCGTGCCCACCTTCTTCGAGAGCGGCTACACCTCCGTCAACTGGCGCTACCTTTCGGAGCGCGACGAAATCCTGTGGTGGAGCCAGCGCTCAAACTGGGGCAGCCTTTACCTCTATAGCGCGAAGGACGGGAGGCTTCTACACCCGGTCACCACCGGCAACTGGAACGTCGAGCAGATCTACTACATCGATCAGCAAAGCGGCAGCATGCTGCTCACTGGCAGTGGCCGCGAGCATGGTTCCGGGCCCGACACGGACCCTTACTATCGCCGCATCTACAGCACGAATCTTGACGGCAAATCCATTACGCTCGTTTCAGCGGAGGACGCGGATCACACTCTCGCTGCGTGGTCGCCGCACGGCCACTACCTCGTCGACATCTATTCCACACCGCAGGCACCGCAGACCGCCGTTTTGCGCGATCGCACCGGCAAGGTTCTGCTCACGCTGGCCACCGGTGACGTTACCCGCTTGAAAGCGACTGGCTGGCAAGCGCCCGAGACGTTCCGCGTCAAAGGCCACGACGGATCCACTGACGTTTACGGCCTGCTCTTCCGCCCTGCACATCTCGATCCCGCAAAGAAGTATCCCGTCATCGACTTCATTTATCCCGGTCCGTTCAACGGTTCGTTCATCTCTGCCGGCGGCCATGGCTTTCGCGCTGCTCGTGGAGATCTCAACGCCCTCCCCGAACTTGGCTTCGCAGTGGTGGCCATCGAGGGCATGGGCAACCCACACCGCTCCAAGATCTTCCAGGACACCTACATCCACGACATCGGCGTGAACGCTGTCCCCGACCAGATCAGCGGTCTCAAAGACTTGGCAGCGCGCTTTCCGTGGATCGACCTCGATCGCACCGGCATGTACGGCCACTCCGGCGGCGGCAACGCCACGGCCGCCACCATGTTTCGCTATCCCGGTTTCATCAAGGTGGGCATCGCCGAAAGCGGCAACCATGACAACCGCGACTACGAGGACGACTGGGACGAAAAATATGTTGGCCTGGTGGAGCACAACGCGGACGGCACCACCAACTACGACACCCAGGCTAACGCCCAGTACGCCAAGAACCTGCAGGGCAAGCTCCTGCTCGCCCACGGCATGCTCGACGACAACGTCCCCGTCGAAAACACCATGCTGCTCGTCGACGCTCTGCAAAAGGCCAACAAAAGCTTCGACCTTATCCTGTTTCCGCGCGCTCACCACGGCTACGGCGACATGGCCTATTACATGATGCGGCGCCGCTGGGACTACTTCGTCACCAACCTGATGGGTGGCACACCGCCGATCAACTTCCAGATGCCACCCGCACCTGGAGCGGCCGCAACCCCGGCAAAACCGGCACCGCTGCCTGCTCCAAAACATTGATCCAAAGCAGAAGGGACGCGGCATCCGCGTCCCCTCCTCCATCACCCGGCAGCGAGCCTACTCCACAATCCCCGATCCACTCGGCTTCTGTACCTGCCACCCGTTCGCCGTCAGCACCATGGTGTCGGTACCGTTGCTGGCCGCGCCCAGCATGGCCTGCACCTTTGGGTACGCGGTCTGCACAATTGCGGCACGTGCCCAGTCCGCCACATTGCCAAGGGTGTATGTGTAGTTCACAGTCGTGGTCGCACCCACGGCGGGCTCACCTCCGGGCGGCATGCTGGTAATGTTTTCTACCGTGCGCTTGCCATAGCAAAAGTTGCCGTAACCGGGGTTCTGCGAATCCGCCGTCCACACCCCTCGCCCCTTGTCGCTCAGGTCATAGTTGTTCACCTGCTTGCTCAGCACGATCATCTTCGTCTTCTCCGCCGTCGTCCGCGTCAGCAATCCCTGCTGCACCAGCGCGTCGTAACCGGCAGTGTCGGCGTCGTTCTTCGTATCGGCCTGCGCGGGAAATTTTTTCTCACTCGGGTACAGGCAGACCGGATGCGCCGCATAGTAGCTGTTCAAGCCGTCCGCCAGGTTCGGCGCGCTCTCCTTCTTCTTGTTGCATCCACTTGCCACCGTCATAAAGGCCAACACCGCTACCGCCGTCACGCTCGCTGTCTTTCGCATCCTGTCTCACTTTCCTGTCCGGTCACAACCGTTCCGCAGTCAGATGCGTCCTCCTTGGAGGATGCTGTGCGCCAATGGAATTTCCCGCTGGCAGCAGGACTTCCGCGGCCAACCTGGATTCAAAGCTACTCCCGTCTCGAGCCGCACTGCCTTGCCTGTACATGCTTGCGCCGCCGATTCTTTGCGCCACCGCCGTACACCTCCACGTATTTGGCGCGTCTGTTAGAGCAGTGTTTCAGCAGAGGATGTCAAACGCATGATCCACGAAGGGGAAGCCGCATCACAAGTCGTCACACAGCGCCCCTCCCAGGCTGTTCTCGAAACCCCGTATGGCGATCTTCGCGGCCCCGTGCAGCTTTCCGTCGTACTGCCCACTTACAACGAGCGCGAGAACATCCCCGAACTCCTGCGCCGCCTGGCTCTCGCACTGGAAGGTCTGCAGTGGGAGGCCATCTTCGTCGACGATGACTCCCCCGACGGCACCGCTGACTCAATCCGTACCATTGCCCGGCACGACACGCGCATTCGCCTCCTGCACCGCATTGGCCGCCGCGGCCTTTCGTCCGCCTGCATCGAAGGCATCCTCGCCAGCTCCGCAGACTGGGTCGCCGTGATGGATGCCGACCTGCAACACGACGAAACCGTGCTACCACGCATGCTCGCGCGCGCGCGGCAGGAATCGCTCGACATCGTCGTCGGCACACGCAATGCCGACGGTGGCAGCATGGGCGACTTCGCCAAGGGCCGCGTCCTGCTCAGCCGCCTCGGCGAGCGCATCAGTCACACCGTCTGCAAGTGCCACGTTTCCGATCCCATGAGCGGCTTCTTCGTCGCCCGCCGCAGCTTTGTCCTTGCATGCGCGCCACGCCTACAATCCGGCGGGTTCAAGATCCTGCTCGACCTCTTCGCCTCCTCTCAAACCCCAGCCCGCTTTGCAGAAATCGGGTACACCTTCCGCAACCGCCAGCACGGCCAAAGCAAGCTTGACGGCAACACCGCCGTCGAGTACTTCACCCTCGTGGTCAACAAGCTCACCCGCGACATTGTGCCCACCCATTTCATCCTCTTCGCCCTTGTCGGCGCAGCCGGCGTTGCCATCCACCTCGCCTGCCTCTATCTGCTCGCCTCCTACCAGCATCGGCCTTTCTTCCAGGCTCAGATTCTCGCTACCTACGTCGCCATGACGGCAAACTTCTTCTTCAACAACGCCATCACCTTTCGCGACCGCAGACTTCACGGCGTGCGCTTGCTGCGCGGCATTGTCTCCTTCTGGATTGTCTGCTCCTTCGGTGCCTGGGCCTCTGTGGTCGTCGCACGCGCCCTGCTTGACTCCGGCGCACGCTGGTGGATTGCCGGTGTCGCCGGCCTCGCACTCTCCTATGGCTGGAACTGTTCCATGAGCAATCTTTTCACCTGGCAAATGCCCAAATACCGTTCCGCAGAGGACGCAGTGCAGGCCGACGTACGCCGCATCACCCCTGCCCGGCTAACATCCACAAGATGACAGCTCGCGCTCGCAACCTCGTGCTGCTCTTTTGCGCGTTCATCACAGTTCTCGCCGGCATCACACCCACTGCCCGCATCCTCCGCACTACCGAACTGGGCTACAACGAAGGCTGGAACGTCGCCGCCGCCATGCGTCTCGCACCCGGAGCCGCGCACAACCCGCAACTTCCCTTTACCACCGGCGCATCACCCCTGACCAATGCCTGCTGCCAGACCCAGCTCTACCCGGCCGCCTGGGGGTGGACCACCGTCAACTACCCCGTCGGCTCCTTTGCGCTGGTCGCCCCCCTGCACTCCCTCACGCACAACGACCTCCTCACCGGCCGCTTCCTCTCGCTCCTCTCTCTTGTGGCATGCTCTGCGCTCCTCGGCCTCATCGCCCGCGCACTCGGTGCAACCCGCCGCGCCACGCTGCTCACCGTGCTGCTCTGCCTCGCCATCATCTCCGTTTGCGCTATCGACTACGCGGGTGTCGACGACCCTCAACTGCTCGGCGACGCGCTCTTCCTGCTCGCCCTCTTCGTCTATGTGAGGCACCGCGCATCTGGTCCAGTCAACGCCGGCCAGGCTGAAGCCACCTACGCCACCGTCACGCTTACCGCGAGCCTCTTCGTCATCGCCGGCTCGGTCAAGCAGAGTCCCATCGACTTCCCCATCGCCGTCCTACTCGATCTACTCCTGCTGTCCAAAAAGAAGGCCGCCTGGTTCACCGCCTGCGGCTTGGCCTTCGGACTTCTCGCGGGCATCGCAAATCGGCACGTCGGCGGCCCGTGGTTCGTGCAGCAACTTCTTCTGGGCCGGCTGTACTCCGCCACCAAGGCGCGCGACGTCGCGGTCTCCGTGCTCGGGCCCATGCTGATTCCGCTGCTGCTGGCCGGCTACACCGCATGGCACCTGCGCAGCGATCCCCGCCGGCGCATCGCCGCTATCCTGCTCTTGACCTCTATCCTCACCGGCACGTACTTCGGCGGAGGCAGCGGCGTCGCAGGCAACGCACTCTTCACCGCCCTGTTCGCCATCGTCTGCCTCCTCGGTTTGCTGTTCACGCAAACGGAAGCTCTGCCCCGTCTTAACCTCGCACTTCCCATCCTCGCGTTTACTTGGCTGCTGATCCCGGCCCTGGTCCAATCCGTCGCCAACCCGCTCAGCAACCTGCAGGCAGCCAAGGCCTCAGAAATCCGCTTCGCCACCGCCACAAATTTGCTCCAGCAGCACCCGGGCCCCGCGCTATGCGAAAGCATTCTGCTCTGCCTGCGAAGCGGCAAACCGTACATCTTCGACCCGTTCAACGCCAACCGGCTCCTGCTTCAGGGCAAACTCTCCCAACCAGCTCTGCTCGCCGATATCGCCGCTCACAGCTACGCCGTCATCCAGCTTCACGCCCCCGCTACCCAACCCGACGACCTCTTCCGCGAGCGTTTTACCCCCGCCACCCTCGCCGCCATCGACGGCAACTACACGCTCGCGCTCCAGACACCCGACGCCGCCATTTATGTCCCGCGCACCACGCGCTAGAGTAGAACCCATGGCTGTCCTTGTCTCCCCGCAATGGCTCTCCGACCATCTACATGACGTTGTCATCCTCGACGCCACCCTGCCTCTAGTTGGTGTCAAGCCCGCGCCCGACACCCAGGCCAGCTATCTCGAACAGCACATCCCCGGCGCCGTCTTCTTCAACATCGACCAGATCTCCGACTCCACCAGCGGTCTGCCCCACACCCTGCCCACAGCGGAGGCCTTTGCAGCTGCCATGCAGCAACTCGGCATTTCGTCTGACAGCACGCTCGTTGTCTACGAACAGGGTCCCGTCTTCTCCGCACCCCGCGCCCGATGGATGCTGCTGACCATGGGAGCCACCGACGTCAGCCTCCTCGACGGCGGCCTGCAAGCCTGGCTCAGCGAAGGCCTCCCGGCCGAATCCGGACTCGTCGAGCGACCGCCTGCCGTCTTCAACGCAGCCCTCAACAGCGCTGCCGTCCAAACCTACGCAGACCTCCAGCAAACCATTGCCGCCAAGGGACAGGTGCTCGACGCGCGCTCTGCCGGCCGCTTTACCGGCACCGCGCCGGAACCCCGCCCCGGCCTCGGCAGCGGCCACATGCCCGGAGCCATCAGCACACCCTACACAGACCTCACCACCGGCGACCGCATGAAGCCCTCCGCCGATCTGCAGCAACTCTTCGATGAGCGTCAAATCGACCTTTACAGCCCGCTAACCGCCACCTGCGGTTCCGGCGTCACAGCCGCCGTTGTCCTGCTTGCCGCAGAACTCGCCGGCGCTCAGGGCGACCTCTCGCTCTACGACGGCTCCTGGGCCGAATACGCCCAAAAACCAGACGCCATCATCGTGAAGGACTGACGGGGGAAAGATTTGTCCACACCAGCCCTCACCAAAAAACGACGCCCTTCGGATCAACGAAGTAGCCGCAACCTTTCAGCGTCGCTCAAGGCTTTCTTCGACCGTATCTACGAACGGAATCTCTCCAGTGTGGCGCACGTCGCCGACCGCTCCAGGGTCGCCGACCTCTCCGCATGTGCCCATCTCTCGAAATCCCATCCATTAGCATGCGCTGATTGATTCGGTCGTTGCCCAACGAACCCATCAGCAGCAGCCGCGTGTAGAAACGGGCCATCCATGACACCCAACGCCACAAAACCACACCTCCGCAAGTTCTCTACATATATTCGCTGCCGTACTGCACCGGTATCTGCGTAAACGCAATCCGCGTCGGTGCACTATCCCGCGCGGCCAGCATCCCAGCAAAGTGCAGCGTCGTGTGACCGTATTTCAGGTTCAGCGTGTCCAGCGTCCGCGACAGCTCACCCCGCCGGTCTACATCGCCAAACAGCGTTGGCTGCACGGAGTCTTCCGGCAGCAACCGCCCAAGCGTCACACCCACAAAAAAGGGTTTGCCATAGCCCTCACCCACCGGCTGTTGTGCCCACAGCTTGGTCAGCACCTCCAGCAGGCTAAGCGTGTCCTGGCACTCCGGAAACTTTGCCTCCATTCCCCACGCGTCGTGCTTGATCCCGCTGGTGTGCTCCTTCACCTTGCGCCCGTTCGCGGCCTGCTCTCGATTGAGCTGATACCGTACCGTCAACGCCAGTGAACCCGCGCAGAACTTCTCCATCCGCAGCCGCATACCGGCCTTGTGCAGCAGTTTGTGCGCCACCGCCCACGCTCCCTCCGGCGAGCGGTGCTTCGGTCCCAACACATGCGAATGACCCAACGACTTTTGCAGGTCACTCGGCACCGGCGCGCCATCATCTCCCGTGTCATGGCCGCGCAGCCAGTGGTACAGCCGGTCGCCCCACACGCTGTTCCACAGGGCATGCATGCCGCCTCGGTCCAGTGCCAGCAGCTGCGCCATGGTGCTGATCCCCTTGCGGTTCAGCATCGCCTCGGTCCGTGCACCCACCCCTGGCAGGTCGCGCAGCTCCAGGTGCGCCAGCGCGCGTGGCAGCTGCGATGGCAGCAAACCGATTAGCCCATCCGGCTTTTGCATGTCGCTCGCAATCTTCGCCAGGTACCGGTTGGGTGCCATGCCGATGGAGCATCGCAGCGTCTCGCCCACGTCAGCCTTGATCGCCTCTTTGATCTCCAGCGCAATGGCACGCGCGCGTGGCGGCTGCTGCTCGCGGCCGATCAGCTGGCAAACCATCTCGTCGATCGACGGCGTATGCGCCACCGGGCAGCAACGCTCCACAGCCGCGGCGATCTTGTGGCTGTACTCCGCATATGTTGAGTGGTTCCCCTGCACCAGGATGATGTCGGGGCACACCTGCTTCATGTCCAGCACACGCGTTCCGGTCTTGATGCCGAGCGCCTTCGCCTCGTAGCTCGCCGCAATGGCCACCGTTGTGTCCGCAAACGTCGGCACCACCGCCAGCGGCTTGTTCCGATACTGCGGGTTCATCTGCTGCTCGACCGACGCGAAGAAACTATTCAGGTCGACATGCAGGAAGCCGAAGTGGTCGGTTTGTGGTGGCGTAAGCATGTCCTACCATCCATGCTATTCGCTCCCTCTTCGCCTCCGCTACACCTGCTGCGCACAAAAGAAAGTGCCTGCTGCAAAAATGGTGCAGCTCCGCACGACACCCTGAATCGCTAGACAGCGATCCAGCAGAATCAGGAATTTGGAATCCATAGGGGGAGGGGAGGGTCACTCCATCGGTGGCAACTCCGGCCCTCGCGTCGGTCCCGCCGGCGCCGCAATCCGCACCGATCTGCCTGTGGCTGCCGACTGGTAGATCGCATCGACCACCCGGTGGTCCTGCAGGCCTTCAGCTCCCGGTGTCCTCGGCTCACGTCCCGTCATTACGCACTCGGCAAAGTGGTCCATCTCTGTCGCAAACTGGTCCTTGTCCGGGATTGAAGGCTCAACAACCTCCTCCTTCTTGGCCTCATTCAGCTGGCTGAACCGCAGCTTCGACCCGTGATATCCGAACGCAGGACTCATCTCCCCCCACCGCTCAGTCCCTTCCAGCCGCAAAAAGGTTGAGCGGTGCACGTCGTACGCCGTCGTACACGTCGCGATGAACCCACTTGGAAACCGCAGTACAAAGCTGCAGTGCGACTCTACCTCCTTGAACCTCGGATCGTCCTTCGGCTGCAGCGTGGTCGCGAAGACCTCGTCCGGCTCCTCCCCACTCAAAAATCGCGCCGCATTCAGACAGTAAATACCAACATCCGGAATGCATCCACCGCCGGCCAGCGCACGGTTTAGCCGCCACTGCGTTGGGTCACCCTCGTTCTGGCTGTTCGTTGCCAGCATAGAGCGCAGCTTACCCAGCTTGCCGCTTTTCACCGCTTCGCCTAACGTGCGATTCATAGCCTCGTACTGCTGCCTGTACGCAATCATCAGCTTCACGTTGGCCTTCTTGCAGGCGTCGATCATCGCCTCACAATCGGCAACGCTGGTCGCCATGGGCTTCTCGCAAAGGATGTGCTTACCTATCGCCGCACCGCGCAGCACAAACTCCTTGTGCATGCTGTTCGGAAGCACGATGTAGATCGCATCCACACCAGGCATACCCTTTAGCTTCTCGTAGCCTGCGTAGTCCGTCACGTGGTCGTCCGGTATGCCGTACTGCGCGGCGAGCTTGCGCCCCTTTTCGGCGTCGCCGCTCACCAGCGCCACCGGCTTGCAGTATTTCGACGTCGCAAACGCCGGCAGGATCTGGTCCAGCGACAGCCTGCCGAGGCCAACGATGGCAAAGCCGATTCGCTTGCCTGGTGCCAAAAACGGTCCAGGTGTTTTGAGCGGGACCTCCGTCGCAGCGTCGATCTGGCTCAGGTGCACATCGTTCTGCGCTCCTGGCTTTTGCTGTGCACCGGCAGCTCCGCCCAGCGTTGCAGCGGCTGCCACGCCGGTTGCCACTGTTCGAAGAAAACTCCTGCGCGAGGTCGCGGTCCATGCCTGCACATCCGAAACAGTTGCTGCGGTCGAAGTACGTGCTTTGTCGTCCATGCAGTCTGGGATGCGTCGTAAACAAGGCTCGCTGTCGCCCACTCCTGCCAGAACGCGCTATCGTCGCGTGGCACGAACAAGCTCCGTCGACCGATTCAGAGTGACTCGCGCACGCAGCGTATTCTGAAGGTGCATGCCGGGTCAGCCTTATCCGCAAACCGATCGTGACTTGTTGCGACGCATCGAGCGCGCAGGTGGACGCGCCGGGTACAAGCAATTGGTGCACGAGCTGGGTATTGGTGGCGGCCGCGAGCGCAGGCTGCTCGTCGAGCAATTGACCAAAATTACGGCGCGTGGCGCACTCGTAAAGCTGGACAAAGATACCTGGGCGCTGCCTTCAGCGGGTTTGGAACGCGCAAAGAACGACAGCCGAGCCGCTGCGCAGACAGGCCGTCGAGGCTTCGCCGCAGGTATGCGTGACCGTCAACGCCAGTCGTTCCGAGGCAGGGAAGACCTGCTTGCCGGGAAGCTCACTCTGCACCGCGACGGCTTCGGCTTTGTGCGTCCTACCGGTTCTGAAAGCGGCAAGGAAGACGATATCTTTATTCCACCGCATGACCTGAACAGTGCCATGCAAGGCGACCAGGTGCTGGTGGACGCCGGGCCACCCACGCGTGAAGGCCGTCGCGCCGGCCGCATCGTCCGCGTGCTGACGCGGCGTAACCCCACGGTCGTCGGCATCTTTCATGCAGCCGGTGCACGCGGTCGCCGTTTTGATCCGCGGGAAGATGACCCACGTCTTCGCGGCTCTTTCGTGGTGCCGCTCGACACCCGCATGGGCTCTGTCGTGCTCATCCCAGACGATGCCGACCTGCCCACCGCCGCCGTCACCCCTCACCGCACGTTGGGTGAAGATGCGCTGCATGCGGAATATTCGTGGGATGGCTCGCTTGCCAACCTGACCGGTCTGGCCGTCGATGTCGAGATTACGCAGTATGCCAGCGACCACTCTCCCGCGCTCGGCCGCGTGGTTGAGGTGCTTGGCGATCCCGACGCGTTCGGTGTCGACGTCGAGATTATTATCCGCAAGCACCATCTGCCGCATGTCTTCCCGGCAGAGGTGCTGACCGAAGCGCAGGACGCGGCTCGCTGGAACGTCGCCGCACTCAATGAAGAGGAACGCCTGCAGCGCCGCGACTTCCGGGGCCTGCCTATCGTGACCATTGATGGCGAGACGGCGAAAGACTTCGACGACGCCGTTCTCGTCACCGCACTCAATGACGGTACGTTCGAGCTGCAAGTGCACATTGCAGATGTGGCAGAGTATGTTGCGGACAACTCTGCGCTGGATCTGGAAGCGCGCCTTCGCGGCAACTCGGTCTATTTTCCCGACCGTGCCATTCCGATGTTGCCGCAGGAACTCTCGAACGGTGAATGCTCCCTGCGTCCTGACGAAGACCGCCTTGTGCTCTCGTGCGTCGCACGCATCGACAGCGAAGGCAACGTGCTGGGCTACGAGTTGTCCGAAGGGATTATCCGTTCGGCGCAGCGCATGACCTACACCAATGTGCAGCGCGTGCTGGATGGCGATGCGGAAGCGCACGAACAGTTCGCACCCTTTGTTGCGGACTTCGAACGCATGCTCGACCTCGCCAAACGTCTGAACAAAAAGCGCGTGCGGCGCGGTTCCATCGATTTCGATTTGCCTGAACCCGTCATTGAATTCGACGAGCGCGGTGCCATGAAAGGTGTCGTCCGCAGCGAGCGCGCCTGGTCCAACCGGCTCATTGAGGAGTTCATGTTGTGTGCCAACGAATGTGTTGCACGCTGGATCGAGAACGCTCGTGTCCCCGGTATTTATCGCATTCACGAGATACCCGACGCCAAGCGCATCCTAGACTTTGAAGAGCAGGCTGCAGGCTTTGGGTACACGCTGGGCGCGGGGCCAATGGCGGTGCAGAAGTTCACGACCAAGGGTGACAAGCGAGAGGCATTTCGCCGCAACGACCGCGATCGGGATCGTGGGCGCACTGCACACCGTACCGCGCGTGGTCACGAGGTGGCAAGTGGTCCCGCCGACATCTCTCCTAAGCTGTATCAGCGACTTACGGCCAAGATCGCCGGCAAGCCCGAAGAGCGCATACTAAGCTACCTGCTGCTGCGCTCATTGAAGCAGGCGAAGTATTCGGCAGACAATGAGGGTCACTTCGCTCTGGCAGCGCCAGCCTACACGCACTTCACGTCACCCATCCGCCGGTACCCGGACCTTGTCGTGCATCGCATCGTGAAGACCCTGCTGCGAGAAGGTGTGGATGCTCGCGGTGCAGCGGAAGAGACGGCATCGCAGTCGGCGATCAACCTACTGGCGCACGAGGAAGCCTTTGCCCCGGACGACGAATCCCGCGAGTTGGCCGAGCATGCGGCAGGCAACCAGCAGCCACAGGTAGAGCGCGTTGCAAAGCGTCTGCGCGTGCCGTCAGCCAGCGATTTCGATGCGCCATATGAGCACGGCGAACTTGCTGCAATCGGCCAGGAGACCAGCGAAACCGAGCGCCGCGCCGCCGACGCAGAACGTGAACTGATCGAGACCAAAAAGCTGAAGTTTATGGAAGACCGCGTCGGCGAGGACTTCGACGCCATCATTCTTTCCGTGACCAAGTACGGCTTCTTCGTCGAGCTGGGCGACCTGTTTGTGGAAGGTTTGGTGCCTCTTCATACGCTCGTTGATGACCGGTATACCTATCGTGATAACGCCCGCGAAATTTGCGGCAGTACCAACGGGCATTGTTATCGCCCAGGCCAGCGCCTTCGCGTCTTTCTCGATCGCATCGACCGCGAGAACCGCCGTTTGCAATTCGCCGTGGTGCAGCAAGAACAAAAGCCCAGACTACGCCGTGAGAAGGCGATCGTCGACACCACGACCGGAACTCGTCCTTGGGTCGCACGCAGCACCAGGAAAGCCGCCGTGCCCAAACGCGCCCTCACCAGCGAAGCGAAGCCGCGCCCATCCGCACAGACCGGTGCCGATGTACCGGCAGCGCCGACCAACGATCCCTTCGCAAAATTTCATCCCGGCGCAAAGCGGAAGCTTTCCAACAAGGCAAGACGCGCAGCTGCCAATAACAAGAAGACCAAGCGGCGCTAACGCTCTGAGCACCTCGTCAGCACGAAGTTTGCTTGCAACATTGGCGTGTCAGGTGTGTAGTGAAGCTTACTTCTCACCACTGCTGGCCGACGTACCGGATGGTGTCGTAGGCAGCGCCGCCGGCACCGCTGGAACAGTGACGCGCATCGCCAGCCGCGGAAATGTGAAGCTGCCGCCGGCATCGTCAACCACGTTGATTTGGCAGATGTAATCCCCTGGCTTTAAGACATTCAGCGGCACGTCGAAGCTAAATGCCACGGCACCGCGCTCCGGCTCATTCAGCGCATCTGCTTGTACGATCGGCGTCTCCAGCACTTTTGCGCCATTCTGCAGAAATTCGATCGACGTCAGAACATGGATGCCGCCAGCATTTGCTCGCGCCTTTAATCCACTCTGTTGAGCGGCAGCCTGGGTCGCTGCTGCGGCGGCGGCTTCCTTGCTCAACTTTGATGGATCGTAGAGTTCGTACAGCAGGTACATGTGACCATCCTGCCGAAAAACGTGCGCCACGTTCGGTACAAACTCGTGGCCGTCGTGCTCCAGCGGGTCGGGCGGCGGTTGCGGCCCACCACCACGGCGCCGCGGTGCAGCGGCAGTCTGCTGCGAACTCACTACAACGCTGGATAGCTTGATCGTTTGTTTGCGCTGATCCGGCACATTAATGTCGGTTTCAAACGATCCCATGTTGCCGGACTCATTTTCGCGCACAACATACTTCACATGGTAGTGACCCGGCGCCAGCGTGAAGCCACTGCCGTACTGGATATTGCGCCGCGCCGCACCCACAGCGCCGTCTACCGCCAGCTTTACCGTGTCGCGCACATTGCCGACGACGATGCCCTGTGCGTTTTTTACCTGCGCTGCAATGTCGAGCGTCGCCTTGTCCTGGTCGACACTGCCGTTCTTGCCGCGGGTAAAGGGAATTTGCGAACCCGGCACGATCAGCGCTATAGGCACGTTATAGCTGTTTGCGCTCAGCCGAAAGTAAAAAGCTTGCAGGTATACGCTCACGTCCACCGCGGGTGTTTCGCTGCGCAACTGCTCCGTCAAGGCGGCTTCCCGATCTTCAGTTCGCTGATGCTTGAAGTCAGCGGGTGCGTAATACCCCGGCCGGTATTCCAGCTTCGCGTCCTGTCGGTTCAACTTGATGCTGAGCTTGCGAAAGGCGCCGTCCTTGCGCGTGTCGGTCGAGCGGAAGCCCAAAAGGTAATACGCCTCAGTGTCATGCTGAATCTGCTGGAAAGCAGGCGCAAAGTCGTTGGAGTCAAGAAATGATTTTCCACCCGTGTCGCTCGCAAGGATACTCAGCAGCTCCTGTGAGCCAGCGTTCGAATCGAGCTTTGCCTGCATCGTTGCACCACTGTAGGCACCCGTGCCGCGCACCGATCCGGACGAAGCATCGCCGAGCGGCGACAGCGCCTGAAGGCCGCGTGAATCTACGGTGTAAATGGCCATGTTGGCGCGTGCTGCCGCATTTGTGGCGCTGCGAATGCTCGCTTGGTTTTCGATGCCACTGCGTGACAGACCGCCGGAAAAGTACAGCATGCTCTTCCGCTGATCGACACGCTCCAGACTCCTGGCAATCGTCTGAATGGCGTATAGCTCACGGTCCGTATTCAGGTTGGTGTACTCGGAGTCGTCCGCGGCAAAGCTGCTGGCATCATCGGCAGTGGCGTCGGTTGATCCGGTGGTTCCACCGGCGGCCAAACCCTGCGATGCGGTGCTGCCGTTAAACTTGCCGACTGTTTGCAGCAGAGCGGTTTTATCGGCCGTAAAGTCGTGATCCAGGTTAAGCGTTGTTCCCAGGCTTGCTACGGCGACCAGGTCGGCCGGGGTCATCTTTTTGTCGATGTAGTCCTTGGCTCCGTCCACGGCGCGGTCAATGTCTTCCGGCTGCATGCTGGCAACGTCGAAGAACAGCACAACCAATCGGTGGTCGCGCAGCTGTTCCGGCGTTGCACCGATGGACCGGTCAAGCATCTGCGCGATCGTTGGCGTCTTGCCGCTTGCGGTCGCTTCATTCAGCTTCGCAGCCTCATCTACTGTTTGAAAATCGAAGGAACTGACCGTCTGGGGCTTGCCGTTCTCCGTCACGGTGAAATCGCTGGCGTTCAAGTCACGGATCGGCTGGCCGGTCTTCTTGTCACGCACAACAACGTTCGTCAGAACAATCTGCGATTGCACCCGAAGCGTGAACGGTGAGGATTCCTGTGCACAGGCACTGCACGACGCAAATGCCAGCAAAGCTAGACACAACAGAACCTTGATGCCTTGTGGAAGAACACAGAGGTGAGCCCGAGCATTCATCAGAACCGGTACCTCGCTTGCATCGTGAACTTGCGCGCATTTGCCACGCTGGTCACCTGGCCAAAGGTGGACGAGTTCAGCGTGGTATCGACGCCGCTGTACTGGACCGTGTTGAACACATTGTTTGCCGTCAACCGCACCTCCAGATTCTTGGTATCGCCAAAGCTCACCGTGCGTGAGAGGGACGCATCCACCGACACTGTTCCCGGCAGTTCGATGGAATTTCGCGAAGCCGTGCCATACTGCGTTACACCATTCACAACTGCCGGCGAGGCGAACGCCGCAGGATTCAGGTAACTGCGAAGCTGGCCAGCTCCAGCAATCGGCTGCGTAAACACCCGGTCTGGCCGCAACGTGTAATTGCCTCCGGTCGCTGCCTGGGCCACCGTGTTGACGTATTGCGGTGTGGCATAGGTTCCCGTGGCAAGTGTGTACTCGCTGCTTACGTTAAAGCCGTCCAGCGCGCGTGAGAGTCGCCCCCCGCCGTGAAGGAAAGCTCGGTTGGGACCAATGGGGAGTTCTGCAACAAAGTTGCCGGTAAGCCGGTGCCGCACATCGAAGCTCGAGTTGCCGAACTCCAGGTCGATGCGCTGATCGTCTTGAACCACCGTGTTGCCGCCGCTACCACCGATAGAACTAGCGTCGTCGATGGAGTGGCCGTACGTGTATGTCACCTGCAACGCGACACCCTTCGACATGCGCTTTCGAAGGTTGACGTTGAGCGCGTTGAACCGTGATTCCGCCACCGAATCTTCAAAGGTGTACGCCTGTGAGTTTGTAATTAGTCCGTCGGGCGTTCGGCCCGGTGCACGCAGCAGATCCAGGTTCGCGCCGTACGATCCGTTGTAGTCCATGTTGAGCAGGATGCCGAGTCCGAATGTATGCTGGAGGCCCGCGTTAATGACCTGCACCCGGCCCAAACGATAGTTCTTGTTTATCGCGAAATTATTACTGATTGTTGCTGCGCTGCACCCAAAAGCGTTCGTCAGTGTGAACGGTCCCTTGCCGGTCGTACCGCCTTCGGTAATCGTGCCGCAGCCCGGGTCG
This sequence comes from Acidobacteriaceae bacterium, assembly GCA_903642225.1. Taxonomy (GTDB): domain Bacteria; phylum Acidobacteriota; class Terriglobia; order Terriglobales; family Acidobacteriaceae; genus Terriglobus. The sequence continues at coordinate 36,203 of CAHJWI010000010.1, read as the reverse complement.
GTCGTGGCATTTACCGTAGCCACATTCGTCTGCGTGATCGCGAAAGGCGCCTGGTACGAGAGGGAGTTGGCGAAGCTGCCGAACTGCGTGGTGTTGTAGCTGATGCCGTAGCCTGCGCGCAGTACCGTATCTTTTAAGAGCTTGGGCCGGTATGCGAGGCCTAACCGTGGAGAGAACAGCGTGCGGTCCGGGTCCACCAGCGACCGCGGAAACTTTCCACCGTACGGCCCGCTCTGCCCCGGCAGCACCCGCGCCACAGTGGTGAAGTCAGTGCTATGGTCCAGGTTCACTAACTGGTTGTTCGTCTCTGTGTATGGCGCGAAGTACTCATACCGCAGACCAGCGTTCAGCGTCAGGTTGGGGAGCACTCGCCAGTCATCGCTTGCATAGGCATCCAACACTGTTTCTCGCAGGTGAATTTTATTCAACCCCGCCTGGATCTTGGACTGTTGCGGCGCACCCAGAAGGAAGTCTGCAAAGCTCGAGCCTGTCGGTGTCGATGTCGTCGACGTCGTACTTGTACCCGCATTAGGCGCCTGTGTTGCGTACCCCGTGAACGCGAACGATCCCACTACATTGGTGCCGCCGACCACATTGTTCTGCACGTGCCGGATATCAAAACCGAAGTTGATGTTGTTCTTCTTGTGATTCCACCGCACCTGGTCGCCAATGCTGAACGTTTGCTGTACCCGATCGGCGGGGTTGGTTTCGTTCAGGCTAATGAAGTTGGTGAGGCCGATGGTAGGCACACCGTTATAAAAACCAGGCGTGATGACCTGTGGCTTGGGGATATTCAGGCCATTGCCAGGGTCTGTGGCCGTACCGGTAAACAGGTTCAATGTATCTGCATGCGAACGGTTCCAAGAGAGGGAAGCGTTGTTGTTGAGTCGTCCGTAGCCTATGGAGTAGCCCACGCCCAGGTTCAAGCCATCGCTCAGGCTCTTACCGTCAAGCTGCGGAGAGAAGTTGCGCAGATCGCTCGCATTGTGGCTGTAGGCAAAATTTGCATTCACGTTTTGCCGAATGGTGAGCGGTATGTTCTTGTCTCGCCTGCCGCTTCCTCTCGTGCCTGCCCTGGTCTGGTCTGTTCCGAAATTTCGTACAAACCGGGATGCGATCTGTGTGCTGTGCTGTCCGGCCGTCGCAACCCGCTGGTAGTTGTAGTTCTCTGCGGTTGTGGTCACACCCGTGGTGGACTGGTTCGCTTCCGGGTAGAAGTTCAGCAAAGCGAGAGCCTGCGTGCTTAGCCGACCCTGCGGGATAATGTTGCCAGCGAACGGCTGGCCAGACAAAGGGTCGTAGATCGTTACCGGCGTAGCGACGCCATTCACGGTGCGCGTGAACCCGCTAAAGTCGCCGCGGCGCTCTGCCTCTGTAGGGACCGTGCCATAGAGATTTACGGGAGTGGAGTTCCTTGAGCCGGTCAGGTTCAGGAAAACGAACTGCTTGGAACTGGGCTTGGACAGGCCCGGTATGTATGGCGACCCGGTGATACTCAGGCCGAACCTGTTCGTGCTGTATGACGGCTGAATAGGATCGCCGGTCAGGGAAAACTGGGTTGCATCCAGAGCTCCGTTGCCGCCGCCGTAAAACAGGTTTCCGTGCACTTGGGTCGGGTTAAAGTTGCGGAATCCGCCGCCGCCGCCACCTGCTCCTCCACGGCCACCTCCGCCACCACGGCCCCCGCCGCTACCGCCCCCAAAACCACCACCTCCACCGGGGCCGCCCATCATCCCGCCGATCAATCCGACGATGGCATTCGCGACTTCGGCCTGCTGGCCGCCGTTTCGTCGAGCGTCTGCAATGGCGTTTTCCACGCGATCGCGAATATCATCCTCGTTAAATCCGGCCAGGCCGTTGGTTTGCCCTGCTTGGCCGCTCACGGCCACCGCGTCCGATGCACTTGCGGCACTGTCTGCAAGACCACCAAGCGAAGGAAGTGTCGCACCGTTATTGCCGCCTGTTTCTGACGATGCAAGAGCGTCGCTTCCACCAGCTGTCAGCGACTGCAGTCCGCGCCGTAATGCCTGTGTCTGTGTGCCGGTCAAGTCCATTGCCGCGGCTGCTTCTGTACTGTCGGTACCGCCTGTTGCCGCAGTTCGGGCAGCGATCCTTGACGCCAGCTCCAGCGAGAAATTACTGGTGCCGCTGTGTTGTGTCGCGTTCAGCAGGACTTCTGCCGTCGCCGGAGCAAACGCCGCGAACTCAGACCGCAGCACGTACCGGCCATTGCGCGGTATCAGCAGCCGATAGTTCCCGGCAACGTCGGTCGCCGCTGCATATTTCTTGCCTGTCAGGGAGTTGGTTGCCGTTACGGTGACACCCGGCAGTGGCGTACCTGCTCCCGGCCTCCCTTGCACGTTCGACGTTCCGGCCACCACCGAACCTGTGATCGTACCGCCCTGAACCTCGGGTGCTGACTCGGGCGCAGGTAATTGCGTCTGCGCCCCACTTGCGGCGGCCACAGAAAGCAGCATGGTTAACGAGCGATAGCGCACTGCAACTCCGGTTAGGTGGTAATGCCAACAGCCTGGTGGATTAGACGAACTGCGTCCTCCGACAGTTTCGATCGCCAACTGTTTACGGACTAACCTCTACAGTCCCCTCGAACCCAACTCTTTCCAGCCTCATCAAAGATGCAGTATGCCTGAACTGCCTGAGGTAGAAACGGTTGCAAACGGCGTCGACGCGCGTGTTCGTGGCCAGGTCATTGAGCGTGTAACGCTTGGTACGAAGCCAGAACCGCTTAAATCCCCTGCAGTGCTGATTGAAGAAACCTTGACGGGTGCACGCATCGCGAAGGTGCATCGTGTCGGGAAAACAATCGTGATGGACGTGGAGCGTGCCGGGAACTTGCCTGCACAGGTCACCATTCACCTCGGTATGACAGGACGCTTGCTTGTCTCACACGCTGACGTACCGTTACCGCCTCATACGCATGCCGTGCTTCACCTGCGCGACGGACGCGAAATCCGCTTTGTTGACCCCCGCCGTTTTGGTCGCATCGGTGTCGTCGCGGAGGCAGAAGAATACGCAGGCCCCGGAGCCGAACCGCTGACGATTCACGTCAAAGAGTTCGGCGCACTCTTCCGCGGTCGCAAGACACCGATCAAATCCGCCCTACTGAACCAGTCCCTGCTGCATGGCGTCGGCAACATCTATGCAGACGAGAGCCTGTTTCGTGCCGGTATCCGGCCACGGCGCCATGCCGGACGTCTCTCACGTGCAGAGCTTCAGCGTCTTCATGCTTCGCTGCAGGATGTCTTGCAGCAGGCCATCAAGCTGGGTGGCTCATCGGTCAGCGACTACGTGGATGCGGACGGCGCGCGTGGCTTCTTCCAACTCGAGCATCGCGTGTACAGCCGAACGGGACAAGCCTGCCGTGATTGTGGAAGTCCTATTCGGCGAGTGGTTATCGGCGGCCGCTCGACCCACTTTTGCACGACCTGCCAAAAGTAAGTTTCAGGCGCCATCCAACATTCGGCGTGGCTTCGTTGGACTGTTCAGAATCGATTTCAGCTTCTTGCCGGCGTCAAACTCCTTGACGGCGTACCGTATGTACTCCGCCGTTCCCGCGTTTGTCAGATCAGTCAGTCCAGCTTCATGTGGCGTCACGAAGATCTGCGGCAGCGTCAACAGCGGGTCGGCTGGATCAACCGGCTCCTTCTCCAGCACGTCCAGGCCCGCGCCGCCCAGATGTCCTCTCTTTACGGCGTCGTACAGCGCAACTTCATCCACCAGCGACCCACGCGCAATGTTCACCAGCATCGATCCCGGCTTCATCGCCTTGAACGTCTCTGCATCGAACATGTGCCTGTTCTTGCTGTCTGCACGGATGCATAGCACCACGAAGTCAGACTCTGCCAGAGCGTCGTTCAGTTTCTCCAGCGGCCTGGTCGGTATCTGCTTTGGAGCAGTCAGCGGCAGCCGATCTACGCCGATAACACGAACGCCAAAGCCTACCAGCCGTTGCGCAATCTTTTCGCCGATGCTGCCAACCCCCACAATGCAGACCGTCTTGCCGAGCAGCGACTGCGCGTCTCCCGGCTTCTTCACTGCAGTGTCGCGTGTGGACGCAAGCGCTACACCCAGCCGCCGCGCCGCGGCCATCAGCAACAGAACTGCATATTCAGCAACGGAATCCCCATTTCCTGTCGCATCCGCCGGTGCGTACGAGACCCAGATGCCGAGCTCAGTCGCGGCGTCTATATCCACGCTTTCGTACCCGTCACTCAGGGTTTGGATCAACGCCAGTCCCGGCAGCGTGTTCATATCCTCACGGCTGACAGGGCCCATCGCCAGCAGGATGTCCACAGCACTTGAAGGGCTCTTGTCGCCGCTCTTCCAGGACAGCAACGTCGTGTCCGGCAATGCTGCCTTCAGCTGCTTCAACATCTCTTCGCTATGTGCATTCTGTGCTGCCGTCACCACTACGTTCATTGCACCCTGCTCCCGGCACGCGTAGCCGCATGCATCCCGTTTGGATGCACGGAGGCCACGCTTTGGAGACGCCAAATCGCCCTGCAAGGGCTGCGGGGATCCGCTATCTGGGCTTGCCTGTGTCTGGCGTGTAGCTGTCCTTCTGCTTTTTACCTGTGGGATCCAGCGGCTCGTTATCGTCCTGCTGCGCGGGTGCGGTCGCTCGTTTGGGCGCGGCAAACGGCTGCTTCAGCCCCGCCTCAGCGGCACTCTGCACATCTGGCCCCGTACCTGGAATTGTAAGAGCCGCATGGTACTCGCCCACCGCCTTTGCGCGGTCGGGTTGCGCCAGGGCTGAGTCGTACATGCGGCCAAGGTAAACATGGGCCCACGCCAGGGTCCGTGCGTTGTCACGCGTGTCCGGCTTTGCCGTCTGCGCAATGCTGTCAAACAGGTTGAACGCTTTCTCTGCATCACCCTCCAGCAGGTCGATGCGAGCCAGCACGTATTTCGCTTCCACCGATGATGGATTGGCAGCGAGCTCGCCGTCTGCAAGCCGTTCCGCGTTGGCGCGGTCGCCTTGTTGCAAGGCCAGTTCCGCCTTGTCCATGGGGCTGAGCACACGAGGCAGGGCGCGTCCACGTTGCGTACTTCCAGCGGTACCTACCAGCTCCGGGCTACCTTCTGCGAAAAACGGGATCTTCTTATCTCGAGACGCTTCGAAGCCCACGTCCATGCCGTAGACAAGCTCGCCCATGTTGTCCTTCAGGCTGATGCCCTCGCGGTCAGTCAAGGAAAGCTTGTCATATAAGTACTGCGTCAGCACCCAACCGGAACGCATGTCCGCGATCACCGTTCGGCGGCGAACCGCGTCGGCCTTGCGGTCATAATCGCCAAGGGCCGCTGCATATCCCGCCGGATCAAGACGCGCCTTGCCATTCACGATCTGCTTTGGTTTCTCGATGCCCACATCCATGGTGCGAGCCTCAATCGCTTTGATCAGGCACTCGGTCGTAAAGCTCACAATGTCGTTCTTGTACACAAAGTCGATGGGCGCATCCTGCACCGTCTTCAATATCGGCAGCAGGCGGCTTGTCGACGAGGCTCTTGCGTAGATGATCGGATCAATCTCATACAGCAGGTAGACATGCCGAATCTCATCCAGGCGAATGCCTGCATCTTGAGTCGTGGCGTCTGCCGGCGCTGCGGATGCAACCACGAAATAATCCGAGCCATAGATACGAGCGTTCACCGCTTCCGGACTCAGCAGCGGCTCCAGCAGCACTAAAAAACGCCGGCCGTCGTAGCTGGAAGCAGGTTGGTGCAGGTACACATTGGTCTCCAGCAGCATCCTGGTTACGCTGTCGTGTACCTGGGCGACTGCGGCCTCGTAATCCTGGCGGTGAGCGACCCAGATGGCATGCAGATGAACGGCTTCGGCAAACGTGCGCAGCAGCGGCAGCACATTGACCACGTTCAGAGCATCCGGCGGCATCTCATTCTCAGGGAAAGATAGCGCCAGCTGTGGCGGCGGTGTAAGAAACAGCGCCAGAGAGACGAACTGCGCGAGGTTCTGCGAACCCTTCTGGCTGTGCGTGTGGATGTACTCGCACAACGCGCGCTTCGCCGGAATGCCACCCTCAGACGTTTGCACCTGTGTATCAAGTTCGCGACGAATGGCGGAGCGCAACGGCAACGACCGGTCCAGGCCTGCGTCATACCCGCAGCTGTTCAGCGCTGCAGCAACGGTGAAGAGCTGTTCACTGGTCTCAAGCGTGACAGCGGAGCCGGCCGCCTCAACGCCTCGCCGTGGTGCCACAGGCGCGCTCGTGTCGCTGCTGCTGCTGGTTGAAGTGGACACCTGGGCCGCAGAGAGTATCGGCAACCCGAGCGCGACGCAGCAGAGAAACTGGACAAGACGATTCACAGCAGTTGGACGACCTGGGCAAAGTTTGGCAAGCGAACCTGAGTGTACCCCGTTCCCCTTACTCAGGAAACCGGTGAACCCCATGCCGACACGGGGCAGCATGGGGTTGTCTACCATGGCACCGCTACGCTGGAACTTCGTCCGCAGACGCCGGCTCCACAAACTCGCGTGCGTTCCGTTGGGCGCGGTACTTGCGCGCTTCCTCATATGCCTTCAGCCGCGACCGCATGATGCCGCCCAAAGGTCGGTGTGCCACCAGTGCGTGCCACGGGGAGAAACTAAGTTGCTCATCCACAAACAGCTGCCGCGTGTCACTGTAAGAGTCCTGCTGCGGTACAACGATGCGCGCCACCGTCTGCCAAGGGCTTTTCTCCTCCGGCCATTCCTTGTCGGCCTTCTCAATCGGGAAGTCGCGATCCTTGTCGTCTACACCGGGCTCATCCAGCGCAAGCTGCACCTTCACATCCCAGGTGCCGCCGTGGTGCCGAAAGAACTTCTTGATCTCCAATTCAAGAGCGTTGTAGTCCTCACCCAAATCGATCGACTTGCCGGTCAATCCCTTCAGGTTCTCCGACCCGGGCGCAAACCCCACCTTCGCGATGTAGTCACCAAACCGTACGGGCGCGATTGTAGAAAAGCTTTCGCCCAGCGGGTGCACCGCCGCCGCGCCAATGCCTTCCAGCGTTGCCGACGGCAGGTGAACCGCCTTTAGTACGGCGTTCGCTGCCCGTGCGCCCACGCTTACCGCATGCTTCACGCCCTCAGGCAGCGTCAGACTTTCGTCGAACTGCTTGATCCCCTTCAGGAACCCAGCCGGGTCCGGCGCGGTGAACTTACTGCCGTTGATGCATACGAAGTCTTGCGTAGGCTTGCCCCCGTGGTTCGGCACCTTTTCGCCATCCACACCAAGCACCTTCAATGCCAGCCCACGGGGACTGCTCACGTTGTCCGCCAGCATGTCACCGGGATTGGTGCTGAAGCGCAGTACGATGGGGTAAGACCTGGCCTCCGCAAAAAGCCCCTGCCGCAACTCTTCCGGAAGTCCGGGCACCACCTCCAGCGTGCCCAGTAGAACGCCGTGGCTCTTTGCGTGTACCGGCCTGTACGCGTGGCGATAACGGCTGGCCATGGTGCGAGTAATGTGTTGCATGGTGCGCGAAAGCTCATCGAAGACGACCTGCTCGTCTGCCGCAGGTTGCTCCACATTCTGTTCATAGCGTCGGTACTTGATCGTTTCCGTGGACATACGTCTCGTTGGATGCAGATCGCATTCGCTTCCCCGTGCATCAGCAGAACTCGAGTTTTGGGCACCGCAAAGCGTCCATCGCAGCACGCAAAAGTTCTGTCCCAGGTGCAAGCGAATGCCGGACTATTGAACTTCCCGAACGTGCAGCACGATGCGTCGATAGCTGGTAAGCGATGGACTGCCATCATCCGTAATGGCCAAAATCACATGCGCTGTGCCCGTGCCGTTGCATGGCAGCAACGGCAGCCACGCCGGCGTGCATGCCGCATCCACATGTACAGTGGTCCGCATCGCATCCGCGTTCGTGATGGTGGTCGTCGCGACATTGCCGTCTGCCGCACCTGCTTCGCCGTACTGGAACCAGCGATACGTCAGGTGCTGCCCGCTATCCGGATCGTGGCTGCCGGATGCATCCAGAACCAGGTTGCGACCTGTGACGGCATCCAGCTCCAGCGTTCTCCGGGTAGTGTCCCCGTTGACCACTGCAAGTGGAGCGTGGTTCGCATGCGTCCGGTCCTTCACTGTCCAGTCCATGCGCGCGGCAAAGTCGTGCTGGTAGGCCTCGCGCCATCGCCAAATGGTCGCCTGGTCTGACGTATGCATTCGGTTGTCGGTACCTCGCACCGTGTCCTGCGACGTGATGCGAGTGAAGCTGTCGCCGCCCTGCGTCCAGAGCGCGTGCGTCTCGCCATAGGGCTGCAGCCACAGATAACGGCCGCCCCAGCCGCCCCAGTCCGGTCGCTGGTAGCTGTTCAAGCCATTTCCAATCAGGTTCAAGAACGACGGCGTGTCGCCCTCCATGATGAACATGTAACGCGGGTAAAGTCTTCCCATTCCGCCCTTGTTGCGGATATTGGTCTGCAGCCAGTCATTGGTCACCAGCGCCGTGTCCGCACCGTCTCCGTTGCGGTAGTACGCGTCGGCGCTGATGCCCGTCCAGGTTGCCCCGGCATACCCCTGCCTGTTTGGCAGGCTCGGCTGCGCAATGTACATCAGCTTGGGAAACTCGCGTCGAATCCACGGCCCGGCATCGTCCTGGTCTGAAATGGAATACACCCTTATCTTGGCTACAAACCGGTCGAGTTCCGCCGAGGTCCGGCTTGCCCGCACCTCGATCAACGCTTGCGCCAGCGTGTTGGCACCGCCCCACAGTGCAATCCACAGGGGCCGCGGGTCGTCCCGGTCCGCAGCGCGCACAATGGCTCGCGCTCCGTCGCTGTCCTTGCCTGCTCCGGTGGCAGCCAGACCATAGCCGGTCTGCCCAGTCAGGACGCGTGCCTGCAAATCCGCTTCCGTAGGCCAGCCCTCCGCATGCAGCAGCAAATTTGCACGCGCCGCACCGTATCCGGCTACCAGCGTGTGCATGGTTTCAGCGTGGGTCGCGTTCTTTTGCCAGATAGAGGTCGTTGCCGCCAACGCTTCCACGTCGATGTCGTTGCTGTAGAGCAACAACCGGATCAATGACATCTGGTCATCAGGCTCGTTGCCGATGTCGCTTAATACGACCACGCGCGGCTTCGCCACAAAGCTGTCCGTAGCCGGCACGCCCTGCGCGCAGGCTCCACAACCAACTGATCCAAGCAGAACAGCAAGGCAACTCAGACGATATCGCATGCACGCAGTTATACCCGCGCACGAGAATCTCGCGCCAAAGCTGGTTCGCAGGACGTGCTTAAGTTATGCGGGGAAATATTGGTGGACCTGATCGGGATCGAACCGATGACCTCTTCCATGCCATGGAAGCGCGCTCCCAGCTGCGCCACAGGCCCACTTCAAGTAGTTTCGCCCGTTTAGGCGACGGCGTCAATCGCGCTCAGGCGATGACGCAACAGCTCGCGAGATTTTGGGTCAGCCCCCTTTCTCGCGTCCGTCAGGCGTAACGCAGCATGGTAGTTGCGAACATACGCAAAATGCGGCGGATCGGGAACAAAAGAGACCTCCTGCGGTGTCTCTATCGGGGAGTGAGCGAGAGCACTCCGCACCGCCGGCGGTGACGACTTTCAACGCAGCGCAATCGCTTCGCATCTACCGGTTGCGGTGCAACCCTTGCCGCCGTACTGTGAAAGGAGCATTCCGTGGGAGCAGCGCTCGTGCACGACTTCGTTCACACCCTCGCAAACTCGCTGCGCCCTTCGCAGTCCGCGGAGTTGCGTGCCGCGGACCTGGCGTTTGTGGCCGCCCTGCAGGCCGGCTCTGAAGAGGCGTTTGCTCAGCTTATTGCGCAGTACAGCGCGCCGCTTTACTCCGTGATCGCACGGTCGCTGCCCAATCAGGCAGATGCGGCAGACATCACGCAGGAAGTCTTCATCAAAATCTTTCGCAACATCGGCTCGTTCCACGGCGACAGCAGCCTGCGCACCTGGATCTACCGGATCGCGCTGCACGAGAGCTCAAATAGCAGGCGATGGTGGAGCCGCCACAAGAAGGCCGAGGTCACGATTGACGGTGACAGCAGCGACGAACACGACGACACCTACTTTCCTCTGCGTGACACGCTTGCTGATACCCGTGACTCTCCCTATGAATGCGCACGGCAGGCGGAGCTGCGGAAGTGCGTAGAGGCTGCGCTGCTTCAGGTGCCCGAGGCGTTTCGAACCGTTGTGATTCTGCGCGAAATAGAGGGCATGGCTTATGACGAGATCGCGGACATCCTGAAGATCAACATCGGCACTGTTAAAAGCCGTTTGCTGCGCGGCAGGGCTTCGCTGCGTAAGCAGCTGGCTACCGGTCTTCCTGAGTTCGCAGCACGGTCCCCGGCGTCAAGTCCCAATCCGGCACTGCCGGGCACGAGTAAGAGAAACGCCACTACCCAGATTCACGAAGCGTACGAGACACTCACGACATCAGCACATGAGACGAAGGAGAAAGCATGAGAGCCCCGCAAGCGTTCCTGGACAAGTTGCGCGCCTCACGCACCGGGCTGCATTCCTCAATCACCGACGCGACTACCGACGCGAGCAGTATGCTTGAGGAAACGACGGCGGAGCGCGTGGCGACCGACGACGCACTACACACTCTCTTGCCCGTGGCTGCCTCCCCCAGCTTGCAACTGCGCCTCCGCGTCGCACTCTCGCACGAGCGGGTCCGTGCAGAGCGCCGTTGGACAGGTCGCGTCGCACATCGGTGGCACCTGGTGCGCCAAAATACTCTTCACCGCTATGCCATTCAGGCTGCCGTGGGTGCCTCGGCATTCGTCATGCTGGTCGGCATCGGCTTGAACCTCGGCACGGTTACAGCAGCTCAAACGGTTGAAGCAAACGACATTCCGTTGGTTGGCTTTTCGTCGCCGCACTATCTCTATTCCAGCTCCGGCCTACACCAACCAATAGTCTCGGCCGACGGAGCAGCCGTTGTGGTTGAAGCCAAGGTCAATGCAGAGGGTCGTGTGTACGACTACCGCGTGCTTTCCGGCTCACTCGACAGCACGGGAGTTAAAGCCCTGAGGGAACGCATGGTCGGTGGTGTCTTTAAACCGGCCCGCATTCTCGGCGAACCTGTACGCGGCAAAATTGTGCTCACCTTTGCCGACGTGGAAGTTCACGGCTAGACTCGTAGTTCCCTGCCCACGCATCCGCGCAGACATGCGCGCGTATCCGCGCGGATACGCTCGCGCACCCGTGCAAATACGCTCGAGCATCCGGTACAGCAGTTAGTCTTAAACGCAATGACTGCCACGCCAGGCCTCCGCCCGTGAACGACCTGTGGCAGCAGCTTCGCTCGTTCAAGTGGTCCACGTCAGAACCGCTGCACTCCGTCCTTTGCCTGCCCGGCGTTGCTCTCCCGCTCATTCTGGGTGTCGCCCTTGGCTACCCGGGGACTGGCGTGCTGATGGCCGGCGGTGCCCAGGCCGTGGGCTTCGGCTCTTTCCAGCAGCCACTCTTCCGCCGCTCCGGGCCCATGATCCTCGCCACGCTCAGCATCGGCATGTCCGCGCTTGTGGGTGCGCTCTGCCGCGACAGCACTCACCTTCTGCTCGTTGCCACGCTCGCCTGGACATTGCTGTACGGTTTATCCAACAGCATCAGTTCCGCTGCCGGTTGGGTCGGCCAGCAAAGCTGCGTCTTCCTTATCGTCTCGTCCGCAGCCATGTCTACACCTGGCACAACGCACGACCTTACCTATAGCGCTGTTTTGCGTGGCGCGGGCGTGCTTGCCGGCGGCGCGCTGCAAACCGCGCTCCTGCTCGGCTTTCGCCACTGGTTTGCCCAGGCGCAAACGCATTTTAGCTCGCCCGACTTCGATCCAACACATTTCGCCCGGCCCTTTCTCCGCGAGCAGCTCCGCTGGGATTCCCCCTCGCTCCAGTACGCCCTGCGCGTTGCCGCCACCGGTGTGCTTGCGGTCGATCTTTACCGCCACATCAACTTCCCTAACGCGTACTGGATCGGTATGACGGCCGTCCTCATACCCAAACCAGAGTGGGCCTCCACCGCTGCACGCTCACTGCTCCGCTCAGTCGGCACCCTGCTCGGTGCACTTGTCTGTACCGCTGTCGTCACGCTGCTTCACCCCCGTGGAGAGGTTCTCACTGCGCTCGTCCTGCTCTTTCTCTTCCTGAGCTATCTGCTGACCAACGTCAACTACGGTGCCTTCGCAACGGTCCTCACCGGTTACATCTGCTTTCTGCTTGCCATCGTGCATCAGCCCGCGCACGAGGTGCTGCAGCGCCGTGTTCTCGCAACAGTAATCGGCGGCACCCTGGCCATTGTCGTCCACCTGGCCTTTATCGCCGTCCGCCGCATCTTCGGTATTACGATCCCTCGCCTGCGTACGCTGGAAGAACGCTTCGGCACACAGCCGCCCGGCACCCACACCAGCAGCGGCATGTGATGCGCGACGCTGTCGCACGGGTACACCTCTACATTCCACCTGCCCCGATGTCGGTCGTCTTGTTCTCACGGCTTACATAGAACGCATAGGCCTCTTCGATTCGCCCCTGCGCCGCCAGCACAAAGTCGATCAGGTCGCGCCCCGCACCATGCCCGCCCGCGCTCGGCGTCACCCAGTGCGCCTCGCGCTTCACCTGGTCGCGCGCATTCCAAACCGCCACTGCAAACCCCACCTGGCGCATCGGCGGCAAGTCGATGATGTCGTCTCCCGCATACGCGATCTCCTCCGGCCCCACGCCCTCCGCCGCGGCGATCGCCGCCAGCGCCTCGGTCTTGTAGTGCGCGCCCATGTGCACGTGCTCCACTTTTAGGTCGCGCATGCGCACCGCCACCGTATCGCTCATCCGCTTTGTAATGACGCCGAAGCGCAAGCCCGCCGCACGCCCGATCGCGATGCCCAGCCCATCATGCGCCGCAAAGCCCTTCGTCTCTACCGCCGTAATCTTTCCGTCCTTGTCGTGCCCAGTCGGGATAAAGAACAGCTGCCCATCGGTCAGCACCCCATCCACATCGAAGACGATCACCTTCACCCGCCGCGCCCGCTCTTCCGCCGTCATCTCCATCTCGCTCATGCCCCCATGATCGCATTGCGCCAGCTCGTATCGCCCGGAGTTCTCCTGCACCACATTCGAGGCGAACAACCGGCGAACCCGCGCGCTACACTAACGCATGGCCACCGCCACCCTGCCACCGCTCACCTCGCCCCGAGAAGTTGATGCCCTGGCATGGGCGCACCCTGTCGTGCGGGAGTGGTTCCTCGCAAAATTCGGCTCCGCCACCGAGCCCCAGATTGAGGGCTGGCCGCCCATCCTGCGCGGCGCGCCCACGCTCATCTCCGCGCCCACCGGCTCCGGCAAAACCCTGGCTGCCTTTCTCGTCGCCATCAACCGCCTCGTCACTGAAGCCATCGAAGGCCGGCTCTCCCCGCACACCCAGGTCGTCTACGTCTCGCCGCTCAAGGCCCTGTCGAACGACGTCCAGAAGAACCTCGAAGCGCCGCTCGCCGAGATCCTGAAACTCGCGCTCGAGCACGGCTACCTCGTCCCGCAGATTCGCACCGGCGTGCGCACCGGCGACACCCTGCCCAAAGAGCGCGTGGCGATGCTCAAAACGCCGCCGCACATTCTCGTCACCACGCCGGAATCGCTGTACCTCTTGCTGACCAGCGCCAGGGCGCGCGAGAACCTGCGCTGCGTACACACCGTCATCGTCGACGAAATCCACGCCATGGTGGACGACAAGCGCGGTGCTCACCTGGCCCTCACGCTGGAGCGGCTGGACGCCCTCGTCACCGGCGAGAACCGCCTGTCGCCCGGCAGCATGCTTACCGGCCTGTCGCAGCCGCCGCAACGCATCGGTCTCTCTGCCACGCAGAACCCGATTGAACTCGTCGCCGACTTCCTCACCGGCGTTCGACACTGCGACAACAATCGAAATGCGACCATCGTCCAGGTAGGCACCCGCCGACCCCTCGACCTCGGCATTGAAATCCCCTCGTCCGAACTCAGCAGCGTGTGCGACAGCAAGATGTGGGTCGAAATCTTCGACCGCATCGCCGACCTGTGCCGCGAGCACAAGTCCACCCTCGTCTTCGTCAACACCCGCCGCATGGTGGAGCGCCTGTGCGGTGCGCTGGCGGAACGGCTCGGCACGGAAAACGTCGCCGCGCACCACGGCTCGCTCTCCCGCGCGCTTCGCCTGGACGCCGAGCAGCGCCTGAAGGCCGGCGAAATTCAATGCCTCGTCGCCACCGCCTCACTCGAGCTGGGCATCGACATCGGCGCCGTCGATCTCGTGGTCCAGCTCAACAGCACCCGCGCCGTCGCCACCGCCATGCAGCGCGTGGGACGCGCCGGCCACTGGCGCGGAGCCATCCCCAAGGGCCGTTTTTTCGCCACCACCCGCGACGACCTGCTGGAGATGGCCGCGCTCGTCCAGGCCATGCGCTCCGGCTCGCTCGACCGGCTCGAAATCCCGCCACAGCCGCTCGACATCCTGATGCAGCAGATGGTGGCCGCCTGCGCCGCGGAGCCGTGGGAAGAGGACGCGCTGTACCGCCTCGTCACCCGCGCCTACCCCTACCGCAACCTCACTCGCGCGCAGTTCGACGAGCTCGTCACCCTGCTGCACACCGGCATTGAGAACAGCCGCGGTCGCTACGGCGCGTACCTGCTGCGCGACGGCGTCGCCGGCCACCTGCACCCCCGCCGCGGCGCGCGCATGACCGCCATCGGCAACGGCGGCGCCATCCCCGACACCGCCGTCTTCCAGGTCGTCCTGCAGCCGGAAGGCGTCACCATTGCCACGCTCGACGAGCACTACGCCATCGACAGCGGCCCGGGTGATGTGATCCAGCTCGGTAACGCGAGCTGGCGCGTCCTCATGGTCGAAAAGGAGGGCCGCGTCCTCGTGGAAGACGCCCACGGCGCGCCGCCCAACGTGCCCTTCTGGGCCGGCGAGGCTCCCCAGCGCACCGATGTCCTCTCCGATTTCGTCGGCACTCTGCGCAACGAGATTCGCGCCCGCACGCAAGGTATCCACCACGAGCGCGTCGTGCTCGAAGACCCGCAGGTGAACGCCGCCGCAGCATGGCTGGTGGAGGAGTGCTGCATCTCCGACTCCGCCGCGCTGCAGCTGCTGCAGTACATCGTCAGCGGCTGCGCCGTTCTGGGTGCGGTGCCCACCAAGCAGCGCATCATCGCGGAGCGCTTCTTCGATGAGGGTGGCGGCATGCAGCTCATCCTGCACGCACCCTTCGGCGGTCGCATCAATCGGGCCTGGGGCCTGGCCCTGCGCAAGCGTTTCTGCCGCGGCTTCAACTACGAGCTGCAGGCCGCCGCCACCGACAACGGCATCAACATCTGCCTGGCGGAGCAGCACAGCTTTCCCCTCGCCGACGTCTTCCACTACCTTGCCGAGAACACCGCAAAAGAACTGCTGGAGCAGGCCGCCATCGCGTCGCCCATCTTTAAAACGCGCTGGCGCTGGGCCGCCAATCGCTCGCTCCAACTGCTGCGCTTCAGCAAGGGCAAGCGCGTCGCCCCGCAGATCCAGCGCACCCGTGGCGAAGACCTGCTCGCCTCCGTCTTTCCCCAGGCCGCCGCCTGCTTCGAGACCATCGTCGGCGACATCCAGATCCCCGACCACCCCCTCGTCCGCGAGGTGATGCAGGACGTGCTGCAGGAGGCCATGGACCTCCACGGCCTGCTCGCCGTGCTGCGCGGCATCGACGACGGCAGCATTGAGTGCATCGCCGTCGACACCCCCGTCCCGTCGCAGTTTTCGCATGAGCTGCTCAACGCCAACCAGAACGCGTTTCTCGACGACGCCGACCTGGAGGAGCGCCGCGCCCGCGCCGTCAGCCTTCGCCGCACCATCCCCGACTCCGTGCTCGGCGAGGCCGGCCGCCTGGACCCCCGCGCCATCCTCCAGGCCCGCATGGAAGTCTGGCCCGACCTGCGCGACGAACACGAGCTCCACGACCTCCTCTTCGGCTGCATTGCGCTGCCGGTCGCGCTCTTCGACCCAGAGGCCATCAGGGAGGGGAACACCGCAAACGACGACCAACTGCACGACCACCGCACCCACGCCGCACGCCACTGGCCCCTCTTCTTCCAGCGCCTCGAAGGCCGCGGCCGTGCCCACGCCATCACGCTCGGCGACACCACGCACTGGGTCGCCACCGAACGCCTGCCTCATGCCCACCTCCTTACTGAACTCACCGCCGCCAACCCAGGTGCCCCGTCCTCATCGCGCCCACTGGGATCTCCGGACACAAACGAAGTACAAGGCGCGGTTAGGGTGGGTCCGGACCAGAACGAACCCAGCGGAAACACCCCAGACTCCACCACCGCCGACGCCCTCCGCCTTCTCACCCAGGGCTATCTCCAACTCCTGGGCCCCACCACCGCCGCCGAAATCGGAGCCCTGACTGGCCTGCACCCGCGCGCCATCTACCAGCAACTCACCGCCATCGAGATGCAGGGCCTCGCCCTCCGCGGCACCTTCGAGCGCGACAAAACGACAGAAGACGCCACCACCGAGTGGTGCGAACGCCGCATCCTGCAGCGCATCCACCGCCTCACCCTCGGTAACCTGCGCAAGCAGATTGAGGCCGTGCCACCTGCCACCTACATGCGCTGGCTGCTCCACTGGCAGCACCTTGCGAAGACTACCCAGACCACCGGCGAGGAAGGCACCCTCGACGCGCTTCTGCAGCTTGAAGGCTTCGAGGCCCCCGCCGTGGAGTGGGAGCGCACCCTGCTTCCCCAGCGCGTCCGCGACTACGACCCGCGCTTCCTCGACGCGCTCTGCCTCAGCGGAGCCGTCGGCTGGGGTCGCCTAAGCCCGCACCCCGCCTGGGCCGCCGGCGACGGCGCCGCACCCCGCCGCGTCATCCCCACCAACATGGCGCCGATCACGTTCTACGTGCGCGAATTCGCGGACTGGCTCGCACCTGTGCTCGATTCGAAATGTGTCGAAGAAGCGAAATTGCAGCAGGCCCTCTCGCCGGACGCGCTCGCCGTACGCGACACCCTGCAGCAGCGCGGTGCCTGCTTCACCGCCGACCTCCAGCGCCTCTGCACCCAGACGAAAGCCCAGGTCCAAACCGCTCTTTGGGAACTCGCGACGGCCGGACTGGCGAGCGCCGACGGCTTTGACCAATTGCGCGCCATGATGGACCCCAAACGCAAGCCGCTCGCCGCAGAGCCGGTCGCCAACGGCACCAAACGCGGCACGCGCGCCACCGGCGGACGCTGGTCCCTCTTCGACTGCGAAGACACCTCCGCACTCTCCGCACCGCAGAAGGCCCGTATCGCCGAAGCTGCCCTAGAATCCGCCACCAAAGTCCTGCTCCAGCGCTACGGCCTGCTCTTCCGCGACCTCCTCCAGCGCGAGGCCAACGCCCCCAAATGGCGCGACCTCCTCCGCATGCTCCGCCGTCTGGAGGCCCGAGGAGACGTCCGCGGCGGCCGCTTCGTCACCGGCTTCTCCGGCGAGCAGTACGCCCTGCCCGAGGCCGTCGAAAGCCTGCGCCTGCACCGCAACACCACGCCCTCCGCCGCGACCGCCGAGACGACCACCCTCGCCGCCAGCGATCCCTGCAACCTCATCGGCATCCTCGTCCCCGGCGACCGCACCGCCGCCATCGCCGGCCGCCGCGTCCACCTCCGCAACGGCGCAGCCTGTGACGAACACGGTAACCCGCTCGACACCATCGCCACCCCCGAAGGCACCCGCACCCCGGTCGCACGACGCTCCACCGCACCCGTCGAAGCACCGCTACCGCCACCCGAACCACCGCAAGCGCAAGGCGGCCTCTTTGCCTGACCAGCCGACCGCAAACCCCGAACCCCTGCTCGCCGAAACAGGCGAATACTACTTCGACGGCCCCTTCCTCGTCTTCACCGCCGCCTACCACCTGCGCCGCGGCTTCTGCTGCGGCAACGATTGCCGCCACTGCCCCTACGACGCCGACGGCAACCCCGTTCCCGGCAAAGGCGAGTAACCGCCGTCGAAGCCGCTGATCGAACCCGGCGCGCCCCGGCCCGATACAATCAGGAACGAAGCGTCAGGAGCCTTTACCCACATGCCACACATGGTGTTTTGCGCAAAATACAAGCAGGAACTCGAAGGCCTGCCCGAGCCCCCCTTCGACAGCGAACTCGGCCAGAAGGTCTACAAAACCATCTCCCTCAAAGCCTGGAACGAGTGGATCGAGCGCCAGAAGATGCTGCTCAACGAGTACCGCCTGCAGCCCTGGACACCCTCCGCACAGGAGTTCCTCGTTGAGCAGATGAACGACTTCTTCTACGGCTCCGGCGGCGAACTTCCCAAGGAGTTCGTGGCCCCCACGGCCTAGCAATGCCGGTCAAGAACAGCCGCTTTCTCAAAGCCGTCCGACGCGAGCAGGTCGACCACACGCCCACCTGGTTCCTGCGCCAGGCCGGCCGCTACATGCCGGAATACATGGCCGTCCGCCGGCATCACACGCTGCTCGACATCTGCCGCACGCCAGACATCGCGGCCGAGGTCACCATCACCGCGGCGGAGGTCCTCGGCAACGTCGACGCCGCCATCATCTTTGCCGACCTCTTGCTCCCGTTCACGCCGATGGGTCTCGACTTCGAGTTCGTTAACGGCGAAGGTCCCGTTGTCCGCAACCCGATCCGCACCCGCGAGCAGATTGAAGCGCTTCGCACCGACCGCACCGACGACCTCCGCTACGTCGCGCAGGCCATCGAAAAGGTCTCCAAGCACTTCGCCCCACCGCGGCCCGATGGTGACCAGCTCGGCATCATCGGCTTCATCGGCGCGCCCTTCACCCTCGCCAGCTACATGATCGAGGGCGGTAGCTCCCGCAACTACATCGACACGAAGAAGATCATGTACGGCGAAACCGCCGCATGGCAGATGCTGAGCGAGAAGCTCGTCACTGTCCTCGTCGACTACGCAGCCCAGCAGGTCCAGGCCGGTGCCGACGTCATCCAGATCTTCGACAGCTGGGCCGGCGCGCTCGCCGTCAACGACTACATCGACTATGTCCTGCCGCAAACCGCCGAGCTGATCGCCCGCGTCAAGGCACTGGGCGTCCCGGTCATCTACTTCGGCGTCGACACCGCATCGCTCCTCAGCACCATGTCCAGCATGGGCGCAGACGTTCTCGGCCTGGACTGGCGCGTCCCGCTCGACGAGGGCTGGCGCCTCGCCGGTTCCCACACCGCCGTCCAGGGCAACCTCGACCCCATCGCCCTTTTCGCGCCGCAACCCGTGCTCCATGGCCGCGTCAAGGCCGTGCTGGACGCGGCAGGGAACCGCCCTGGCCACATCTTCAACCTGGGCCACGGCATCGTCCCGGGCACCCCGGTGGAAAACGTCCAGGCTGTCGGCAAATGGGTCCGCGAACTCAGCCGGCGCACACCTCAGCCCTGACCTCGCCAGCCCCGACCTCGCCAGCCTGACTCGCCGGCCCCGACCTCTTGAGCCCTGACGAACCACAAAGATTGGTGCCTCTCTCATCGCGCCCGCATCCCGTCACAAACCCGCAAAACTCTTCGCGCGCGATTAAGGTGGGTCTGTTTGCCCATGGACCCAACCCCCGCAACGCGAGACACTAAACCCATGAGCCTCTTCCACTTCACGCTCGGCATCCTCGCCGAAAAGCTCAACCTCTCCGAGCGCCTCCAGCCCTTCCACGACATCGCCGCGCAGCAGATCGTCGTCGCCGCCCGCAAGCGCCCCGGCCAGAGCCGAATCGCCGCCGAGCCATCCGGCAAGCACCCCATCATCGAAGGCCAACTCGCCGAAGCACAGCCCTCCAACAAGCCACAGGCCGTCCTCCTGCTGGCCCACGGCACGCCCGACACCCTGGGCGAAATGGACGCGTACCTCAAGCTCGTCACGGGCGGCCGCGGCGTTCCGCCCCACGTCGTCCACGAACTGCAGGAGCGCTACGCCGAGATCGGCCTTCGTGAAGAACCGACCGCGGAGGGCCCGCACCTCACCCGCTGGACGCTCCTCCAGGGCCGCCTCCTTGCGGCGGAACTCGGCGTGCCCGTCTACGTCGGCATGCGCAACTGGCACCCCTTCATCGCCGACGTTGTCGCCCGGATGAAGCAGGACGGCATCACCTCGGCCACGACCCTCTGCCTCGCGCCGCAGAACAGCCGCACCAGCGTCGGCCTCTACAAGCGCGCCGTCGAAACCGCCGCGGGTGACGAGCTGCGCATCGACTTCCTCACCGGCTGGGCTGAGCACCCGCTGCTCGCGCGCGCCTTTGCAGAGGTCATGCGCACCGCCTACGACGCGGCACTCGCCACCGGCGCACGCACCGCCATCCTCTTCACCGCGCACTCCGTCCCTTGCCGCACGGTCCAGGCCTCGGTGAAGCCCGTCGAGCACCACGGCATGATCCTTGCCACGGAACCCGACACCTACAACCGCGAATGCAAGCTCACCGCGGAACGCATCGCCGCCGAACTCGGCGCAGGCGGCACGCAGGCCGGCCGGCACCCGCTCACCGCAGACAACTGGTTCTTCTGCTTCCAGAGCCAGGGCCTCAGCGGCGGCCCGTGGATCGGCCCCTCCGTTGAAGACACCCTCGCCGCGCTCAAGCACGAGGGCTACGAGCACGTCGTCATGCAGCCCGTCGGCTTCCTCTGCGACCACGTCGAAATCCTCTACGACATCGACATCGCCTTCCAGCAAACCGCCCACGAAGTCGGCCTTACCGTCTCCCGGGCCGCCAGCCTCAACGACTCGCCGACCCTGATCGCCGCCATCGAAGACATCGTCCTCCGCGGTTACGCCCACGCCACGCCGAAGCCCACCGAAACCGGCACCGCCGAAGTCGTCCGCATCCTCACTCCGCTGCCCGAACCCGAACTCGCTGTCGTCTAGGCGTCACTTCTTTCACCGTCTCGACGACCTCAAAAGGTCATTTCGACCGGGATCGAAGCGCAGCGGAGAACCTGCTTTTCACGCTCCACAGCTTGAGGCACCCATGCCAAAACACATTGCCATCGTCGGCGGAGGCATCGCTGGCCTGGCCGCCGCTTACGAACTCACACGCCGGCAACGCGAAGGCGCAGACGTCACCTTCACCCTCATTGAAGCCTCGCCCCGCCTCGGCGGCATCGTCGAAACCCATCGCGAGGCCGGCTTCATCATGGAAACCGGCCCGGACGCCTGGGTCACCGAGAAGCCCTGGGCGCGCGAAGTCGCCGGAGAACTCGGCCTTGCCGGCGAAATCATGCAGTCCAACGACGCCGAACGCGTCACCTACGTGCTCCGCGGCGGCAAGCTCCTCGCCATGCCCGACGGCATGCGCATGATGGTCCCCTCCGATCTTGCCGCGCTTGACGGTCACGCGCTCTTCAGCCCCGCAGCCCGCCGCGCCTACGCTGCAGAACCGCAACGTGCCGAAGATCTGAAGCACACCCATCCGCACAGCGATGAGTCCGTCGCCACCTTCGTCACCCGCCACTTCGGCGCGGAAGTCCTCCGCGTCGTGGGCGCGCCACTGCTCAACGGCGTCTTCGGCGGGGACGTTCGCCGGCTCTCCGTGCAGGCCGTCATGGCACCGTTCGTCAAAATGGAGCACGAGCACGGCTCCCTCATCGCCGCCGTCCAGCAGCGCGACCGCGAACGCAACGGCAAGCCGCGGCCAGCCACCTTCACCACCCTGCGCAGCGGCATGGGCGCACTCGCGGAGGCCATGGCCGCCACTCTCCCGCCGACGTCCACCCAGCTCAACACCACGGCGCTCAGCCTTCGCCGCACCCCGGAGGGCTGGGTCGTCCATACCGCTGCAACCGCCTCGTCCCGCGATCCACGCCCGGCAGGAACGTCACAGCAACACAGCTTCACTGACGTCGTTCTCGCCACGCCCGTCGCCGCCACGGCCCACCTGCTCCACTCCATCGATCGTCGCGCCGCCCAGCTTGTCGACATCCCGGCGAGCTCCGCCGTCACCGTTGCCTTTGCCTTCTCGCCCGAAATAGCGCAAGCACAAAGCATTACCTGGCCCAAAGGCTTCGGCTTCCTGGCTCCCCCCGGCGAGGGCACCCGCCTCCTCGCCGCCACCTTCGCCGACCAGAAGTTCGCTGACCGCGCCCCCGTTGGCGGCCGCTTGCTCCGTGCCTACTTCGGTGGACCTACCGCCGACAAGCTCATCCGGCAAACCGACGAAGCCATCGCCCAACTCGCCCACACAGAACTGCAAAAGATGCTCGGCCCGCTGCCGCCTGCCACCGTTACCGTCGTCCGCCGCTGGCCCCGCGCCCTGCCGCAATACGAGGTCGGCCACCTTAACCGCATGGCCGAACTCGACCGCCGCATCTCTGCGATCGGCAAGCTCCGCCTGCTCGGTAACGGCTACCGCGGCGTCGGCGTTCCAGACCTCATCCGCGATGCTCGCACAGCCGCCCGCACGGTCGCGGCGGCTTAGCCTCCGTTCCTAGCTGTTAGGTGCAGCAAAGTCAAAACGTCGCACGAACTTCCAGGGTCCACCAAGGTAGCGCCACAAATCGAGCCCAATCGCCCGGCAGGTCCAGGGCTGAAATCCCGCCTGCAACAACGCCAGCGTTTCCTTTGCAACGGCAGGCGCAACCTTATTCTGCGCGACCACATGGGGTCGAAAACCCTGCCGATCCTGCGCGCTTAGAATATCCGCAAATGCGGCACTCAGCCTGCCATGCAAGCGGTTGGCCTCGGCAGCATCAAGAAAGAACGCCACGCCACGCCCAATGGAGCGCACCTGTGCCACATGCATGCTGAATGCAGACTCATTGGCCGCCAAACGGGCCAATTGGATTTCCGTTCCCTGCACGTCCGGCAGCGTGTGGAAAAGCGTCAAATGTGCAGGGATGCGGTTTAACTCTGCCGGAAACCATCGCTGCCGCATCGCCTCAAATCTGGCCTGTGCCGGCTCGTCCAGAGCCAGCGTCAACACGCAGCTCAACCTAGTTCCGTGGCTGCAGCGTCGGCGGTCCAAGCGTGGGCGGCTTCGCAGGCGCGGCTCCGGTCGGTGCCGGAGGCAGGTTCTGCATCTGCGTTTGAAAGGCCCGTGTCGCTGCCTCGAACTGGGGCTGCAGCCCACTGATTGCACCCTGCAGAATATCCACCGTCTTACCACTCAGTTCCGGAGACTTCGAGACATAGTCCTGCCCTGCTGGCGTCTTGAAAAATGCGAGGATACCATCCAGGTCAGCCTCCGTAAAAGTGGTCATGTACAGGTCCACAATCTTGGGCTTCAGCGCTGGCCAGTTCGCACCACCCTGCGCTATGGTGCTCATCTGGTTCAGGTAGTCGTCCGCCAGCTTTTTCTGCTCGGTGGTAGCAGCAGCTGTTACTGCTGGCTGTCGTGCAGCCATTGTCTTCACACGCACCGGAACATTTGCCAGCATTTTCTGGCTGATGCTGTCTGTCTTGGTCAGGGTCAGCATCTGCTCCACCTTCACGCGCTTCGTAGCGTCGTCGGCATGGGCGACAAGGGGGTGTGCACTCAAACAAAGTGCGGCAACAAGGGCAATCCAACGAAGCATATTTCTCCAGACTTCACCTTCCGCATCGTCGCGAAAGGCCACACCCTAGCTTAGACGATTCTCCCCGGCCTCCGCACTCGACAAATCCGTCGCCGGCAGCGGTGTCCGCGCAAAGTAGTAGAGTGCCCCAGCCAGCGCGGCAAACATCACCACCGCCACCGGGTCATGGTACAGCGGGTTGTGAGCGGAGAATCGCGGCATAGTCCGGTCCGTCGCCGACTCATACAGCCGCACGCCCACACCCAGCAATCCCACAATCCCGCCTGCCGCTATTAGCCCACTGGCAAACAGCGATCCAGGCGAAATCTCGTCGTTCTCCAGGTCCGTCAGCGCCTCGTTCCCGGTTAGCGCGCCCTCCATCTCGTCCAGCGTAGGCTGTGGTGCCAGCCCCACAGTAGGCACACCTTCCACCACCGAAACCTCGGAGCCCGCAGGCGCCGCCGCCGCCATCCGCATCGCCATCTGCGTCGCATGCTGCCGCGCCGCATCCCGTGCGCGTGCCGTTGCTACCGCGCGGTCTGCTATCCACCGCACCAGTCCACCCGCAAAAATCGCAAGCGTCGTCGCAATCGAAAGATACGCACCCACCGCAAACGTCAGCGACCGCACCCCCAGCAGCTCGATCCCAATCACCAGCGCGACCCCAAGCAACACTAGGCTCCACGGCAGCTTGCGCGAAAGTATCCCGTTAATTACCGTGGCCATCAGCCGCCCCTGCGGTGCCGCTGCCTTTTCGCTCCCGATCCCCTGGATCCACTGAATTGCCAGCTTGCCCGTCACCGGGTCATACAGGTACTTGCCGTCCTCCAGCGTCGCCGACCCGATCGCGTTGATCAGGTGGTAGCGCGTCGCATCGTTGATCTCCCCGCTCGGCACCGCCGCCGCCCCCGCCGGAATCGCCACCCCCAGCGCCGTATCCGTGACGCTGGCTGCGGTCCCAGCCTTCGGCACTGACAGCCGAATATGCGGCCGCTTGAACCTGCCCATGTCATGTACGCCCTCTGGCAGCGCTGCATCATTTAAGGCCACAGCGTGTGGCAAAGCCCGAAATTCCTCCAGCCCCGTGTTCATCAGGTTCAGCGTCAAACCAATTGAAAACACGCTCACGATCACGCCCACCATGATCGCCAGCTGCGTCTTCCAAGGCGTTGCGCCGATCAGGTAGCCCGTCTTCAAATCCTGCGCACAGTCACCGGCATTCGACGCCGCAATACACACTACGCCGCCGATCGTAATTGCCAGCGCACCGAAGGCCGGAGCCGTCCACCCCTTCACCAGAAAGATCGCCGTCGTCGCCATCAGCGTCGCGATCGTCATGCCGCTTACCGGCGATGCACTCGATCCAACGATGCCCACAATCCGCGCCGACACCGTCACAAACAGGAATCCGAAGACCACGATCAGCAAGGCGGCGGCCAGGTTCGCCACCGCCCCCACCTGCGCCCCCGGCACCGGCTTGAACTCCAGGAACGCCCACATCAGCGCAATCAGCAGCGCACTTCCGCCAAACACAACCGAATTTGGCAGGTCATGCGCCGTCCGCGCCACCATCGGCATCCTCGTCGCGTTCAACCGCTCGGCGGATGAAGCCCTGCGATACTCCGCCGTCTCCGTAACCGCAGCAACACCATCCGCACTGCTCGAAGAAAGCTCGACACTCTTCTTCGCCTGCAACGACCCCGAGAGTGCACCAACGATCGTCGGCAGCGTCCGCAACAGCGTCAGCAACCCCGCCGCCGCCACCGCGCCCGCACCCATCGGCCGAATGTACGTTCGCCACAGGTCGCTCGGCCCCATGTCGTGGATCGGCACCGTTCCCGGGTACAGCGGCCCGCTCAGGTGCGACCCGAAGAAGTAGATCGCCGGCATCAGCACCAGCCAGCTGAACACCCCGCCCGCCAGCATCACCCCGCTCACCCGCATGCCGATGATGTAGCCCACGCCCAGGTACTCCGGCGTCACATCCGCCCGCACCGCGCCGCCCCGCAACAGGTGCTGCGTGCCCAGGTCCGGCGACCAGTTGGGCTGCGCCGGCCACAGCCCGAACAGGTTCTCGTTCTGAAACAAGGTATACAGCGACCCGAGCCCCAGCCCCAGAAACACCTTCGACGCAAAGCTGCCCCCGCGCTCCCCCGCCATCAGCACATCCGCGCACGCCGTGCCCTCCGGGTACAGCAGCGACCCATGCTCCTCCACAATCAGCTGCCGCCGCAGCGGAATCATGAACAGCACGCCCAGCCACCCGCCGAACAGCGCCAGCGCAAAGATGCGCGCATACTCCAGATCGAACCCCAGGAAGATCAGCGCCGGCAAGGTGAAGATCACCCCACTGGCAATCGACTGGCCCGCATTGCCCGTCGTCTGCACAATATTGTTCTCCAGGATCGAAGCCCGCCCCAGCACCCGCAAAATCGAAATCGAGAGCACGGAGATCGGGATCGACGCGGCCACCGTCAACCCGGCGCGCAGACCGACATACACCGTTACCGCCCCAAACAAAACTCCAAACACCGCCCCAATCAGCACCGCCCGCACTGTAAGCTCCGGCGGCGCCTCATGCGCTGGCACAAATGGCTTAAACGTCTTCGTCACCACAGGGGAGGGAACCGTGCTCGTCGCCATACAGATCAAACCTCGAAACACGCAGCCCATAACCACCCGCGCCGCAAGTAGCGCGAGTGTATCAAGTGAAGTTGACGTCGACGAGCCGCGACCCACCGCCGGCGTGGCAAGCTAACCTTGTGAAGCGTGTCACGGTCATCCTCAACCCCACCGCAGGTGTGGGTTCCTCTGCCGGCCTTCAGCATCGACTTGTGCTTGCCCTTGAAGCGCATGGGCTCGACGTTCAGGTAAAGAGAACGACCGCAGCCCCTGGATCTGCCACTAGCCTCGCCTGTCGAGCCAGCGAAACCTCTGATCTGGTGCTCGCCTGCGGTGGAGACGGTACGGTGCACGAAGTCCTCCAGGGGCTCGCCGGAACCGAAGCTGCCCTCGGTGTTCTGCCGCTGGGTACTGCCATGCCCTTGCGCGCAACCTGGGCTTACCCACTCATCCGCTCCACGCTATCGAAGAGCTACTCACCTTTCAACCGCACACAATTCCCCTTGGACTGGCACAGACCGGCAGCTCCAAGCGCTGGTTCATCGTCATGGCGGGCGCGGGACCGGATGGCCGCCTCCTTCACGAAATGAGGCCGGCAGTCAAAGTTCGATTCGGTCGGCGAGGCTATTACCTTGAGGCCGCAAGGCTCTTCCTTACGCGGCGCTTTCCTGCCTTTCAGGTGGAGTACCGCGTACCAGGCAGCACAGCGTGGCAGGCGCAATCGGCCGTAGCCATGATGGCGTCGCGTGTTCCGGACCTAGGCGGCCTCTTTCGGGGGCTTACACCGACTGCGGGTCTCCACCATCCTCACCTTCTGGTGCACCTGCTTTCCGCCCCAGCACACGTTGCGATGCCTGCATGGATGCTGCTGGGCAAACTTCGGCTGGCACACGCAAACCCCTGGCTCACCACCTTGGCCGTGCAGGAACTTCGGTGCACGCCGGTAGCTTCCACTCCAGAGCTCCACGCACAGGTTGATGGTGAACCAGCCGGTCTTCTGCCCATGACCCTGACAATCGCGCCTGCAGCTCTTCGACTCCTCATGCCCGCTGCGTCGGCACACCACAGCGACTCCCTGCGTGAAGCACGACGGTAGTGTCAGACATTGGCACACCCGATCACACGTTCGAAAAGGCATCCCACTCCGTAGCCCGCCAGCATCGCCTGGCCCGCTCCCGGAGAGCAGCACAATGAAGATTGAAACCGTACAGCAGTTGATGACCACCGCCATGACCTATGTTCTTGACATGGAGGACAAACTGGCCCAGGCCGCGCCCGCCATGGCCGACGCTTCGTCCGACCCCGACCTCAAAGAGCTTTTCAGCAAAACCGCCACCAAGAGCAAGGAGTACGGCAGCAAGCTCGAGCAGGCCTTCAGCGCTATCGGCGAGAAGGTGCAGCGAAACGACAACCACATTACCGACGCCATGATCAAAGAAGTTGAAGAGATGATCAAGAACACCGACAGTGGCCCGGTCCGCGATTCGGCGCTCATTGTGGCTGCCAATCAGCAGCAACTCTTCCGGGTCGCCTCCTACGGCTCCCTCGCAAGTTACGCCAAGACGATCGGCAAGCAGGAGGCCGTAAAGGGAATCGCTGAATCCTTGGAAGACAGCAAGAACGGCGACAAGAAGTTCACCGAGCTTGCCGAAAGCAAGATCAACGCCGCAGCCGCAAAGGCTGGCGAGAACGCCATGCAGGCCGCATAACCGCACCACCAGCATGTTGCACAGCGGGGCGGGCCTGAAGAGGTCCGCCTTTCCTGCGCCTTTCCCACCTTCGTCCAGAGCCGGTATGCTATCCCCGACGACTTCAGTTCAAAGGTGACCCTCGAATGCGCATTGCCCTCATGACCCGCGAGTATCCCCCTCACGTCTACGGTGGCGCCGGTGTTCACGTTGAATATCTCAGCAAGGAACTTGCAAAACTCGCTGAGGTCTCGGTTTACTGCTGGGGCGAGCAGCAGTCGCCAGACACAAATCCAGCCGTCTTCGGCCAGCAGGCATGGTCCGAAATTTCAGATGGTTGCACCGGTAAATTCAAAACAGCGCTTGAAGCTATGAGCCTTAATCTCAGCCAAGTAAAAGACTTGCCTGGTATTGACGTCGTTCATACGCATACCTGGTACGTCAGCATGGCCGGCTTCCTTGCGCAGAAGCTTTACAACATCCCCTTCGTCCTCACCACTCACTCGCTGGAACCCCTGCGTGCCTGGAAGGCCGAGCAGCTTGGCAGCGGCTATGCCATGTCCAGCTGGATGGAGCGCACTGCCATTGACGCAGCGGACGCCGTCGTCGCGGTCTCTGAGGGCACCAAGGCTGACATTCTAGAGGCCTACCCCGAAATCGACGCGGGCAAAATCCACGTCATCTACAACGGTATCGATCTTGCCGAGTACCAGAAGACGAGCGACACCGATGCCCTTCTGAAATACGGGATCGATCCGGCAATTCCTTACGTCCTGTTCGTCGGCCGCATTACTCGGCAGAAAGGTGTCACCCACCTCGTTGACGCCCTGCAGTACCTGCCGGAAGGCACCCAGGTCGTGCTCTGCGCCGGTGCGCCAGACACACCGGAGATCGAGCAGGAGATGCGCGACCTTGTCGCCAAGGCCAAAGCCCGCAACCCCCTCGTCACCTGGATCGACCACATGATCACCAAGGTGGAAGCCATCCAGTTCTACTCGAACTGCGCCGTTTTTTGCTGCCCCTCCGTGTATGAGCCCTTCGGGATCATCAACCTTGAAGCCATGGCCTGCAAGGCACCGGTGGTCGCCTCGGCCACTGGGGGGATTCTTGAGGTCGTTGTCGAAGGCGAAACCGGCTACCTTGTCCCTTTTCATCAGGACCCCACGACCAAGTTTCCTTCGGATCCCGAACAGTTCGCGAAAGACCTCGGAGAAAAACTCAATATCCTCCTCGCTGATCCCGCAAAAGCTAAAGCGTTCGGCGAAGCCGGCCGGCTGCGCGTCGAAGCAAGGTTCGCCTGGTCCGCCATTGCCAAACAGACCCTCAAGCTTTATGGGGACCTCATTGCCGGCAGAAAGGGTTAGAACAGTGCAACACAGTTCCAGCTCCCAGCGAGGCACGGATCTTCGCCTGGTAAATCCACGGTGACAGTAGACTTCACTTCCAGCGCGGCTCACCGTTAGTCATGTAGGGTGTGGATTTTCCATTGCTTCACCGCGTCCAGCGATGCATGAGCTAACGATGCTGCCGGAGCGGCGATCAATTCAAGGTGCTCAACACGAGGCCGCGCCAGCAACGAACGGATCACTCGAAGTCTCCCTGCGATACGCACCAATGTATCGCAAAGAAGCGGATCAAGAGGAGTTCTGCCGCCTAATCCTCCGCTGACGCTTCGTCCACGTCCCGAACGTGGAAGGCAGCCGTATCCACTGCGAAAACAGCCGCTGGAATGGGCCGCGTCTCAAGAAGCTGCAATGTAAAGGTCGTCTCCCATCCAATTGCGGCTTGCCTATCAATGCGTAGCGGCACGCCTGCACCTGGCAGCCAGCACACACGTAAGGACGGTTGACCGACTGCATCAATCTGGAACCAGGCGGTGTGCCGGCCGTGCCAGTCGGAAGCCCCACGATCCGGCATGGCATGCACGGTCACCTCTCCGGCAGGTCGACTCAGGCCGTGTGCCATATCGTAGTAGCTGTACAGCATGCCGAGACGGAGCATGCCCTGCGTCGACACGCGATGATCGATTTTGGTCTTCAGGTCCAATACCTGCCACACGTAGTCCCGTGGCTGGCCTGACAGTGCGTGGCCTACAGCGTCGGCATGCAGATCAATGCGGGCATCCGTTACTCGCCGAAGATGCATGACGTCGATGCGCCACTCTTCCAGCCGATGTGTTTGCCCATGCCCATCCACGTAGCTGGCCACAAAGTGCACAGGTGTTTTCCCACTGCGATCAGCGAAGGCGCTGTCCCAATCGGTTAACAAATCAGCAGAGATCGCACGGTGGACGGAGGAGCCATTAGCGCCGGTGTGCTGTGCCGGAGCCGATAAAGCGACTACGATGCCGGCTACGATAGCAGCTATGGCAGGCATGTGACGGGCCCTGGACATTACTGGCGAGACACCTTGACGGAATCGTAGTAGACGTACGTTTTGCCGTTCAGGTCGGTGAGCGTCTTGGTGCGCATTACAGCGCTGTACAAGCCCTGCAATGTTGTGTCCAGCGTGGCGCCGGTGGGATCGGTAAGCGCCTGAAACGGTACGCCCGAGACCGACGACGAGGAGACCGTGCCGGTGGCTACGCTGTAACCCGAGGCGTTTTTGGTTGTGGTCAACGCTTCCAGCAGCAGCCGACCGTCTGCCTGCGGCATGGACAGGCCCAGCAGGTAGGCAACCGTAGGTGCTACATCAATGTTGCCTGTCGGCAGTGCATCCACATAGCCCACCTTGAAGTCGGGGCCCGCCGCAATCAGCGTGTTGTGGACATCGATCGGCGAGAAGGAGCCGTGCATGCCGCGGTTGCCGGCGGAGTTATTGAACGTCGTGCCGATCTTGTTCGACACCGACTGTGTCTCGTCGAAGTTCATGCTCACGATCACGTCCGGATTGCGTGCGGAGACGTTCTGCAGTTTGGCCTGGGAAGCATTGAACGTGCCAGGAATGGAGCCGTACTGCTGATCGACAAAGATGGGCCCGTACTCCTGACGCGCCTGCAAAAAGCTGACCAGCTTCTTTACCAGCGCTGCATCATGGCTGGGCACGAAGTACATCTCTGACCCGCCTGGTGTCACCAGCACGATGGCATCGGAAGGCAGAGACGCCGGAGCTTTGAACGACGCTGTCGTATAAGTGGCGCCAGCCGTGCCGCACACCGAACCCGTTGCATCGACCTTCACCGGGTACACCGGCGTGCCGGCGGCGGTGATGCCGTTCAGCACCGGCTCGTTGATGCAGCCATTGCCGTCATAGGCGTGGAAGCCTGCACGCGTCAGCAGGTCTGCGCCGCGCACATAGCCGCTGACGGAGTAGCCGCTGCCCGACTTCGACAAGTCCACGATGTTCGCGCCACCAGTAGGGTTCGTAGCAATCTGGCGAAGTGGAAAGAGTGCCTGGGGGCCAGACACGGAGCTGTGCGCGTGATCGGACACCACAATGATGTTCGTGCCTGCGTACTGGTTGGTCGCCTTGAGCGCTGCAATCACCTGCGCAAGAATCGCATCCTGCGCGGCGAGTGCGCTGTTGTGGTTCATGGTGCCGGGGCCGTAGTCATGCTCGGTCGCATCCGGATTGCGCAGCCAGAATACCGACAGGTTGGGCGAATGATTTTTTAGGATGTTGTTGGTGAAAATGTCGGCAAGGTACTGGTTGGCATTGCCTTGACGTGTACCGGCGGTGCTGGTCGGGTCTGAGGTTGCCTTGTCCGCGAGCAGCGTCTTGCTGCCCGCCAGTGTGGGCGTGCCGTTGGTGCTGCTCAGCGTTACCGTGCCTGCTGTGTACATGAACGGCGTGTTGGCAGGAAGCGCAACCCCGGCCGTTTGCAGCTCTTTGACCAGGCTTGCGGGCCAAACCGTGTTTTCGTCTACAATCAGGCCGCCCCGCAGAAAATCCTGCAGGTAAGCCGGCCCGCTTTTACCGACCGCCGCCGTGGTATACCCTGCCGCCTGCGCGGTCTGGAAGAGCGTCGGAACGGCCAGTAGCTGCTGGCTGTAGTTAGTCGTGTAATACGCGTTCAGATCGTCGAGAATGCCCCAGTCTTCGGTAAATTGCGGCTGCGTGAAGTCCACCTTGGTTCCGGCCGAGCTGTTCCCTGAGGCAGGCTTCAGCGCTGTTCCGGTGAGGCTGTTCGTGGAAGGGCCGGCATAGGTGTTGTTGCCGTTGAACCCTGTTGTACCAATGGTTCCGCCCGTGGCAAAGGCACCGCCGTTCGCCATGGTGTACGTGGGATAGGTGGAGTGATTGTCGCTGAAGGTGGTGCCCTGCTGGCTCATCGCGTACAGGGTCGGTGTGAGCACCGGATCCACAGAGTCGGGACGCAGGCCATCCCACACAAAAACGATGGTCCTGTTGTGCTGTGGAACGGCAAAGTTAACGACCGGCAGCGCGGTGCGACCGCATGCGATGGTGGCCAGAGCAACGGCTGCAAGCGTTACAGCGGCGGCAGCACGGTGAGCGCGCGAAATTTTGCGCTGGGTGCGCAACATCAGGGACATGAATCTTCTCCAGGAGACGTGACACTATCGAGCGGGACATCGCCAGAGTCGCAGGGGAGCATGAACGGAGGGTGAATGGAGCATCATGCTGCTGTGAATGTCCCCCGATGCCTTACGTTTGTATGCCGCCGACGTTGGTTTCGGAGGCGCGAGGAGATATAAGGAAAGGGAATTGTGCGGCTCGCCGAGTGAGCTGTGCGGACGCCAGCCACTCACACTCCGGGTTTTCTACGCCACACAATCACGCCCGGGTAGGTCGTTGCATCCGGTGTGTACTGTGCCGCAATCTCGTGTAAAAACGGCACAGGAAACCACCCCCAGTCCGGACGTCCCGGCACCAGCGGACGCGGCTGAAAGACCGTTGCGAAGCGTTGGTCTTTCCACATCAACACCACCGCGCAGAACACCACAGCAACCAGCACCGCCACAAAGACATAGCCATGGCGGTATCCAACCAGAAGGTAGCGTTGCGCCCAAATCTCGTTCTGTGGATGCGCCCTCAGCAGGGTCGCCACAACTATGGACAGCAGGGCAGCAAGAAAGCAAGAGATCACCACAGCGCGCGGTGAGCGCGAGGGCAAAACTGGTTTTTCCATAGCGCGCTATGTTAGCAGACACGCCTTAAGCCTTAAGGCTCGTTCACTTCCTTGGCATACACCTGGTGCGTGACGCGGGGCAGATCGTCGCCCTTGTGCATGCCACGCACCTGCCCCAGCAGCTCGCTATCCGCCGTGGTCATCCGCTCCCGGCTGCGCAGGTACTCCAGCCAGCTTTCCATGACAAAACTTTCCTCAAGCCTCTCCGGGTTTTGCCCGTCGCGAAACACGCCCCACCGGATTGCGCCGCTCCTTAGCCGCACATCCCGCAGCTTGTGAATGGCGTGTACAAAGTCGCCGTACTGCTCTACCGGGACCGTGTAGTCGATCAGGATTCGCACGGGCCCGTCCTCGGGTTGGGGCTCCAGCTCAAGGTGCGGCACCGGCCGCTTGAACTGGTACGGCGACAGGTCCGGCAGAGCGCCCCGCAGCACATGCAGCCGCAACGTTAGCGGCAGCGCACACGCCATCAGCGCAGCGCTGCTGCACAGTGCGATCTTTGCAGAGGTATGCTCCGCGACGTATCCCCACAGAATGGAACCCAGTGCAAGCCCACCCTGGAAGACCATCTGGTACATGCCGAGCGCACGCGCCTGCACCCATCCCGGCGCGTTTAGCTGCACGCTCACGTTCAATGTGCTCATCGTGGAGGTCCACGCAAACCCGCCCGCAATCAGGAACAGGATGATTGGCCACGTCTGCCGCGCAAACGCCAGCACGAGCAATGTGGCGATGTACTGCACGCTGCTCGCCGCCAGTATCTGGTCGGCCGTAAAGCTAGCGCGCACCTTTGCCAGCAGAACGGCGGCAATCACGGCACCCAGGCCCATGCTGCCGTTCAAAATTCCGTACCCCAGCGCACCCGAGTGCAGGTGCTTCGCAGCCACAACAGCCAGCAGGCTCCAGACCGCCGCCACCGAAAAGGTAAACAGAAATGCACGCAGAAAGACCGCCTGCAGTACGGGCGCGTACCGCAGGTATCGCAGACCCGTTTC
The DNA here is from genome assembly GCA_903642225.1 of Acidobacteriaceae bacterium. GTDB lineage: Bacteria > Acidobacteriota > Terriglobia > Terriglobales > Acidobacteriaceae > Terriglobus. The sequence continues at coordinate 2,304 of CAHJWI010000010.1, read as the reverse complement.
CACTGAACCCATGATCCGCTCAGCCGGGAGCGCACTCTTGAACAGCGGCTTGCGCTTCCATACGTACAGTACCCAGATCACGGCGGCGAACGACCCGGCGTTCAGCGCGAACACCCACCCTGCGCCTGTGCTCGCCTTTACGAAGGCGGCCACCATGAGGCCGCCCAACGCCGGCCCCACGGCACGCGCAAGATTGTTGCTGGCAGCGGCAAGACTCACCGCGTTCGGCAATTCGCTGCGCGGCACAAGCTCCGGCACAATTGCCTGCCATGCCGGGTTGTTCATCGCGCTGCCGATGTTCATCAGCGCTGTCAACAGCAGCAGCGTCACCGGGCCGATCATGCCGAAGAGACACAGCACAGCCATCAATGCAACGGCCACCATTTGCCACGCCTGCCAGAAAATCAGCAGCCGCCGCCGCTCAAAGATATCCGCGGTTGCCCCTGCGAACAGCCCAAAGACCAGCACCGGCGCACTTGCCGCCGTCTGCATCAGCGCAATCAGCAGGGGTCTTCCGGTCAGGGCAGTCATCAGCCACGTGCCGGCAGTGTCCTGCATCCACGTGCCGAGACCGCTTACTGTGCTCGCAATCCACCGATCCCGAAACAGCTGAATCCGCAGTGGCGCAAATCCATCTGTCGCCGTCCTGGGTGTCTCAACCGGTTTCGGCAGGGGCGCGGCAGCCGGCGCGGCGGGCCCCGCGGAGTCGGTTGCGCTCGCGGACGGCCCAGGGGCAGAAGTCCGCACATCCTCGCCCAGCGTAGGCGCCGCGGGCTTGTCTGTCTCCATCATGTCTTCAGGGTATCAACCGCCTATGGGAAGCCTAACAATGGAGAGACTAACGTCCGAGAGGTCAGAACGCGCCCAGCACTACGTTGACGATGGCGACCACGAGCGCCACAAGTAGCGCCTGCACATAACCCTTCACGCGAAACCCGCTCATCAGCTTGGACGCCAGCAAGATCATCGCCGCGTCGACCAGGAGATATACAAGCCCCGGCAAAAAGAATCCGATGGGGAACGCCAGCAGCCGCAAGAGGAAGCCGATCGTCGCATTCAGCAAGCCGATAATGAGCGCGGCGATCAGAGCCGTTTTGAAATCGGCAATCTCCACGTCGGGAATTACGTAGGCCGCGATGACCAGCGCCACGGCACTCAGCAGCCAAACCAGCAAGAGATGAATCATGCCCCACTAAGAGAACGGCACAGCCAAACAGGTTGTGCGCCGAACAGGACTCTCTTACCAGGCAAGCACTCGCCTACTCGGTGCCTTTCAGCTGAATCAGTGTTGGACGTGCCTTGACCCGCGGCGCCCACACCGGTGACATCAACTCCGGCATTGGCTTGGCCTGGAAGATCTTCCGCGTCTGCCGCGCCGTGAACCGCGCCCACGTTTTTGCCTTTTTCTTGCGCGCACTGTCGGTGGAGATGCCGGTCCCCGCATACATCTGCCGGTACAGCTTCGACAGCATCACAAACGCCACCCGCGCACGCAGCGTGGGCGTGCACGCGGACCTCTTCCAGATGGCCGGGAACTCGTAGAACCGGTCCCACACCTTCTGCGTCCGCTCGCTGATTTCGCTGGCCGCCATCGACGGGTGCGGCGTAAACATTTTTGGTCGTACCGCCGACGGAATGAGCCAGTACCGCGTCAGCGGCGTGCCGTCCACTGCCTCGATCACCGGCTTTTCCGACTGCGCTTTCTCCCAACGGCCAAAGTCCACGGTGCCCGGAAACGGCGTCATCATGACGAACTGCGCAAACGTCACATCTGCCCGCATTGCCAGCTCCACTGTCGCGTCAAACGTCGCCGGCTTGTCAGACGGCAGGCCGAAGATGAACGAGCCCAGCACGTGCAAACCATGCTTGCGGAACATCTGCAACTGCTCCACCAGCCGCTCGCCCGAGTAGTTGAAATCCTTATAGACCGACTTCAAACCTTCCGGCGTGACTGCCTCCACACCGACAAGCGCGCCCTTGATGTTGGCGTTCCGCATGGCGTCCAGGTATTCGCCATCCTCGGCGGATTCCATTGTGATCTGCGTGAAGAACACCATGTCCTTGGGTAGCTTGGCCAACTCTGCCATCAGCAGAAAGCGCTCATTGCGCACCGCCATTAGGCTCTCCACCTTTTCGGCATTGCCCTGCTCGCGCGCCAGCCGCAGGTCCGTCAGCGTTACCGGGTAAAAGTTATCGTCGGCCAGCGCAATAAAGCGGAAGCCCTTCCGGCGCAGGTCGATGATTTCGTCGATCACGCGTTCAAACGACCTCTGCCGCGGCTTCTGCCCATCCGTCCGCTCCACG
>CAHJWI010000009.1 GCA_903642225.1 Acidobacteriaceae bacterium | reverse complement strand
GGTGTTTGCAGTGGGCGCGGCTGCGAGCCTGGTGCTGCTGGGGACGGCGCGGGATGGTTTTCCGCTGTTGCACCCGGCGCTGGGCATTGGCGGATACCCGCTGTTTGCGGTAACGTTTGCGGGGCTGATCGGATGGTCGCTGCGCAGCGGCAGCGTGGCATCGAGGGTGTGTGGGTCGGGGGTGTTGCGGATGTTTGGGCGCTACAGCTATGGGCTGTACGTGTTTCACTTTGCACTGCACCGGCTGTTGACGGACCAGGTGTACAACGCAGTTGCCGCGCATACGGGGTCGAAGTTGCTGCCGTTGCTCTTGTCGGGGCTGGTGACGGTGCTGTTGTCGCTGGGAGCGGCTATGTTGTCGTTTCACTACTTCGAGAGCCCGATTTTGAGGTTAAAGAGGTACTTTCCGAACACCGGTACGCGGCCCACGCTGCGCCGCGACGTGGAAGAGGCTAATCTGCAGGAAGCGGCCGGGCATGAGGCTGCATAGCTGGTGTGTCGGACGCAGTACAGATTCGCTTTTTCTTTGCTCTACCTCCCTTACGGTGCTACGATTTCCTAGGATTGAAAGAGGTAAAGAGTTATGGCAGACGACCGCTCGAAGGCCGTAGAACTCGCGCTAGCAGGCATTGAAAAGCAGTTCGGCAAGGGTTCCATCATGCGCCTGGGCGCAAAGGACGCCATTGTGCCGATTTCTGTTATTGGTACGGGATCGATTTCGTTTGACGCAGCGCTTGGTGTGGGCGGTGTTCCGCGCGGGCGTGTGATCGAGATTTATGGGCCTGAGTCCTCGGGTAAGACGACGATTACGCTGCAGATTATTGCGGAGGCGCAGAAGCTGGGTGGGCTGGCAGCATTTGTGGACGCGGAGCACGCGCTGGACCCCACCTATGCCAAGAAGCTTGGTGTGGACGTGGACAACCTGCTGATTTCACAGCCGGATTATGGCGAGCAAGCGCTGGAAATCACTGAAGCATTGGTGCGGTCGGGCGCGATCGATATCCTGGTGGTCGACTCGGTGGCGGCGCTTGTGCCGAAGGCTGAAATCGACGGTGAGATGGGTGATTCGCACGTGGGCTTGCAGGCGCGGCTGATGTCACAGGCGCTGCGCAAGTTGACGGGGACGGTTGCGAAGTCGCGGACGTGCCTGATCTTTATCAACCAGATTCGCGAAAAGATCGGTGTAATGTTCGGCAACCCGGAGACGACGACAGGCGGACGTGCGCTGAAGTTCTACTCGACGATTCGCATCGACATTCGTCGTATCGGCGCGGTGAAGGAAGGCGATGTTGTTGTTGGATCGCGGACTAAGGTCAAGGTAGTGAAGAACAAGGTGGCTGCGCCGTTCCGCGAGGCAGAGTTCGACATTCTGTACGGGGAAGGCATCTCGCGTGAGGGGGATGTACTGGACCTCGCGGTGGTGCAGAACATTGTGGACAAGAGCGGTGCGTGGTACAGCTACCAGGGCGAGCGGATTGGCCAGGGACGTGAGAATGTGCGGAACTTTTTGAAGGCGAATCGTGACACGTATGAACGGATGAATACGGAGTTGCGGGCGAAGCTGAAGATCGGTGCAGCGGTTGCGGCGCCGATTCCGGAAGCGCCGGATGACGGCGAGGAGCGCGCGCAGGAGGCGATTCGGCCGGCAGGGCGTGGGCGGGGATAGTTCGCCCCTGGAAAGAGGTTGCGAAGGCGAGGCTTATTGCCTCGCCTTCGTCGTTGTCCGAGAAGTATCTCCGGGTTCGTATACTTGCTGCTGAAGTTTGAACGTGAGGAAAGAACGTATGGCAGGGATGGATGGGCGCGTTGCGCTGGTGACCGGAGCGTCGCAGGGCATTGGGCGCGCCGTGGCTATGGAACTGGCGAAGCATGGGGCTACGGTGGTGCTGGCGGCGCGGAACGTGGAGAAGCTGGACGCGGTGAAGGCGGAGATTGCCGCGGCTGGCGGGCGGGCCGAAAGCTTTGCGCTGGACGTGAGCAGTGAAGAGTCGATTAAGGCTGTTGGAAAGGCCGTAATTGCGCAGATAGGGCCGGTGCACATCCTGGTAAACAATGCCGGTGTGACGCGGGATGGACTGGCGATGCGGATGAAGCTGGCCGATTGGAATGAGGTGCTGACGACGAACCTGACGGGGGCGTTTCTGCTGACGCAGGCGGTGTTGCCGGCGATGCTGCGCGAGCGCTGGGGACGGATTGTGAACATTACGTCGGTAGTGGGCGAGGTTGGGCAGGCAGGGCAGGCGAACTATGCCGCCAGTAAGGCTGGGCTGATCGGGCTGACGAAGACTTTAGCGCGGGAGCTTGCCAGCCGGAGTATCACGGTGAATGCGGTGGCTCCGGGGTATATCGAAACGGCCATGACGGCGGTGCTGAACGACGAACAGAAGAACGCGATGCTGGGCGTGGTGCCACTGGGACGGCCCGGCAGCGATGCGGATATTGCGTCAGCGGTGCGGTATTTGGCGTCGGAGGAGGCTGGGTACATTACCGGTCATACGCTTGATGTTAACGGCGGGATGTACATGGGCTAGGGCAGCGGCCCAGGCCTGGAGAAAGCGATGGTGGAGACGTTGCGGATTGCAGCGGCAGGGTGGCCTGACGATCTTGAAGCGGCACGGATGTTGCTGCGTAACTACGAGCGTCACCTGCTGGGGGCACCTGGTGGTGCATCTGGCATTTGCCTGGACGGGTATGAGCGCGAACTGGCAGAACTGGAGGCGCGTTGGTGCGAGCCGCGGGCTGTGCTGCTGCTGGCATGGCTGGACGATGCTGCTGCCGGGTGTGTTGGGGTAAGGCTGTTGGCTGATCGGCCAGGCAGTGCGGAGATGAAGCGCATGTGGGTGGAGCCGCGAGCACGCGGACACAGGCTGGGGCGGCAGCTTGCGGAGGCTGCCGTTGCGTGGGCGCGTGAGCATGGGGCGCGTGAGGTGTTACTGGATACGGTTCCCGCGGCGATGCCGGAGGCGAACCGGCTGTATGCCGCGCTCGGCTTTGAGCGGTACGTTCGGTATAACCGGAATGACGTGGAAGGCATTGTGTTTTTCCGGCTGGGGCTGGAGTGAATTCACGCGCGGTGCGCGGCTACGAAGGCGGTGCAGGGCCGGAGTGGAGCTGCCGCGGTTCGGTGCAGCCTGGGCCAGCGGATGCCGCCTTGTCACGAATCCGGGGAGGTTCGCGTTGAGCGATTCCTCTTGCACGGGGCCGTGCTCACCGATAAGTTCTGGGGAATGGCTGACATGCACATGTTTCCAGCGGCACCCACGACGCCGCTGCCCAAGATCCCAGGTTCTGCCGCGATGAACATCGGGAATACCATCCGCGGGTACCGGCAGCAGAAGGGGATGTCGCAGGGCGACGTGGAAAAGAAGACCGGCTTACTGCGCTGTTATTTGTCGCGCGTGGAGAACGGGCACACGGTGCCGTCGTTGGAGACGCTGCAGAAGATTGCGGGTGCGCTAAGCCTGCCGCTGAGCCAGTTATTTGCGGAGGAAATTGTGGGCCGCGAGATGGCTTCGATGAGTTTGAGCGAGGATGAGATTCGGTTTTTGACGCAGATTCAGCGGTACAGTGCGCACCTGACGGACAGTGACCGGAAGCTGCTATTGGCGATGGTGCGGAAATTTGCGCAGACGGCTACGCTGTCGTAGAAAACCCTTAAATGTAAGTGGTAGATTTGCAGTATGACTCTTGAGCAGGCGGCCCAATATTGGCAAGCTCGACTTACTTCTAGTAAACCTATTTATCGTGTGCGCGTTCGTAAGTTACTGGAGTTAGCCGGGGCAGAACGCAGAGGTCTAGCAATAACGCAACGCATTGCCACTGTTCTCGACATCTATGGACTTCGCACCGAACCAGATTTTCGGACTACTTGGATCGATGCTCAAATATCTATACATCTTTCAAACCCAGCTTCCAGACAATTTGAAGAGCCGGGTCCCATACCTACAATTGACTCAGTATCTGCTGAGCAAGCGGGCGATCCGTCATTTGCTGACTTAGATTCGGTAGCGGATATAAGTACTGCGTGTGATGACGAATCCTCTCCGGTGGCAGAGAGCCTTGCTGCTCCGACCGGCAGTGCAGGAGTGATAGAGGTATCGATTGCTCCTTCCGAACCAGAAAACAATGTGATTGATACTGATCCAGTGCAGAGGATCGGTAGTTTGCCCTCAGCAAATCGCGGCGTTGTCAGCTGTAACCTGCAAGATGCGCTTACGGTTGCGACAACCACTATGCTGTACGAAGGTTATTCGCAACTAGCGATTATGCAGAATGAGCGAAATGTCCGAGGAGTCGTTAGCCTCGAATCTATAGCGAAGCGCTCTCTATCAGGATCGGCCCCCATGCTCGTGTCAGAATGTCGAACTGATGCGCAAATTATCGAAGCAGATGGCTCGCTCGCTGATGCTCTCCCTGTTATTGAGAAGCACGGATATGTTCTGGTGCGTTCCCAAGGACGGGTTACCGGCATTGTTACAGCGAGCGATTTAGCAGTGGAGTTGCGCTCGATCACCTACGCATTTACTAGCATTGGAACGATTGAAGGATTAGTTCGAAAAATGCTGCATCCGAAGTTGGTAACCGCCGATCTGGATTTCTTGGAAGAGCACTCGAGGGCGCGAAGAACGAAGCAGGTTACCTCCATTACGTTTGGCGAAAATCTACGTCTTCTACAAAGGCCTGACATCTGGAAAAGACTGAATTTGCAAATAAACAAGGATCATTTTCTAGAGCAGCTAGAGGTCGTGCGTGAGTTGCGTAACGAAGTCATGCACTTCAACTCGGATCCTCTAGGATCTAAGGGTAAGAAACATCTGGAGAAAGTAGAAACTTTTCTGCGATTCGTCTGCCAAGCATGACCAACATATTTTGCTACCCGTGGAGGCGGCTGATCCAGACTACAAAGAGGACGAGGGCGAGGGCGCTGCCGGCGAAGGTGATGCGCTGGCGTGCGAGATAGCGGGTGCGGCCGCTGGTCATGCGGGGTAGCAGAGGTAGGCCCATGGCAAGGCCGCTGAGGATGCCGCCGAGGTGGGCCATGTTGTCGATGCGGACGATGGGCAGGGCGATGGAGCCAACGCCGATAAGCAGATTGATGCCGGCGAAGGTGACGACGGAGCGGCGAAGGCGGTCGAGCTCTTCCTGGGGTATGCCTGGGTGGCCGTTGCGTGAGTCGGCGAGGCGTCGGTTGGAGAGGAGGACGATGAGGATGCCGGCGATGCCGAAGACGGCACCGGAGGCACCGGCTCCAACCTCACCCATGTTGGCACCGGTCCACTGGATGAGCCAGCCGAGGCGGGTGCCGTTGAGTAGTTCTGAGAGGACGCTGGCGGCGACCGAAAGCAGGTTGCCGGCGGCGCCAGTAAGCAGGTAGACGCAGCCCATGCCCATGGCACCGAGGAGCGGCTCGCCGAGGAGACCGAGGTTCCAGAGGCACCACATATTGGTGGCAAGGTGAATAATACCGACGTGGACGAACATGGCGGTGAGGATGCGCCACCACTGGCCTGAAAGAACGAGCAAAGCGTTGTTTGCACCGAAGAGAAGCAGGCTGCGCGGGGTGGGGAGCTGCCAGTTGACACCGGACGCCACCATGAGCAGGAAGACACCGATGTTGATGGCCAGCAGAGCGTAGGTGGCGGGCGCAATGCGAAAGGATTCTGCAAAGCGGGCGCCGCGGGTGATCGGCGGACGCACACCGGGGTCGACGACGGGTTTGCCTGTGGGGTACTCGGGTATCTGAAGCGTCACTGGGCTGGGGAGGGCAGCTTCGCCGGCGAACGTCTCCGTTGGGCTGTCATGCAGGTCGTGCGGAGTGGTGGAGTCGGGCACTGTTGTGCGCACAGCCTACAGCCGTTGCCGGCCTGTTGCCCATCGCCGCTGCTCGATGGAGGTTTGAATGAGCTGGGGAGCGGGTGTGGCGATTGCCACCAGAACCCACATAAGCAAAGAGAAGAGCAGGCCGGCCATGGCAGCGGTTTGCAGCGTGAGCGCAAACGTGAGGTGGCGGGTGTGCAAGCTGGCAAGCGAGGTCTGACCCCAGGGTGCGCGGTGGATAACAGCGGTCGCCAGCAAAAATGCAAAGAAGGACAGCGTGAACAGGGCCATCAGGACGAGGTCGATGGTGCGGTGCAGGCGACGGCGAGCGCGGCAGTGGAAGCAGTCGACGAAGTGCTGTTCGTAGTCGCCGCGGGTGGCGGGCGCCACGGAGGATAGGTCGTATCGCCAGCCGGAGAGAATATCGCCGATAACCTGCTCGCTGCAGCCGGAGCGCAGGCCGACCATGGCGGCAGCGGCACCGTGCACGCCAGAGTCCTGAAGGAAGCTTGGACTGTGCTCTGGGTCTGCATTCATCATCTGTTCAACCATCTTAGAGGGTTTGACTCCGCAAATCCAGCAAGGATGCAGAGTGACGTCACTCGTAAGTACCGAAGATGGTTAGGGATCAGAGGCAAAGAGTGGTCATGGGTTCCCCCTGCGGTGCGAGCAGGATGCGATTGCCGAGCAGGCTGAGGCGGTCGCCGACGGCGGCCTCGGCGGCGCGGCGAGCCAGTTCCGGCATGTTGTTGCTTTCAGAGAGGTGTGCCAGGACGAGGTAAGCCGCGCCACCGTCGTAGTCGCGTAGCAGGAACTCTGCCGTCGCCTCGTTGGACAGGTGACCGACGCGGGAGAGGACGCGCTGCTTGACGGACCAGGGGTATGGGCCGTCGCGGAGCATTTCAAGGTCGTGGTTGGATTCAAGCAGGAGCACGTCGCAGTTGCGCAGGGCGAGCTTGACGTTGGCCGGCATGTAGCCGAGGTCGGTGGCGAAGCCCATGCGGATGCCCTCTGCTGCGAAGACAAAGCCACAGGGGTCGACGGCGTCGTGCGGGATGGTGAAGGGGGTGATGTCGATATCGCCGATAGCGAGATGCCTGCCTGCCTGGAAATACTCGACGGCGGGCAGAAAGCCGGGATTTTCGCGAATGCTCTCACGGACGGCCAGCGGCGTGTCGTCGCATTGGGCGTCTTCGTCGGCTGCAGCAGCCAGAACGAGTGCGGAATTAGCGGTAGCATCGGCGGTTCCGTTGACGGGTTCGGTAGGGGATAGGGTCTGGCTCTGCCGAGGGAGAGGTGGTGTACTGGTGTCGGTATCTGGAAGCGTTGTGCTGGCAAAGAAGTAGTCGTCCGGCAGATCGTCGCCGGAGAACTGGCCGGTGGCGAACTGGTGGGAGAGAGCCTGCGCTTCAAGGCGGTCCTGCTTCTCGCGGCGAGTCTGTTCCAGCCACTGCTTGTAGCTGATGCTGGTGCGGGGCGTGACCTGGCGCACCCAGGCGCGGTGGGTAGCTTCGGTGAAGTACACGGGGATGCCGAGCCGCCGGGCCATGACGGGCAGGCCGCTGACGTGGTCTGCATGCTCGTGGGTGATAAGGATGGCGTCGAGCTTTTCCGGATCCTCGCCGACGGCGTGCATTCGTCGCATGAGTTCGCGGCAGGAAAGGCCGGCGTCGACGAGTATGCGCGTGCGAGAAGAGGCGATGATGGCACTGTTGCCCTTGGAACCGGAGGCGAGGACGGACATGCGCATCATGGCAGTAGTTTACTAACGAGTAACGTAGAAATGCGAGGGGAAACGAGCTGGAGCGGCAGCCGGCGTCTACTCGCTTGGGCGCAGCGGTGCGAGAAACTTGACTGTGCTCTTCATCACGACCTCATCACGCTGGTTGAGGGTGAGGGTGTAGATGGTGACGAGGCCGAGTTCGGGGCGGTTTTTGGAGCGGCGGAGGCCGATGACTTCGGTTTCGGTATGGAGGCTGTCGTTCGGACGGACAGGCTCGGTCCAGCGGATCTCTTCAACGCCTGCGCCGATCATGCCGCCGTGGACGGTGATGGTTTCAACACGGAGGCGCATGACGATGGCGGCGGTGAGCCAGCCGGATGCGGCAAGACCCTTGAAGAAGGTGCTTTTACCGGCGGCTTCGTCCAGGTGGAAGGGTTGGGGGTCGTACTTTTCGGCGAACTCCGTGATCTCTTGGGCGGTGACGCGGACGCTGCGGGTGGACTGGAACTTTTGGCCAATCTGGAAGTCTTCGAAGTACATTTCAGCGGTGTCGGCCATGTGGGCTTCTCCTGGAGGTGCGTTTGCACCGGCTTTTCCCATGGTACGGCGTGGATGGGGTAGCGCGAGAGTGGGCGGGCGGTTAGAGCCCGGAGTGCTGCGGCGGTGCGTCGCCATCGACGGCGATGAGTATGACGGTGATGTTGTCGCCGCCGCCAAGGAGGTTCGCCGCATCCACCAGGACGCGGGCGGTGTGGGCCAGGTTGCGACGGTGGCGATTGAGGATGCTGCGGAGATCGCCGTCGGACAAGTCGCGGGTGAGGCCGTCGGAGCAGAGCAGGAAGATGTCGCCTGGCTGAACCGTGTGCAGGACGACGTCTGGCTGGACATTGGGGTTGGAGCCGACGACGCGCGTGATGACGTTGCGAAGGTGCGAGCGGCGTGCCTCTTCCGCGGTGATTTCGCCGAGCCGGACCTGCTCTTCGACGAGGGAGTGGTCCTGGGTGAGCCGTTCAAGCTGCAGAGCGCGCAGCCGGTAGCAGCGAGAATCGCCGGCGTGAGCCACGCAGGCAGAGGCGGCATCGCGGGAAAGTTCGAGTGCGACCAGGGTGGTTCCCATGCCCCGAAGGCGTGGCTCCTGCCGCGCGTGCTGATACACGGTGTGGTTGGCGGCGCGGATGGCGCCGTCCATGCGCTCAAGTGGACCGCCATCGAGCTGCAGTTGCTTGGCAGTCTTCAGAAGAGCGGCGGCGGCTTCCCGGCTGGCGATTTCGCCGCCGGCAGCGCCGCCCATGCCATCGCAGACCACGAACAAGCCAAGCTGGGTATCAGCGGCGCAGGCGTCCTCGTTGTGCGCGCGCACACGTCCGACATCTGTCAGCATGGCGAACCGGGTTTGGGCGGAGGCGAGCACGGGTGGGAAAGGACGAATGTCTTACAGTACACGGCCGTTACAGGGGTTTGAAGGTCGGGCAAATGTCTGCGACAGGGCGGGTAGGGCGGGCGTTGGCGTGGTCCGACGTTAAAACAGCAGAATGCTGCACATTCCTGCGGCGCTGCCGCGTCTTATAAAGAGTGGCCGGGTTCAAGAAGACAGGCCTGTTTGCCCAAGAGGATACTGTGCGCCCACTTCGCTGCTTGTCCGCTACCGTTCCGCTTGCTGCTGCCGCCGTTGCGCTCGCTGTGGCTACCATGGTCGGCGTGGCGTCTGGACAGGGTTTGCCGCCGGCTGGTCTACCTCCGTCTGCGGCGTTTACAAGCATTGTGCATGCGCCCGCAACGGAGACGACGTTTACGCTGGACAGAAGTATGCTGGCGGCGGCGGACGGATTTTTCAGCGGCCAAGACCCGGAGGCGCGGCGCGTGGCAGCCGGGCTGACAAGTGTGACAGTGCACAATTACCACTACCGCGATGGTGCGAGCTACGATTCGGGCGCGTTTGCGGCGCTGGACGGAGATTTTCGACTGGCGGGTTACCAGCACCTGGTGAACGCCAATGCCCATGGCGGTCCAAGTACGACAGACCTGTGGCTGCGCTTTGCGGGGGCGAACGTGAACTCGGTGGTGGTGCTGACCCGTGGTGACCGTAATATGAGTGCGATTGTGGTGGACTGCACGCTGCGCCCGCTGGACTTGCTGCACCTGGGTGGACACTTCGGGATCCCACAGATGGCACCCGGGGCGGTGATGGTACCGGCACAGCCACCTGCCGGAGCCGTGATGGTTCCAGCGGCACCGATTGAGCGGCAGAATAGCCAGGCACAGAGCCAGCCGGCGGTGGATCCACCGACTCTGAAGCACCATACCGCGAACGATCCCCAGTAGGCCTGGGCCCTGGGCGGCGTGAGCTTAGTGGTTTGTAACCCAGTACGTTGGGCCCAGTGCCTTGGCCCAGTAGCTCCGCTGCGTCCCCCTGCGTAAATTATGCGTCGCGTGCGTTGCTGCGTCGTCTAAAGCGACGGGTAGCATAGGACCATCGCCAGTACAGCCCAATCCGCCAGCTTCCAGCGCACGCTCAACTCCGCCAAGACCACGATGGTCTTTTCAGAGACGCTGCACCTTGCAATGGACAGTTTTCGTGCGAGCAAGGTGCGCTTTCTGCTGACCATGCTGGGCATGGTGATCGGGTCCGCATCGATCATTCTGGTGGTAACCGTTGGCCTGACGGGCCGGCAGTATGCGCTGGATACGATCAGCAGCCTGGGGCCAAACCTGGTGGAAATGCAGTACAACGGCGGCAATACGACCGGGCCCAATAACACCAGCACACCCGACTACATGACGCGGGAGGATGAGACGGCAGTGGATGCGCAGGTTCCGGGCATTGCGTACTCCTCGCCGATGCTGGAGTCGCATTCGTCAATCAGCATGGGCAACGGAATTTCAAAGGAGGCACTCTTGCTGGGGGTGTCGCCGCGATACAAGAATGTGCGGAACCTGGCGGTGGTCGCTGGCCGGTTTTTTGACGATCAGGACGCTGTGAACCATGAGAAGGTATGCGTGCTGATTGCGCCGTTTGCGCGTGCGCTGTTCGGGTCAGAAGAGGATGCGATTGGAAAGTCGTTTACGATCCACAGCATTCCGTTCACGGTGGTGGGTGTGGCGAAGCTACGCATCAGTGACTTTGGCCAGAGCGAGTTGAGTGACCAGACAGCGCTGATTCCGTACCCGGTGGCGCGCTACTTTACCGGCAGCGACTCGGTGAAGGAGATCTTCTTCACGATCGCGAATCCGCTGGATGTGATCCACGACTCGGCACGCATTACGGAGATCATTCAGAACCGCCACAAGCCGACCAGTGTGTATCACGCGCAGACCCTCGTGGATGTGCTGGATGCGGCGGGCAAGATTGCCACGGCGCTGACATATGTGTTGTCGATTGCGGCATTCATAACGCTGGTGGTGAGCGGCGTAGGCATTATGAACAGCATGCTGGCAAACGTGTCGGCGCGCATTCGGGAAATCGGCATACGCAAGGCGCTGGGTGCGACGAACCGGGAGATTCGGATGCAGTTTCTGACGGAAGCGGTCTTTTTGTCGTTGAGTGGTGGTGTGGTGGGAACGGCGCTGGGTTTAGCGCTGCCGCTGGGCGTGAACTTTCTGACGCCGTTTCACATTCCGATTTCGATCTGGTCTGCCGTAATTGCGTTGACGACAAGCATGATGGTTGGTGTGATCTTTGGGACGGTGCCGGCGAACCGGGCGGCGGCGCTGGATCCGGTGGAGACGCTGAAGTACGAGTAGTTTGCAGCGGCTTTGGTTCACTCGCCTGCGGGCGGCAGGCGGATTCTTTGCTTTGTTACCTAAAAACCATTGTCTCTGGGAAGGTTGGCTGGTAAAGCTCAGTGGTGCGTTCAACACCCGGCGCGGTGTTGTTCGCAGAGATCGGACCTTGAATCCGTTTCACCCTGGGGGGAACATATGAAGCTCGCCATCGCCGCCCTTCTGCTTGCAGGTGCCACACCCGCATTCGCAGCTGTCGATAATTTTGTGTCCACGTCCAACACTGCAGCCTGTTCCACCGCCGGTGGGATGAAGGGCTTTTTTGAAGTGCAATCCTTCGGATTCAGCGGAGCCGACAGCAGCTCTGCGATTGGCACCGGCAGCGGTTCCGGCAAGATTTCGCTGGACACGTTCCAGCTTCTGAAGCGCTTCGACAACTGCAGCGGTGTTCTGCTTACCGAGTTTCTGGGTGAGAAACACATTCAGACCATTGTACTTGAAAGCAAGGTCAACGGTGCGAACCACCCGATGCTGACGATTACTCTGACGAACGCTCTTATCTCGTCGTACTCGTTGAAGAATGACAACGAGACCGCTTTGATTGAGAGTCTTGCGTTAAAGTTTGAAAAAGCGTGCATTGTGTCCACGCCCACGGAGCCGACCGGCCAGCCCGGCAAGTCCACTACCGTCTGTTATGACGCGAGGACCAACATAGTGAGTCGATGAGAAGCACGGCAGCATAAGTCGTAACGGATGTAAGTCAACGTGCTGCAATCCACCTACATGAAGAGTGCGAGTTTACCGAGTTCGTGGCGCATGCATTCGAGGGTGCAGCTCTCTGATTCAATGCGGCTGGCGACCGAGCGGGCGTCACCGGCGGAGACGCCGAAGCCCCGTGCGGTGAGGAAGCTGCTGACGAGCTCGCCTGCCTGCCAGATGTCGAGTCCGGACTGTAACAGCTCGGAGCGCAGGGTTTCCAAGTCGGTCTGGTCAAAGTTGTTGTGCAGTGGGGCGGCGCGGTTCGTGTCCTCGGGGAAGCTCATGCCTGGTGCCCTCCTGAAGCCGCGCAACGCGCAACGTCTGGCGAGTTAGACGTGGGTTACCTCGGCGAGTTGTGTGCGCTCTGTCGTCCGGCACACATTGCGACGACATCTCGCGCCCATAAGGCGCAGGATTGGACTTGTATTCTGAGAAGACATGAGTGCACAGGTGTTGAGTGGGGTAGAGATCGCCGCCGAGATCAAGGCGGAGGTTGCCGTGAAGGTGGGCCGATTGACGGAGGCGTGTGGAGCGCCGGGATTGACGGTGATCCTGTTGGGCAGCGACCCGGCGAGCGAGGTCTATGTCCGCAATAAGGTGCGCAGCTGTGTGGAGCTGGGTATACGGAGCACCCTGCTGACGCCACCGGGAAGCACGACAGAGGCGGAGCTGCTGGGGATGATCGACGGCCTGAACCGGGACACTGCGGTGGACGGGATCCTGGTGCAGCTGCCGTTGCCAAAGCACATCGATACACGCAGGGTGCTGGAGGCGGTGACTCCGGAGAAGGATGTGGATGGCTTTCACCCGGTGAATGTGGGCCGGCTGCAGATTGGCCAGCCTGCATTGGCGCCGTGCACGCCTGCGGGGATCCTGGAGATTTTGAAGCGGCGCGGCATACCGATTGCGGGTGCGGATTGCGTCATGGTGGGGCGCAGCGACATCGTGGGCAAACCCGCGTCAACCATGCTGCTGAACGAGGGTGCGACGGTGTCCGTTTGCCATAAGGGAACGCGGGACCTGGCGGGGTATACGCGGCGGGCAGAGATCCTGGTGGTGGCGGTGGGTGTGCCCGGACTCATCACTGCGGAAATGGTGCGGCCGGGAGCGGTGCTGATCGATGTGGGCATCAATCGACTGGACACGGTAGAGCAGGTGAAGCGGTTTTTTCCTGGAGATGTGGCGCGGGTTGCTGCATTTGAGAAGCGTGGATATGTGCTGATGGGGGATTTCGATTCGCGGGCGTACCAGGTGTCGTCGGCGTACACGCCGGTGCCGGGAGGCGTAGGTGCGCTGACGATCGCGATGTTGATGCAAAACACGGTAAAGGCCGCCGCGGCACGGCGGGGCATGGCACTGTAACCATGCTGCGCGTGGCGCTGACGGGCGGAGCGGCCAGCGGTAAGAGTGCCGTTGCGGCTGTGCTGGAGGGCATGGGAGCGCTTGTGTCTCGCAGTGACGAGGTGGGCCGGGCGATGATGCAGCCGGGCGAAGCAGTGTTCGACGCGATTGCTGCGCAGTTTGGCCGCAGTGTGGTGCGGGAGGACGGGACGCTAAATCGGCGAGAGCTGGCGAGACTGGCGTTTCTGGGGGGACGCGTGGGGGAGCTGAATGCGATTGTGCATCCGGCGGTCATCGCGGCGCAGAGCAAGTGGCTGGAGGAGATGGGGCGGGAGCACCCACACAGTGTTGCTGTGGTGGAGTCGGCACTGGTGCTGGAGACGCCGTATGGGGCGTCCGCGTCGATGCCGTGGCGTTCCCGATTCGACCAGATTGTGCTGGTGACAGCGCCTGAGGATGTGCGGCTGGAGCGTTACGTTCGGCGCGTTCTGGCGTCTGACGGGCAGGCTGATGCGGAAGCGGTGCGGGCCGATGCGCTTTGCATGTTTGGGCTGCAGATGCCGGAGGATGCGAAGCGTGCGTTTGCGGATGAGGTCCTTGAGAACGATGGGACGATGGACGACCTTCGCCGCCAGGCGGAGGTGCTGTATGCGCGGCTGTTGGCCAGGTCGGGACGACGCGCCGGGCGTGAGGTTTAGCATGGCAGATGGTGCTACTCGCGTTTTTGCGAAGCGTCGGACGAGTTGTTGTGTGAGGTATGGGAGCGAATGAAGCTACGCAGGCTTGTACTGGTGGTGCTGCTGATCAGCGGCTTTTATGTGTTGAGCACGCGGCTGTGGCCGGTGGGCACGGTGGCGGCGCTGGTGCAGCGCATGTCTCCCGCGCAGCTGACGAACACAGCGGCGGAGCTGGTGAGTACCAAGGGACCGCTGGCGTTCCAGCTGAAGGTTGCCGAGGCGCAGCCGGCGTACGACACGGAAGAGCAGAACAACATTGCCGTTTACAAGCGGGTGTTACCGAGCGTGGTGAACATTACGTCGACGGCGGTGGCGTTCGACTTTTTCTACGGGCAGGTGCCGCAGCAGGGGCAGGGGTCGGGCTTTATTTTGGACAAGCAGGGTCACATTCTGACGAACAACCATGTGATCGACAATGCTCAGCGGGTGGAAGTTCAACTGAGTGACAAGCACAAGTACAAGGCGCAGGTGGTGACCGTGGATAAGGCGCACGACCTGGCGCTGCTGCAGATCAATGCGCCGAATTTGCAGCCGGTGGAGCTGGCGAGTTCCGGCAACTTGCAGGTAGGGCAGAAGGTGTTTGCCATTGGCAATCCGTTTGGGCTGGCGGGGACGATGACGCGGGGCATTATTTCGTCGATCCGGTCAATTCGTGGGCCGAATGGATCGGCGATCGACAATGCGATCCAGACGGATGCGGCGATCAATCCGGGCAATAGCGGCGGGCCGCTTCTAAATTCGCGGGGGCAGGTGATCGGGATCAATACGCTGATTGCGTCGGACGGTGCGAACCAGAGTGCGGGCATCGGGTTTGCGATTCCGATGAACACGGCGCGCGCGGTGCTGGACGATTTTGCGAAGTATGGGCGGGTGCGGCGGCCTTCGCTGGCGATTACGCCGCTGGAGATTGGGCCGGAGCTGGCGGAGCAGATCGGTGTGCCGAGCGACTATGGCGTGCTTGTACAGCGGGCGCTGCCGGGCGGTGCGGCGGACCGGGCCGGGTTGCACGGCGGCATGCAGAAGGCTTACCTGGGCAACACGCCGGTGATGCTGGGCGGAGATTTCATCATTGCGATTGATGGGCAGGAGATTACGAACGCGCAGGACATCCAGAGTGTGATGAACACGCACAAGACAGGCGATGTGGTAACGGTGACGTTCTTCAGGGGCAAGAAGCGGATGGATGCGCGGGTGACGCTCACCGAGGCGGGCGAGGCGGCTTCTCAGACAGCCTGAACGTCGCGCTGATGTTCGGCTACCGGCTGACTACACGATTACAGAGATGGCCTTAGATCTGTGCGCAGTGGTGCGCACGTCAAGCCTGGCGAAACTGCCTGCCGCGAATGGTGTAGCGGCCGCTTGTGAGACGTGCGAGGGCTTGCGGGTAGGCGAGATGCTCCTCTGCGAGGATGCGCGCGGAGAGGGTGGCTTCATCGTCGGTGTCGAGGACGGGGACGGCGCGCTGGAGGACAATGGTGCCGTGGTCTACGGCCTCGTCGACGAGGTGGACAGTGCAGCCTGCGACTTTTGCGCCGTAGTCAAGCGCCTGGCGCTGGGCGTGCAGGCCGGGGAAGGCGGGCAGCAACGATGGATGAATGTTAACGATGCGGTTGGGAAAGGCGGAGATGAAGGCCGGGGTGAGGACGCGCATGTAGCCGGCGAGGACGACCCAGTCGACCTTCGCCTCGCGTAGGAGGGCGATCATGGCGGCATCGTGGTCCTCGCGCGGGGTGCCTTTGGAGACTTGCAGGGCTGTGGGCAGGCCCAACTGGATGGCTGCTTCAAGGCCCGAAGCGGCCGCTACGTTGGCAAGCACCAGGGCAATCTCGACGTTGGGGAGGCGGCCTTCCGCAATGGCGTGGTGAATGGCGAGGAAGTTGGAGCCGCGGCCGCTGAGGAGGATGCCGAGGCGCCTGGGTGCGTCGCTCACAGGTACTGAACGCGGCGTTCGCCTTTGACGATGCGGCCGATCATGTTGAAGCGCTCGTTGGCACGGTTGAGGATGGATTTGGCCTTGCGCACCTGTTCCGCGGGTACGACGACGATCATGCCGATGCCCATGTTGAAGGTGCGGAGCATCTCGTCTTGTTCAACGCTGCCCAGGTGCTGGAGATGGGTGAAGAGGGGCGGAACCTCCCAGCAACCGAGCTCGACCTGGGCGGCAAGGCCCTTTTGCAGGATTCGGGGGAGGTTTTCAGTGATGCCGCCACCGGTGATGTGGGCCATGCCGTTGACGATGCCGCCGGCGACCAGTTTGCGCAAGATGGGCAGATAGCTGCGGTGCTGGCGCATGAGGGCGGCACCGGTCTTGTCCTTGAGCTCGTTCACGTACTGTTCGGGGCCGTATTTCGCGACGTCGAAGAGGAGACGGCGGGCGAGGGAGTAGCCGTTGGTATGGAGGCCGTTCGAGGGCAGGCCGATGAGGACGTCGCCTGGTTCGATCTTTTCGCCGGTGATGATGTCTGTCCGGTTGACGGCGCCGACGATGGTGCCAGCGACATCGTACTCGCCGTCGGCGTAAAAGCCGGGCATCTGGGCGGTTTCGCCGCCGATGAGGGCGCAGCCGTTGGCTTTGCAGGCCTCGGAGATGCCGCTGACGACGGTCTCTGCGACGGATCCTTCGAGTCGGCCGGTGGCAAGGTAGTCGAGGAAGAAGAGGGGTGTGGCACCCTGGACTGCGATGTCGTTGACGCAGTGGTTGACGAGGTCTGCCCCAACGGTGTGGTGAATGCCGAGCTCGAAGGCGACCTTGAGCTTGGTGCCGACGCCGTCGGTAGAGCTGACGAGGACGGGTTCGGGGAACTTTGTGAGGTCCAGGGCGAAGAGGCCGCCAAAGCCGCCGATTTCGCTGAGTACCTGCTTGTTGAAGGTCTTGCGGGCGAGCATCTTGATGCGCTGCTTGGTACGGTCGCCTTCAGAGATGTCCACCCCGGCATCGGCGTAGGTGGCCGGTTTGGCAGCTTTGGTTTTGGGTTTTGCGGTGGACTCTGGAGCGTGCTCGATCAACGGGAATGGTGTCCTTGGGAAGAGATCGCGGACGCACCGCTAGTGGGAGCTTTGAGGATAACAGGCGGGTTTTGGGCTTCTGTGTAAAGGCGCTCGCGAGATCGAAGATGCATGGTGAAGGTGCGAAAAGCAGGTTTCTTCGCTGCGCGACGGTAAAGCTATCGCTCCAGTCGGAAATCACATTCCCTTATGGAGCGGTGAGTTCGGCGAAGCTTTCGCGTGCGGCGTTGAGGGTGGCTTCGACTTCGGCGTGGGTGTGAGCGGAGGACACGAAGGCGGCTTCAAACTGCGAAGGCGGCAGCCAGACGCCACGCTTAAGCATGGAGCGGTGGAACCGGCCGAAGAGGGCGGTGTCGCTGGCAGAGGCATCGTGGAAGTTGCGAACGGTGTTGACCGGATCGCCGGCGGCCTTGGAGCTGGGCTGAAAGAACCAGGTGAACATGGAGCCGATGCGGTTGGTGGTGAGAGCAATCCCCTGCTGGTGGGCCGCTTGCTGCACGCCTTCGGCGATGTGCTGCGTGGTGGTGGCAAGGCGGTCGTAGAAGGCTTGGCCGCCTGCGTGGAGGGCGGTGAGCTGGGCGATGCCGGCGGCCATGGCGAGGGGGTTGCCACTTAGGGTGCCTGCCTGGTAGACGGGGCCGAACGGGGCGAGCTGGTCCATGATGTCGGCCCGTCCGCCGAAGGCACCGACGGGGAGGCCACCGCCGATAATTTTGCCGAGGGTGGTGAGGTCGGGTGTGATGCCGTAGAGACCCTGGACGCCGCCGAGGGCGAGGCGGAAGCCGGTCATGACCTCGTCGAACAGGAGGAGGGCGCCCTCACGCTCGGTGATGCGGCGAAGGCCCTCGAGGTAGCCGGGGTCGGGCAGAATTGTGCCGGCGTTGCCGACGACGGGTTCAAGAAGGACACAGGCGACTTCGCCAGGGTAGGTGCGGAAGTGTGCTTCGACGGCGTCGAGGTCGTTGTAGGGGAGCGCGGCGGTGAACTGGGTGGTTTCTGGCGGGATGCCGGCGGAACCGGGGATGCCGAGGGTGGCAACGCCGGAGCCTGCCTTGACGAGCAGAGCGTCGGAGTGGCCGTGGTAGCAGCCCTCAAACTTGATGAGGCGCTTGCGGTTGGTGAAGGCGCGCGCGACACGGACAGCGCTCATGACGGCTTCGGTGCCGGAGGAGACAAAGCGGAGCTTTTGCATGGACGGCATAGCGTCCTGGATGAGCTGGGCGAGTTCGGCCTCAGCGGGTGTGGAGGCACCGAAGCTGGTGCTGTGGAGTGCGGCTTCGCGGACGGCATCGATAACCGGTGGAAAGGCGTGGCCGCAGATCATGGGTCCCCAGGAGCCGAAATAGTCGATGTAGCGGTTGCCGTCGGCATCGAAAAGGTAGGCACCCTGGGCACGGACAACGAATGGGGGTTCACCACCGACGGCACGAAAGGCGCGGACGGGGGAGTCGACGCCGCCGGGGATGAGTGCCTCCGCGCGGGTTTGGAGGGCACGGGAGCGGTCAAGGACGAGAGACATGGTTTGAGTATAGAAAGTGCGGGTGTGGGACGGTTGCGCGGTGTGCGTTGACCGGAGTAGGTTGCGAAGACGGGTTTAGGGAAGTTTGGAAGACGGAACAGGTGCTGCACAGGAGGGCTGAGATGGTGGGGGCGCGGCCGTGGTGGATGAGGGTGCTTGGCGCGGGGCTGGCGTTGGGATGCGCGTGTTCGACGGCAACGGCACAGGTAGAGAAGACACAGGAGAGTGAGCCTGCGCTGCCGACAACCGTGTTGCGAGTGACGACGCGGGTAGTTGCGATCAGCGCAGTCGTCAAGACACATGAGGGCGCGCCTGCGACAGGGTTGACGAAGACTGATTTTGAGTTGAAGCAGGACGGCAAGCCGGAGGAGATCCGGTATTTCAGCCTGGGTGCCGATCTGCCGCTGACGCTGGCTCTGCTGGTGGATACGAGCGGCAGTCAGAAGACATTTATCGGGGACGAAACGCTGGCCAGCGATGTGTTTTTGCAGAGCATGCTCCAGCGTCCGGAGGACCGTGCCACCGTGGTGCAGTTCGACAGCAGAGTGAAGATGCTGGGAGAGATGACGTCGTCTGCGAGTGCGCTTCATATGGGCCTGATGAGCTTGGGCCGCGACCCAAGCGCGAACGGCGGAACGCTGCTGAACGATACCGTGGGCGCGGTGGCTGAGAAGGTGCTGGCCAGAGAGACGGGTCGCAAAGCGATGATCCTGCTGACGGATGGCGGCGATAACGGCAGCCGATCGACGCTGGCACAGGCCGTGGAGAAGGCGCAGAAGGCGGACGTGCAGGTGTATTCCATTCTCTACAGCGCGGCGCACGAAGGCGGCGGACGCCTTGGCGGGCCTGCGGGTCCCCTGGTCATCGACGACGGTTTGCGTGCATTGCAGAAGCTGTCGGAGAGCACCGGTGGGCAGGTGTTTGAAGTAATGCAGGGGCACAGCCTGCGGCAGATTTATGCGGAGATTGCGCAGGATCTGCGGCTCCAGTACCAGGTTGGCTATGTGCCGCCCCCCGATCTGAAGCCGGGCAGCTACCACCGGCTGGAGCTGCGGCCAAAGGACCGGCGGCTGACGCTGGAGGCGCGCAAGGGATTCTTCGCGAAGCCGTGATCGTGTGCTCGCGTGAACCGCCGGAGTACGCTGGCGCTGCGAACACTTGTGCAGACCCATGCGCGCACGGTCGGAGGGTCCGAGCCTGCATCCAACGTCTTATGGTTTTTTGTAGAGTTTTGCTCGCAGGCTTATTCTTCGCCGCTACTGTTTCGTTCGCGGAGCCTGTTGCCGTGCGGTATCCGGAAGGGTCCGTGCACGGCTATCTGGCGTTACGCACCCTGGATGGCAAACTACTTGCGGCAGGCGACCTTACCCAATCGATGCGAGGTGCGACGCTGACCTCCCGGCTCGTGTACCGCTTTCGGGACGGCTCGCTCGATGATGAGACGGCGGTTTACACCCAGGCCGGTCATTTTAGCCTTGTCCGCGATCACCACATCCAAAGTGGACCGAGCTTTCAGAAACCGACGGACCTAACGATCGAGGTGAAGACCGGCGAGGTGACGGTGCGGTCGACGGAGGACGGGAAGCTGAAGGTGGATCGCAGCCACATGGACCTGCCGGACGATCTGTCGAACGGCATCCTGCTTGTTCTTGCAAAGAATCTCTCGCCGGGGACAGCGGAAACAAAGATCAGTTATCTTGCAACGACACCAAAACCCAGGTTGGTGCGCTTTTCCTTGAAGCCGGACGGCGTGGAGAAGTTCCGCAGTGCGGGGCTGCGCAATACGGCGCAGCGATACAAGATTCATGTGGAATTAGGAGGTTTGGCGGGGATCGTGGCACCGATGGTTGGAAAAGAGCCGGCCGATAGTGAGGCCTGGGTGAGCTCGGGCCAGGTGCCGGCATTCATGAAATCGGAGAACCCGTTGTATCTTGGGGGACCAATACTTCGGACGGAGCTGGTGGGGCCTGTCTGGACGGGTAAGACTTCCAAGCGGTGACTTACTCGGTGATCTAAAGGGGTTCTAAAAGCAGCGCGATGTGTAGTCGGGTTGAGGAGAACCGCTCTGGGCCTTTTAACTGTTCAGCGTGCGACACTAAGAAACAGTCAGGCAGATTACGCGGCGGCACTTAGAGGTCTACTCAACTCGTTTGGAGGGTCATTATGCGCATTGGATGGCTGGTCGCAGTTGCGCTCACTCTGGTTACAACAATTCAAGCTTATGCCGACGTTGTTACGTATCGAATTGACTTTAACAGTCCTGGATTCACGCAGACAGGCACTGCCTTTCCGGTGAGCGGATCGTTCACTGTGACGCTTGATCGAAGCAAGGACACGCCGACCGATAATGGGCAAAACGTGTTTGTGACAAAGGACTTTGCGGTGAATTCCTTTAGCTACATGTTTTCTCAACCGGTGAGTGTGGGTTATGCCTATGCCGCAACTTACGGTGAGCTCTACGTCGTAGCTTCACCCGATTTGGGCGATAATCCGTACAATCAGCCCGGCTTTACTCTCGATTTCTATGACATTAATTCAAACGCGCCATATTACAGCGATGCCGGGCCCGTTCTAGTCGACTCCAGGATTGTGGATTTGGCGCATGGAGTGAACGAAGATCTTGGAACAAGAGATGTGACGGTGACGCAATTAGATCTCGCTCCAACTCCTGAACCGTCGGCCTGGCTGTTGATGAGTACGGGAGCGCTTGCTCTTTGCGTTGGTGCAAGGCGGCGGCTGATCTCGGCTTGAGCGCGGCTTCTTTGCTGGACCGATGGCGGGGGCACGCCGTTGGCGCAGGGCTTAGAAGTTTTGTGCTTTGTCTGAGGATTGTTGGATCATGGAGCATGATTCGCTTCGTCAGTGCACGTGTCCGAGGAGTACCCACTTCTTTCGCCTGCATGCTTCTGTGCTGCTTTCTCTTGCCCTGGTCAGGCGGGGCGCAAGCGCTAGCAGCTTCGTCGACGCCAGACGCGTTCCATCGTTTGCTGGCTTTGCGGCTGCCGCATGCTGATGGAGTCATTCCCGTCTACTACTCCCGTGGATTGAGGGCCGTGGCTCTGCGGGACCGGGCGGATATCAGCGATTGCGCTGCCTGGTACAGCCGTCAACTCCATGTCACTGTTCCCGTTACACTGGCCGTGCTTCGCAAGAGCGACTGGGACCGAGTGAGTGGCCTGATGGGTTACCCGATGGCACAGGCTTTCGCAGATCAGGGAAACGTGATCTTTATGCCCAAATCTTTCGCGAGTTATCCTGGGCAAAAGGCACATGTGAACCTGGAGAAGAAGCTGGCTTTTATTGCCTTCCATGAGACCGGCCACCTGTATCAACGCGCTCTGCATTTAGAAGGGCCCGACCTGTTTATGCAGGAGTTCGTGGCAACCATGCTGGCCACTGCATATGCACTTAGCAGGCAACCGGGACTTGTCGATGCGACTTTAAGCTCACGCACGGACGCACCCCAGCGATATACCTCATTTGAAGACATGGATCTAATTTATGAGGGTGTGGGATTCGACAACTACGATTGGTTGCAGGTAGAAACTGTTCGCCTGGCGGTCTATTTCGTCAAGGGTCAGGATTTATCCGGCCTGGTGAGAACGATGCAGGAGGTTTTTCGTGAAGGCCGAGCCATGTCCAATCACCAAATACTTTCAAGTCTGGACGCGATTCGCCCTGGATTGCTCGCTCAAGCAGGCGCACTTGCACACCCGACAACGCTGAATCTGCTTCGAACTGAGACGTGTGTATCGGCTGCCGCAACACAGGATGCGACCGGTGTCTTTGGTGTGCGGAACGAAACCGGTCACACGATCGCGGTTATGGATGATGGCGTAAATGAGGTTCTGTTGCCGGGTTACACTGCGGAGTATGGCAAGGTTGGACGTCAGATGAGACTACCAACAGGAGAATGCATCACTTACCCAAGTGTTCCCGGATACATCGTTTTGCAGTGAGAGACGTAGCGCAAGTTGTGATCCAAAACGGATAAGCGACTTTCTCGTCCGAACGTAGAACGATTGTCTTTGAAGAGGGCCGGCACATGCCGGCCCTCTTCGTTGTTACAGGTACTGTTTAGTGTTGCGGGAGGATGGTGAGTTCTATGCCGCTTGGCGTTTCTGGGGTGGTGTAAACGGTTTCGGTGGCTTTGACGAACTGGTCTGGGGTGGCTGTGGGGATGTTGGTGAACGTCTGGGGGTTGCGGTCGACGAGGGGGAACCAGGAGCTTTGGACCTGGACCATGATGCGGTGGCCCTTGCGGAAGGTATGGTCGATGTCGGGCATGGTGAAGTTGACGGCGGTGATCTTGCCGGGTTCGAGCGGCTGCGGGTCGGTCCAGCTGTTGCGGAACTTGGCGCGGAAAGGTTCGCCGCGCAGCAGTTGCTGGTAGCCGCCCATGAGGATGGGTGCAGCACCGAGGACACGCTTGCCCTGGGCGGGGTCAATCGCGTCGGTGTTGGGGAAATCGAATGGGTAGACGTCGATGAGCTTGACGACGAAGTCGGAGTCCGTGCCGGTGGAGCTGATGTGGAGCTTGGGGGAGACAGGGCCAGCCACGGTCACGTCTTCGGTGAGGGGCTCCGTGGTGTAGACGAGGACGTCGTTGCGGCGGGCGGCGAAGCGCTGGTCGTCGGTCATGTAGCGCTGGGGCACGGTGTCTGTGGTGTAGCCCGTGTAGGGCACGGGGTGCATGGGGTCGGAGACGTAGCTGTCGGAGGTGGGGCCGCCGGCGCCGTGGCCGTTGGCACCGCCGGCGACGCCTGCCGCAGTGTTGCCGGTGGGCTCGGGGCCTGCAGGTTTGGTGAAGGTGAGCTTGCCGTTGGGGCCGAAGTAGAGCATCTGTGCGGTTGCACCCTTTGGCGGCCACTGGTCGTACTTGCGCCAGGCATTGGTACCTGTTTCAAACATGTAGGCCTTCGGCAGGGGCTCGCTGTCTTTGCCGTAGAGAACGTCTTTGAGGTAGTGCTCGAAAAAGGGGAACTGGATCTGCTGGCGAAAGAACTCGCCGGTTTTGGCGTTGAAGGTAACGTCGCCGAGGTGGTCGCCATCGCTGCGCGCCCATCCGCCGTGGACCCATGGGCCAACGACGACGGTGTTCATGCTGCCGAGTTTGGGGTTGAAGCGATCGATGGCGTTGAAAGTTTTCAAGGGGCCTGTGAGGTCTTCCGCGTCGAACCAGCCGCCGACCGTCATAACCGCGGTGTGGATGTTGAGCATGTGTTCAGAGAGGTTGCGCGGCTTCCAGTAGCTGTCGAGGGTAGTGTGGTTGATCTGGTCGGGGAAGAGGCTGGGGCCGCGCTTTTCAAGGAGCTTTGTGAGATTGCTGGTGTTGTCGCGGAGGTAGAACTCGTACATGTCGGTGGTGCCGTAATCGAAGCGTGGACCGTGTTCAGCGCCGGGGGCGACGGGGTTCTGCTGCGGGACGAACGCGGTGTAGAAACCGTAGCCGGCGGCGAGCATGAAGGCACCGCCGTGATAGCTGTCGTCCGCGCCGAGGAAGAGGTCGGTCATGGGTGCCTGGGGGCTGGCGGCCTTGATGGCGGGGTGTGAATCGATGATGGAGGCGGAGGTGAAGAAGCCGGGGTAGCTTATGCCGGTGATGCCGACCTTGCCGTTGTTGTTCGGCACGTGCTTGAGGAGAAAGTCGACGGTGTCGTACATGTCGGAGGCGTCATCGACATCTTGCGGGCCGGACTTTTTGTCGATGTGGGGGCGCATCTCGACGAAGGTGCCCTCGGAGGCAAAGCGGCCGCGCACGTCGCCGCAGACGAAGATGTAGCCGCTGCTTGCGAGTTCGTTGGAGTAGGTGGCGGACTTGGGATACTGGTCTTCGCCGTAGGGACCGCAGGAGTAGGGCGTACGGGTTACGAGGAAGGGGTAGGGGCCGTGGTCGGGGAAGGCGCCGGGCTGGGGCACGAGGGCGTTCACGAAGAGTTTCGTGCCGTCGCGCATGGGGATGCGGAACTCATACTTGGTGTAATGGGCGCGGACCCAGGCTTCGCTGTCGACAGGGTCTGGCTTGGGCTGGGCCTGCGCGTGGAGCGCGACGGTGGGCGCAGCGAGAAGGCAGACGACGAACGGGAGACAAGCGAAGAGGCGCGTACGGGGCGGAAACGGTGTCAAGGCTAGGTGTCCTTCAGCGTGGCGTGTGATGGTGCGAGTGTAACGCGCGCTCTAAGGATGCTTTTGACTATCGATTTCGGCCCACGGACGATGGGACGCGTCCTGGTGAGTAAGCGGTGAACTGGCTTGCACGCAGTTGCGACCGGCCTGCTTTGCGCGATAGAGGGCGGCGTCGGCGGCGTCTACGACGCGCTGCGGATCAAGAAGAGGCGATGCGACGGCGGTAGCAGTGCCGCAGCTCACGGTCGACCAGCTTTCGTCGGCGCTCAATGGTCCGTCTCCTCGAACCCCAGGTGAACCGGCGACCTGCACAAGGAGGCGAATACGCTCTGCCACGCGGAAGGCGGAACCCGCGTCGGAGTTGGGCAGCAGGACGATGAACTCTTCTCCGCCGATGCGGGCGGCAAAATCATCTTCGGCACGCAGGGCCTGCTGCAGCAGAGAGGCGATGCGCTGCAGAACGCGGTCGCCGTAGGGGTGGCCGAAGCTGTCGTTCAACAGCTTGAAGTGGTCGACGTCGACCATGATGACAGAGAAAAGCTGTCCTCGGCTGACGGCGGCCTCCCAAAGCTGGGCAAGCCGAATGTCATAACCGTATCGGTTACTGATACCGGTGAGACGGTCGGTGGCAGAGAGGTTGACGAGCTCAGCGTTGACATCGGCAAGGAGGCGCCGCTGTACGCGGCTGTGGAGGCGCTGCAGCCAGCTGAGGCGCTGCTGCCGCGCCATGCTGTAGCTGGCGAGCAGGGTAAGCACGCTGACCCAAAACACACGACCGCCAATGGTGAAACGGTTGGCCGTGGTTAATACATGTGAAGACACGAGAAAGCACGTCTCGGCGGCAAAGCAGAGCAGTGTTCCAGCCACGGCATACAGAAAATCGATGCGCAGAACAACATTCATGCAGAGCAAAACCATGACGATGCCGGGTTCGCTTTGCACGATGGAGAAGAGGTCTGCCCGGCCATGCAGAAGCAGAATGCTGCAGCATGCCACAAAGCAGAGTGCGACCGCACTGCCCTCGCGGATGGGGGCCCAGCGTGGCTTTCGCAGCAGCCACATAAACACAAGAACAAGCGGTGTAATGATGCCAAGGCGAATGGACAACGACCTGACAAAATGCTCAGGGGAGATGAGGTAGTCGCCTACAAGGAAGAAGTCGTAGACGACAAGGGCGCCCAGGCCATAGAGGGTGAGGTGATCTCGGCGTTCGGATGCGATCTCCTGGTGGAACATCGCCTCCATCCTCGGTGGATGAGGCAGGGGGACAAAGTGGTGTTCGCTGAAACGTGCGATCTCCGACTCCGTCTCCTGAAGACTGGCTGCACCCGTCGTCGATTGGTTTCCCGTATCCACGCAGGTTAGAGGATAGGCCAGCAACATGGCTGGGAACAGACCTAAACAGGTGATTTGGCTGTATCACCTTTGCGTTAGGGCAGTGTTGCGCGACGCAACAGAGTATGTGGGATTGATACAATGGATGCTCTGGGCAGATGCCGGTGGAGAAGAAATGCTTCGATTTTCAACAGCCGGCGAAAGCCACGGCGAGGCACTTGTGGCACTGCTGAGCGGTATGCCGGCAGGCGTTGCCGTGGACGAAAATTTTGTGGCACGTGAACTGTGGCGGAGGCAGCAGGGGTATGGCCGGGGCGGCCGCATGCGCATCGAAACGGACACGGCACACCTTTTGAGCGGGGTGCGGCATGGTGCCACCATTGGAGCGCCGATTGCGCTGACGATTGCAAACCGCGACTGGAAAAACTGGGAAGAGATCTTGCCAGTAGGCGCGGGCGATAAGGACAAGCATAAGGCCGTTGCGTCGCCTCGGCCCGGGCACGCGGACCTGGCAGGATCGCTGAAGTTCAACTTTAAGGATGCGCGATACGTGCTGGAACGTGCGAGTGCGCGGGAAAGTAGCGCTCGTGTAGCGGCTGGAGCGCTGGCCAAGTTGCTGCTGCGGGCGCTTGGGGTTGAGGTTCTGTCGCACGTGGTGCGCGTGGGCGGGGTAGAGTTGACGCGCGCTTACACGTGGGACGAGTTGGTGAAAAGCACAGAGCGGGATACCGTACTGCTGAACTGCGTTGACCCTGAAGTGGAGCAGCAGATGAAGGGCGAGGTAGACCGTGCGCTGCGCACAGGCGACACTGTGGGCGGCGTGTTCGAGGTGATTGCGCATGGCGTGCCGGTGGGCATCGGAACGCATGCGAACTGGGACGAGCGGCTGGACGGTCTGCTGGCGCAGGCAGTGATGAGTCTGCAGGCGGTGAAGGCGGTGGAGTTGGGCCGCGGGGTAACGGCGGCCGAGGCAATGGGGTCTGCCGTGCATGATGCGATCGCCTATGCGGAGGGATCGAACGGGGCAAACGGTGTAGCAGGAGACACACGATTTACGCGGGAGCGAAACAACGCCGGCGGAGTTGAAGGTGGCATCTCAAATGGGGAAGACGTGACCGTGCGTGGGTACCTGAAGCCCATCTCGACACTGCGCCGGCCGTTGGGGAGTGTCAGCTTTGCAACGCGAGAGCCGGTAAAGGCCGCGTATGAGCGGTCTGACGTGTGCGTGGTGCCGGCAGCAGGCGTAGCGGCGGAGGCGATGGTGGCGTTAACCCTGACGCGGCTGATGCTGGAGAAATTTGGCGGCGACAGCCTGCCGGAAATACAACGAAATCTTGCTGGGTATCGCGAGCAGCTACGTAACTACTGAGCGGTGGCGCACGTCAAACGGCGCATTGAGAGAGCGATGATTTATCCGATCGTGAAGTATCCCGATCCAGTGCTGGCGCAAAAGGCTGAGCCGATTGTGGTGTTCGATAGGGAGCTGGCCAAACTTGCGGATGACATGTTTGCGAGTATGTACGCTGCGGAGGGTATTGGCCTGGCGGCACCGCAGATAGGCGTGTTGAAACGGATTACCGTGATCGACACGTCGTTTGGCAAGGATGCGAATGAGAAGCTGGTGCTGATCAACCCCGAGATTGTGGCGAGCGATGGACGGCGCAGCGAGGAAGAGGGCTGCCTGTCGTTGCCGGAGATTCGGGACAAGGTGCTTCGGCATGCGACGGTGACGGTGCGCGCGCAGGATGTGCATGGCGACTGGTTCGAGGTGGACGGCGAAGACCTGTTGTCGCGCGCGATGCAGCACGAGATGGACCACCTGGACGGTGTGCTGTTCATCGACAGGCTGTCGCGGTTGAAGAAGGATCTGACGATCCGACGGATCAAGAAGCTGATCAAGAACGGCGAGTGGTAGCTGTGAGCTTTGCGCCGCTGCGGCTGGTTTTTTGTGGGACGCCGGCGTACGCGGTACCTACGCTGCAGGCGCTGGTGGCGGCAGGGCATGAGGTGGTGCTGGCGGTGTCGCAACCGGACAAGCCAGTGGGTCGTGATGGCGTAGTTGTCGCGACGCCGGTGAAGGCCGCGGCGGGTCTGCTTGGGGTTGCGGTAGTGCAGCCGTTGACGCTGAAGCGGAATGAGGAGCTTCGTGCGGAGTTGGAACGGCTCGCTCCGGATTGCATCGTCGTGGTGGCGTATGGGCGAATTCTGCCCCAGTGGATGCTTGAGCTGCCGCGCTTGGGATGCGTAAATGCGCATGGTTCCCTGCTTCCGCGTTGGCGCGGGGCGGCACCCATCCAGTGGGCCATTGCAAGTGGCGACGCGCAGACGGGCGTGACAACGATGCAGATGGATGCTGGGCTGGATACGGGTGCGATGCTGTTGCGGCGTGCAGTACCGATTGGGCCGGAGACGACCTCACCAGAGATGTTTGAGCGGCTCGCTCGACTAAGTGCGGCCCTGGTCTGCGAGACGCTGGATCGTCTTCAGGCGCGTGACATGCTCGCCGAGGATCAGAACGACGCGCTCGCGACGCTTGCGCCCCTGCTGACGCGCGAGGACGGTCTGATTGACTGGTCTCGATCGGCGGCGGTGATTCACCAGCGGTTTCGAGGATTTCAGCCCTGGCCTGGGGCGTTCACAACGCTGCGTGGCAAGAAGCTGATCGTGCATGCCATGCGGGTGTTCGACAGCAGCGCGGTAGAGACTGCAGGGACGACTCTGGTGCGACCGGAAGGTCTGCTCGTCTGTTGCGGGGGCGGGTCGCTGGTTCAACTCCACGAGGTGCAGCTTGAAGGCAAGAAGCGGATGGAGATTGGGGAGTTCATGCGTGGCTACCAAGTGAAGAGCGGCGAGTTGTTGGGGCTGTAGCCCTCGAAATGTCCCGCATTGCTACTTAGTAGAGCCGGTTTCGAAGATCTCGTCTGGCTTAGGGCCGAGCAGGCGGAAGAGTGCGAACTGGCGGGCGGTGTTGCTGCGGACCTCGAAGAGGAGGGATGCGCGGTTGCTGGCGTCCGCGTCCACGGCATCGACGAGGCGGTAGCGTGGTGTGCGATCGAGGTGTGCGCTGTCAGTGGTGCTGCGCAGGCCAATCTGCAGCTTGGAGGCGTCGTCGGGGCTGGGCTGGGCGACAACGGTGACGTAGTGGATGGGTGCGTCTGCAGTGTGGGCGGTGTAGATGTAGGTGAGCGGCGCGCCGTAGCTGAGCTGGTAAGCGGCGAGGTGTTCTTCGGTGAGCACGTTGGATGTGGGGGTTGCGCTTGCTTTGCGGATGGCCGCAGCTGCACGGCGAGCGGTGGCGCGCTGGGCAGGGGTGGCGTTGCGCGGCAGGGGTTTTGGGGCGATGTCGGTGGCGGTGCCGGCGTTGGCACGGTTCATACCGGTGCGGGGTGACGGCTGGAAAGACGGATCGGTTCCGGTGACGCGGTCTGCGCCGGGTTTGGCGGTGCGGATGAACTCCGGTGCGTCGGTGGCCAGGGCTGGATTCGCAAGGACCTGGTTGGCGAGAGCCTGCATGCCCTGCAGAACAGTCGTGCGCTCGGCGTCGGAGGCGAAGTGATAGGAGAAGTCGTGCTGCGCAATGTCGTGGATGTCGGAAACGGCGACGGTCTGCTTGAGGTCTGAAAGAGGGATGCGGCCGTTGAACCTGGGCAGGTCGACCGGTGCGAGGTCAGCGATTACGGGCGCGAAGGCGGGTTTGCCGCGGTGCAGGCCGGGGCGGTTGCTGTCGTCGAGCATGGGCTGATTGCCGGTGACGGTACCGCCGACCGCTTTGGAAGTGGATTTGCTGGCGAGCTCGCTTGGGTCTGGCGGGACGCCAGTGTCGTCTGCGTCGCCGGCGTTCTTGCGGCGGAAGGCGGGGCGATCTGGGTCGTCATCCGGGCCCTTGCCGGAGGCGGTGACGCTGCTGGTGGGCTTTTCACGCTTCTGCTTGGGGCCGCCGGTGGTGTCGGTGGAGCTGCGGCGTAGGGTGGGGCGGTCGGGGTCGGGAGCCTTGGGGTCGCGGGCATCGTCGGGCAGGCTTACCCGCTCCGAGCGGTCGGTGTCAGCTGGATCCGGGTCGGAGCTGTGTCGGCCGGTGGGGGTGTCGGGTTTGCTTTCGTCGGGCTTGGAGCCGAAGTGGGGCTTGCCGTCGTCCTGCACCTCGTAAGCGTGGCCGGTGCTTTTGCCTGGAGCCTTGCTGGCGACCTGCGGCTTGCTGGCGCGGGGCGGCTGGATTTTGCCGTAGCCGAACCAGCCGTCGTCGAAGGTGCTGGTGGCGTCCGCGGTGTTCTGGCGAAAGTTGCGGGCGAATGCCAGGTCGAGGCCGCCGGTGCGCAGCCCGCCAGTCTGGAGCTCGTAGGCGGTGTCGGACTGAAGCGCGAGCGGGACGGGACGGGAGAGGTAGGTGCCGGCGTCCTCAAAGTGGCCGCCGTAGAAGAGGGAGACGGGAATGAGGCGGGCAGCGGTCGGCTTGTTGACGTCGCCGACGTATTCGTAGACGGCGACGGCGCGGGTGACAGACTCAGGCTTCTGGACGCGGTGGATCTGCGCAGGCAGGAGAGTTGCGGCGCAGAGAGGCAGGGCGAGCAGCTGAGCGATGCGCGGCATACATGTGTTGGACGGGACCTGGCGGAGAAGGATGCGTGGGTAGATGGACCTCCTCTCCCCTCGCCTCTCACATTTTGATTCTGTTGGACCGCGGTATGGAAATCCTGTGTTTGCCGGGTGTGGCCGGGAAGTTCGCCCACGCGTTCAGGAAGCGCGGGATTGCACCTGATCTTGGCAGCGGGTTACGGGGAGACGCAGACAGGATCGCCGACGTGAAGTGGGCCGGGTTTGAGCGTGATGGCGTAGACGCCGATGCGTCCGCTGTGGCGGCGGTCAAGGTGCTTCATCAAGGCGGGATAGGGCTGAGCCGTGTCGGGACTGAGAGTGACGATGCGGCAGCGGGGAATGCGCTCGGTGACCGCGAGAGTGGCTGTAGGGCCAAGTCGAAGGGTGAGGCCAGGGAGATGGTTCTCCGGGGAGTTCTCGCTGGAGGTGTCGAACGAAAGTACGATATTGGCGCGGAAGCGGCGAGGGTCGACGGCTTCGGCCAGTTCTCTGCCGAGTTGTGCCGTGGTCTGGGTGGAGAGGAGTGCAACCGGGCGGACGTCCGTGAGAGGTCGCTGGCTATGAACGAGGCGGAGGGTACCGGGGTTCAGCGCAAGCGCGGAAAGGAGGGCGGGACTGTCGATGTCGAACTCGCCGCCGGTTGGGGTGCGGACGCAGGTGATGCCGTTGCGGACAGTGGCGGTGGAGAGCAGCATCTGGGCACGCTCTGAGCCGCTGAGGAGGGGTTTGCCGCGGGGTGCCGCGGAGCTTTCAAAGGCGAAGCGGCGGTCGTGGGCGATGCCGTCGATGAGCAGATCGAGAGTGTTGACCCGTTCGCCGCGCATGCCTTTGACGGGGTATCGCCAGAGTTCGGCGATGTGGGCGATGGGGGTCATAGCCTCATTCAGATGTGTCGTTTATGCGAGGGGTCGCTCTTGCGAGCGAACGAGCGCTTTGCGCTGACCCCACGCTTTCGCGCCGGCAGATCGTACGGCTCTAAGGTCTGGCCGAGCGAAAGAACGGGGCACCCGGGTTTCACCATCTCAAGACGTCTGTTCAGGCCTGGTCTACCTACGTCAGGCCTGATTTAGCGACGTCAGGTCAGGTCAGGCGACGTCAGGTCAGGTCAGGCGACGTCGGGGTCGCTGTTGCGGTTGTTCTGAATGACGAGCGAGACAAGGACGGTGAGGAGGAGGATGCCGAAAATGACGGCGAGCGAGGCGATGGCTGTGAAGTCGAACCAGGGGGCGATGAGCATTTTTATGCCAGCGAAGGCGAGGACAGCAGCCAGGCCGTAGTGCAGGTAGGTGAGCTTTGCCAATGCGTGCGACAGGACGAAGTAGAGCGAACGCAGGCCCATGACGGCAAGGATATTGCTGCTGTACGCGATAAAGGTGTGACGGGTGATGGAGAGTACAGCGGGGATGCTGTCGAGGGCGAAGACGAAGTCTGTGACAGCGATGGCGCACAGGGCCAGAAGGAGGATGGTGGGCTTGCGCTTGCCGCCTTCCGGGACGAAGAAGCCTGCCTGACTTTCAGAGAAGGACAGCTTTGTTTCAAGCCAGGTGCGCCAGGCCGGTTTCTTGGGGTTGTCGTGGTCCTGCGGAAGAACGAGGCGGAC
The DNA here is from genome assembly GCA_903642225.1 of Acidobacteriaceae bacterium. Lineage (GTDB taxonomy): Bacteria > Acidobacteriota > Terriglobia > Terriglobales > Acidobacteriaceae > Terriglobus. Next base: position 69,714 of record CAHJWI010000009.1, on the reverse strand, counting down.
GGCGGCGATAAGCAGGAGCACGGCGAAAATGTAGGTGATCCACTCAAAGCGTTTCAGCAGGGCGACACCGGCGACGATGAAGGCCGCGCGCATGATGACGGCACCGAGGATGCCCCAGAAGAGTACTTTGCGCTGCTGCTTCCGCTCGATATTGAAGCTTTGGAAGAGAAGAAGGAAGACGAAGAGATTGTCGATGGAGAGGGATTCTTCAAGCGCGTAGCTGGCGATGAACTGGGTGCCGAGGCGCTGGTCAAGCGTGAGATAGATGTATGCCGTAAACGCGAGCGCGCCGAGCAGCCACATGGCCGTGGCGATGTAGGAGCGAGCCGGGGTTTGCTTGCGGAGGAGCAGCCACTCCGTGGTGAGAAGGATCACGAGCAGGACGTGGAAGACCACCCAATGGATGATGCGTGCATCGGGCATGGATCACTCCTGAACGTTTCTAGATGAGAGCGGCAGGTCGATGGGTGCTTGAGGCGGAATCGCTCTGCGAACGAATGAGCGATTGTTCTGAGCCAACCTTTTCACGGTAAAGCCCATGAAAGGAATGGGCACCAGAGCTGTGCTCCCGCGGAGATTATGCCGCGGCAACCTTGCGGCGGGCGGGGTGGACGAACCAGGCGACACCGACGGAGAGGGCGTAGAGGATGAGCATGGGCATGGCGAAGAGGCACATGCTGAGCGGGTCTGGCAGGGGGCAGATGATGGCCGCGATGACGAAGATGATGAGGACAGCGTAGCGCATGTTGCGGACGAGAAACTTGGCGTCGACGATGCCGAAGAGGGCGAGGAAAAAGATGACGATGGGCAGCTCAAAGCTGGCGCCGAGGCCGAAGATGATGGCGGAGAAAAAGCCGGTGTAGTCGTCGATGGTGATGATGGGGTGGAAGCGTTTGCCGAAGTCGCCGATGAGCACACGGAGGGCGGAGGGAAGGACGTAGCGATAGCCGAACCAGGCACCGGCAAGGAAGAGGGTGACGGTGGCCGTCATGAAGGGCCAGACGTAACGCTTTTCATGCGAGTACAGGCCGGGCGAAATGAAGAGCCAGACCTGGTAGAGGATGTAGGGCGCGGCGAGGATGGCACCGCCGTAGAGGGCGGTTTTCAGGTAGAGGTTGAGGCCGTCGGTGGGGTGGGTGAAGTTGAGCTGGTAGTGGAGCATGTCCATGGGGCGCTGGACAATGTCGAAGAGCCGCTCGTGGAAGATGTACGCGATGGCGAAGCCGATGAGCAGGGCGGCGGCGGAGTGGAGCAGACGGGCGCGGAGCTCCTGGAGGTGCTCCATGAGGCTCATGCCGGGCAGCTCGGCGCGGGCTGCGGCTTCGGTGCGGACTTGATCGAGGACGTCTGGCATGGGTGCCTGCCTCCTTGGGGTTGTTAGGCGTGGGTGGCGCGCTCGCCTTCGCCGATCATGGCGGGGTGGCTGCGGTCGGGTGGGGGTTCGTAGGGAGGCGGTGGCGGGGGCGATTCGTGGAACCCATTGGACCCCGTGGATGCGCTAAGTGCGGCTTCGCTGGGTTCTTCGCTACTCATGCCGGTGGTGGTGTCCGGGGTTGCGTCAGGCTCCGGCTGAAACGTGTCGCGGCCGGTGTTGGAGGAGGCAAAGGGGGAGCGGCGGGCGGAGCTTTCAACGGGCAGGCCGGTAGAGGGAGGCATCATCTTGAGCTCGCCGGATTCAGCGATGGGCTGGATGCCTTCTGCCGACAGTTCAAGGCTCTGCGGCGCAATGGAGTTATCAGTGAGAGCCGGCAGATGGGGGTGTGGTGGATCTTCCGTGGGGATGGTGGGATCGGGCACGGTGGAGGGTGGCGGAGCGAGGGCGTCCACCTTTTTCTGGTGCTCTTTCTGATCTTCGATGCGGAGCTCATCTTCCATCTGCATGCGGAAGTCGTTCGAGGCCTTGCGGAACTCGGCCATGAGCTTGCCGAGCTGGCGGGCGAGTTGGGGCAGCTTCTTGGGGCCGAGGAGCATGAGCGCCAGCATGAAGATAAAGACGGAATCGCCGAGACTGGGCATCGGTCTCCATCATAACGGAGGCAGGTGGGCGGGGTTGATTGGACCCACCTTAATCGCGCTTTGCGTTGTTGCGGGTTGCAAGCGGAGTGGGCGCGGTGAAGATGGCGCAGCCAGGTGTTGTGCTAGTGGGGGCGGTCGTTGTTGCCGCGGAGGAAGCGGTCGTCCAGGGGCTGGCGGTCGTCGTAGCTCTGGTCGGCGGTGCGGTATGCGGTGATGCTGGATTCGCCCTGCGTCCAGCAGAGGAGGACGACATCTTCGTCGAGCTGGAAAGGGAATTCGAGCAGGCCGGTGTGGAGGTCTTTCACTTCGACACCGATCTCGTCGATTTCGCCGAGGGTGGTGCGTGCGTCTTCCACGGCTTTGTCGTGTTCGCCCTTGATGGTGGCGACGCGAAGCAGGTCAACGCGCATGCCGCCGGCGAGGAAGATGGACTGGTGAAGCGATTGCAGGGAATGCTCGCGTGCAGTGGCGACGCCGGCGGCGGTCTGGGCGCGTTGGAGAAGGGCGTCGAGCACGGGAATGAGCGTCTGCGCTTCTGGCAGGGTGAAGGTCCGCATCTACCTTCACGATAAATGGTCTGAGAGGCGCGTGGAGCGGGCCGGGGCGAGGAACCCACGTCCGGTGGTTTGGACATGGGCACTGGTGCCATGGCTACTGTGCGGCGGCGATGGTGCGGCTCCCGTTCTGCTCGGCGGAGATGCGCTTGATCTCGTCGGCTTCGGCTTGTCGATAGACTTTGCCATCGGTGTAGAAGACGTCGTGGAACCAAACCGTGGGTTCGCGGTCGGTGTAGGGGAGCTTCCAGCTGTCCCAGGGGAGGTAGGTTTGGCTCAGGCCCTGGACGAGGCCCCAGTTGATGGCGCCGACGTGGTGTTTGGCAGCGATGGGCAGGCTGCCGTCGAAGGTGGAGCCGGCGCCGCGGGCCATGTATTCCGTGCAAAGGATGGGGCGGTGAAGAGTCTCGAGCTGGACGATGCGTTTCTCGAAGGTTTCAGGCCAGCTGTAGTCGTGGAAGCTGATGATGTCGGATTCGCCCAGCTGGATTGTTTCGGTGGGGCTGAGGAGGGTGGGGTCGGCCCAGTTGTCGTGTGTCCAGACGCCGCTGGTGAGGGGCTGAATGGGGCCGACGGAGCGTGCCCAGGCGAAGACGTGGGGGAGCATGCTGTCCATGAGGTCGGTTTTATTCTTGAGGTCGTGCGGGTAGTTGCCGCCGCCGCTGTTGTCGGGTTCGTTCCAAAGGTCCCAGGCAAGGATGCGCTTGTCGGAGGCGAAGTGACCGACGATGCCCTTGACATAGGCTTCAAAGCGGGGCTGCTGTGCGGAGTCTGCGAGAGCAAGACCGGGTGACTGGACCCAGCCGCTGTTGTGGACGCCGGGGATGGGCGGGTGCTGCGGGCCGAGCTTGGGATCGGGATCCCAGCAGCTGTCGAAAAGAACGAAGACGGGTTTGATGTTGTGCTTTGCCGCGATGCTGAGGAATTCGTCGACGCGGTGTTCCAAGCCTTTGCTGTCCTGCTGCCAGAGCATGTCGTGCAGGAAGACGCGCATGGTCGTCATGCCGATGCCCTGCGCCCAGCCGAGTTCCTTGTCGATCTCCGCGGGGTCCCAAGTGCTGCTTTGCCACATTTGCAGCTGGTTGATAGCGTCGGCGGGAAGGAAGTTGCCGCCGACGGGGTAGGGCTGGTGAGCCATGTAGGCGGTGGCTTCAGCTTCAGACCAGCGGGCTCGCGGGGCGTTGGCGCAGAAGGCCGGTGCGGTGCAAAACACGAGAGCGGCGGTGGCGAGGATGCGTCTGGCAAGTGTCATGGGACTCCGGAGATGGCTGTGGCTCGGCTGCGGAAAGTGTATGCAAGCGCATACATGTTGCCAAGTGGCGGCGGGTGCAGATCCTTTGCGCCGCACACAGCTGCGCGGTGCGCGGGCATCTTGACTTGCGGGGCAGGGTCTTTTCTACTTGAGGGTGACATGCAGGACGGACTGACATTTAGGGCTCTATGTGCGGAGCATGGCATTGCCGTGACGCATCAGAGACAGGTGCTGTACGAGACGATGCAGGGGATGCACGGGCATCCTTCGCCGGAAGAGGTGTATGCGTCGGTAAAGCAGCGCATACCGTCGATCTCACTGGCGACCGTGTACAAGAACATTCACTTGTTTGTGCAGAGCGGCGTTCTGCGCGAGTTGAGCATGCACCATGGAACATTGCGGGTGGAGATGAATAAGGATCCGCACCACCACCTGGTGTGCAGCGTGTGCAAACGGGTGACGGACGTGGAGCACGACGAGCTGGGCTTTGACCGGTTAGGCGGGGACGAGCCGCGGATGAGACTGGCGAGCGGGTTTGTGGTAGAGCGTGTGTCGGTCGATGTGATAGGTGTGTGTTCCGCGTGCCAGGCACAAGCAAACTAAGCCGCACAGCGGCGAGACGCTGGTGTGTGTCGCTCCGTCCAATGCACATGAGAGTCGTGGGTAAGCGAAGGATTTGGGCTGCCGTGTTTGCGGCTGTCTTGCTGGTACCGGTTGTGGGCTGCGGCTTTGTGACGAAGGCGACGACAACGGGCGACTGCGGCAACTTCCTGCACAGTGCCACTTGCTCCAGCGGCAGCACAACTACCACGCCGAACATGGCGTTTGTGGCGAATGCGGGCAGCAACACGGTGACCGGCTTCAGCATTTCGACTGCGGGTGCGCTGGCCGCGCTTTCGGGCTCGCCAATCAGCCTGAGTGTGGCTCCGCTGGCGTTGGCGGTGTCGCGTGGGAATGGCTTTCTGTGGATTGGGACGGCGTCGCAGATTTTTGGGTACAGCATTTCGTCGACAGGTGCGTTGACCGCATTGAACAGCGGCGCAGCGCTGGCGAATGCGTTTTGCGTGGACATGCAGACGACGCCGGATGGCAAATACCTGATGGTGCTGGACGGCAGCGGGAATGCGATCGACCTGTTTGCGATTGGCAGCGACGGGTCGCTGACGGTGACAGGCAGCGGAGGAATCGGCTTTACGCCGAACGGGTCATCGGTGCCGCGGGCGTTGCGGATCAATGCTGCCGGAACAGTGGTGGCAGCGGCTCTGGGGACGGCAGGAGAACTGCTGTTCAGCTTCGATTCCACGACGGCAACGCTGGCGCAACTGTCGCAGACGCTGCCACCGAGTGTCACGAGCGACTATGGCATCGCGTGGGACACGACGGGCAGCTACCTGTATGTCGTGCGGACTGGGACGAGCGCGGGGCTTGTAGTGGAGCAGGTTGCGAGCAACGGAGCGCTGACTCCCACGACGAGCAAGGTGTACGCGACGGGGAGCAACCCGTACGCAGTAACGCTGGATACGGCGGGCAAGTACGTGTACGTGGCCAACCACGGGGACAGCACGATTTCTGCCTGGAGCATAGGAACGAACGAGGCGTTGACAGCGATCAGTGGATCTCCGTTTGCGTCGGGTGCAGGTGTGTCTACGCTGGGAGCAGACTCCACGGCAAAGTATCTGCTGGCGACGGCGCAGAACGGGTCGCCTGACCTGAGCGTGTACAGCTTTGACGCGACGGCACCGGGCAAGCTGGACGCGCTGACGTCGACGGCAACGGGGATAACGGCGAACTTTCTAGCGCTGTCGCACTAAGGCCGGGCAAAAGGTTATCTGACAGCCTCTGCAGCGCGTGCTAGCAGACTTACCACGTTAAGTTCCTTGTTGTCTTTGAGACAAAGCAAGTTGTTGCATTGCAAGATCGCGCATTTGGACCTGCAGGGCTGTTTCCGCTGTGCACGCCCAGATCAAGGCAGCGAGCCATCCCAAAAGAGTCCAGCCGAGGAACAGATCTAAAAGTGCGATGCCTGTAGCGCTACTTACCTTGCGCGACGAAGCGACAATACATGGCAATAGATAAAAAGCGACCGCTCCAAGCATCAGCAGCAATCCTATGACGGCAAAGCTGCCGCCATCAAGAAGCAGCAATCCACAAGACGTATACATGATGGCGATGCTAAGCGACTGCAGAGGACCGATCTATCACCCATCGGGGTGACTTACTAGACGAGCCGAGAATACTCTTACAAAAAAGTAAAGCTACATGCTCATGCACCCGTGAACCAGGCGAAGCTCGTGTTACTTGCCGACTTTGTCAGATCCAGAGACTGCGGGCGAACGCAATGTGCGGTGCTACCCTTACGGGTGGGATGAGCATGACAAAGGCAGGGGCGGTTGGCCCAAGGTGTGGGCGGACCGGAGCTGCGGCGCTGGTGACATTGGCGGGCCTGTTGGTGGCGGGTTGCAGCGGGATGAAGCCGAAGATGCTGACCCACTACGTGTATGTGACGTCGAAGGGGACGTTTCTGCGGGACCGCATTGCCGCCGTGAGTAACCGGACGGGCAACGTGGTGAATGGGCAGCGGCTGGAGATCCTGGAAAGCAACAAGCGTTTCTACAAGGTGAAGACCGACAAGGGCGAGGTCGGCTGGATTGATGAAAAGGCCGTGGCGACGGAGGCAGTGTCAAAGGAATTCGACGACCTGAACACGGCGCATGCGCACGATGCGTACGTGGCGACCGGCGTGGTGCGGGACGATGTGTACCTGCACAGCAAACCTGGGCGCGACACGGAGAAGCTGTACCGGCTTGACGAAAGCGAGAAGCTGAAACTGATTGCGCGCGCGAGTACGCTGAAGCCGGTACCGCCGGGCTATGTGGCTCCGGTTGCGGTGGCTGCGGGTGTTGCCGGGAAGAAGGGGTCGAAGGCACCAGCGGCTGTGGCGGCAGCGCCGGAGCCGCCGGCAATGGAGGACTGGTGGCTGGTGCGCGACAGCCACAACCATACCGGGTGGATGCTGAGCCGAATGCTGGACGTGGACGTGCCGGACAGCGTGGCCAAGTACGCGGAAAACCAGCGCATTGTGGGCGCGTACGTGTTGAACTTGGTAAACGATCCGGCGCTTGAGGGTGCCATCAAGGATGTGCCGAACTACGTGATGGTGACGAGTCCGTATAAGGCCGGGCTGCCGTATGACTTTAACCAGCTTCGGGTCTTTTACTGGAATACGAAGAGGCATCGGTATGAGGGTGCAAACCGGGACCGCAACATTGTGGGTTTTCTGCCGGTAAAGATCGGGACGGATCCGGGGTATGCGGCCCGGGACCACGGCAACCCGTATGCGGGCGTGGCCCCGACGTACACGTATACCGTGCTGGCGGAAGGTGCTGCGCTGCCGAGGCCGGATGCGGCGACGGGTGAGTACCTGCCAAGAAAAAGCGACCTTGTGGCGAAGACCTACCGGCTGGAAGGAAACAACACGCGGCGCGTGCTCCCACAAGGTGCGACACCACCGGCGGAAGCGCGGCTGGAGCCGGAAGAAAGCAGGGACAAGAAGAAGAGGAAGCGTTGAGGCGGGGCGATGGCGTGAACCCCGCGGGCGGTACACCTGACCGGGAGTGGCTGCGCGGGCTGCCGAAGTGCGAGCTGCACCTGCATCTGGAAGGCACGATTGTGCCGGAGACGCTGGTCGTTTTGTCGCAAAGGCATGATGCGGAGCCGCTGACGCTGGAAGCGGCGCGAGCCCTGTATGTGTATGCCGATTTCATCGGCTTCCTGATGGCGTTCAAGCAGGTGAGCGAACGTCTGCAGGCGCCGGAGGATTACGAGCTCATTACGTACGAGATGGTGCGCCGGCTATCCGCGCAGGGTGTGCGGCATGCGGAGGTGTACATCAGCTTTGGCATACTGCTGCGATTTAAGCCGCAGCTGTCGCTGGAAAGTGTGACGGAAGCGATTGAGCGCAGCCGGCTTCGCGCTGAGCGGGAGTTTGGGACAACGGTGTTGTGGATTATCGACGCGGTGCGGCACTTTGGCGCAGAGGAGGCCGCGGTGGTGTTTGCCAAGGCGGCGGAGCTGCGGTCGACGTATCCAAGCATTGTGGGCATCGGGATTGGCGGGGACGAGGCGCGTGGGCCTGCGGGAGATTTCAGGGAGCTGTACGCGACGGCCAAGGCTGCGGGTTTGCACCTGACGGCGCACGCGGGGGAGTCTGTGCCGGCGTCGTCGATCTGGAGTGCGATCAACATTGGCGCGGAACGCATTGGGCATGCTCTGAGTGCGGTGGACGATCCGGAGCTGCTGGATGTGCTGGCGGAGAAGCAGATTGCGCTGGAGTTGAATGTGACAAGCAATCTGCGGACGGGGGTGTTGCGGTCGTTGGAGGCGCACCCGGTAAGGCACTACTTTGAACGAGGATTGATGGTGACGCTGAACTCGGACGATCCGCCGATGTTCGGGTCGGACCTGTTGGATGAGTATGTGCTGGTGCAGGGGGAGTTCGAGTTTACGGACGAGCAGATGCGGGAGCTTGCGAGTAACAGTGTGGAGGCGAGTTTTTTGCCGGCGGGGCAGAAGCTGGATTTGCTGCGCGCGGTGGAGAACTACCGGTAGCGGTGGTGCGGTGCTGTTCGTTTGCGGACACAAGGAATCGAGAGCGAACACAGCCAGCTGGACGCGAGCTGCGGTTTGGGCAAGGCACGTCGGTCAAAACATGTGAATTGGCGGCGATAACCTGGTTGCGTGGCTTTGGCACACGCCGTGCATTTACTTTCTGCGCATGGATATCGTTCGTCCGGATTTGAAGAGGAAGAAACAGCGACGCGCTCTGGTGTTGGGCGCGGTGGGTTTGCTGGTGGTTGTGGCGATCGCGGTGTTTGTGGCTCGGCTGAAGCCGGCGGTGCCGACGGTTGAGGGTCCGCTATATACCGATACGGTGAAGCGCGGGCCGCTGCTGCGGCAGGTGCGTGGGCCGGGCACGCTGACGCCGCGCGAGGACAAGATTCTGTTGATCCCGGCGCAGACGGAGGCGACGGTGGTGCACATTCGTGTGCTGCCCGGGGCGCAGGTGCACCCGGATACAATCCTGATGGACCTGGTGGACCCCGCCACGCAGCAGCAGATGCTGGATGCGCAGCTGCAGTTAAAGAGTGCGCAGGCGGACCTGCAGAACACGCGGGCGAAGCTGCAAAGCGACCTGATGACGCAGCGTGCGGGCGCGGCGACGGTGGGTGCGGATCAGAAGCAGGCGCAGCTGCAGGCGCAGACGGACAAGAGCCTGCTGGACCTGGGTGTGATCAGCGGGTTGAAGTACAACGAGAGCCGCGGTAAGGCCGATGAGCTTGGCATTCGGAATGACATTGAGCGGCAGCGGTTGACGCTGAACCAGCAGGCCATTGCGACGCAGGTAGCGGTACAGCAGGCAAAGGTGCAGCAGGCTCAGGCGTTGCTGGCGTTGAAGCAGAAGCAGGAAGAAGCTCTGAGTGTGCGCGCGGGGATCAACGGCGTGCTTGTGGATTTGCCGCACCAGGTGGGCGAGCACGTGGCGGTAGGCGCAACGCTGGCGAAGGTAGTGCAGCCGGACCAGTTAAAGGCCGCGTTGAAGATCGCAGAGACGCAGGCGCGGGACATCCAAATTGGACAGCTGGCAGCGGTGGACACGCACAACGGTGTGATTCCGGGGCACGTGCAGCGAATAGATCCAGCGGTGCAGAACGGCACAGTGACGGTGGATGTTGCGCTGGACGGTGCACTGCCACAGGGCGCGCGGCCCGACCTAAGCGTGGATGGAACGATTGATCTGGATCGGCTGACGAACGTGCTATATGTGGGCCGGCCGGCGAGCGGCAACGAAAACAGCACGCTGAGCCTGTTCAAGTTGACGCCGGATGGTAAGTCTGCGATTCGTGTGCAGGTGCGGGTAGGTCGGGCATCAGTGAATAGTATCCAGGTGCTGGATGGAATGCAGCCGGGCGACGTCGTCATCCTGTCGGACATGAGTAAGTGGGATAACACGGACCACATACGCGTGGAGCAGTAAGACGACATACCAACGGAACCGGTTCGATGCTGGCAACGTATACAGCTGCAAACCGTTTCAATAAATCAGGCGAAGTTACCCATGGAGAGTGCGATGGCAGAGCGGACGGAAAACTTGATTCACATCGAGAGTTTGACGAAGGTCTTTTACACCGACGAGATCGAGACGCACGCCTTAAGCGGTGTGCATTTGTCCATAGCGCGTGGAGAGTATGTGGCGATGAGCGGACCCTCAGGCTGCGGAAAGTCGACGCTGCTTTCTATCTTGGGCTTGCTGGATACACCGACGGATGGGAAGTACACGTTGAATAACAAGGCGGTGGCGAATTTAAATTTTGCTGACCGGTCGCGCATCCGCAACCAAGAGATTGGCTTTATTTTCCAGAGCTTTAACCTTATTGGTGATTTGTCGGTATACGAAAATGTGGAGTTGCCGCTGACATACCGCAGCGGCATGGCTGCGAGTGAACGGAAAGATCGCGTAGTGAAAGCGTTGGAACGGGTGAACATGGCGCACCGGTTGCGACATTATCCGGCGCAGTTGAGTGGCGGTCAGCAGCAGCGTGTGGCCGTGGCGCGTGCGCTGGCGGGGTCGCCGAGCATACTGCTGGCGGACGAACCGACCGGCAACCTGGACAGCAAGAACGGTGAAGCGGTGATGCGGCTGCTGAACGAGTTGCACGCGGAGGGATCGACGATCTGCATGGTGACGCACGACCCACGCTTTGCAGCGCATGCGGACCGACAGGTGCACCTGTTCGACGGGAAGATTGTGGCCGAAGGTGAGTTACAGCATTTATTGGCTGCGGCAGAAGAAGAGTACCGCACCGGGTATAGCGCGGCGCGATAAGTCGACGGCTCCACTTACTTGCATGACCAGCGGGGAATAGTCAATGAATACCTTTCTGCAGGATCTGCGCTTTGCGCTTCGTCAGCTTCGCCGTTCGCCGGGATTCGCCATCACTGCCATTGCCATGTTGGCGCTGGGTATCGGCGCAACGACGGCGGTTTTTACGCTGACCTACCAGGTGTTGCTACGGTCGTTACCGGTGAGTGCGCCGGAGCAACTGTACAAGCTTGGGAAGGATGCCGACTGCTGCGTAACAGGCGGTCTGCAGGATAAGTGGACGCTGTTCAGCTGGGACCTGTACAAGCAGCTCAGGGATCACACGGCGCACACAGGCGGGATGACCGCGATTGACGCGGCAGCAATGGCGGTAAGTGCGCGGCGCGAGAACGAGACCAACGTGCAGCCACTGGCGGTGCGTTTTGTCGAGGGCAACTACTTCAGCTTTTTGGGTGTGGGTGCATTTGCGGGGCGGGTGTTGACGGCAGATGACGACCGGCCGGGTGCAGCGCCGGTGGCCGTGGTGAGCCATACGGTGTGGGCGACCAAGTTCAACAGTGACCCTCGACTGGTGGGCAGCACGCTGCTTCTGACGGGCCATGCGGTGACGGTGGTTGGAGTTACGCGCGAGGGTTTTCTGGGGGAGCGGAACACGGGCGATCCGGCCGGGGTGTGGGTGCCGCTTGCACAGGAGCCCATCCTGGAGCCGGAGCGGAACCTCATGGCATTTCCGGCGGCGAATTGGCTGGATGTACTTGTGCGCATTCCCACTGGCGCCGACGTGCCGGTGGTAGAACAGTCGTTGAAGGCTCAGTTGGTGCAGTACATCCGGGTGAATCGGAGTCCTGGCGATACGTCGACGGAGGCGGAGATTGCGAAGCAGACGGTGGAGGTTTCGCCGGCGAGCAGCGGCATTAACGACCTGCGGCAGCAGTATGAAAAAAGCCTGAAGCTGCTGCTGATGATTGCGGGTGCGGTACTTCTGATCTGCTGCGCAAATCTGGCGAACCTCATGCTTGTGCGTGCGGTGTCTCGCCAGCAGGAGACCAGCGTGCGCACAGCGCTGGGCGCTCCAAGGTCGCGGCTGATTCGAAGCACGCTGGTGGAATCTGTGGTGATAGCGTTGCTGGGCGGCACGCTTGCGATTGCTGTGGCGTATGCCAGTGTGCGCGGCATGCTTGCACTTGCAATGAAGGGCGTTGAAGTCGATCCGCTGAGTGCTTCGCCGTCGTGGCCGGTGCTGCTGTTTGCGTTTGCGGTGTCGCTGCTGACGGGGGTGGTATTCGGTACGGTGCCGGCATGGCTTGCCTCGCGCGCCGACCCGGCAGATGCACTGCGGGGGGCGAACCGCAGCATGGGCGACACGAGCAGCCTGCCGCAACGGGTGCTTGTGATATTGCAGGCGGCACTTTCGGTGACGCTGCTGAGCATGGCGGGGCTGTTGATCCATAGCCTCAAAAACCTGCAACAGCAGAACTTTCATTTTGAGCCGCAGGGACGGGTCATCGCGTTTATCGACCTGCAGGCGGCGGGATACCACTTTGAGCAGCTGGCAGGACTGTATCGCAGCCTGGACCAGGACTTAGCCGGGCTGCCAAACGTGCAGAGCTTCGCCTACTCGACCTATGGGCCGATGACGAACAACAGCTGGGGCACCGGTGTGTGGTTGCCGGGTGGCGAAAAGATAGACAACAACAACGCGCGATACCTGGCCGTGAGTCCTGGGTACTTTGATACGGTGGGCACGCGGGTGCTGCTGGGCCGCGGCGTGACTGACCAGGACACGAGCACGAGCACCCATGTGGCCGTGGTGAACAAGGCGTTCACGGTGAAGTACCTGAAAGGCAAGCCACCGCTGGGGGAACATTTTGGACCCGACCGCGCGATGACCGGCGAGTATGCCATTGTGGGCGTGGTGGACGATAGCAAGTACGGCGATCCGGCCGCGGAAACGCCGCCCATGTTCTTTACACCGATGACGCAGCTGACGCTGTACGACGCAATGAATGCGCCGGAATCGCTGAAGCAGCAGGCGGCGAAGAACGAGCAGTTCGAGCACTTTGCGTCGAACGTGATGGTGAAGTACCGCGGAGACGCGGGCAGCGCGGCGCAGACCTTGCGCGATACGCTGCACAGAGTCAATCCCAACATCCCGATTGGAAAGCTGCAGACGTACAGCGAGCAGGTGGGCGACCAGTTTACACAGCAGGAGCTGGTGGTTCGGCTGACGACGATCTTTGGTGCGCTGGCGCTGGTGCTTGCGTCCATTGGGCTGTATGGCGTGACGGCGTACACCGTGGCGCGGCGTGTGCCGGAGATCGGGTTACGGATGGCGCTGGGATCGGACCGGGGTGGGATCCTGCGACTGATCCTGCGCGGTGCGATGACGCAGACGCTGATTGGACTTGCGATCGGGGTGCCGGCGGCGTTGCTTGCGGGGCACTTCTTGCAATCGCAGCTGTTCGGGGTGAAGGGGTATGACGCGGTGACGCTGTGCAGTGCGGTGGCGCTGCTTGCGGTGTGCGCGGCGGTGGCCGGGATCATGCCTGCGCGGCGGGCGAGTGCCATTGAACCGATGCGGGCTTTGCGGGCGGAGTGACGACGAACAGGTTTTCAGCGACCGCAAAGGTGAGCTAGCCATGGCAACTTTTCTTGGCACCGTGTTTCAGGACGTGCGGTACGCGCTTCGGCAGCTACGGCGAACGCCGGGGTTTGCGGCGACAGCGGTGGTGACGCTGGCGCTGGGCATCGGTGCGAACGCGGCGATCTTCTCGCTGCTGGACCAGGCACTGCTGCGGTCCTTGCCGGTGCGGGAGCCGCGGCAGCTCGTGCTGCTGGAAGGAACTGGAAAGGCTTGGAGCGGGCGTACAAGCGGCCATGGCGGTGAGCGCGAAATGCTGTTTTCCGTGCCGATGTATCGCGACCTCTATGAGAAGAACACTGTGCTGCAGGGCATTGTCGCCACCAGCACCGGTGCTGTGGGCATTGAGCGTCACGGCGAGACAGCGGTGCAGGATGCCGAGATCGTATCCGGTAACTACTTCAGCCTGCTGGGTGTGCGGCCAGCGCTGGGACGCGTGTTGACAGCCGCCGATGATACCGACAATGCAGCGCCCGTTGGTGTGCTGAGCTATGACTACTGGCACGACCGGCTTGGCAGCGATCCGGCAGTGCTGGACGAAACGCTTCGTATCAGCGGCAAGCCCGTGACGATTGTGGGCGTCGCGGCACCTGAGTTTCGCAGCGCAGTGTGGGGACAGACGCCTGCGCTGTTTGTGCCACTGGCACATGCTGCGCTTGTCGATCCGTCGCAGGCCGACAGCGAACACAACCATCGGGACCGCTGGCTGAACCTTGTGGGCAGACTGAGGGATGGTGTGTCACCTGCGGCAGCGGAGGCGGGGATGACTCCGCTGTGGCACGCGTTGCGCGCTGACGAACTTGCCGCGATGGGCAGCAAACCTGGGGGGTTTACCGCGGACTTTCTGACAAACAGCAGGCTGCATCTGTTGGAGGGTGCGACCGGTTTGTCGTACAGCCGGCAGCGGCTCGAGAAGCCGCTATTGATCGTGATGTGCATGGCAGGCTTGATGCTGCTGCTCGCCGCGGTAAACGTTGCCGGCCTGCTGCTTGTTCGGTCTGCGGTGCGGGCACGTGAGTTCTGTGTGCGGTATGCGCTGGGTGCGACGGCGGGGCGGATTGTGCGGCAGGTATTGCTGGAAGGCTTTCTGCTGGGCTTCGCCGGAGCGGTTTTGGGAGTTGCTCTGGCCCCGATGGTCGTGCGGGTCCTCTCCAGCCGTCTGACAGACCCGGGCGATCCTCTGCTGTTTTTGCCCACGGTGGATGGACGCATGCTCGCGGTCTCCTTTGCGCTTGCCATGGTGGTTAGCCTCGGTTTTAGTGTAGTTCCCGCAATTCAGTTGCGGAAGCCGGACCTGGTCTCGACGCTGAAGCAGCAGGGCAGCACATCGGCAGGGCGTGGATTGAACCTTCGCAGCGTCGCTGTGTCGTTGCAGGTTGCGCTAAGCGTGTTGCTGCTGGTGTGTGCCGGTTTGCTGGTTCGTTCGTTGCAGAACTTGCGGCACGTGGATGTTGGGTTCAACACGGAGCAACTGTTGACACTGCACATCGACCCTGAGCTTGCCGGATACCCTGCGGACCGCATCGCGCCACTGCAGCGCGATGTATTGGCGGCATTGTCCGGCATTCCAGGTGTACGGTCGGTTGCTGCGACCGACAGCGCGGAGATTGCAGGCTCAGACAGCGGGACGAACGTGACGGTGGAGGGATACACCGCACCGCCGGAGGAGGATCTCGACATCGGTCGCATCGGCGTAAGCCCGCTGTACTTCGCAACGCTGCAGGAGCCCCTGGTTGCCGGCCGAGCATTTACCGAGAACGACACGCTCGACCATCCACCGGTGGCGATTGTGAACCAGAGCTTTGCACGCCACTATTTCGGATCAGCCACGGCGGCGCTGGGCAAACGCATGGCCCGTGGTGCCGGCAACAAGCTCCGCTGGATGGAGATTGTGGGCGTCGTTCGGGACGCGCGACACATCGGCTTGCGAGACGACGTGAAGATGACAGACTTTACGCCGCTGGCACAGGAGAAGAAGGCAGCCGACGTAACGCTGTATCTGCGGACGGCAGAAGAGCCGCAGACCGTCTTCCGAGATGTGACGGCGACGATGCACCGCGTTGCTCCAATGCTTGCGCTGCAACACATGATGACAATGGGGGACCAGGTGGATCGAACGCTCGCCGACGAGCGAACGATCGGGCTTTTGGCTGCTGCGTTTGGCGTATTGGCGACGGGGTTGGCCGGCATTGGGCTGTATGGCGTGCTGGCGTACAACACGGCGCAGAGGACGCGGGAGATTGGCATCCGTATGGCGCTGGGATCCTCTCGTGCGGCAGTGTCGAGACTGGTACTTGCGGAAGTGTTGCTGCTGGCAGGTGCAGGTGTGCTGGCGGGTCTACCGTGCGCGTTGCTGCTGGCGAGGATGTTGCGCAGCCAGTTGTACGGTGTGTCCGCAACCGATCCGGTGACACTCGCGTCGGTTGCCATGTTGATGTTGGCCGTTGCGTTGGTTTCGGCATTGCTGCCGGCGCGGCGTGCCGCCCATGTGGACCCAAACCAAGCGCTGCGGTCAGAGTGAATAAAGGTGGACGCCAATGATTGAACTTAGACAGTTGGAACGTAGTTACAAGACGGGGCCGACAGAGACCTTTGTTCTGCGGCGAGTGAACCTGCAGATTGCCGCGGGTGAGTTTGTGACGGTGATGGGGCCGAGCGGTGCGGGCAAGAGCAGCCTGCTGAATACGCTGGCGATGCTGGATGACGGGTGGCGTGGCGAGTTCCTGTTCGATGAAACGGCGGTGCACCTGCTGAACCGGAAGCAGCGCGCGGAGCTGGCGCGGCAGCGGATCGGTATGGTCTTCCAGAGTTATCACCTGCTGGATGACTTGACGGTTGCAGAGAATATCGACTTACCGCTGAGTTACAAAAATATCTCGCGCGGGGAGCGGCAGGCGATGGTGGCGGATACGCTGGATCGCTTTCAAATGGTGGGCAAGAAGGATTTGTACCCGTCGCAGCTTTCCGGTGGGCAGCAGCAACTGGTGGGTGTGGCGCGGGCGGTGATCCACAAGCCGGCGCTGCTGCTTGCCGACGAGCCCACGGGCAACCTGCACAGTGCCCAGGCGGCAGAGATTATGGAGATGTTTCGTGAGCTGAACCAGGGCGGCACGACCGTTGTGCAGGTGACGCATGCCGAGGCGAATGCAGCCTATGGTACGCGCACGCTGGAGCTGCGGGATGGCTGGTTGACGTTTGATTCTGCGCACCCTGGAATGACCGCTTACGGTGGGGCACCGTTGGGTGCTGGACAGGACGACCAAGCACCACAGGGTATTGCGCTGCAGCGTATTGCAACACAAGGGAGCACACGTAGCTGATGACCTACACACGCACCACATGTCTGGCCGCCGTATCGATGCTGCTACAACCGTCGCTGATGATGGTGGCGCAGGCAGGCTCGCCGCAGACATCGATACCGCAGACATCGATAACGCAGACATCGATAACGCAGACATCGGAGCCACAGACACAGACGACCCAGGCGGACGCGCCACAGCCGCGGTTTGCACTTTCGGCACCGGTTCGCTCTGACGTCGCGCAGACGGCAGTACGCTTGGATATTCCCCATTCGAGCAATCCGATCAAGGCATACCGGCCGACGGAGGTGGCACCGGCAAACCTGGCGAACTCCGCTTCGCTGGACGCGCACATTCACGATGGTTTGCTGGAAATCTCGTTAAAGGACGCGATTGAATTGGCCCTGCAGAACAACCTGGACCTGGCCATCGCACGGTACAACATACCGATCGCGGATGCGGATATTCTGCGCACCAGGGCCGGCGGATTTAACCGGGGCGTGAACACCGGCGTGGTGCAGAACACGCCGGGTGGCGGTGTGGGCGGATTTGGCGCCAGCGCGGCGGGCGCGGGTGCGGGTGGAACGAGCGGAGGCGCGGGTGGCGCGGGTACCGGAGCTTCCGGGTTGGTGCAGTCGACGCTCGGTGGCGGAACGCAGGTGAACTCCTACGATCCGCTGATCACGGGCGACTTCCGGGTGCAGCACAGTACATCGCCGCTATCGAACCTTTCGATCTACGGTGTGCCGACCCTTCGCGACAACCTGATCAATGGCGACATTGGGTATCAGCAGGCGTTTGGCACGGGTACGACGATTGGGGTTTCCTACAACGGCAACCGGCAGACGACGAATAGTCCGTTCAGCTTTCTGACGCCTACGCTGAATTCGTCATTCCAGTTCCAGGTGCAGCAGCCGCTGCTGGCCGGGTTTGGACTGGGGCCGAACCTGCGCTATCTGCGGGTGGCGCAGAACACGAAGAAGATTTCGGACGAGGCGTTTGAGTTCCAGGTGGTGACGACGGTGACGCAGATTGCGAACCTGTACTGGGACCTGGTGGCGGCGTATGAGGATGAGCAGGTGAAGGCGAGGTCGTTCGACTTTGCCAACAGCACGCTGGAGAGTGGGCGCAAGCAGCTGGCGCTGCAGGCGATACCAGCGCTGGATGTGATGAAAGATGAGGGCGAGGTTGCGAAGGCGGAGCAGGACCTGACAATTGCGAAGAGTGCTCTGCAATTTCAGGAACTGCTGATCAAGAATGCGCTGACGAAGAACCTGGACGACACCACGCTGGAGGCGATGCCGGTGCGGCCAACGGACCTGAGCACCGTGACGGGAGGTGCGGCGGTGGAGGCGGATGCGCCGACGGAAAACATTATCGCGGACGCGCTGGGACGCAGGCTGGAACTAAAGATCGCGACGACGAATTTGAAGAATCGGGATATCAGCCGGGTGGCTTTGAACAACGCGCTGCTGCCGACGGTAAACCTGATTGGAACGTTTGGCGGGGTTGGCTTGGCTGGTGTGCCGAACGAGGCTGCGGGTGTTACATCGACAGTGCCGGTGGGGTATGGCGGGTCGTTTGAGAATGCGTTCAACAACTCCGCGCCGAACTACTACGTGGGTTTGAACGTGGCCATACCGATCCGGAATCGGCAGGCAAAGAGCGATCAATACCGGTCGGAGCTGGAGACGCGGCAGGCGGAAATTCAGCTGCAGCAGCAGCGCAAGCAGATTCGCATTGAGGTGCGGAATGCGCAGTACGCGCTGCAGCAGAGCGGTGCTCGGGTGGGGGCTGCGATGAAAGCACGCGATCTGGCGGCACGGACGTTCGACATTACCGGCAAGGAGCAGCAGCTGGGCGCGGGCAGTGCGCAGGAGACGCTGGTTTCAAGGCAGGCTTTGGCGACTGCCGAGAGTGCCCTGGTTGCAGCGCGTACGGCGTACCAGAAGTCGCGGGTGGAGCTCCAGCGGGCGATTGGTACGACGCTGGAGGCAAACGGCGTTTCTGTAGAATCAGCGCGTAGCGGCGCACAAACGGTGCAGGCGGCAAATGTTGTCCAGTAATTCTGTAGGTTTGGCAGGGTCAGGCGCTATGAGCACACGCATCGAGGTGGAGGCGCAAAATCCGGGACCGCCGGCAGCCGCACGCGAGCGGCGATCCCGGCTGCTGGTGGCCGACGATCAGCCGTTCATTCTGGAAGCACTCACGCTGCTGCTGCGGCCGGAAGGGTACGTGGTGGAGACTGCGCGTTCGCCTGCGGCGGTGTTGGAATGCCTGGAGAACCATGATTATGACGCGCTGCTGATGGACCTGAACTACACGCGAGACACGACGAGCGGCACCGAAGGTTTGCAGTTGCTGGACACGGTGCGACAGCGGTTTGGGCAGTTGCCGGTGGTGCTGATGACGGCATGGGCAAATGTGGACCTCGCAGTGGACGCGATGCGACGCGGTGCGAGCGATTTTGTGCAGAAGCCGTGGGAGAACACTCGGCTGCTGAGCGTGGTGAAGACGCAGATTGAGCTGTATCATGCGCACCGGCGCACGCAGTTCCTGGAAGCGGAGAACAGGCTGTTGCGCGCGGATGCAAGTGGCGTCACATTTATTGCGACGGCTGCGTCGATGCGGCCGGTGATTGAGCTGATGGAGCGGATTGGGCCGTCGGACGCAAACGTGCTGGTAACCGGGGAGCATGGCACCGGCAAGGAGGTAGTGGCGCAAACGCTGCACCGACTGAGCCATCGCGCAGGAAGGCCGCTGGTGGCGGTAAACACGGGCGCACTGCCGGAAGGGACATTTGAGAGCGAGCTGTTCGGGCACGTGAAAGGTGCGTTTACGGACGCTCGCGCGGACCGCATCGGGCGCTTCGAACTGGCCAGCGGAGGGACGCTGTTCCTGGACGAGATCGCGAATATTCCGTTGCGGCAACAGAGCAAGCTGCTGCGTGTGCTGGAAACTGGAGAGATGGAGCGGGTGGGGTCGAGCGCGACGCGCCGGGTGGATGTGCGAATGATTAGCGCAACGAATGCGGACCTTCGGGAGGAGACTGCGTCTGGGCGATTTCGGGAGGATCTGTTTTTTCGGCTGAACACGGTGGAGATTCGTTTGCCGTCCCTGCGAGAGCGAAGGGATGATATTCCGGCGCTGGCGGCGCACTTTCTTTCGCAGTACAGCGCGCGCTACCGGCGGGTGATCGATGGCTTTGAGACGTCGGCCTTGCAGCAGCTGCTGAGTCACACGTGGCCGGGAAATGTGCGGGAGCTGGACCACACGATGGAGCGGGCGGTGTTGATGGCACGCGGTGCTCGCATTGCTGCGGCGGACCTTGGACTGCATGCGGCGCAGCGGGGCGGAGCCTCGATGACGCTGGACGACATGAGCCTGGAGGCCGTGGAGGCGGTGCTTGTGCGTAAGGCGCTGGCACGCACCGGAGGCAACGTGAGCCACGCCGCAGAGGCGCTGGGGCTGAGCCGCGGTGCGCTGTACAGGCGCATGGAGAAGCATGGCCTTTAGCGAAGGCCGCGCCGCGCCGGAGGAGGCTCCACCGGTGGTACGGCAGCGGATCTCGTTGGGACGGAGTCGGCGGCGGCTAAGCTTTGAACGCCGACTTCGGTTGTGGCTTGCGGCAGCGGCGCTTCCCTTTTTTGGGGTGTTGGTATGGGCGTGCAGGCTGGACCAAGTTTCCACTGGAAGTACGCTCCTGTTGATCGGCGTATGCGCGCTGGCCTGGTTGCTGGCATCCTCTTATTTCTTTGACGGCATTGTTCGGCCGATGCAGACGCTGTCGAACATCGTGGCGGCGCTGCGCGACAACGACTTCAGCTTTCGGGCGCGTGGTGCACGGCGCGGTGATGCGATGGGCGACCTGGCGCTGGAGATCAACGCGCTGGCGAGCACGCTGCAGCAGCAGAGGAGCGGCGCGCTGGATGCGCTGGCGCTTGCAGACCGGGTGATGACGTCGATGCAGTCGCCGGTGGTGGCCTTTGACGAGGAGAGTAACCTGCGGCTGCTGAATGCTGCGGCGGAGCGTGCGTTTGGCCTGCAGCGGAACCGCGCGTTGCGGCAGCCTGCGGAGGAGCTTGGGTTGAGTCCCTTGTTGGAGCGGAGTGATGAATCAATGTATGCGCACGGGGATGGAAAGCAGCCGAGCTGGTCTGTACGGCGTGCGGTGTTCCGGCTGTATGGCGTGCCACACACACTGTTCGTGCTGAGCGACGTGGCGGCAGCGCTGCAGGAGGAGGAGCGCGTCGCGTGGCAGCGTCTAATCCGCGTACTGGGGCACGAAATCAACAACTCGCTCACGCCGATCAAGAGCATCGCCAGCATGCTGCGTGCGCGTCCGCTGCACCTGGACCGGGTGCACCACACGTCCCAGGACCTGAACGATATGCGGCGCGGCTTGTCGTTGATTGAGGATCGTGCGGATTCGCTGAATCGGTTCCTGCAGGCTTATCAGCAGATGTCGCGGTTGCCGCCGCCCACCATGCGGCCCACGAGCTTGTGCGCGCTGGTGGAGAGGACGGTGCCGCTGGAGCAGCGGGTGGCGGTGAGGGTGCTGCCTGGACTCGATGTCCAGATGATGGCGGACGCGGATCAATTGCAACAGTTGTTGATCAATCTGATGAAGAACGCGGCCGAGGCGGCGCTGGATCCGGAGGCGGAGAATGCCGCGCCGGAGGTGACGCTGCAGTGGGCGGTGCTGGGCCGTCAGCTGACGATTCAGGTTGCGGATAACGGGCCCGGGCTGGCGAACCCCGCGAACCTGTTTGTGCCGTTTTATACGACAAAGCCTGCGGGTGCGGGGATTGGGCTGACTCTGTCGAGGCAGATTGCGGCGGGGCACCGTGGGGCGTTAAACCTGCGGAACCGTTTGGAGGGTTCAGGGTGCGTGGCGGAAATCGTTCTGCCGCTTGGGCCGTAAATTATCACCGCCATTCATCCAAATGCTGCAGCGTGGCACTCGCGCAACAACTCGTCCAGCGCGGTGCCTTCGGTAAACCCACTCAGGTCATGGACGAAACCGGAGCATGGACCACACCCCTCCTCGTTGCCTCCGACCCTGACGTCCAGATCTACACTCCCGACCCTCAGCAGCACCGACTGGCTCCAGCCTAACTACCGCGACTTCCAGGACCGCGGCACCTATACCCTCACGCTGTTCACCTTCTATCGCACGCCCCGTGCCTGCCGCCAACATCAGATCGGCCTCGGCGACCCCGCCCACCTCAGCGCCTGCGCCATCTCCATCGGCTACCGCGTCCGCCCGCGCAACGGTCGACCCCGCCCAGCACTCCGTCACCTTCCAACTCGCCGCCATGCTCGACCAGAACGGCTCTGTCGACCCCTCCACCATCCAGGACAAAGGCGGCTTCCGCACCTGAGACCAGCTCGACCCCAACACCGCAGCCGCCCTCAAAAAGGCAAACGCCCTGGTCTCCGCTCAAATGTCCGCCTACGACCGCCGGCTCCGCGACAGCCGCTAATAACCTTCCCCTCCAGCTCCAACGCAGCGCAACAACGCTGCTACTCTGTTCCCATCTCACCGCACACACTGGGGACTAGTTCATGCTCGACGTGCACGCACCGGAACACCGCATCGGCGGTGTCCGCGACTTCCTCATCCACCTGCTCACCATCACCGTCGGCCTGCTCATCGCACTCGGCCTTGAAAACACGGCAGAGTCCCTCCATCACGCCCACCTCCGCAACGAAGCCGTCGCCAACATCACCGCAGAGATCCGCAGCAATCAGCATCTCCTCAAAACGGGCGCACCCAAAGTCATGGAGGAGCAACAGGCCCTCCTCAAAATGCTGGCCGCCCTGCAGGGTGTCATCGCCGCCAAGCCAGATGCCATGCACGATGCAGTCACCCTCGGCTTTCAGGAAACACCCATCCCCGACGCCGCCTGGCAAACCGCCGGCAGCACCGGCGTGCTCTCCTACATGAGCTACGACCAGGTCGCACGCTTCTCCGCCGCTTATCAAGAGCAGGCCCTCTTGCAAGCGACGGAAGAAAAAGCACTGGAAGACTATTTGGAGCTCATGCCAACCCTGAAGCTCAACGGCAAAAACATCTCGCCCGCGCAGGCAGCGCAAGTTCTTCCGGTCGTTCAAAAAGCACTCGCCCATGTCAGCGGCATGCTGGCCATTGGCCAGGGAACCCTCGGCACCTACGACGAAGCCCTCCGCTAGCTCAGCTCATCTCCGTGTGCCCCATTCTTTTCACAGTTCTATCGTGACTCGAGTCCGCTTGCGGAACCAAAGGGTGGGCTCAGCGCTTCAGCGCTCGTTCGAGCGAGCTCGAGATTGCGCTATCGGTTTACTCGTACATGTGGCTTCAGTCGAACTGGCAAACGTATCTCTCCTCAGGAATGCGGCTTAGCCGCCGAGGTACCCGTGGCTACCACTTAAAACCGCGGCTTCAGCCGCCGAGATACAAGCAACAATCCCCTCAAACCCGCGGCGTAGTCTCCGAGGTATCAGGCCATCTCTGTCCACCACCGGCCGCACCTGTCCGAGACCGAACATCACACCCCTCGCCGCCGACCACCAAAGACACTTAATCTGCCCACAAACAACGCACCTTCCCGCTTGGCTCCAAACGTGCACATATGGAGCGCATCTCCGTGAGGCGCTCGCATGAAGACACTGCTGCAAGATCTCGCCTATGCCTTTCGCCAGCTCCGCAAGGCCCCCGGCTTCACCCTCACAGCGCTGCTCTCCCTCGCCTGCGGCATCGCCGCCACCACCGCCGTCTTCTCCGTCGTTTGGGCCGTCCTCGTCAACCCCTACCCTTACAGCAACTCTGACCGCATGGCTCACCTCGCCCTGGGCGATCTGTCGGCCACGGGCGACTACGACGGCTTCGCCACCAACCCCGCGCAATGGCAACAACTGCGCACCATTCCAGCTGTCGAAGACGCCGTCCTCACACGTCAACGCAGTCTCACCATCAGCGGTGGCGACCTGCCGGAAGATGTCGGGGCCGACTACATGACATCCAACGCCTTCAATTTCTTCGGCGTTCCGCCCATCCTTGGCCGCGGCCTGCAACCGGCAGACGCCGTTGGCGGCGCAGACCCGGCTCCCGTCGTCGTTCTCGGCTACAAGTTCTGGCAGCGCCGCTTCCACGCAGACGCAGCCATCGTCGGGCAAACCATCTACCTTCAAAAAAAGCCCTACACCGTTATCGGTGTGGCCGCCCCACGCTTCACCTGGGGCGACGCCGATGTCTACCTCCCCATGAAGCTTGACGCAGACCCCAAACTGGTCGGCAGCGCTGACCTCCGCATCCGGCCCGGCATCCCCTTCAAACTCGCAACACAGCAGCTTCAGCCGCTCATCTCCCAATTCGCCAAAGACACTCCACAGTTTTTCCCTGACGACTATCCCCACCATCCCAAACCGCTGCACATCATTGGCCTTAACGAGCAGTTCATCAAGGCCCTTGGTCCCACCCTCGCGCTGCTCTTCGCCGCCGTTGCGCTCCTGCTCGCCATCGGCTGCGGCAACGTGTCCATCCTTCTGCTTGCACGCGGCACCTCTCGCCAGCATGAGTTCGCTATCCGCGCAGCCATCGGCGCATCGCGCGCCCGCATCGTGCGCCAGCTGCTCACGGAATCCCTTCTGCTTTCCATCAGCGGCGCGGCCCTTGGCGTCCTGCTCAGCTACAAGCTCCTGGCCATCATCGTCAGCCTGCTCCCTATCAACGCCTTTCCGCACGAGGCGTCCATCCACATCAATCTTCCCGTCCTCGTCTTCTGCACGGTCATCGCCTTTGTCACCGGCGTGGTCTTCGGCCTGTACCCGGCGCTTCAACTCTCCCGGCCCGACGTTCGCGACGCCATGCAGGCCGGCACCACCCGCGTCGTCGGCAACAGCAGCCGCACGCTGCACAACGTACTCATCGGCACGCAAATCGCGCTCACCCTCGTCCTGCTCAGCACTGCCGGCACGGCAGTGCGCGCCTTTCTCCGGCTCGCGCACATGCCCCTCGGCTACGACCCGCATCACGTCATGTCCGTCGGCCTTCCCATCCACGAGTCCGATTACACAAACATCGCCGCACGCGACGCCTTTGTTGAAGCTCTGCGCAATAAGGTCGCAGCAACCCCTGGCGTGCGCGAGGTCGGCGTCTCCAGCAACGCCACGCCCCCTTACAGTGGCTTCAGCGTCCCCATGCAAATCCTTGGCCAGCCCTCCGCCACCGATCTCAAGGCGCGCTGGAATCTGGTCGACTCCGAGTACTTCTCGGTTCTCCGCATTCCTCTTGTTCAGGGCCGCCTCTGGACCGAGTCTGAGGTCCACAACGGCGCACAACTCGCCATCGTCAACCAGGCCTTCGTGCGCAAGTACTTTCCCAGCGGCAATCCCATCGGCCACTCCGTCAAAACCGACGCCCTCAAGCCGGTGCCGCCCACCGTCGTCGCCCTGCCAGGCATCGTCAACTGGATGCCGATTGTGGGTGTCATCGGCGACAAGCTGAATCAGGGCTTCAATAAACCCATCGATCCTGAAGTCTACATTCCCTACACGATGGGCATGGAGCCATGGTCCCAGCTGCTCGTCCGCACAGACGGTTCTCCGCTCTCCTACCTTCATGCCATTGGAGTCAATATCGCGTCCATCGACGCGCAACAGCAGGTCGCAGGCAACACCCGTGACCTCGACCACTGGCTCAGCGACCAACCGGAATACGCGCAGGGCCAACTCATCTCCTGGCTCTTTGCCGGCTTCGCCGCGCTCGCCCTCCTGCTCTCCGCGGTCGGCCTCTATTCCGTCGTCAGCTACACCGTCGCACAGCGCACAGGCGAGTTCGGCATCCGCATGGCCCTTGGCGCCCTCCGTGGCAACGTCCTCAACCTTGTCTACCGCTCCACCATGGTCAGCATCGCCGGAGGCATCGCAGCCGGAGTGGTCCTCGCCCTCATCCTCCACCGCGTCATCCAGCACTGGATCGGCGGCACCTCCGACTCGAACAACGGTTCAGACATCGGCTCCCTCGCCCTCGCTCTCCTTGTCCTGCTTCTTGCCACAGCCATCGCCAGCACCATCCCGGCGGTCCGTGCCACCCGTATCGAACCCATGGAAGCCCTCCGCTACGAGTAACTCGGTTTCATCCTGCCGCTGAATCTGCCACACTAAAGCGCATGGCCACCACGCTCGCCGCACCCGCCACGTCCATCTTTTCCGAACGCATCCAGCGCATTGAAGTCTCGGCCACCATGGCCATCACGGCAGAGGCTCTCCGCCTCAAATCGACCGGCGTAGACCTTGCAGATTTCGGCGCAGGCGAGCCCCACTTCAATACCCCGGACCACATCAAGCAGGCCGGCATCGAAGCCATCCAGGCGAACCGCACCCGCTACACCGCCGTCGCAGGCGTGCCTGAAATCCGCCAGGCCATTGTCGACCGCCACAGTGCCGACTTCGGCACAAACTACGCCCCAGACGAATGCGTCTTCACCTCCGGCGGCAAGCTCGCCCTCTTCAACGCCATCGAGGTTCTCATCGACCACGGCGACGAAGTCATCGTCCCCGTACCCTACTGGGTCAGCTACAAGGACATCATCCAGTTCGCCGGCGGCGTCCCGGTCTTCGTCGAAACCAGCGAGTCCGACAACTTCCGCCTCACCGCCTCGATGGTCGAAGCGGCCATCACACCCCGCACCCGTGCCATCATCCTCAACTCGCCGTCCAACCCGTCCGGCGCCGTCATCGCTCCCGACGACCTGCGCGACATCGTGGAGCTCTCCCACAAGCGTGAAATCTTCGTCCTTTTAGACGAATGCTATGTGTATCTGAACTTTACCGGCGACACCGTAAGCGGTGCATCCGCAACCGGCTCTAAGTCGCACATTCTGGTGCTCGGTTCACTCAGCAAGACATACGCCATGACCGGCTGGCGAGCCGGTTTTGCGCTCGGTCCCAAGCCCATCATCGCCGCCATGAGCAAGCTCCAGTCGCAATCCACCAGCAACACCAGCACCGTCGTGCAGTACGCCTCCATCGCAGCCGTCAGCGGACCGCAGGCCTGCGTAGCTGAAATGCGTACCGGCTACATGGAAATCCGCGACCGCATCCTCAATGGAATGAATAACATACCAGGCCTCACCTGCACTACCCCCCAGGGCGCCTTCTACGTCTACCCCAACGTCAGCGCCTTTTTCGGACGCGGCGGCATCCGCTCCGCATCCGACGTCGCCGCCCGCCTCCTCTCCGAAGCCCACGTGGTCTGCGTGCCCGGCGAGCCCTTCGGCACCGCCGACCACATCCGCCTCTCCTACGCCGTCTCCGCTCCTGTCATCGACAAAGGCCTGGAACGCATGCGTACCTTCTTTTCCTCGCTCTCGTAAGCGCAGCATTATGAACAGATTGTGGAATGATCCATTCCCGATCTTCATGCTTCTGCTGGTCGGGCACGTCCTCCTGCAGCATGGTCAGCGGGGAAAGTTGACTCCAGAACCATGCGCGTAGCCGTAGGCACACCTCCGCCAGGGTGTGATCGGTCGTCACAAGGTCCTGGCTTTAACGCCAGACCTGCACTGACGTGTCTAGAATCAAGGGATGCCTGCTGACCTGACCGCAATCCAACCTATTACAGCGTCATGTGCCGGGCTTTTGTTCGACATGGATGGTGTGCTCATCAGCTCCATCGGCTCGGTGCGCCGCTGCTGGCGGCAGTGGTGCAGGCTGTACGACGTACCGGGTGCGGACACCTACGAGGTCCCGCACGGTATGCGTGCCGTCGAAATTGTGCGTTCACTGCGGCCTGACATCGATCCCGCCGACGGCCTGCGAATCATCGAGGATCTGGAACTCGCCGACATGGACGACCTCATGGTGCTTCCCGGTGCAGCTGAACTTCTTCGCTCCCTTCCGCCGGAGCGGTGGACTATCGTGACCTCCGCGACGCGTCGTCTGATGATCGGCCGACTCGCCGCAGCCGGCCTGCCCGTGCCGGACCGCCTGGTCGCCGCGGATGACGTGACGAACGGCAAGCCAGCGCCGGAACCCTACCTTGCTGGCGCAGCGATGCTCGGCTTTAAGCCGGCGGAGTGCATTGTTGTGGAAGATGCGCCCGCAGGCATCACCGCTGGGCGCTCTGCCGGATGTCGCGTGCTGGGTTTGCTGGGCACCCACGAGATTGCCGAGTTACGTGAGGCCACGTGGATCGCGCCCTCGCTCGCCGGTGTACACGCTGTGGCATTGGCCGGCGATCTCTCATTGTCCTTTGTTCCTGCGTAGCAGATCCTCCACCAGCCGGAGGTCCTGCTCGGTGTCCACGCCAACGGTATCCATAGCCACCGGCTCGACATACAGGGCCAGGCCGTTTTCCAGCAGGCGCAGTTGCTCCAGCCGTTCCACCTGCTCCAGTGCTCCCTGGGGCAGGGCTGCAAACCGCAGCAGCGCTGCACGCCGGTACGCATATAGTCCCAGGTGCTTCCAGTACGTCGTGCCCACGCCATCGCGGTCGAACGGGATGGCAGCTCGCGAAAAGTAGAGTGCGCGGCCATCCGCGGCCGCCACCACCTTGACGGCATTCGGATTAGCGATGTTCTCCACTCCACACCGGGTTTTTACCGTGGTCACGTCCACGTGCGTTCCCAGCGCAAAAGGCCGCAGCAGTGCATCCACATGCTCTGGTTGCAGCATCGGTTCGTCACCCTGCAGGTTCACGTAGATATTCGCGTCCACGGTCTCAGCCACAGCGTGCATGCGATCGGTGCCGCTCGGCAGGGAAGCGTCGGTCATCCGCCACTCCCAACCCTGCTGAGAACACAGATTGCCTATTTCCTTTGAGTCCGTTGCTACGATGATCCGGTCGAGCCGCGCGCAGCGCTGGGCGGCCTCTACGGTCCATTGCAGCAGCGGCTTGCCCAGCAAGGTTCGCAGCATCTTGCGCGGGAGGCGGGTTGAAGCCATCCTCGCCGGGATGACCGCTACCACGTGCTCATCTATTTCCGTTCCGTGTCGCACTTCCGCTAGAATAAGCCTGCAGTCGATTGGTTCCCGTGGCAAAGCCGCGAACGCACCTGGCGGTGTAGCTCAGATGGTTAGAGCGACGGACTCATAACCCGTAGGTCACTGGTTCGATTCCAGTCACCGCCACCACGATCCTGCAGTCTTCTCAGCTCCCTTCGGTGCCGCCTTTCGAGTGTGCCATGTCGCAGGCGTATGCTATCCGAATACGTGCGTCGTCTAACCCGCAGCGCTACACCGCGTGTCCTGGAGCGTTCTGCCACATGCCCAAGTCTTTAAAGATCTCGCTGCTTGCCGTATCTGCCATCCTTCTGCTCACGATATTTCTTGGCGCCAACCTTCGCGGCGTGCAGGCTGCAGTGGCGGGTGATGACGACGGCGCCTATCGCCAAATGCGCATCTATGGTGAAGTTCTGCGGCATATTCAGACCGACTATGTGGAAGATCCGAGCATGAAGACGGTGACCAACGGCGCACTGCGTGGCCTGCTTGAGACGCTGGACTCCAACAGCAGCTATCTGACACCAGAAGAGTACAAAGCTTTTAAGTCGCACACTGCTGCCAAGGGATCGGTTGGCATCAACGTGGCAAAGCGTGGGTATTACGCCACCATCATCTCCGTCGTTCCCGGCAGTTCCGCAGATAAGGCCGGCCTGAGCGACGGCGACGTTATTGAGTCGCTGGGCAGCACCAGCACCCGCGAGCTATCCGTCGCCAGCATCAACATCCTGCTGGACGGAGCACCTAACAGCAGTCTGCCCCTTGCAATCATTCGCCCGCGCAAGTCCAAGCCTGAAAAGCTCGAGCTGACGCGAACGGTTCTCGCACCCGTACCCACGGCCGAGGTGTTCTACGAGTCGAACACGATCATCTATCTGAAGCCGAGTGTCATTGATAAAGAGCACGTTCAGCAGGTGGAAACGCGCCTAAAGAACATGAAGCAGATGGGTTCGAAGAAGATCCTGCTCGACCTGCGTGACGTTTCGACCGGCGACGAGACAGACGGCCTGCGGCTGGCGAACTTCTTTATCAAGACCGGTACGCTCGCGACACTGGAAGGGCAAAAAGTCGTCAAGCAGACCTTTTCGGCCGACTCAGGCAAGGTGATCAACGCTTCGGCGCCGATGGTGGCGCTCGTGAATCACGGCACAGCCGGTCCGGCAGAACTAATTGCCGGAGCTCTGCTCGATTCGAAGCGCGCCGACCTGGTAGGGGAAAAGACATTCGGCGAAGGTTCCGAACTGAAGACCTTTGAAATGCCGGATGGGTCGGCGATCATCCTTTCCGTCGCGAAATACCGCACGCCCAGCGGCAAAAAGTTGCAGGACGAGGGCATCACACCCAGCGTTGCCGTCGCGTCCGATGCCGAATTCGGCGTAGCCGGCGGGGATGACGACGATGAAGATGCACCGGTGACCACTCCGGCCACCACGGCAACTCCCACCGTAAACTCCTCGAAACCGGCGGTACCGGTGGCGAAGGCCTCGGCCAGTATCGACGACCAGCTCAATCGTGCCCTGGACCTGCTCAAGAACAAGACGGCCTGAGCTGTGCGCTGACGCAGGCTAATCTTGGTGCCAGCGTGATACCGTTTGTGGAGCCGTGCCTAGCTTATTCACACGCGATCCGGAAACGCGCCCTCCCGCGGCGGATGACAACGCAGCGCGTCCCGGCCGTTTGGACTGGCTTCGGGACCGCTGGGACCAGCGCTTTCCGACCCGCCGGAAGAAAAAGCGCGCCATCTTCATCTCGCTCCTCGGCATGTCCACCATCTTCGGCTGCCTCGTCGGGTACACCCTTGTTTCCATCACCGACCTGCCACAGATTGAAGATCTGGAACACTATCGCCCCAGCACCACGACCGAGCTGCTGGACGTGCATGGCCGCACGTTTGGTTCTTTCGCTCTGGAGCGCCGCGTCGTTATTCCGTACAGCGAGATTCCAAGAAACCTGCACGACGCGATCCTATCCATTGAGGACAAGAGCTTCGAGTCCAACGCCGGCATCAATCTGTTCCGTGCCGTTGGCGCGGGCATTGTTGACATCCGCAGCAAGGGCCGCCGCCAGGGTGCGTCCACCCTCACGATGCAGCTGTCACGCAACCTGTTCCTGTCCTTTGAGCAGACCTACACCCGCAAACTGCAGGAAATCCTGCTTTCTATCCAGATCGAGCGCCACTTTACAAAGGAGCAGATCTTTGCACTCTACTGCAACCAGATTTACCTGGGCAGCGGCAACTACGGATTTGAGGCAGGCAGCGAGTACTACTTCAGCAAGCGCGTCCACGACCTGAGCCTGCCGGAAGCCGCTCTGCTCGCCGCTCTGCCGAAAGGCCCCTACGGCTACTCCCCCATCCGCAAGCCGGAGCGCGCGTTGAAGCGACGCAACTTGGTGTTGAGCGAGATGCTGAAAGACGGCAAGATCACCCAAGACGAGTACAGCAGCGCCGCCAACGCATCGTTGGGTCTCCACATCGTACCGCCGCCTACCACCATCGCACCGTACTTTGTGGAGGAGGTCCGCCGCCAGCTGGAGCAGCAATATGGCGCCGATCAGGTCCATGGCACGGGCATGCGCGTGTACACAACGCTTGACCTGGATTTGCAGGCGGTGGCCGACAAAGCCGTGCTGGACAACACTGCCGACTATGAGCGCCGCCATGGATGGAAAGGCAAACTGGTCAACGTCGTTGCCACCGGTGCCGACTTCGAGAGCTACCAGCACCCGGATTGGGCGACTGTACCCACCAGCGGCAGCTACTTTCACGCGCTGGTGACGGAAGTGTCGAACAAGCACGTGCTCGTGCGCATCGGCAGCCGCTACGCAGAAATTCTGCCGCAGGACTGGGTGTGGACGATCTCACACGCAACCGATCTGCTGCAACGCGGCGACATTGCCTATGTCCGCATTGAAGACGCTACCCGCGCCGGCACCATGCACGCATCGCTGCAGCAGGACAGCGGTGCCCAGGCCAGCATGATGGCCGTCGACAACGCAAACGGGGAGGTTCTGGCCATGGTCGGCGGGCGCGACTATGCGCTGTCGCAATTCAACCGCGCCACGCAGGCGGAACGGCAGGTCGGTTCGTCTTTTAAGCCGTATGTGTACACCGCAGCCATTGAGGCAGGTTCCAAGCCGAACGACACCATCGTCGACGCGCCAACGAGCTTCTACACGCCGAACGGACCCTACACCCCGCACAATTACGAGCCGGACTATAAAGGCACCATGAGCCTGATCATGGCCTTCGCTGAGTCGCGCAACATCCCTGCGCTCAAGCTCGCGAACAAGGTGGGTATTCGCAAGGTGATTGAGGTGGCGCATCGCTTCGGCATCACCCAAACCATCCCGCCGTTTCTGCCGGTGGCGCTCGGCTCCGCATCGCTCACGCTGGACGAGCAGGTCGGTGCTTACTCTGTTTTCCCAAACGACGGCATCCGCATTCAGCCGCACGTCATCCGCCGCATCGTGCAGGCAGACGGCCTGCCGCTCAAACAGCTCGCACCCAGGGTAACGGAGGTCATCTCCGTTGAGACGGCGCGCACCATGATGACGCTATTGAAAGCCGTGCCTACCTTCGGCACCGCCGCTGCTGCGGGAACGGCACTGAACCACCATCCGCTGGGTGGCAAGACCGGCACCACCAACAGCTACACCGACGCCTGGTTCGTCGGCTTCAGCCCTTCCGTCACCTGCGGCACCTGGATCGGCTACGACAACCGCCAGACCCTGGGCGAAAAGGAAACCGGTGCCAAGGCCGCGCTTCCCGCGTGGATCACCTTCATGAAAGCCGCTATCGCACGCACGCCGAATGAGCAGTTCCCGTCCGGCAACCTGAAGAAGACGCTGGACGTGAGCCAGACACCGCCTGCCGGGGAGGAGCCGAAGCCGGCCAAGCCGGACGAGACTTTGGATGACAGCGACGATACAGACGCAGCACCAAAGCAGCCGCCAGCGGCACCGGCTACCGTTCCCGATGCCGCACCTGCGGATGCACCGGCAGATGACGCACCCACGAGAGCCGCACCAGCGCCCGCTGCCACGGGTGATCCCGCAACGTCACCGGATACACCTGCTCCGCACAAAAACGTATTCGGTAAAGTTTTCAAGCACCTGGTAGGTAAAGGCGACAAGAAGGACGACCCGCCACCGGCCGCATCTCCGCCTCCTCAGTAGCGACGAAGACCCGGCGGGAGCTTGCGAGACAGTGACGCTTCATGAGCTCATACGACCGAGCCCAAGGTAGCGCCTGCCTGCCTCTGACGCATAGCGTGCCGCAGGCTGAAATACCGTTCCGCACGCCCCACATCCGTGCCGATTTGCACCTTGAGCGCCTCTGGAGAGGGCCACTTGCGCTCGCCTCGCAGGCGGTGGAGGAAGGTGAGCCGCAGCGGCGTTGTCTCGTCCAACGGGATGGCATGAAAGCGTAAAAGGTAGCTCTCGACAGCAAAGGAATCTGCGCCAAATGTCGGCCGGTTCCCGACGTTTGTGACTCCTTCGAACTGTTCGGTGCCGATCACCATTTCCGTGACGTAGACGCCGTGCGCCGGCAGCAGGCCCTCGTAGCTCGCCAGGTTCACGGTGGGCACCGCGTACATGGTGCCGTAGCCGCGGCCCCGGGCCGGCGTACTGCACACGCTAAAAGTGCGGCCCAGCAGATGGCGCGCCAACGTTATTTGCCCATCCGCTATTGCGGCGCGAATGCGGCTGCTCGACACGGGTGCACCATCGACAAATACCGGCTCGTACGTCTCCACGGCAAAGCCAAACTGCTGCCCTAGCTCAACCAGCCCGCCAATATCCGCGGCGGCCTGATACCCAAATCGAAAGTTCTCACCCTCATGCACCTCGACGGCATGCAGCCGGTCATGCAGCAGCCCTGCCGCAAACTCTCGCGCTGAGGTCCGTGCCAGCTCCACATCAAAGGGCAGAACCACCACCGCATCCAACCCCAACTCGCACAGTAATCGCAGTTTCTCAGGTAGCGGCGTGATCAGTTTGGGTGCCTTTTCCGGCCGAAGCACCACCGCCGGGTGCGGATCGAACGTCACCAGCACCGCTCTCGACCGAAGTTCTTTCGCGCGTGCAACAACCGCAGCAATCACCGCGCGATGTCCGCAGTGCACGCCATCGAAGTTGCCGATCGTGACCACACTGGGTCCAAGCCCCTCCGGAATCGCACCCATACCCCTGTAGACCGTGCTGCTCATGCGATCTTGAACTCCACGCGGAGACCGTCGTACGCCAGCCGAATATGGCTTGGCAGTTCAGCATCCATCTCGGCCTGTGCAAGGTCATGGCTGATGTGCGTAAAGTACGTGCGCTTCGCACCGATCAACTCCGCTAATTGCACGCTGTTCGCCAGATGGCTGTGGCTGGGGTGCGGCTCGCGGCGCAGTGCATCCAACACCAGCACGTCCAGACCTTGCAGTCGGCCCAGGCTTTCCGGTGGGATGTCGCTCATATCCGTCAGGTACGCCGCACCGCCAAACCGGTACCCGGCAATCGTGGTGCGGCCATGCGTCACAGGGATGCGCTCGAACTCTACGCCAAAGATCTCGACGCTCGTTCCGGGAGCAATCGACAGCCGCCGAAGATCCACCCGCGCACTGGTCGGGTAGCGGTCCACCTTGCGAAAGGTGTACTCAAATACCCTCTCAAGAATGTCTGCCGTCGTGCTATCCGCATACAGCGGTGTCAATTCGTCTTTCCCAAATGTTAATGGGCGCAAGTCATCAAAACCCAGAATGTGGTCGGCATGCCCATGCGTGTAGAACACTGCATCCACGCGCGAAACGCCTTCACGCAACATCTGCTCCCGAAAGTCCGGCCCTGTGTCGATCAGGACCACATGCCCCGCGAACTGCACCGCGACGGAGGATCGCGACCGCCGATCCCGCACATCGGTCGATCGACATACAGCGCAGCCGCAGCCCAACGTGGGTACACCCATGCTTGTTCCTGTCCCAAGGAAAAGCATGGTGGCGTCAGTAGCCTTGTTTAGGATCGCCGCCACTTACGAGACGATGCGCGGTCCACCCGCGCCCGGCGCGCCGCCAAAGGAGGGAGCACCCGGTCCGCCAGACTTCGGCTGTGCCTGCCGCGCCAGCAGTTGGGTGATCTCCAGGAAGCCCATCCGGAGTTCGAATAGGGCAGACTCGATCAGGCGAGTCTCCGTCTCGTCAAGATTCGCGCCGCCCTTATCGGCAATCACGGCAAGCATGTCGATGCTCTGCTTGGCACCCATCAGGTCCACGCGCGCCTGCTCACCCTGCGGCGTTCCCGCGCCCAGCTGCATCATGGCGCTCATGTACACGCTTTGCACCAGCCGCGTAAAGTCCATGGGCGGCAGGTGCTCCGCGCCGGGGTTGCTTGCACGCATCACCGTATCCAGCCGGTCTGCCGTCGCTTCATAGGCTGACTTTACCTGAGCCACTTCTTCAGGCGTCGGTGCCGGCGGCAGCGTCTCTTCCGCGGCATAAGGATCACCGAGACTGCCGCCGGCTGCCGGCGCGTTCTCCTCCGGCTGCGGCACCGGCGTAATCAGGTGAGCGGAGTTGATTGGTATCGGTTCGCTATTTCGACTCTCCTCACGCGGCAGGGCCTGGTCCCGCCCATGCGCTTCGGCAAATGGAATCACACGTGCGCTGCTCTCAAAGGCATCTACCGGACGCGACGTCACCGGCGTCTCCTCCCGTGGCGCGACAGTGCCCGGATCGCGCAACTCTCCATCCGACCGAAACTTCCGTCGATCGTTTACCACAAAAGGCTTATCCTGCTCCGACATGTTGCTCCCATCCCGCGTTACCGCCAGCGAACTCCGCTGACCGTCAAGTCTTTAGAATCACTGGTTGGATGCGATCGAGCGGCCCCGCGCTTCCGCAGTTCCACCGTCATACGTAAGCGGCTGCCCACGCACAAGGGCCTCCCGTCGCACGAAACCAAGCGCCAGCCGTTCTCCTTCAATCAGCTCAGCGGCTATTGTGGTCAGTGTCCCCACGGTTTTTCCCTCCACCATCAGCTCTGCTCCTGCGGGTGGCGTGCCACCATGTAGCTTAAAGGCGGCAAACGTACGGTGGACCTGGCCACGCGACCGTATGCGCTCAACAATCTCCTGGCCCAGGTAGCAGCCCTTGTTGAAGTGCAGGGCACGCATTTGGGCGGTCTCCTGCGGCAGATCGCGATCCTTCAGATCGACACCGAACACCGGCCGCTCTTCCAGCACTCGCAGAAGCTCAAAGCTCGCCGCGGGGGTCTCTGACTCGCTCGCAAGCATTGGCCCCAGGTCGTCCGCGATTTGACCCTTCGGCAGCCACACCTCATACCGCGGCACCACCGGACAGAACCCACGCAGAACCGTCACCGACGTGGCCTCCATCTGCGCGTAGACACTGCGCAAGTCCTCCCCCGGCACAGGCAGCCTTAGCCCTTGCAGCACCACATCAGCTGCAGGGCCGGCCAGCGCGTATCCCACCCGCTCCAGCGGCGTCAGCTCCACATCGTCCATGATGATGAACTTATCCAGCAGCGTCATCAGGGGCTCTACCTGGGAGCGGTCCGTCTCCAGCAGCAGCCGGTCGGCCTCGGCCCACACGGTGCAGTCTCCCTGGATGCGGCCCTGTGCACTCAGCAGAAACGTGTATGCGCCGTTACCAGGCTGCAGCGCCTGCACGCTGTTCGTCACCATGCCGTTCAACCAGCGCACGCGGTCGTCTCCGGTCACCGCGATCCAGCCAGTGTCTACCAGTGGCATCCATCCTGCCGCCGTCCGCAGAGCATGCAGACCTTCGCTTATCCGCGCCGTAGTCTCCGCGTCTAACTCCTGTATCTGCTGCACCTTTTCACCATTCCTCTACACTTGTCAGGATACGGTAACCCGTCCGCGTCGTGCGCCCACGCCACTCCCACTGAGGTCCTTTCCGCTTTGATCGTGTCCGCCTTTCCTTCCGCCGCAGGACCTTGCCGCACTTTTGCCGGCCGCACACTGCTTGCTCTCGCGCTCTGCGCTTCCATTTCGGCCGCAGCGCAAACCGCTCCACCGCCGCCGGCTGGAACGGAAGGCGCACAAAGGGCGGCGCAGTCCAACGGCTCCAGCGCAAGTGGCACGGGCGACACCCACCTGACCAAAAAGGAAGCAGCGGACCTGCTTGCCTCCATCGACGACATCTTTGCGTTCGACGCAAGGGACACGCACCTGGCCAGTACCCATGCCATCAAGCGTGTCATCCGCACCCGCGAAGAAGTGAATAAAATTCTGCGCGAAAAAATGAACGAGGATGAGGGTGCCAAGCGCATGGAGCGCGCCGAGCTCGTGCTGAAAAAGTTTGGTCTCCTCGATCGCGATTTCGACCTGCAGCCTTTCCTGATCAGCCTGCTCACAGAGCAGGTCGCCGGCTTTTACGACCCCAAGACCCGCACCGTGAACCTGCTGGACTGGGTGAAGGCCGACGACCAGCGGCCTGTGATGGCGCACGAACTGACCCACGCCCTGCAGGACGACCATGTGGGCCTGGAGAAGTGGGGCAATCCGCAGCCGGATGCCATGAGCAAGGACGAGCGCAGCGATAACCTGCAGATCCAGACTGACGAGGGATCAACCGCGCGCCAGGCCGTAACCGAAGGCCAGGCCATGGTTTCGTTCGTCGATTACGGCTTGCGCGCGCAGGGCAAAACCCTGAAGGACGTGCCGGAAATCGGCGACCGCCTTGCCGAACTTTCCGGTGACACCAGCAGCTCTCCCATCCTCTCCCGCGCGCCTCTCGTGCTGCAGCAATCGCTGCTGTTCCCCTACACCAGCGGTCTAGCGTTTGAGCAGGCACTGCTCATACACGGTGGCACCGACGTCGCCTTCGCCGGCGCACTGGACCACCCGCCCACCAGCTCGCACGAGATTCTGCATCCTGACGTCTACCTCGCTCACACACCGATCCCCGTGCTCGCCATGCCAGACATCCATCCCCTGCTCGACAAGGCCGGCTACACGCCCTACGACATCGGGGTGATGGGTGAGCTCGACGTCCGCATGACGGCGGAGCTGTTCGGCGGCCAGCAGATTGCCGGTCCTCTGGCCGAGGCATGGGACGGCGGCATCTACTACGCCGCGCAGAAGAAGGCAGGGACGCCGGCTGAAAAGAAGGCCACCGCTTCCCTCGGCCTGCTCTATCTCAGCCGATGGCAGAACCGCGACTCCGCCCGCAGCTTTCTACGCGTGTATGCCACGCAGCTCGCGCGCAAGTACGACCACCTGCAGCGTGTCTCGCAACAAAACGGCGATGACGACCACCAGCTCTACACCACGCCAGAGGGCGACGTTGTCCTCACGCTCGAAGACAAAACCCTCTTCATCTCCGAAGGCTTCGACCGCGCCCTCTCCGCCCAGTTCGAAACCCGCATGCGCCAGGTGCAAGGCGTCGGTCCACTGCAGAATGCCTCCCTGCATACCCTTGGCGGTGGAGAGATGGCATTGCGTTTGTTCGCCCTGATGGGCACGACACTGCCGGCCAGATCTTTGACAGCTCTTGGCCGCTGAGTCCTCACGGAGGTGAGTCGCCCGTGCGAAAGCACATGGGCCGCGATATCTTGCCACTCTTTACTGAGCGTTTTGCCACTGACATAAGGTGTCTTCGAAGCGGCAAAGAGCGGCTTAGAGCGGCTTGTTGACTGTTCGTTAGCTTATTGGCCCTGAGTCTGCAGCAAGGCTACCGTTGCTTTTGGGTCAATGACATGCAGACGGCCGTTCGCACTCGCCGTGGCACCTTTCCGCATCAGCGCAATCGTCTGCTCCGGCGTCAGCTTCGGTTTCAGCGCAATCAGCTTGGCCGCAAGGTTCACCACGTTGGGCGAGGCCATAGAGGTGCCGGACTCCTTGAGCACCGTTCCTCCCGGCACAAAGCTCGGCACGCGGTAGCCGTTCGCATCCAGCAGCACCGTGTCGCCATAGCTGGTGAATGATGTCTCCTCACCAGCCTGGTCGACTGCGCCCACTGTCACCAGGTTTGGCAGGTGCAGCGATGCCGGCACATCGCCAAGAAACGCGGCATTGCTGTTGCTGTTGCCAGCGGCACACACGAACAGCGTATTCGGTGCACGCTTGATCGCACCCTCCACCGCATCGCGCCACACGGCATACACCTCGCCGGCCATCGCCTTCCGCTTTGCCGGATCCTTCTCCGTGCTCGTCTTTGTCAGCCACTCCTCAAACTCGCTTTGGCTGTCGGCCCAGCTCATGTTCACCACGCGCACGTCATGCATTTTAAAGTAGTCGCCCAGCATGGCGAAGTTGCTCTTGAACTTTTCCGCCCAAGCTACTGTCGGTGCAAAGGGCAGGTCCGGCAGGCCGTCGTTGAACTGGGCCACCACCAGCCTCGCCGCTGGATTGCCCTTCACCGCAATGCCGGCCACATGCGTCCCATGCGTGTACTGACCGATAAAGGTCATGGTCTTCATGAACGGTGCAAGCTGGTCCGGTGGTGTGCTCGACAGGTACGTCCGCGTCGATGCGGCCTCTGGCGAATCGATGTTGTTCTGCAGATCGTCCAAGCCCTGCGACAGCTTCAACACCTGCGGGTAAGCGGCTTTCTGCGCATCCGTCAGCGGCTGCAAGTCGCCGGGATACACGGCACCCTGCATGTCAAACGCCAACCCGTGTGCGCTGTGTTCGCCAGGTGTCGGGTCGGTGTACAACTGCGCCGGGTAAAGCGACGTGTCGACACCGGAATCCCAGATGGCAATTCGTACCGGCGTCAGCTTGTCGACAGCCGTTAACGTCACATCACGCGCCGCCCAAATGTCCGGCTTGGCTTCGGTATGTGCCGAAATATACGGCGTCACCACTGCCAGGATGGCACGTTTTTCGGGCAGTCGTACTTGCAGCGCCACCCGCCCGTTGATCAAACCAAGGGCACCCGCAAAATCGATCGCTCCCGTCTTGGCGACCGCCGAGTCGGCATTTGCCTTCAATGATCCCACCACCAATGTGGGCGAAATGATCTGGTACGACCGCTTCAATCCCTTCACACGCTCCTGCGCAAGGTCCCATGGCAGCGCATTCACCGCCGCTGCAAAGTGCTTTTGGAACGCGGCCTCGTACGCCGGCCCTGCAACTGCTCCCGTCTCTACGCGTGCCTCGGCAATCTGGCGGTCGAGCAACCCCGAGGTGGCCATCGCCGACGGCTTCTCATCCAGCGTGCGAAGCTTCGCCAGCGCACCCAGTGCGGCCGCACTGTCATTTGTCAGCAACGAGTAGGACGCCCGCTCCTGCAGCAACTGCCGCATGGTCGCTTTGTCGGCAATGTCGTACCCGTCCAGTGTCGTGCGCACGTCCGCATCCACCTTTGCCGCAAAAGCGTTGAAGGTGGCGTCGTCTGCGATCACAAGTGCACTCGGCGCCACCGCCAGCGGATAGCTGTACCGCGGCAGGTCAGCATCCGTTTTCACGATCTTTTTCGCCACGCCCTGGGCGAGGATGCACGGCATGACGGCGATCGATGCCAGCACAACTTTTCCACTCATCTTCATCACTTCACGAACTGCACTCATGCTTGTCTCCCGATGCGTCAGGAACGGCTCAGCAACTGCCGTCACGCAATCTTTCGATACTGCAATGTAAATTGCAACGCAAATCAGCAGGCGTCCGCACGTTCTGCTCCAGCTAGCCGGCTGTCGAGCCCTGCATGCCGAATGTCCGAACCAATATCGATTTTTGCCGATGCGGTGTTGATCGCTATCCATGGCGTGTTATTTTCAGTCATCACCCAGCAAACATTCAGACCCACCCGGCATTGACCAACTGGTTTGCACAGCCGCTTAGAAACGCAAATTGCGTTGTACCCGGCTGTGACAGCATCCAGGTCTTACCACTGGCATCTCCCGCCAGCACAAGGAGAGTATGGCTTCAAACAGGTTTACCGTAGGTACTCTGTCCCTTATCGCCACCCTTGCCGCCGCAACCGTCAGTGCGCAGGTGCAAACTCAAAACGGCCGTATCCAGGGCGAGGTAAGCGACTCCAGCGGCGCCTACATTCCAGATGCCACCGTTGAGGCCGATGAAGTCGCCACCCAGACGGTGTCGACCTCCACCACAGACCGCACCGGCCACTTTGAGTTTCCGTCCCTCAAGCCGGGCCGTTATGTGGTCAAGATCAGCAAGCCGGGCTTTGCCACCACCGTGCAGGAAAACCTGACGCTTACCGTCGGCCTCACCATCTCGCTCAAGCCCTCGCTGCCGGTCAGTGCGGCGGGTGAAACGGTGGTTGTGACTGACGTCCCCTTGATCGACATCACCACAACAGCAGCGACCACGACACTGAACGAAGCGACCATCGCGACCACGCCGGTGCTGGGACGCAAGTTCGAAGACCTGCTCACCCTTACCCCCGGCGTGAGCATCGTGCAGGGCCCTGACGGAGACGAGATCAACATCAACGGTCAGCGTGGCGTCTTCAATAACATTTCGCTCGACGGTGGCGACTACAACAACGGTTTTTTCGGCGAGCAGAGCGGTGGCCAGCGCGCCGCGGTCGATATCACGCTTGAAGCTGTTCGTGAGTTCCAGGTGGTCGCCAGCGGCGCCAACGCAGAGTTCGGCCGCACCGCCGGCGGCGTGGTTAACGTCATTACGAAAAGCGGCACCAATAGCACGCATGGCAGCCTGTTCTACTACCAGCGCCTGCAGGCACTTACCGCCAATACATCTGACGGACAGCCACTTACAAATTTTCACCGCGAACAGTTCGGTGGATCCATTGGCGGATCGATCATCAAGGACAAGCTTTTCTACTTTGGTGCCGCAGAAGGGATCAACGAAAACCTGCTGCGCCCCAACCTTAGCCAGAGCAACACCAACGTCTTCGGCACACCATGCTCTGTCACCAACCCGGTGTTCGGCTCGAACATTACCGACACCCAGATCGAGAACAGTGGCGATTGTCAGCGCCAGGTGCTCGTCAACTTTTATAAGACAAACTACAGCACAGACGAGGGTGCGCCGGTTGATCATGTGGTTCACAATGGCGCGTTCTTCGGCCGGGTCGACTACAACATCACCCCGAAAAGCCTGCTCTACGTGTCCTATAACTTCGATTATTCCAACAACCCCAACCAAACCTTCGATGTCGCCAGTTACGGTACCTCGGCCAACGGCACAGAGGGCCCGGCGGATATCAGCACCCTCAACGGCAACCTGATCACCACCATCAACGACCATAAATTAAACGAGGCGCACATTACTTACGGGTATGAAACTCGGCCGCGTTCTCCCATTAACTCCTCTGCAGTGCCAGACACGGGCATAGGCTTTGCACCGTCATTCCGCTTCGGCCAGCCCTTCTTTCTCGGGCCCGGATCGAACGAGACCTTCTACCATCTCGACTTCAAAGACAACTACACCACCACCGTTCGCAAACACACCATCAAGGTAGGAGCGGAGTTCCTCTACAGCCACAACGTTCAGGTCTTCGACGGCTTCGCGCTGGGCCGCTACATCTTTGGCGACACTGTCGGCTTTCTGCATTACGCCACACCCGCGAGCCAGGGTTCCGCCTTCGGCCCCAACGTGCTGGAATGCGGCAACAACGTTTTCGCGCAAGCTTGCCCCAACGGCTTCAGTCCGCTCTTCCTCTACCTGCAGGACCTCGGCGTTCGTCCCGGCGTCACCGTGCAGCAGGCCGGCTACTCCAACTTCTCCAATAAAGAACCGGCAGTCTACGCCCAGGACACCTGGCAGGTCTCGCCACG
This sequence comes from Acidobacteriaceae bacterium, assembly GCA_903642225.1. GTDB lineage: Bacteria > Acidobacteriota > Terriglobia > Terriglobales > Acidobacteriaceae > Terriglobus. The sequence goes on along the minus strand of CAHJWI010000009.1, from coordinate 27,353 downwards.
CTTCACACTCAACTATGGCTTGCGCTGGGAGGCACAGGTCTTTCCGCAGCCCGCCATCGCCCCATCGCTCACGGCATACGGCAGCAATCTCAGCGACCCGCGCTTTCCCTCGACCGGCTACCTGCCCAACCAGTACAAGCAGTTCCAGCCGCGCGTCGGCTTCAACTACGACATCAAGGGAAATGGCCGCACCGTCTTGCGCGCCAGCGCAGGCATCTTCAACGCGCGCCAGAATGGTCTGACCCAGGTGGGTGCCATCACCACCAACGGCGCACAGCAGCAAACAGTGACTCAATTCAGCGGCTACGGTAACCCGACCTACGCCGGCACCCTGCAAGTCACACCCACGCCCGACGGAGACTTCCCCTTCCAGCCCGGCGTCACGGTGTTCGACCGTAACTACCACAACCCCCGCATCTACTCCTACGACGTCGGCTTCGAGCAGCAGGTCAGCCCCAACTACGTCCTGTTCGCCGATTTCAACGACTCCAAGGGCGTCTACCTCACCCGCTTCACCAATCCCAATGTCGGACCCACTGTCGTTCCTGCGGTCAGCTCCGATACGGTCAGCTACTCCGGCGATAAACCCTTCCAGAACCTGGGCGACATCACCGACACCATCAGCAACTCCAAGTCTCTCTACCGTGGCCTCACCGTCGGCGTGCGCAAGCGCTTTGCGAAGCACTATCAATTCGACGCCCAGTACACCTACTCCGTGGACCGTGATGATGACTCCAACGAGCGCGATCCATTTACCTTTCGCTATGCCAACTTCTATGATCTCGGCTCAGAGTATTCGCTGTCGGACCGCGATGAACGCCACAAATTCAACGCCTACGGTCTAGGCGATTTGCCTGGCAAGTTTCGTTGGAACGTACGCATTCAGGCGCATACCGCTGAGCCGCAGACCGACAACTCCGCAGGCGATGGCACGGGTGCACCGTGCAGCTTCCAGAACTCGGCAACCCGTTTCGTGAACGGCATCGACTGCGGACGCAACCACCTGCGCAAAGACAACGCCTTCTTCGTCACTGACTTCGGTGTAGCTCGGCCATTCCACTTCGGCGACAAGTACGCCCTGGTCCCGCGCGTGGAACTCTTCAACACCTTCAACAACCGCAACAACCTCAACCCGCTCAGTTCGCCGGCGCTCTTCGACTTCAGCGGCTTCCTCCGTGTCGGTGTCGGCGATCCTCGCCAGGCTCAGCTCGCCTTGCGCTTCGAGTTCTAACTCGTCACATAGTCCGCAAGCAGTAACGGCTCCATCTACAAGGATGGAGCCGTCTTTGTTACTACGGGCTAACTTAAGGCTCTGCGAAGGCCACAATCATGCCTGCTAACTCCCCCGCCGCATCGGCTGCCTCTTCCACCAATATCTAAGCGATCGCCAGCACCACTCCACCGGCCCCAATTAGAAAGCATTTAGCCACAATGTCGAGAACAGCATGTTGAACACCCACATTGCTGCTACTGCGTCATACACCTTGTAGTACCCCGCCAGCGTTGGCCCCTGCACGTCCAGGTAGCCGCCCTGCATGGCATGAATGTCGTCCTTCTTCTTCTCCGCACTCTGCCGCCAGCCCTCCTGTGCCTTGCTCCAAGTCTTCAGCTAGTCACTTCGTCGTCCGTCAACAGTTGACGTCGCGCCAGCTTTGCATTGGCCTCAACCGCGGCCTGCCTGCCCTTCAACGAGCCCGCGTACTGCCCGCCAAACATCAGCAGGGCATTCACAAAGAGCAGCACACCAACTGTCCACATCAGTCGACTTCATTCGCGCCGTGCGGAAGGGCAGCAGATACCAGCCCTGCGACACCGTAATAAACCGTTTGTCCCCATCTCACATGAGGTATGCGTGCAGCTTGTTAAACAGCACCAGCCACATGTTGCGCGCCGCGCGCAAACCTGCATCGCGCCTCTCCGCGCGCCAGCAGCAGGATCACACCCGCGCCAAAGAGCATGCTGAACAGGCCGCGCATCGTGCCTCCGCCAGGATCCATCGCGCAAACCACAGCACCGTGTTCGCCACCGTGTGCGGCCCGTTGAAGACAGGCTTCAATCCTGCTGAGCGGAACAGTGTAGTTTGCACTGCCGTAGGCAAAGTCGCAGATGTTCATCACAAGATGCCAATCAGTGAGAATCCGCGCAGAGCGATACATCGGTAGCCACACGGCATTGGTGTCATTTCACAAAAAACATATAAGTCGCCGCATAAGGCACCCGCAGCGTCTCGCCCTTCACCTCGCACGCCGAATTCGCCACCACGCCACCCTGCGTCTCCGTCCGCGTAACCCGCGTCACGCCGGAAAGCACACCACTCGAAGCCCCCGGCACCGCCGTCGCCGTCAGCTCCAGCCACGGAACATTCTTCTCCGGCTCACTCGAAGGCGTAGACTTCACCACCTTGCCCGTCACCGCGCTTCCATCCATCCACGTCCACTGCGGCCCTGCACTGTGCTCCCCTACCTTGTCGCGCCCCACATACAGCGTCGCCTCCGGCCCCGTCAGCAACAGCTTTCCACCCTCGCCACACGTATAAATTTGCACCCCAATCCCAATCGCCGTAGTCCCCGGCCGCGCCACCTCCTGCGCCGCCGCACCTAGGCACAGTCCACTACTCAAAACCGTCATCAAAACACGCCCGAAGATCACCATGCCCAAAGCATAGTCGCCGACACCAGCCCTACAAAAACCCCAACCGCGACAACTGCACAAAACTCACCACCACCGGCGCGGTCCGCCCGCAACCCAGCGCCAGCTCCCCCGGCAAACCCACCCGCCGCAACGCCCGCTCCAGCGCTGGCACATTTGCGAACACGGGCTCGGCCAGCCGCAGCGCCGCAGGCTCCGCCACGCCCAGCCGCACCGAGTCGTCCTCGCTCCGTGTCACTTCAAAAGCAATGCACTCCATCACTGCCGGACCCTCCTGCTGGCGCTAATCGTCTCGCATCCGCCGCCACATGACGCGTCAATTTCCACACGGCGGTACCCACTTTGCCACGAACCATCCCAAATCCGAACTAGACCCACAAACTTCCTGCAACCCCCTTACAATCCGAAGAGCCATGAGCTCCACCTCCACATCGCTCGGCCTCCTCTCCATCGCCGACTTATCATTGCTTGAAGTCAACAGCATCCTCGCCCTCGCATCCCAACTTGAAGCCGAGCCTCACGGCACCCGCATCCGGCGCCTCGATGGCCGCCGCGTTGCCCTCCTCTTCTATGAGAGCAGCACCCGCACCCGTACCTCCTTCGAACTCGCCGCAAAGTCCCTCGGTGCCATGACCACCCTCGTCAGCGACAAAAGCTCCTCCATTGAAAAAGGCGAAAGCCTGCACGACACCGGCCTCACCCTGCGCGCCCTCGGCGCGGAGTGCATCATCCTCCGCTCCAACTACAGCGGCGCTCCAGACCTCCTCCAACGCTCCACGGGCCTCCCCGTCCTCAACGCTGGCGACGGCATGCACCAGCATCCCTCTCAGGCCCTGCTCGACCTCCGCACACTTCTCGAACACTGGAACCTCTCCAGCGACATCAGCGAAACCACACTAGCCGGCAAAACCATCGTCATCACCGGCGACATTCGCCACTCCCGCGTTGCCCGTTCCAATTCCATGCTCCTCCCCCGCCTCGGCGCACGGGTCCTTCTCTGCGGCCCCGAAGCCCTGCTCCCCGAAGACGCGCTGACCCTCGCACCTCACCTTGAAATCGAGCGTGACTTCGACACGGCCCTCCAGCATGCCGACGCTGTCATGATGCTCCGCATCCAGCGCGAACGCCTCAGCGGTCTCTCGATCGACCTGCCCACCTATATCGCCGCGTACCAACTCAATGCCCGCCGCATCGCACCCTACCCCAACCTTCTCGTCCTCCATCCGGGTCCCATGGTCCGCGGCCTTGAAATCGACTCCACCGTCGCAGACGGCCCGCAGTCCCGCATCGAGCGCCAGGTCACCCACGGCCTCGCCATCCGCATGGCCCTCCTCCATCGCGCCCTCATCCACACAGGGAGCCCGGCATGAGCACAGCCATGTACCTGCGCAACGCGGCCCTCCTGCACCGCGCCCTTATTCAAAGCCCGGCAGGGAACCAGTCATGACCCAAGCCCTCTATCTCCGCAACGCCACCCTGCTCCAACCCAGCCGCAACCTGCAAACCGCAGGCGAACTCCTCCTCGCCAACGGCCTCGTTCACACCATCCACACCGGTGCCGCGGGTGCCCTCGACCAGCAGGCGGCCGACCTCGGTGCCCAGGTCATCGACTGCACCGGTCTCTACATCGCACCCGGCCTCATCGACGCCCACGTGCACCTGCGCGAACCCGGCCAGACACACAAGGAAACCATCAGCACCGGCACCGCAGCCGCAGCAGCAGGCGGCGTCACCACCGTTGTCGCCATGCCCAATACGGTGCCGGTCACTGACTCTGTCGACCTCCTCCGCTTCGTCCAATCCACAGACCGCGACCCGCACGTCCGGGTCCTCTGTATGCCAGCCGCCACCGTCGGCAGCATGGGCGTCGAGCTCACCGACTACGCCGCCCTCCAAAACGCCGGTGCGGTCGGCTTCACCGACGACGGCAAACCCATCCTCGACGACGATGTCATGCGCCAGGCCCTCACCGCCGCCGCACGCCTCGGCCTCCCCATCTCCCAGCACGCGGAAGACACCCGCCTCACCGTTGGCGCGAGCATCAATCACGGCCCCGTCGCCTTCCGCCTCGGCCTCCGCGGCATGCCTATCGCAGCCGAGTCGGGCATCGTCGAACGCGACATCCGTCTGCTCGAAGAGATCGAGCGAGACACCCGCCTCAAGCCGCACCTCCACGTTCAGCACGTCTCCACCGCCGCGGCGCTCGAATCCATTCGCTCCGCCAAACGCCGGGGCCTCCACGTGACCTGCGAAGTCGCACCCCACCACCTCGCCTTCACCGACCAGAACCTCGAAAGCCCTCAAAGCTCCCATGCCGCACAACGCTTCCACGCCTACGACACTCATTTCAAGATGAACCCACCCCTGCGCTCTGCCCAGGACCGCGACGGCTGTATCGCCGCTGTCCTTGACGGTACCGTGGACATCCTTGCCACCGACCACGCACCTCACGCCGCGTGGGAAAAGAATGTGGAGTTTGAACGCGCCCCCAACGGCATCACTGGACTTGAGACCCTCCTCGGTACAGCCCTTCGCATCCTTCACCGGGACCATGGCATGCCTCTCGGAAAAGTACTTGCCCTGCTCACGTCCTCGCCCGCCACTGTGCTCAACCTGCCCAATTTCGGTGGTGAACTTGCTGGCCTGGGCAGCATTGCCACCGGCGCACCGGCAGACCTGGTCATCTTCGACCCCAGCAAAGCTTTCTCCTACGACCCGTCCACCAGCCGTTCGCTCTCCCGAAACACGCCTTTCAGCGGCGCGCCCATGCTCGGTCGCATCCACTACACGGTCGCCGCCGGCCGCGTCCAATTTCAGCAAAACTCCTAACCCTGACACTGTCTCTATGGAGCTGCCACTGTGCGAATCTGCCTGACTCACCGTTATATGGGAACTGTCCTGCTCTCGGCGACGCTCTTGCCCACGCTTGCCGGTTGTAGATCCGCCTACGACAAACAGGTAGACCAGGCCAAGTCTGACGCGCTCAGCACCGGCCAGCCCCAGCAGGTGATCTCCGTCAGCAAGGATGGCCAGACCACCGTCACGGTCGTGCAACCGCCGTCGACGGCCGGAGCGCAGCCTGCCGTTACCACCACAACAACTCCCGCCGGAGCCCCGCTCGTTGCTGGGCAGCCGGACTGGAGCAATGGCGCACGACCCGCGCCCGGCAACATCGTTACCTTTGCCGGCCCGAAATCCGGCCCGGCGCAACTCACCGCCGCGCCGGTTCCGCCAGGCGAAGCAACGACCTTCCTCGAACCCTCGGCAACCTCTCCCGCTCCCTCCACCGCGTCCGACCCATCTCATGCGGCCTCCCCGGATGTACCAGCCGCAGCATCGATCCCGACCGACGTCACAATCCCCGCCGGCACCGGTGTCGCTATCCGTATTAACCAGACCATCTCCGTCAAACACAGCCATGCCGGCGACCGATTCACCGGCTCCCTTGCGGAACCCGTGGCTCATAACGGCAAATCCGTTCTGCCCCGCGGCACCCGCGTCAACGGCGTCGTAACGGAGGCCCATCGCCGTGGCCACTTCAAAGGCCGTTCCTACCTCGGTCTGCGCCTCACCTCAATCGCCTACCAGGGCAAAACCTACCCCATCGCGACCGGCAGCCTTACCCGCACGAAAAAGGGCAAAGGGAAACGCTCCACAGCCTTCATCGGTGGTGGCGCAGGCCTGGGCATGTTGGTCGGCGGAGTCGCCACGGGCGGCGTCGGTCTTGTCCTCGGCGGACTTGCGGGTGGCGGCCTCGGAACCCTGCTCGGCGGCCTCACAGGCAACCGCGACATCGACATCCCGGCCGAGTCTCTCGTTCGCTTCCACCTCGCCGACGATCTCGTCGTCCAGCCTGCGGAATAGGCCTACGCAGCCGCGATCCGCTCCATCACCGCGCCGGCACGGCTCTCTCCAAAGCCGTGCAGCCACTCGATGCGCTTGTCTCTGCGAAACCATGTTCCCTGTCGCTTTGCGTAGTTCCTGTGTCCCTGCTGTGTCAGGCGCACCGCCTCCGTCCTGGTCGTCTGCCCGCCCAACAACGCCAGCGCCTGCGAATACCCCAGCGCTGTAAAGGCACGGCAATCCGGTCCGTAGAGGTCGACCAGACCACGCGTCTCTTCCACAAGACCTTCCGCAAACATGCGCTCGCAACGTGCATCGATCCGCCGATACAACAACTCGCGTTCCGGCAGCAAACCCACCTGCACAACACGAAAGCCGGTCAACGGCTCAGGCCTCTCCAGCGCAAACGCCTTGCTCATCGGTCGCCGCGCCAGCAAACTCACCTCGATCGCACGAATCAGCTTTGGCGCATCGTTGGCATGGATCCTGGCCGCCGCCTCTGGATCCAGCCGCCGCAACAGCCGGTACAGCGCACACTCGCCTCGCCGCTCGGCAAAGCGCCGCAGCCGTTCGCGCACACCGTTATCCCTCGCAGGCACTGCGCTTAGTCCGTCCAGAAACGCACGTAGGTACAAGCCGGTCCCACCTGCAACAATCGGCACCTTTCCACGCGCAGCAATCTCTTGCACCACCGTCCGCGCCGTGCGCGCGTAGTCACCGGCCGTGAACTCCACCGCTGGTGTCACCACGTCGATCAGGTGGTGCCGCACCCGGTCACGCTCCGCTCTCGTCGGTTTTGCCGAACCCACATCCATTCCCAGGTACACGGCGACGGAATCGCAGGACACAACCTCTCCATGAAGCCGCTCTGCCAACTCCAGCGACAGCGCTGTCTTGCCGGAGCCGGTCGCACCTACTACAACCACCAGCAACGGATCGTCCCCGCCTACCAAAGTCGCCACCAGCCCGGCAGGAAGACGTTATGGATGCCAGTACGCCACACCGTCACCAGGAGCACAATTGCCGCCAGTGCCAGCAGACCGGCTGCCTGCAACCGGCGTTCTTTCAAAACACGCTCCGCCGCATGCGACCTTTCCCGCCGCTCGCGTGCGTCGCGTGTCTCTCTTACGTTTGGATGCATAGTGTCACGGGTGCGTACTCAGCTACTGCAGGTCCCGGTCCTTGTTCACCCGGAACTCGATCCGTAGCTCCAGGTTTGGCCCATGGAACTCCTTGGGCAGCGGCGGCGCCTGTCCCATGCTCTTGATGGATCCCCACGCCGCCCGGTCGATTGCTGAATCGTGCGTCGAGTAATCCAGGTGCATCGGCGGCTGAATTGTTCCATCCGGCAGAATCGTAAAGCGAACGCCCGTTACGCCCTGCTTGTAGAGCGGACTGTTGCACTCTTCCGGTATGAGCGGCAGCCAGTTCCGGCGCACTTCCGCCAGCAGCCGCGCCAGGTACCGGTTAAAGTCCACGCCCTGCGTGTCCGACAGCACTTCGACGCCGGCCTTGCCTTGGCCCGCATTCCCGCGTCCAGTCGACCCATAATCTCCGGCGTCCTGTGTGCCTCCTCGCGCACCCCGCGCGGCATCCGCAATCTGCGAAGCGGCGCTCCCACCCGTCTTGAACGTCGGCGTCTTCTGCTGCTGCGACGGCGCGGGCGAATCCACTAGCGGCGGCGTGTTCGTTGGACGGGCCGTTGGCGGCGGTTGAACCTTCGCCGTCTGCTGTGGCGGTGCCTGCTGTGGCGCCTGCTGCTGCGGAGCCTGTGGTGCGGGAGCGGCCGGCGTCGGCGTTGGCTGGGCAACTCGCGGCTGCGGCTGGCCCGCCTTCGGCTCCGGCAGCCTAGGCACATTCTGCGGCTTCGGCGTCTGCGCCTCTGTGCTTCGCTCACTTACGCGCGGCGACGGCCGGTTCTTCAACAGCTTCTTCAGGTCCGGAGGTGTATCCAGGTACGTCAACTGGTTCGGGTTGCGCTCCGGCACCACCAGCACCGGCCGGTGCGGCAGCCATCGCGGCAAAAAGATGTACAACAACAGCAAAGCCAGCCAAAGAATGATCGCCAGGTACATCGCCTCACGAAATCGTGCACGCGCACGCTCGTCGTCGATGTCCTCCAGCAGCATGACCAGTTCATGCGTGTCCAGGTAGTTGTACCGTTCACGCCCACCACGCCCACCACGCCGGCCTCCATCCGTCTCCGGCGGGGGTGCGGGGATCTGTTCTTCCGGTGGTGTTTCCAGGCCAGGCATTGGTTACAGGTGTGACTCACTTCAAGCGTAAAGAGTTTCGCCGCCCCACCCTAACCGCCGGGACGCCCGGTACATTCTCTCATTCCCCTCGCGCCCGCGCGGCTACTAGCTGCGCGGCGAAGCCCAGCCGAGTGCGTAGAATTGCCACAGATGCACCTCGTCCACCTCGTTACCATTGCCGCTGGTCCTGCTGCAAAGCCCCACGGTGCCTGGCACGGCATCACCGGCTGGCTCGCCCACCTCAGCCTCCTCGTCAGCGACACCTTCAAGCCGCTCGGCGTCTGGGGCTTGGCCGGCCTGTCTCTGCTTGACTCCGCTCTTATCCCGCTGCCCGGAGGCCTCATCGGCTGGGTCGTCTTTTATGTGGCGGCAGACGGCAAGAATTTCCTCCTGTGCGCCTTTGTCACCGCCTTCATGTCTACCCTGGGCAGCCTTCTGCCCTTCTACATCGGCCGCATCGGCGGCGAGCAGTTCCTGCTCAAAAAGATCAATCGCCAGCGCTACGAGCGGCTGCGCGATCGTTTCGAACGCCAGGAATTTCTTGCCATTATGCTCCCCGCCATGAGCCCGCCACCCGTCCCGCTCAAGCTGTTTGAATTCTGCGCTGGCGTCTTTGAAATGCGGGTCCGCAGTTTCCTGCTCGCGCTTTTTGCCGGCAAATTCATTCAGTTTCTAATGGTCGCCCTTTTTGCGCTCAAGTACGGCACTGCCGCCGCCGGCATGCTGCAGAACGCCTTCCGCACCCACGCCCGAACCGTTCTACTCGTGCTCGGCCTGCTAGTCGTTGTCCTGCTGATCTGGGTCGTGCGCAAAGTTTTCGACCGCCGCCGCGGAACCCTGCTCCCCATCGAAGAGGCCACCACAGATCCAGAGATCCACCCCTCCATCGTGGAAGAGTAGCCCCTCTAGACCAGCTCGCCCGAGCCCGCTCTGCCTTCCACCATTTGCCGTGCCAGCGCCGGCAAACCGAACGCCAAACCGCACACCACCAGCGTACTCAGCGCGTCATTCCGGTAAAACGGCAGCCCCGCCGCGTAGCACGCCAGCAGCCCCTGCGCCGTCTTCGGATACATCGTCCCGCTCAGCCACACCATGCCGTTGCTCAGCAGGAAGAACCCGGTCGACGACACCAGCGCCGCACCTGCCACGCGCCCCACCGTCCGCCGCCTGCTTAGCAGCGCAGAGCCCAGCAGACACACCGCCACGTACCAGGCCCACGGCGCAACATGCCCCGCCACTTGGAACGGAAATCCGTACACCCGCGTTGTCAGAAACCAGTCCATCTCTGCAATCAGCGGCAGCGCCAACACCGCCATCCAACGCTCACTCTTCCGCAGCCGCGAGCCGAAAAACAGCAGCCCGCCACCCATTGCCGTCACTCCCCAGGCGCTTACGCCCAGCATGTGCGGTACAAGACGGCTCAACACCGCCAGCAGCAAAACTACGAAACCAGCCATGCCCTATTGTTCCACACTGTCGCCTGGCTAACGTTGCACCACACCGCCAAAGCTCTGCCGAATCACCTGCCGGTCACCATCCACCCAAGCCTCGCCGCTCAGCGCCCTGCTCCCGCGCCCTGAAAAGCCCCAGACGTTATAGTCGAACCGCAAATCCCGGAACCGCACCACATGCGCCGCCCGCTCCTGCGGTGATAGGTCCATCCCCGGATAAAGCTCGCTTGCCGGCCCCAAATCCTCCACTACGGGGTATTTCGACCAGTCCAGGTACACCCGCCCCAGCAGGCTGTGCTTCGCCGCAAGTGTCTCCAATGTCGTCGCCGGCTTGGCCACGGCCACCTGGTCCAGCTCCATCACTCCCAGCCGCGTGTCGGTCGTCCCGGTCGTGAAGTTGTTTGGCGTCTCAACCACACTGTGCCATCGGTATGGGTTTACCGGGTACGGACCCTGCGACACCCGCATCACCGCACCCCCCCGCCAGCTGCTGCTCGTCGCCAACATGCACCGCTGACCCATGCAAGTCGTAGCGCCACAGCCAGAGTCCCACCATTACCGCCAAAGCCGCTGCTGCCAGCCCCTGCCCGCGAAACCGCGAACGCCGCACACCCATCTCGCTATCCGCCAGGCTGAACACGAGCGGCAGCACCAGCGCCAGCGAGAGCACCAGAAGCAGCACGGGCTCCACAATGAACACTAGATCCCCTGCATACCAGCGTGGGTTGAACGGCGCGAACGGCCGTACCCCGTAGTTGTTGGTCCAGTCCAGCAACAGATGGCTCAGCAAGGCCACCAGTGCCATGCAGCCCAGCAGCCACGGCCGCCACGGTGCCTCCTGCCGGCCGCGTCGCCGCCTGCTCTTCCAGGCCCGCCGCGCATACCTCCAGCCAAACATCAGCAAGACCACAAACGCGGCCTGCAGAGGCAGCGACCACAACGCGTGCGTCCAGCCGCGGTGATGCTCAAAGTACGTCACCGGTCCGCCCAGCCGATACACGTAGTCCGCATCCGGCAGCTCCGCCGCAATCACGCACGCCAACGTCGAATACCGCGCGCGTTTCGGAAAGCCCATAGCACGTGAAAGACACGCGCCCGTCAACATATGCGTCAGCGGTTCCATCGCTGCCAGCATACAGCGCCGCATCCGTGGCCGCTTGATGCGATTCCGTGCACCAGCCGCACTTGGCCCGGCGTCTTAAGCGGTGCGCCCTGAAACCACGAACATCGAAAATTCCGACCCGACAGGCCTCTCTCTGGTCTGCGCGTGCTCACCGTTCGCACGCGCCATCATCGAGCCAACCAACATACCAAGGGGAAGTCCAGCAAGCGTCCAGATACAAAGAATCACAAAGAAAGTCATACGTCGACTATCGGCTCGAAACTCGAAACAGACGAGTCATCTTTGGTGGACCTCGTGGCTGCTTTCAGGTCATACCGTCACCCGCCTTTTGGGTCATTGCGTCAGGCATCCAGGTGTGATTGCATCGCGGGCCGCACCTTGAAGTCCGTCAGCACTTCCACACCACGCGATTCAGTACCTCCGCTCGGCCGTCAGTCACTAACCCCACGCGGCCTCGACCAACTACACTGCGAAGCAACTACACTGCGAAGCAATGAGCAACACCGCACAGTCCGCCCCGCTGCAAATCGCCGAGCTCCGTCATGACATCGAACATCATGAGCACCTCTACTACGTGCTGGACCAACCCGTCCTCACCGACGCTCAGTACGACAAGCTTATCCACCAGCTCCAGGCCCTCGAAGCCAAACACCCCGACCTTGTCACGCCCGACAGCCCCACACAGCGCGTCGGCGGCAAACCAAAAGACGGCTTCAGCAAGGTCGCCCACTCGCGACCTATGCTCTCGCTCGACAACGCCTACAACGAAGCTGAACTTCGCGCCTGGGCCGACCGCGTCCAGTCCTCCCTACACTCCAGCGACACTCTCCAATACGTCTGCGAATACAAACTCGACGGCCTGTCCCTCGCCCTGCACTACGGCCCCGCCCAGCACGGCGGCACCCGCCTGCTTTACGGCCTGACGCGCGGGGACGGCACCACCGGCGAAGACGTCACATCCAACGTTCGCACTATCAAATCGATTCCCCTCGTCATCTCTGCCGCAAAACTGGAGCAAGCCGGTCTACCCCAAACCTTTGAGGTCCGCGGTGAATGCGTCATGCCGCAATCAGCCTTTCTCAAGCTCAACGAAGAGCGTGAACGCGCCGGCATCGCCCCCGCCGCCAACCCACGCAACGCCGCCGCCGGCACCATCCGCACCGTCGAACCGTCCATCGTCGCCCAGCGCCGCCTCGACTTCTACGCCTACTTTCTCCTGAACAGCGCCGCAGCAGGCAACAGCGCCGCAGCAGCAGGTCCGGACTTCCTTCTGCCCGAGCAATCAGCTGCCCTCGACGCCCTCAAGGCCGCAGGTTTCCGCGCCAATCCCAGCACCCGCACCGTATCCACCATCGACGAAGTCCTCGCCTTTATCGCCGAAGCTGAACCAGAGCGCGACAAGCTCGGCTACGAGATCGACGGCATTGTTATCAAGGTCAATTCGACTACTCAGCAGCGCCGCCTCGGTTTCACCGGCAAGGCCCCGCGCTGGGCCATCGCCTATAAGTTCCCGGCGCGCGGCGCCGTCACGCAGCTGCTCGACGTCCTCTTCCAGGTCGGCCGCACCGGCAAGCTCACACCCGTCGCCGCGCTCGCACCCATCCCCATTGGCGGCATCACCGTCGCCCGCGCCACCCTTCACAACCCGGACGAAATCGCCCGCCTCGGCGTGCGCATCGGCGATTTCGTGGCCGTAGAACGCGGCGGCGACGTCATTCCCAAAATCACCGAGGTCGTCGAAGACGCGGCCCACCCCCGAGGCACCCAGCCCATCGTCTTCCCCTCACGCTGCCCCCGGTGCAGGGAATTGGTCGTCCGCGCCGAAGAGGAGATCGACTTCCGCTGCGTCAACGCAAGCTGCCCCGCCCGCCTCTCGGAAGAGCTGCTCCACTACGCCTCCCGCGGCGTCATGAACATCGAGGGCCTTGGCGAATCCATGGTCTCCCAGCTCATGGGCCACCCCCTCAACGCACCCACCTCCCTCGCCGACATCGAGTCTGACGCGGACGCTGTGGTGAATGTTGATCCGGCCGAGTCGAAGGATGAACAAACTGCTGCCGAACCCACCCGCCGCGCCCTCGTCCACACCGTCGCCGACCTGTACCGCCTCACCGAGTCCGACCTCGTCGCCCTCGACCGTGTAGGCAGCAAAACCGCCCAGTCCCTCCTCGCGGAGATCGACCGCAGCCGCCGCGCTCCCCTCTACCGCGTCCTCCTCGGCCTCGGCATCCGCCACGTCGGCGACCGCACAGCCCAGGACCTCGCCAACACCTTCGGCTCCCTCGACAGCATCATGACCGCCAGCCAGGAAGAATTGCTGAAAGCAGAAGGCATCGGCCCCATCGTCGCCTCCACCATCCACGAATTCTTTGCCATCGCCAAGAACCGCGTCCTGGTCGAAGACCTCCGAAAATGCGGCCTGCAGTTCACCGCCGAGAAAAAGATCGTCGGCACCGCATTCGCCGGCCTCACCTTCGTCCTCACCGGCACCCTGCCCACCCTTACCCGCGACGAAGCGAAGCAGCGCATCGAATCCGCTGGCGGCAAAGTCAGCGGAACTGTCAGTAAAAAAACAAGCTACGTCGTCGCCGGCGACGAAGCCGGCAGCAAGCTTGAGAAAGCCCAGCAGCTCAACGTCCCCGTCCTCGACGAACCCGGCCTCCTCAACCTGCTTTCCACGTGACCTATCCCTACCCGAGGAGAGGGGGAGTCAGACTGAAAACTTCGTCAGCTTCTTCTCCGCATGCCGTTGGATCGCCAGCACAAGCAGCCGATCGATCAACTCCGCATACCCAACGCCGCTCGCTTCCCAAAGCTTCGGATACATGCTGATCGACGTGAAACCAGGCATCGTATTCACCTCGTTCAGAAAAATGCGCGAAGGCTCCGCGCCCGCGGCCTCCATCAGGAAATCCACCCGCGCCAGCCCCGCACAATCGCACGCCTGGAAAGCGCGCACAGCCATCTCCCGCATGGTCTTCACCTCGGCCCGCGAGAGCTTCGCCGGAATCTGCGGCTCACTCGTACTCGTCGCGTCATACTTCGACGCATAGTCGTAGAACTCCCGATCCGGCACGATTTCGCCCACAACGCTGGCCTCAGCGCCGTCATTGCCAAGCACCGCAATCTCCAACTCCCGTGCCTTGCCCGCAGTCCCACCCGCGCCGCCCACACCCTCTTCAATCACCAGCTTGCGGTCGAACTGCGCAGCCTCGTTCATCGCCGCTGCCAGCTCCGCGCGCTTGCGCACCTTGCTGATCCCAACGCTCGATCCCAGGTTCGCCGGCTTCACAAACAGCGGGTACTTCAGCGCCGCTTCCACCCGCGCCGTCACCTTGCGCGGGCTCGCCGTCCATTCCCCGCGCAGCACCGTCACATATCTCACCTGCGGCAGCCCCGCCGCGGCAAACATGGTCTTCATCGCCGCCTTGTCCATGCCCACCGCACTGCCCAGCACGCCGCTGCCCACGTACGCCACGTCCGCCAGCTCCAGCAGGCCCTGGATCGTTCCATCCTCGCCAAACGTCCCATGCAGCACCGGAAAGACGACGTCCAGTTTGCCTGTATCCAGCGCGGGTGTGATCGCAGTCTCTGCTGCGCCCAGCCGCTTACCCTTTGCCGGCAACGCTTTCGCATAACTGCCTTCCAGCAGCGCCTGCGCCTCATCCCCAGCCAACCACTTGCCGCTCTTCGCGATGCCTATTGGCACCACGTCGTACTTCTTGCGGTCCATCACCTTCAAGATCGACAAAGCGCTCTGCAGCGAAACTTCATGCTCCCCCGAACGCCCCCCAAACAACACACCCACGCGCAACTTCTTTACCATTACGTCCGTCCACAACCGGCAAACCGGCTTACCTGCCGAGCATAGCCGCTTCGGCCACCCGCCACGCGTACGTGTACCTCCATCGGCACTCACGCAATCTGCGAAAATAGGCCACCCCCATCGCAGTCCGAGGTCTCCACCATGCCGGTCTCCCCACCCACCCGCCGCACCTTCCTCACTGCCGGCTCCATGGCCCTCGCCGCCGCTGCCACCGCCGCGCAAACCTCTCAGACGCCCAACCCCGGCGTCCCGCCCGTCTTCGGCACGGCACCCGCTGCTGGGCCCGTCGTCACCTCGGCCACCTTCGCAGAAGCCGAGCACCTGACTCAGACCTCCATGTCACCCGCCGAACAGGCCCAGGCCGCCGGCAGCTGGCGCAACAGCATGGCTGCCTTGCTGGAGCGCCGCACCGGCCCACGCACCCTTGCGCTCACCGACGCCGACGCCCCCGCCACGATCTGGAACCCGTCACTCGCCCACAATCCCGACCCCTTCACCAAGGCCGACATCGCCGAGTCTGCTCCCATCTTCACCACCGTCACTGCCCCGCTACCCACCAACGACGCTGCTATCGCCTTCGCTCCCGTCACCTACCTCGCCCACTGGCTCCAAACCCGCCAGCTCACCAGCGAACGCCTCACACGCATCTATATCGCCCGCCTCAAGCGCTACGATCCGCAGCTCCAATGCGTCATCACCCTCACCGAACAGCACGCCCTCACCCAGGCCCGCGCCGCCGATGCAGAGATCGCTGCCGGTCACTACCGCGGCCCGCTGCACGGCATCCCGTACGGCGCAAAAGACTTGCTCGATACCGCCGGCATTCCCACCACATGGGGCGCAGAACCCTTCCGCAACCGCCTTCCAACAGAGGACGGCGCCGTCATCCGCAGGCTCAATGAAGCAGGCGCTGTCCTCGTCGCCAAGCTCTCCCTCGGTGCACTCGCGCTCAACGACATCTGGTTCGGCGGCCAGACACGCAATCCCTGGATTCTCGAAGAAGGCTCCTCCGGTTCCAGTGCCGGCCCGGGTTCCGCGGTCTCCGCCGGCCTCGTCGCCTTCGCCCTCGGCTCGGAGACGCAGGGCTCCATCCTTAGCCCATCCATGCGCTGCGGCGTCACCGGCCTGCGCCCCACCTTTGGCCGCGTGCCCCGCACCGGCGCCATGACCCTGAGCTGGACCTGCGACAAGCTCGGCCCCATGGCGCGCAGCGTGGAAGACACAGTCATCGTCCTCGCCGCCATCCAGGGTGCCGACCCCGGCGACCTCGCCAGTGTCAACGCGCCGCTAGCCTTCGACGTTTCCACGCCTGTGAAAGGCCTTCGCACCGGCTACATCCCCGCATGGATGAACGAGGCCCCAGCCACTTCCGTCGATCGCTTCGCCCTCAAGTTCATCGAGCAACTCGGCATGACGCTCGTGCCCGTCTCGCTCCCCAACTGGCCCTACGACTCGCTCAACATTATCCTCTTCGCCGAAGCCGCGGCAGCCTTCGAAGAATTGACCCTGACCCACAAAGACCGTGAACTCAAGGTGCAAACCCCCGACGCCTGGCCCAACAGCTTTCGCCAGGCTCGCTTTCTCTCTGCCGTCGACCTCGTCCAGGCAGACCGCCTGCGCCGCCGTGTCGCCGTCGAGTTCGCCCGCCTCATGTCCACCGTGGACCTGCTGCTTGTGCCGACCCTGCGCGACGAAGCCATGGTCATCACCAACTTCACCGGCCATCCCGCGCTCACCTTTCCGGCGGGCTTCGTCGAAGTCTCGGAAGCTCGCAGCGACTGGGTGCCCGACCCTGCCCACCCGCTCCCGAAGTTCAGCCCGCCTCGACGTGCGCCGCACGGCATTTGCCTCATCGGCCAGCTCTTTGGCGAAGCCACCCTCGCCCAGGCCGGCGTCGCACTTGAACGATCGTTCGATGTGACCTCTCAACATCCGCCGTTAGTCCACGCCTGAGGTCGCTTTCAGAATGAAAAGGCTGAATGCAAACGCACTCAGCCCAATGCCAACCAGCAGCACACTACGGATAGATCCGGTTCAGCGTCCGCGCAAACGGAATCGTCTCGCGCACATGCTCCAGCCCGCACACCCAGGCCACCACCCGCTCGATCCCCATACCAAACCCGCTGTGCGGCACGCTGCCATACCGCCTCAGGTCCAAATACCACTCAAACGATTCGAGCGGTAAGCCGTGGTCCAGGATGCGCTGCTTCAGCAGGTCGTAGCTGTCCACCCGCTGCGACCCGCCGATGATCTCGCCGTAACCCTCCGGCGCCAGCACATCCACGCACAGCGCCTTGGACGCGTCCGCCGGGTCCGGCTGCATGTAAAACGCCTTCACCGCCGCAGGATACCGGTGCACCATCACCGGCCGGTCGAACTGGTTCGAAATATAGGTCTCATCCGGTGACCCAAAGTCGTCGCCATACGTGTGCCGGTTCTCCACCAGCCCCTTGCTGAACGCCTCCTCCAGCATCGCGTGCGCCTCGTCGTAGCTAACGCGCGGAAACGGTGCCTGAATCTTCTCCAGCTTCGCTGCCTTCTCGTCACCACCGGTGATCGTCTTCAGGTCCGCACGATGCTTTGCCAGTACCGTCTGCACGATGTGCGACAGGAACTCCTCCGCCAGCACCATCAAATCGCCCAGGTCCGCGTACGCCACCTCCGGCTCAATCATCCAGAACTCGGTCAGGTGCCGCCGCGTCTTGCTCTTTTCCGCGCGGAATGTGGGCCCAAAACTGTAGACCTTGCCCAGCGCCAGCGCCGTCGCCTCGATATAGAGCTGGCCGCTCTGCGTCAGGTACGCATTGCCCTCGTCGAAGTACTTCATCTCGAACAGTTCGCTTGTTCCCTCGCACGCTGCCGGCGTCAGGATCGGCGGATCGGTCCGCACAAAATCATTGGTGTCGAAATACTCCTGCGCCGCCCGCATAATCGTTGCGCGCACCCGCAGAATCGCACTCTGCCGCGGCGTCCGCATCCACAGGTGCCGCCGCTCCATCAGAAAGTCGGTGCCATGCTCCTTCAGCGTGATCGGGAACGGCTGGTCGTCCGGCACGCGCTGAGTCACGCTCACATCCGCCACGTCCAACTCGAACCCACTTGGCGCACGGCTGTCCGCGCGCACGGTGCCGGTGATCGTCAGACTGCTCTCCAACGTCAGATTCTTCAGCGTCTCGAAAACCTCTTCGCTCACCGCCGCCTTCGGCACAATGCCCTGAATCGTCCCGCTGCCATCCCGCACGATCGGGAACAAGAGCTTTCCGCTGGCACGCAGGTTATACAGCCAACCGCGCACACGCACGGTTTCACCTTCATGCTGGCCAATGGTTGCGATAGAGGAGAGCGGAGCAAGCGAAGCTTCAGAAGCGGTGGACATACCTGTCCAGTGTATCGGTTTTGCGCGCTGGCTTCCTCGTCAGGCCGCCGGTACAGCCTCCAGCATGCCAAACGTCTTTGCCGACCGTGCGCTCACCGACTTCGCATCCGTCTCCGGCAAAAACCCGATCTCCAGCACACCCTTCACATCCACCCGCAGCGTCGCCATGCCCTCACGCACGGCGTCCCAGTTCACTGTGCCCTCACCCGGCCAGCAGTGTTCATCGCGCTCCCCGGCATTGTCGTGCAGGTGCACCTCCTTGATTTTCTTGCCCAGCAGCGCGAACGCCTCAGCCACTGGCGGCATGCCCGGCAGGTTCATGTGGCCCACGTCCAGGCACACGCCAACCGTGTCCAGGTGCCCGATGCGCAGGATGTCCAGCAGATGCTCCGGCATGGTGACCGGACTTGGCAGTGTCTCAATCAGCGTCTTCACGCCCAATGGATGTGCAAACGCCTTGATGTGCTCGATCGCCGTCATCGCCAGGTCAAGCGTGCGCTCGCCCCACTCATCGTCGCGTGTGCCCAGGTGCAAAACGATGCTGTCAATGTCGATCTGCTCGGCGATCTCCAGCGCACGCTTGGTCTCGTCCATCGCCTCAATGCGACGGCCTTTCTCCGCTGCGATCAGGTTGAGCGTCACCGGTACATGCTTGCTCCACTGTGCTGGTGCCTGCACGCCGTCATACAGGGGCTGGTGAAGGGTTGCGCGGCAGTCGTTGCTGCGGAACCATTTTGCAATCTCCTTGACCTCTGCGCGATCGGTGTAGTCCAAGTGATGGCGCGCCGCAAAGATCTCAATCGTCTGTGCGCCGCCGGCAACCATGGCGTCGAGCAGGCCGGCGTGCAGACGTTGTTGCAGAAAAACGTGGGTACTGATGCCGCGGAGCATAATGTCTACGCTAGCAGGTGGCTGCGGTGCGGGTGGAACCCGCGCAGGTTCGGCCAGGAAGCTGGCAACCCATGCTCAAGCCTGGATACATACTTCGCCCACTCCGTTCCGCTGCTCACCACACGACTGCTCTAGTGCGTCAATGCCCGGTCGATCG
This sequence comes from Acidobacteriaceae bacterium, assembly GCA_903642225.1. GTDB lineage: Bacteria > Acidobacteriota > Terriglobia > Terriglobales > Acidobacteriaceae > Terriglobus. The sequence continues at coordinate 7,782 of CAHJWI010000009.1, read as the reverse complement.
CAGCCTGCGCAAGCGGCCCCATAATGGCGTACCCCGCAGCCGTCGGGTGCACGCCGTCCTTGCTGGTGCCGGTCTTCATGCCACCGTCCTTGTCTGTCAGGGCCGTGTAGTAGTCCAGGTACACGCTGCCGGTCTGCGCCGCATAGCTCTCCATCCACACATTCAGGTCCCGAACCTTTTGCTGCGGGTGCAAGCCTCTGCGCCATGGGTAGTCGCTGGTCGGCAGCACGCTGGCAAGGATAACCCGTATGCCATTTGCCTTCGCGACGGCGACCATCGAGCGCAGGTTCTCTTCCGTCATACCCAACGTGGACAGGCCCGTGTTGCCCGCGATGTCGTTGGTGCCGGCAAGAATCAGCACCGCCGCAGGCTTCAGCGCCACAACGTCCTGCTGAAAGCGAATCAACATCTGCGGCGTGGTCTGGCCGCCGATGCCGCGGTTGATGTACGGCTTGCCTGGAAAGAACGGCGGGTTCCCGTCTTTTCCCCAGGCGTCGGTGATGCTGTCGCCGAAGAACACAACGCGTCCCGGCCCGGGTGGTAACAGCGATGCATTGTCATCGCGATACCGCGCCAGCTGCGGCCAGTCCAACAGCCTCTGCTGCATTTGCGTAATCTGCTCGGGCGACAGGCTAGCTGCAGGCATCGTCAGCATGCGGTCCGTTGCCAGGGGTGCGGCTCCGTCTTGCTGTGCGAGCACCTCTTTCGTTTGCCCCGCTGCCGCGGCGACCAGGGCTGTGCAGCAAAGGAACGCCACGGTGCCTGCCGCAGCGTACGTTGCGATACACGCCACGGTCAGTGTTGAGACACGGGATGAGAACAAACGGGCCATACCTCTAAACTCCTGCCTTGCCACAACTTTATTCACAAAAGATGCAGCTCTCACCAGTGGTGCTCGCACAACGTTCCTGACCGCGCCCACTTGCCACCTATGTTTTGCCTATCTTGCACTTGTCTTTGCCTATCTTGCACTTGTCTTTGCCAAACGTGCTACTTGTGTTTGCCGATCTTCGCGTCTGCCGCAAACAGTGACATATCTACCGGCTTGAACTCAATCTTCGTCACAAACCGTTGCGACGCCATGTCGCCGTTGAAGTATCGCGTGGTGGCAAACGGCACCGGAATCCCACTCTCCGTGTGCCAATCGCTGTACTCCTCCACGTCTTCGTCGAAGTCTTTATAAGTGGCATTGCGAAACTTGAACGAGCGCCGAATCGGCAGCTTCGTCTCCGCCTCAATGTCGATCGTAACGCTCTCGTTGTTTTTGTTAATGATCGTCACCGACTCTGCCTGCCGCCGCGCCACCAGGCTCTGGCCATTGTCGATGATCAGCGCATCCGGGTCTGCTACCCACGTTGTCAGCAGCGCATCCAGCGAGTACTGAGTTCGGCGAAAATACGCCTCCCGGTCCACCTTCGGCAGCTCCGTTCGGCCCTTGTAGGTCAGCTCGTAGCCTTCGGTCGGCGTCCAGATTTGCACGACCGAGCGCTTCTTCGTCAGCTCCACTCGATCCTCGTACGTGCTGCCAGCCAGTGGATGGTGATACAGCACGTACTCCGTCGAACCCGTCGCCTCGTTCTTGAAGAAGGTTGCCGTCCGGCCCTCCAGCCGGTAATCCTGCCGTGACATGCGCCGCGGTCCCCCGATGGCGTCAGCCATCTGCTGCAGCATCTGCCGTGCATGCGCCTCACCGGTGCCATCGGTCGACGTCTGCTTTACGACAATGCGCTCGTTCTCCGGCAACACGTCCGGCTTTGGCGGCGGCAGCTGATCCACCGTCGGGCCTTTGGTCTTCTGCGTCTTTTTTGACGGGTTGGGCGGGTTGTTCCCCTGCGCCACACCACTCCCAACACCGCCCAGCATCACTACCACCAGCAAACTACAACCCAACCTGAGCAAGGCAACTCCCCACATGGTGCTAACCGACGAGCACAGCGCCACCATTTACATTCAAGATCTCACCACAGACAAACCCCGCCCACGGCGTACACAAAAACAGGATGGGCGCTGCAATCTCTTCCGGCGTGCCAACCCGCCCAACCGGAATCGTGCCGAATATTCTCTTGGACGCCGACGGGTCGCTCAGGGCGTCACGGCTCATGTCGGTCTCCACCCACCCCGGCGCCACGCAATTCACGTAGATGCCGCGTGGTGCTAATTCCGTGGAAAGCCCCTTGGTCATGCTGATGAGCGCGCCCTTGCTGGCGGCGTAGTCGGCATGGAAGGCCTCGCCACGCTGCCCTGCCGTGGAACTGACCAGCACGATGTGGCCCCGCGGCAACGTCTCGCTCCCCTGCATGTGCGCCACTGCCGCGCGCACCAGGCCAAAAGCGCTGTCCAGATTGATGCCCATGGTGTTCCGCCACTGCGCATCCGACATGGTGCTCACTGGCACATCCTGTGGCGGCCAAATGCCATGGTTCACCACGAGGCAATCCACCCGGCCCATCGTCGCAACTGCAGCATCCACCAGCGCCTGCCCATCCTCAGCCGTCTGCAGCTCCTGCCGCAGCGCATGGCACACGGCAGCTCCACCGCACTCTTCCACCAGCGCCTCAGCCTGCTGCTGCGCCGCACGATAGCTGAACGCCACCTTCGCGCCCGCCTGCCGAAACAGCTGCACCGTTGCCGCACCAATGCCGCGCGATCCACCCGTAATGAGCGCTGTGCGACCAGCCAACGAGAGCTGGACACCCTGTAACTTCGCCGGGCACGATTCCATACCTTCCATGCTACCCGCAACTCGTACAGCAATCTCCGGCGCGGCCTGCGGCAACGCGACCTTCCTGACAGAAGAATGGTGCCCTGTGTCGGCCATCAGCAGCGTGTAGCAATCATTCAATGCACGTTCACCGCCGCTTCACAACATCTGCCGTACCGTCATGCCATGCCTTCTCGTTATCCTTTCTCCCAGGCCGGCCGCGCGCTTGCGTTCAGCGCATGCATACTCATTCCAGCCACCATAGCCGTCACCGCAACGGCGCAGTCTACCTTCGCCACCGTTCAGGGTGTCGTCCTCGACAACTCCGGCGCAGCCATTCCCAACGCCACCGTCACCATTCTGAACGAGGGCACAGGCAATCAGGAAACCGTCCAAACCGGCGCCAGCGGCGACTACCGTGTCTTCGACCTCAACGCCGGCACCTATACCTTCACCACCAGCGCCGCCGGCTTTGGCGACCAGACCCTTCCACACCAGGTCATCCTTGCACGCCAGGTGCTCAAGCTCGACGCTCGCCTGAGCGCCGGCAGTGTCGCTACTGAAATCGACGTCAGCACCGCCGCGCTCACCAGCGACGTCGCCACCGTCTCGCACTCGCTCTCCTCCAACGACATCAACACGCTCGCACTCAACTTCCGCGCCAGCGACAACACCTCGCCGCTGTACGTCAGCACGCTTACACCCGGCGTGCAGACCGATCCCAGCGGCAACATCTCCGTTGCCGGCGGATTCCCCTACAGCACCAGCTATTCCATCGACGGCGTCAGCACGGTGAACGCTCGCTTCAACGGTCCCAGCGCCAATCTCTTTCCCTCGGTCGAAGCCATCGGCGAATTCAAGGTCAACTCCGCCAACAACTCCGCAGAATTCGGCCAGCCGTCTGACATCACCGTCACCACCAAGTCCGGCACCAACAAATTCCACGGTGGCATCTACGAGTTCTTCGCAAACAAGGCACTCAACGCCAGCAACCCTTTCACGCGCAGCAACCCCCGCCGCAACGCCAACGACTTTGGTGCCTTCATCGGCGGCCCGCTCTCCGTGCCGCACCTCTATAACTCCAGAGGAAAGACGTTTTTCTTCGGCGACTACGAAGGCACCCGCAGGCCGGAAGATGGTTCGATTTCCATTGCCGTCCCCACCGCCGCCCAGCGCAGCGGCGACTTTAGCGCGCTCTGCACCGGCAACGGCGGCACCTTTGCCGGCGGCCTGTGCAGCAACACCAAATACCAGCTCTACCGGCCGTTCTCCACAGTGCTCTTCGTTAACAACCAGGTTCCGGTGAATGCATCGGCTCTGTCGCTGGTCAATGCGCTGTACCCGGCAGAAAACACCCCCGGCGCCGTTATTAACTACAACGCGAACTTTCCCGGCAACTACACCCTCAACAACGGCGACATCCGTATTGACGAGAACCTGACCGACCGCCACCGCGTCTGGGCCCGCTTCGGTGCCAAAAACCTGCAGCAGACCGGCACAGATGGCTCCACCAGCTACGTGCCCACCAATGGCACCTACTACAGCCGCCAGCGTCTGCGCAACCTTGTCGCCAGCTACAGCTGGACGATTCTGCCGTCGGTCGTCAACGAGCTTCGTGGCGGCTACTCCGTCGCAGACTTCAACATCGGCTATCCCCTGGCAGCGCAGGGCAGCACCATCCTGCAAAATGCCAGCATCACAGGCACTCCCGCGGCGCCACCCAGCGGCGGTGTTCCAGCGCTCAACTTCTCCGACGGCAGCATCCCCACCAACAACGGCGACGGCCGTCCCCACATCACCAAAAACCTTACCTGGAACATCAGCGACCAGCTGACCTATGCCTTTGGCCGCCACGCACTCAAGTTCGGCTTTGACTACCAGCACTATGGCTTCCGCGATTTCCTCAACTTCACCGCTGGCGACCAATACGGCGACTACTACCTGTCCGGCCAGGTGACCAACGGCTCCTTCGCCGGCCTGAAAACCGGTGGCGCAAGCTCGCTGGCAGACTTCATCGTCGGCTTTCCTGTGGCAACCGACTACTCCATCGACGGACCCGACGTCCTGCCGTACTCGCACTTCCTCGGCTTCTACGCGCAGGACTCCTGGAAGTTGTCGCCCAGCTTCACCCTTGATTACGGCCTGCGTTACGAGATCCACTCGCCCTTTAACGACGAAACCAAACAGCTCGCCAACTTCGATCCCAACTACCCCGGCGGCCGCGTAATCGTGCAGGGTCAGGCAGGTCTCAACCAGGTGCTGCCCGTCTTCGCACAATCCATCGGCAACACACCCATCGTCACCAACCAGACCGCAGGCCTGCCTGACACACTGCGCCATACGTACTACGGCGACGTCGATCCGCGCTTCGGCTTCACCTGGCTGCCGTTTCCCACGCACCAGCAAAAAACGGTGGTGCATGCCGGCGTAGGCGCGTATACCGTCCCCGTCCTCGGCTCCGTCCTGTATTCACTTGCCGGCGTTGCCAGTAGCAACTACCTCATCTTTCAGGATTCCGCCACCCAGATCCTGCAGTTCCCCAACGTGTTTCCCACCGGCGCCGGAGCCGGCCAGGCAGGCAAGCCGGACTACCGCCGTGCCAACCAGATTGACCTGAAAGACCCACGGCAGATTCAGTGGAACGCGTCGGTCGAGCAGAACGTCGGCTTCTCCACGGTCGTGCGCGCCAGCTACACGGGCTCGCACACCACACAGCTCATCCAGAGCCCGGACCTGAATCAGATCCCGGCCAACACCCTCGGCTACTCCGCTTACGTGGCCAAGAACGGCCTGCCATTCAACAACTTCAACGCCGTCCTTACACGCTCCAACGGGCCCAGCGCCAAGTACCAGGCGCTTACCATTGAGGCGGAACGACGCTACGTCAAAGGCCTTACGCTCGACGCCAACTACACCTTCGCGCACGACGTGTCCAACGCCCTCGGCGCGGTGCCCACCTCGCTCACGGCAGAAAACGGTGCCACCATCCTCGACCGTTTCAACGAAGGTTCCGACTACGGCAACGTCATCTACGTCCGCCGCAACCGCTTCGTCGGCACCTTCCAATACGACCTGCCCTACGGCCGCGGCCAGCACTTTGGCGGCAACATCAATTACGCAACCAACCTCGTCCTCGGCGGTTGGAACATCGCCGGCATCCAGCTCTGGCAGAGCGGCAGCTTTCTCACGCCCAGCTTCTCCGGTACCGATCCCTCAGGAACCGGTGTTCTGGTACGCGGCGTCACCACGGCGCAGCGTCCGGACTGCACTGGCGTCAGCTCCGTCCCTGCAAACCGTAGTCGCGCGGCCTACTTCAACCCGGCAGCCTTCGCCGCTCCGCTCGACAACATAGGCCGCTTTGGCAACTGCCCTGTGGGTCAGCTCGTCGGCCCAGGTACCGTCACCTTTGCTGGAACACTCGGTAAGAACTTTTCCATTACCGAAAGGGCAAACCTGCGCTTTGAAGCGCAGTATGCAAACCTCTTCAACCATGTAAATCTGGCCAACCCCGCCACCAACATCAGCTCCAATACCTTTGGCGTCATCAGCAACACACAGGACGCCAACACTAGCTACGGCCCATCTGCCGGCCCACGCAACGCCCAGCTCAGCCTGCGGCTCACCTTCTAACCATTTGACTTTTCAAGGACTGCAGCGACAACAGCAAACGGCCACCGGACTGTCCTTCGGTGGCCGTCTTACGTGACCTGCTTGCGTTGCCACGGCTGCTTTGCCTCCGCACGTCGTTCCCGCAACACCTCGCGGTACTCGTTCAAGCTCAGATCATGCAGTCGCTGTACCCGCGGCGGCAGCCGCCCGCTCACGTAAGCGTGCGCCGCCTGCAACTCCGCTGTAAGCTCCGCGCGAGTCATCACCTGCCAGTCCGTCAGCGATACCCAGTGCGCCCGTGCTAGGTGCGGTGCCGGCCGCACGCCGTCCACCTCCAGCAGCTGCGGCGCACGTACCGGGCCCGCAGCAAACGACACCACAACGTCGTCTGTCGGTTCTACATTCAAAATCGCGAAGATCTTGCCACCCACGGCCTTCTCCAGCACCCAGAACACGTGCAGCCCACCCCATTGCACGGTCTCCGTCACTCGTGGCAGCTTAAGCAGACCACCGCGTACCGCCTGGGCGAACGCCGTGTGTTCCTCAAACATTTCGCTGGCCTCCAGCCGCCTCCTCCTGCATCCTAAAGCCTGGCTGCCGAACCTGAAGGCGGACGTTCGTGCCCCCTGGAGGAAATCCCATGAAATATGCCATTCTCATCACCCGCATCCTGCTCGGCCTTGCGTTCGTTGTCTTCGGCAGCAACATCATCCTCCACTTCCTACCCATGCAGCCCATGGCCGGCAACGCAGGCCTGTTCATGCAGGCCGTCGGCACCACCGGCTACATGAAGGTGATCGGCCTGGTGCAGATCGTCGGCGGCCTTTTACTGCTGGTGGGCCGCTTCGTCCCGCTCGGCCTCACGCTGCTAGCGCCCATCGTGGTCAACATCCTGCTCTTCCACCTGTTTCTGGCACCCAGCGGTATTCCTGTAGCGCTGCTTGTAGTCGTGTTGGAAGGGTTTCTGCTTTTCGCGTATCGCGCGTCATTCCTGGGCATCTTTGCCGCCGACCCGCTGGTCACCCGCTCCCTCTAAGGCGAAGACGCCCATGCCAGGTTCGAACACAACGCTGCTTCCATCTGACCCGGCAGCTCGCAAAAGAGCGGTCGCTTCCATCCTCATTGCCGCTGTTGCAGCGTTCGTTGCCTACATCGGCATGGTTCAGCCGGTGCACAGGGCGCTGGCCAGCGGAGGTGCGCTGCGGTACTACACCAAAGGCGTGGTGCTGCCACCGGTGCTTCTCTACCTCGCCATCCTGATCGTCACGGTCGACGTCGGGGATGGCCAGATCTTCACGATCAACGCAAAGAACAAACGAACCCTGACGCGCAAGGGTTGGTTGGTGGCGTTGGGCGCCGTAGTGGTGGCTGCAGCGGCCATGGGTGCCTGGACATTGTATTTGCGTGCGCTCGGTTTCCACTCCGCTTCCTGAGGTCATCCAAGGCAAAAGCAGAAGGGCGCAACCTGTGGG